>CAUWEX010000001.1:0-117174 GCA_963557965.1 uncultured Clostridia bacterium
GTGTGTGTGTGTGTGTGTGTACTCCCACAAGGGTTTCAGCGATTATCATTTTTTAATTCTCCTCTTTGGTTTTATATACTCACATAATACACTATTATTCACTTGATGTCAATATTTTTTATTTTTGTCCAATTCAGTTTACTTTTCCCAACTTACAACTTTCATCCCTTTTGGAGCTCCCCATGGTGCTCCTGGAATTGAGTCTACTTCTTTGTCAATTCTTATATAAGTTAAATACGGATTTGCTCCAAATGTTCCACTTTGTATTTTTTCAACGCTTCCTGGTATATCAATTTCAGTAAACGCACAATCATTAAAACAATTATTTATTACTTTTACACTTGATGGAATATTTATTCTACTCATTTTATTTTGTCTATTAAATGCGTTTTGTCCTATTTCTTCAACTGTTGGGCTAATATCAAAGTTACCAACTATTTCGTATAACACGGATATTAATTTAGTTTTTGATTTATTATATAAAATATTTTCATCTACTACAAAATACTTATTCGTTGGTTCTATAATTACATTTACATTATTTTCTTTCTTTTTAAAGTTTCCAGCTATTTCAGATACATTAGGACCTATATTAAATTCTTGTAAATCGTTGTTTCCGAATAAATTTTGACCTATTTTCACTAAGGAATTTGGTAGTATGATTTTTTTGGCCTTAGTTGCTAAGTAAAATGCATTATTATTTAATTTTTGTAGACCTAAATCATTGTTGGGATCTATATTAATATTTTCTTCTTTTGAATAACATACTATAATCTCTTTTGTATCCAATGTATATAATATTTTGTTTTCTTTAGAAACCGCAAATTTTGTGTTTGGTTGTAAAACCTCTATTTCTTCTATACTATCAGGCATATAATAAAATTCTACAATGCTTTGTAAGCTTGAAGGTATTATTAATTTTTTTATATTATTATATTGTTTTAAATTTAATTTGAAATTTTTTGTTCCTTCAGGGATTTGTAATATACTAATGCTTTCTAAATATGTTTTTGATATAAAATATATATTTTCTTTATTTTCTGACATTAGCATTCCGCTTTCATATTTAAATGGAGCTCCTTCTTCTATATTGATTATATTTAAATATTTACTAGAGCCAAATATGTTTTCCCCAAGTTCTCTCAACGATGCTGGTAATGTTATCTCCGAAATTTTTGTATTTTCAAAAGCTCTATCCCCTATTTTATTGATTTTCTTGTTTAAGATCATCTTTTCTAATGAATAATTCCCATTAAACGTATCTGCTTTTATTTCAGTTACCTTTGGCGGAATTTTTATTTCTTTTATTTTACTACAATATGCAAATGAATAAGTTTCCATAGTTATAATGCTGTCTGGAAATTCTATCTTTCTTAATTCTTTACATTCTGCAAAGGCCCAATCGCCTATTTTTTCTATCCCTTCTTGCATTATTACAGTTTCTAGCGTCGTATTTCTTCTAAACGCGTTAGTCCCTATCTCTTTAACGCTTCCTGGTATTATTATTGTTTTTAGTCCTTCTAGATTTGCAAAAGCTCCTTCTCCTATTTTGGTTACACTGTCTGGTATTGTTAATGTTCCGTTTTCATCCATAAGCAATAAATTGCCATTAGATGATAGCAATTCACCTTCTTCTGTTATATCATATGGGTTTACTTCTATACCTAAACTTTGAGCTATTTTAACTTCGTCTTTACTTTTGGTGTTTATTAAAAGCTTTCCTTTTATTATTTCTAATTTTTCCATATATTCATCACTAATACTAGTTATCACAGTTTTTATATTTCCTGTTTCTCCAGCTTTTTGTGTGTTATAAGATAGATTAGTTTTTCCAGCTGTTAAACTTCCATCTAAAAACTCTTGATTTTCTGTTAATTTACTTATTTTATATAGTTCTAATTCTTCTTTATACCCTGATAATTCTGTAGATATTTTAGCTTTTTGTGCTTGTGTTATAACTCCACTCTCCCCTGTTAGCATAGCAATACTTACTCCTGCCAAGATTAATAACACAATTATTGTTATTATCAATGCAATTAATGTAATTCCTTTGTTTTTCTTCATCGTTAATAGTCCTCCTACGTTTTTTTATTTTCAGGTCTTTTTATTAATGTATAATGAGAAAATTAAGACCTGGCCTCTTTTTCTCACTAAAAAAAGACAGCAATAAAAACCTATTTCTAGGCTTTTACTACTATCTTTTTATTTATTTCTATTTTATTATTAGCTCTTTTATTATTTAGTAAACATAAGGTGCGTGTGTGTGTGTGTGTACTCCCGCAAGGGTTTCAGCGTTTATCATTTTTAAAATTCTCCTCTTTGGTTTTATATACTCACATAATACACTATTATTCTCTTGGTGTCAATATCTTTTCCTCATACACCAAACTCATTTCACCGGACTATTAGCTAAAACTAAATGATTTTGATTTCCGCCCCATTTTTCTCATTTTATTTAATTCCATTATTGGAATTGGAAGTACAGATATGATTAGAGCTATTATCCATTGAGTTGATGTTAATGGTACTAATTTAAAAACATTCGCTAATGTAGGAATTACTACCACCATAGTTTGTACTATTGTTCCTAATATGAAGCTTCCTATTAAATATTTATTTTCTAATATTCCCGTTTTGAAAATAGACTGTTCACTTTTTATATTAAAGCTGTGGACAAGTTCTAGCATTCCTAGTGCAATAAATGCCATTGTTCTTCCTACTTCTAGACAAAAATATTTATTTCCTATACTAAATGCTAATAATGTCAACATTCCAAGCATTATTCCCTCTACTATAATTTTGCTCCATAATCCACCTGCAAAAATTCCTCTTCTGCTATCTATTGGTTGTCTCTTCATAATATCTTTTTCTGGTGGTTCTAATCCTATAGCTATGGCTGGTAATGAGTCTGTTACTAGATTAATCCACAATAATTGTATTGCAAGTAGAGGTGACTTTAGCCCTAATACTAATCCCATAAATATAGTTACTATTTCTCCAATATTAGTTGCAATTAAAAAATGTATTGCTTTTTTTATATTATCATAAATATTTCTTCCTTGTTTTACAGCCTTTACAATTGTTACAAAATTATCATCTGTTAATATCATATCTGCTGCATTTTTTGCTACATCTGTCCCGTTTTTTCCCATTGCAATTCCTATATCTGCATTCTTTAAAGCTGGACTATCATTTACACCATCTCCAGTCATTGCTACTACACTTCCAGTTGCTTGCCATGCTTTTACTATTCTTACTTTATGCTCAGGTGTAACTCTTGCAAATACTGAATACTCTTTTATTTCTTTTATTAATTTATCTTGTGAAATATTATCTAGTTCTTTCCCTGTTATTGCCTTATCTCTTGGTCCTAAAATATATAATTCTTTAGCAATTGCTTTTGCTGTTGCAATATGGTCTCCTGTAATCATTACTGTTTTTATTCCTGCTCTTTTGCATGTTTTTACCGCTTCTTTTACGCCTTCCCTTGGAGGATCAATCATTCCTATTAACCCTACAAATGTTAATCCCTCTTCTACATATTTTATTTCTTGACCTTTTGGCAAAAATGTCATTTCTTTATATGCGACCGCTATTACTCTTAAGGCTTTTTTTGCCATTTTCTCATTTTGCTCTTCTATTCGTCTTTTTTCTCCTACTGTAATATTACATCTATTTAGCAATATATCAGGAGCGCCTTTGGTTATCGTAATATATTTATTATTTATAGAATGTATGGTTGTCATCATTTTTCTGCTAGAATCAAATGGAATCTCTGCAACTCTTGGCATTTCAATATATAATTCGTTTTTATTTATATTGTTTTTTAATGCATTTTGAACCAAAGCCACTTCTGTTGGTTCGCCTTTTACTTGTGCTACTCCTTTTTCATATGTAATACTGCTGTCTGTACACATAGCAGCAAGCTTTGTTGCTAGCATCTTATCTTGAGCTTGTATTTCTACTACGGTCATCTTATTTTGTGTAAGCGTTCCTGTTTTATCAGAACAAATTACTTTGCTACATCCTAAGGTTTCCACTGCTGGTAATTTTCTAATTATACTATTATTTTTTGCCATTTTGCTTACACCAATTGATAATACAATAGTTACTATTGCAGGTAATCCTTCTGGTATTGCTGCCACAGCTAGTCCTACTGATGTCATAAACATTTCTATTGGATCTATTTTTTTGATAAGTCCTATTATAAAAATTAATACGCATATTACTAAACATACTATTCCTAATATTTTTCCTACTTGTGCCAGCTTCTTTTGTATAGGTGTCTCAGGCGTTTCATCTTCCATAATCATATTAGCTATTTTTCCAACTTTAGTATTCATTCCTATTTCTGTTACGACAGCTTTTCCGTGTCCATTTACCACTATACTCGCCATAAACGCCATATTTAGCATATCTCCTAAAGCAATATCTCTTTTGGCTATTATGCTTGCATCTTTTAATACAGGCTCTGTTTCTCCTGTTAGACTGGATTCTTCAATTTTCAAATTATAACTCTCTAGTAATCTACAGTCTGCTGGTACATATGTTCCTGATTCTAATTCTATTATATCTCCTACAACTAGCTCTTCTGCATTTATTTCTACTATTTTTCCATTTCTTATTGCTTTCGCTTTTGGTGGTGTCATCTCTTTTAATGCTTCTATTGATTTTTCTGCTTTTGCCTCTTGTATAACTCCCATTATTGCATTAAATACTACTATCGCAATTATAATAATTGCATCTACATAGTCATTCTCTCCTTGTAAATATGATATTCCAGCAGACAGTATTGATGCTATAATTAAAATTATTATCATGAAGTCATTAAATTGTTTAATAAATTTTACAAGTATCGTTTCTTTTTTCTTTTCTTGTAACTTATTCTTTCCATATTTCTGTTGTCTAAAGCGTACTTCTTCTGTTATTAATCCGTGTTTAGCATCTGTTTTCACTCTTTTTAGCACTTCTTCTTTTCTTAAAGTTTCCCACATAATTTTCCTCCTTGGTTTTTTGTTCTATTAAATTTTATGTGGCTTGTCTTTATTTTATTACTAACTTTAAAAAAATGGCTTTGCAACATTTTCTTTCCACTATGAGGATAAAAGCTCAAAGGCAATAGCGATTATAACTTTTTGGGGCTCAGAGAAAAAAATCTTTAAAAATTAGTTACAAAAAAATAAAAAGCTAGTAAATCCTAGCTTTTGTATGTTTTAAATGCTTAAGAGATTTTTTTCTTCCACCCCGAAATCATTTTTGTTCTTTCAATTTCATAGATAGTAGTTTTGATATTCCGCTTTCTTCCATTGTAACACCATATACTGTATCTGCCGCTTCCATAGTTCCTTTTCTATGTGTTATTACTAAGAACTGTGTATCTTGAGAGAATTTTTTTAGATAATCTGCAAAACGATATACATTTGCGTCATCAAGGGCTGCTTCTATTTCATCTAATACACAAAATGGTGCAGGGTTTATTTTTAGTATTGCAAACAGCAATGCTATCGCTGTAAACGCTTTTTCTCCACCTGATAATAACATCATGTTTTGTAATTTTTTTCCTGGTGGTTGAACATTGATATCTATTCCACATTCTAAAATGTTATTTTCATCTTCTAGTTTTAAACTAGCATTTCCTCCACCAAATAATTCTTTAAATACCTCAGAAAAATTTTGGTTTATAAGTGCAAATTGCGTTCTAAATTGTTCTTTCATAGTTTGTGTCATATCTGTTATAATTTTTCTAAGTTTTGCCATTGTGTCTTCTAAGTCTACTCTTTGTTCACACATGAAGTCATATCTGTCTTTTAAATTTTTATATTCCTCTATGGCATCTACATTTACACTACCTAAATCTCGTAATTCTTTTCTTAATTCATTTACTTTTTTCTGAGTCAATTGAACGTTTT
The DNA here is from genome assembly GCA_963557965.1 of uncultured Clostridia bacterium. Lineage (GTDB taxonomy): Bacteria > Bacillota > Clostridia > TANB77 > CAG-508 > CAG-269. The sequence goes on from CAUWEX010000001.1 coordinate 5,910, forward strand.
CCGGTTTTTTGTAATCGTGTACATTGTTTGGAGTAAGTTCATATTCTTCCCACATCTTGTTGATAATATTGTTAATATCTTCTTCTGTTTTAGTTTTCTTAACATCTATCTTTAAAATTTGTGCACGTAAATCTTCTATTACTTTTTGTTTTTCGCTAATTGCTTCTTCTTGCTTTGCTAATTTTTCATTTTTTGCAATTCTATCTTGTTTTAGCTCTTCTATTTTAGATCCACTATTCCTTACTTCTTCTTGAATTTCTTTTATTTTTTCTTGTATGTCTTCAATTGATTTTTCTAAATTTATACTATCTTGTGTAATTTCTTCAATTTGTTTTTCTTTGTTTTGTATACTTATTTTAGCGGTCTCAATTTCTGAAATAATTCTTTCTTGTATTTCTTCAAGTGATGCCTCACTTTCATCAAATGATGACACTGAAATTTTTAAGTTTGTGATATCAAAATTCAAATCATCAACATATTTTTGATTATCTTTATTTATATTTGCAAATTCTTGAATTATTAATGTCAATTTTTCTGTTTCTTGTGTTAGTCTTTCTATTTCCTCAGCTGTTTTATTTTTTATATTTTCTGCTTCCTGTTTATCTTGTTTTATGCTTTCTTGTTCTTCTTTTAATTTTGATATACGTTTTTCTATTTTAGAAATATTTTCTTCTATAGATACAAGCTTTTGTTTTTCTGTAGCATATGTTATATCAATTTCTTGTAGCTGTTTTTCCAATAACGTAGCTTCTTCAAAAATATTTTCAATAGAATTTACGTATTCTTCTTTTTCACGCTCTTGTTTTTCTATTTTATTTTTTAATTCAGCTATATCTTTTTGTAGTTTTTCTATTTCTTTTCCTCTACCTAAAATGTTTACAGTTTTTTTACTAACAGAACCACCTGTAATTGCTCCTGAAGGATTTATCACATCTCCTTCTATTGTTATGATTCTAAATGTATATCCATTTTGCTTTGCGACTTTTATGGCTGTTTCCATATTGTCTACAATTACTGTTCTTCCTAGTAAATTTGTAATAATTTGTTCATACTTCTTGTGATAATTTACTAAATCTGATGCAATTCCTATTATTCCAGATTCATTCCCCTTTATCTTGTCAATTTTTTTGCCATGAACAGAAGATATTGGTAAAAATGATGCTCTTCCTAAATTATTTTTTCTTAAATGTTCTACTAATCTTTTGGCATCTTCTTCAGTATCTGTTACGATGTTTTGTAAACTCATTCCTAAGCACATTTCTATTGCTGTTTGATATTCTTCAGGAACTTCTATAATATTGGCTAATACCCCATGCATTCCTTTTCCGAGTTCTTTTGTTTTTTCGCATTCTAATAATAGTGAACGTACACTTTTTACATATCCTTCTTTTTCTTTTTCTGTTTCTATTAAGAAGCGAAGCCTTGCTTCTTTTATTCTCATTTCACTTTGATATGCCTGAATATTTTGGTCATATAACTGTACTTTTTTTTCTACTTCTTCTTTTTTCTTACTAAATTCAACTATTTCAGCAAGTATATTATTTCTCTTACTTTCAATATTGTAAAATTCGTTTGAAATTTCTTCTTTTGTAAATCTTGTATTATCTAATTCAGAGTTATTTAATATCATTTCTTGGCTAATTTGTCTTTCTCTTTTTTCGCCATTTTCAATTTTGATGTTTTGAGCATTAGTTTCTGATTGTAATTCATATTTTCTATCTGTATTTTCCTCAACTTTATGCTTGTGTTCTTCTATTTCCAATTCCTTACTAGATAATTTTTCTGTTATTTTTTGTAACTCTTTTTCTTTTTCTTTTAATTCTTTTTCAAACTTTTCCTTGTTTTGTTTTAAATTTTCTTTCTTTTGCTTCTTTTGTTCTATTTCTTCTTGTAATTCTTGTAACTTTTTAGTTGTTTCTTCTATTTCTTTTTGATATCTTGCTTTGTTTTCGTTATTATTAGCTATTCTGGTTTTGGCTACACTTATATCAGAATTTAACATTTCTATTTCTTTTTGGCTTTCAAATCCTAAATTTGACATTTCTTCTATTTTATTAGTTATTTCTTCAATGTTAATCTTTAATTCTTCTTTTAATGCCTTAATTCTATCTAAACTCTGATTTTCTTCTTCACATTGGTTATTATATATTTCTTCATCTTTTACGATTTCATCTAATTGTTGTTTGTATTTTTCTATGTTATATATGAATAAACCTATTTCTATATTTTTTAATTCTTCTCTTAAATTCAAATATTTTTTTGCTTTTTCTGCACTAATTTTTAATGGTTCAATATTAGTTTCGATTTCAGATAATATGTCATTTATTCTAAGTAAGTTTAGTTTAGTTCTTTCTAATTTCTTTTCTGCTTCTTGTTTTCTTGTTCTGTATTTTACAATTCCTGCTGCTTCTTCAAAAATATTTCTTCTATCTTCTGATTTATTACTTAAAATTTCATCAATTTTACCTTGTCCAATTATAGAGTATCCGTCTTTTCCTATTCCTGTATCCATAAATAATTCTAAAACATCTTTCAATCTACATGGTACTTTATTGATGTAATATCCCGTTTCTCCACTTCTATATATTTTTCTTGTTATAGTAACTTCGGTGTATTCAATTGGTAAACTTCCATCTGTATTATCAAATACAAGTGAGCCTTCCGCAAATCCAAGAGATTTTCTGTTTTGTGTTCCAGCAAATATGATATCTAATGATTTACTTCCCCTTAGGGACTTCATACTTTGCTCTCCTAATATCCATCTTATACTATCAGATATATTACTTTTTCCTGAACCATTTGGTCCTATTACACTTGTTATTCCTGGTTTAAATTCTAATACTGTTTTATCAGCAAAAGATTTGAACCCTTGCAATTCTAATCTTTTTAAATACATTTTTTCTCACCTGCAAGTAGTTTATACTATTTTTGCCCTTTTGTAAAGAATTTTTTCTATACGAATTTTACTCCAGAAACAATCTTAGCAATATTGTATATTAACTTTAATTTATCTTTTGAACATTTTAGAAATAATTCTTTAAATTCTTTGTCTAAATATATGTCTTCTTCTTTGGTTATTCCTGTGATTAATTCACATATAGGAATTTGTAAAAGATTAGAAAGTTGTGCAGCTCTTTTTAGTGTTATCTTTGCACTTCCTCTTTCTACCCTACTAAGATATGCTACTGTAACATCCATTGCTTCTGATAATTTTTCTTGTGAAAATCCCATTTCTTTTCTTCTTTCCTTTATTCTTTCTCCTATTAATTGATAGTCTATATGTGCTTCAACAAACATGGTTTACACCTCCTTAAGAGTAAATTTAACATCATAAGTTCTAGTTGTCAAACTTTGTTTTTTCTTTCTATGTAAAGTTTTATTCATAAATTCTCTATAAATCTCCTTCTTTTTTCATTTTTCTATCTTTTTTAAAAATTTTTTATATACAAATTTTTTATATTTCAAAAAGATATAGCTTATTATATTTAATCTATATCTTTTTAAAATTATATATTTAAAGTCTGTTTACTGTATTTATTGTTTACGATTTTGTCATATGGCGCTTTTTTAGTTAGTTCTCCTGCTTGTGTCATAACTTCTTGTAATCTATTAAACGCTTCTTCTTCTAAAACAGGATTTTCATTCCAAGCATCAATATCTTTATAGCTTTGTATTGCTGATGTAAGTGTTTCTATATCTGTGCTTGGAAAAAAGCTTTGAATAGTTGTAGCTATTTCTTGACTGTTATGTTCTTTTACCCATTTTTCGCCTTTAGCTATTGCATTTGTAACATTTTGAATTACATCTTCATTTTTTTCTATATAACTTTTTTTAGCAAAGTATGCAGTATATGGTATATCTCCTGCTGCTTCTCCTACAGATGCTACGATATAACCTTTGTTTTGTGCTTGAGTAAGTGATGCTGTTGGCTCAAATAATGTTACATAATCTGCATCTCCACTTGCAAATGCACCTGCCATCAGATCAAATTTTATACTATCATCTAACACTACATCTTTTTTAGTATCTATCCCATTTTTTCTTAAAACATATTCAAATGTCATATATGGTACTCCACCTTTTCTTCCAGGAATTACGGTTTTCCCTTTTAAATCTTCCCATTTGAAATCTGTGTTTTCTTGTCTTGATACTAAAAATGATCCATCTTTTTTAGTCATTTGTGCAAATACTTGACAGTAATCTTCTTTTCCTTCGTTATATACATATATTGATGCTTCAGGTCCTGCAAATCCTATATCACATTGATTACTTAAAACTGCTGTCATAACTGCATCTGCTCCTTGCCCTGTTGATAATTCTACTTCTAAATTATTTTCTTTGAAAAAACCTTTATTTATAGCAACATATTGTGGTGCATAAAATACAGAACGGGTTACTTCATTTATTTTAATCGTTTGTTCTTCACTTGTTTTTTGGGTATTATCTATATATATTTTTATTCCAATAAACACGGTAAGCACTATTGCTACTATTGCAATTATTATTTTCTTTTTCATATTTCACCTCCTATGCTTGATATATTTTATGTTAATTGTATTTTTTTGTTAATATTTTATTTTAGCTTAAAAGATTTTTTTATTATTTTTTCTAATAACATTACTGCTGCATACATAATACCTGCAACTATTCCTAAAATTAAAACACTTGTCATTACTAAATCAAGCTGAAATACTTGACCACCATATACGATTAAATAGCCTAATCCTGCTTTTGATACTAAGAATTCTCCTGATATTACACCTACTAATGATAGCCCAATATTTACTTTTAGTGAATTTATAAAAGTTGATAAATTTGCTGGAATTACTATTTTAGTTAAGATTTGTAATTTGCTACTATTAAATGTTTTCGCCATTTTTATAATTTCTTTATCTGTTTTTAGAAAACCGTTTAGATTTTCTAGTATTGTTACTACTAGTGATATTGCTATCGCCATTACTATTATTGCAGAAGTTCCAGCTCCTACCCAAATTATAATTATTGGTCCGCAATGCTACTTTAGGTAGACTGTTTAATACAACTAAATATGGCTCTGCAACTTTAGATAAGAAATCTGACCACCACAATATAATTGCAATTATTATTCCTAATAATGTTCCTAGTAAAAAACCTATCAAAGTTTCATAAACAGTAACACCTATATGCATCAATAATTCATTATCTCCCAAATGCATTAGTGTTTGTACTATTCTGCTTGGTTGACTCATTAAGAAACTATCTATAATTCCTTTTTTAGCAAGTATTTCCCACACTAAAATCAATACTATTAGTATTGAGATTTGTGTTAATGCTACCAAATATTTTTTATTCCTATTGTTTTTTAGGAATTTTTTTCTTTCTTTTGACATAATTTGTTGTTTTACCATTATCTCAACTCCTTCCATAAGACATTGAAATACTTACTGAATTTTGGATTTTCTCTTGTATTTAGTGGTGTTCGATTTTCTGTTTCAAAATCTATTTTGTGTATATCTTTTATGGTTCCTGGTCTATTACTTAGTACAAGAATTCTATCAGACATACTAATTGCTTCAGAAATATCATGAGTTACAATTAAAGCTGTTATATTTTCTTTTCTTAATATTTGATATATATCATTTGTTACCATTATTCTTGTTTGATAATCTAGTGCAGAAAAAGCTTCATCTAAAAGTAGTAATTTGGGACGAGTTGCAAGTGTTCTAATTAAAGCTACTCTTTGCCTCATTCCTCCTGATAATTCTGCAGGATATTTATCTTTAAATTCATATAAGTGGTATTTTTTTAATAATTCTTCGACATATTTTTTATTTTCTTCGTTTTTTAAACCTTTTACTTCGAGTCCAAACATTGTATTACTTAAAATGTTTCTCCATTCTAATAAACAATCTTTTTGCAACATATATCCTATTTCTGATGATATTTCTTGAATTTCTTTACCACTTAAAAATATTTTTCCTGTTGTTTTACTTTCAAGTCCAGCAATAATTGATAGTAGCGTGGATTTTCCACATCCACTAGGACCAATTATACTTACAAATTCACCTTTTTTCACTCTAAAATTTACATTTGTTAATGCTAGTATTTCACCTTCTTTGTTTTGATATGTTTTACTTAGGTTTTCGACTTTTAAAATTTCTTGCATAATATGCCTCCTAATTAGTTTATATTATATTTTATGTTGACTATAAGACAAATGTTCTGCATCAATTCTTTATCAGCCTTTTGTTTATTCAATAAAATTTTATAATCAAAAAGCCTAACAATAAACTTCTTATTGCTAAGCTTTTTACTTTACACATTTTGAAATTCTTTTATATGCATTTTTATATATTCAAATTCTTCCTTTGATGTTCCTATAGAATCTATTATTATTTTATCTGATACATTATTTAATATTAGGTTTACTACAATTCTTGTATATTCTTCTTGTATTTTTTTCTTTGCATATTCTAAGTCTTTTTTCACTTGTTTTATCTCTTTTTTAGTTTCTTCGATTTCTTTTCTTATCTGTTTTTGAAACTCTTCGATTAACCTGTCTTGCAAGCAACTCATATCTATATCTTCTCCTTTTTCTAATTTAATTTTTACTTTTTTAATTATTTCTTTTTTAAAACTTTCTTGAATAACATCAATTAATATATCTTTTAAAATTTGTTTAAATTTGTTTATTGTTTCTTTTTTTGGGTTACTATGTAAAATAAGTTCTATTTTTTCTTTTAGCTCTTTTTGGTTATTCGCTTTTTCGCAAATCATGCCATATCCAAATATACTATTTTCTTTTAATAAATTATTATCTGATATTTTATTTATTTCTATTAAATTATATCTAATATCTACGTTTTCTTTATCTTGTATATATCTGTTATATGAAAATTCTTCATTAATAGTTGTTTTAGTTTTTTCTGGCATAACCCATTTTTCTTGCCCAGTATATATTACAATCGGAACAACTACTGGATATTTCATTCTTTTACTACCTATCGCTCTGTTTTTGCTCCACTCATATATAATGTCTATACAATAGTTTATCAATCTATTAGCTATGTTTTTGTCAATACAAGATTGATGTTCAATAACAAAATATATATCCCTTTCTTTTAATTTATATACTAAATCTGGTCCTTTATATGTGTACCTTTTTTTTACAAAATCATTATCATATTCTGTTATTTCATTTTCTTTTATACTCTTTTTTGGTTCAGTAAAATCATTGATAAGCTTTGCTACTTCTTTTTTGTCTTTTAATATAATCTTAACTAATTTATCCTGTGTAGTTCCTATATCATATTTTGCCTCTTCTTCTGCTAATCTCATCACTGCATTTAGTCGCAAATGGTGAATACTTTTAATATAATCGTTATACGTAAAAACGTGCATTACACACCTCCTTAAATAATTCTGTTACGCATTTTCTAATATTATCGCGAGTAAAAACTGTGTAATTATGTGCACAAACTTTAATTTTTAATGTGGATTTGTTTTCGAAATTTTAAATATTTTTGAATTAAATTATTTTGATATAACCATGGACATATTATTACATAGAAAAAAGGAAAAGCCAAGCTCTTCCTAATTCTTTTTATATTTTTTGTCGACGGCATTCGACATTTCTGATATTAATAGTGTTTGTGTCCTTGCTTACTCCTCTAATCAGTTTTAGTTACTTTCATCAAAATAACTACTTATTTCTTCTAACCCTTCAAATTCTTTTTGTTTAAATACTTCATATGCAACTATTGCTACAGAATTTGAAAGGTTTAATGACCTTAAATGTTCTCTCATTGGAATTCTTATTGTTTTGTCAATATATTTTTGTAATACATCTTCTGGTAGCCCTTTAGTTTCTTTTCCGAATAATAAAAAGACTTCTTTCATATCCTTATAATTTGGTTCTGAATATACGTGTTTTCCTTTGGTTGTTGCAAAAAACATATGATGTTTTTCAGGTTTATATTTTTCTAAAAATTTTTCAAATGAGATATGTTCTTCTATATCTAATTTATCCCAATAATCAAGTCCAGCTCTTTTTACCGCTTTTTCTGTGATGCTAAATCCTAATGGATGTACTAAATGTAATTTGGCTCCTATTGCAGCACATGTTCTTGCTATGTTTCCTGTGTTTTGTGGTATTTCTGGTTCAACCATTACTATATTTAGTTTCATTTCTTCCTCCAATATACTACTAATTATTTTTTATTCTTTTGTATTTTTTGCCTTACATATTCATATAATATAATTCCTGTTGCAACAGAAGCATTTAAACTTTCTGTTTTTCCTAGCATAGGTATTTTAATTTTTTCATCTGCCATTTTTTGAATTTCAGGAGTTACCCCATTTGCTTCATTTCCTATAACTATTACTTTTTTATTTAATTGTATGTCATATAGGCTGTTTTCTGTTTGTAATGAAGATACTACTATCTTATATTTTTGTTTTTTAATTTCTTTTAGTTTTTCTACTAAATCTTCACATTCAATTACTTTAACTCTAAATATTGCTCCCATTGTTGAGCGCACTACTTTTGGATTAAAACTATCTGCTGTTTCTTTTGATACCAAAATTTGTGTTAGACCTATACTATCAACAGTTCTTAGTATTGTTCCCAAATTTCCTGGATCTTGTATTCCATCTAGTGCCACTATTATATCTTGAGCATAATCTATTTCTTGATTTTTTGGTGTTTTTTCTATTACTGCCAAAATTCCTTGTGGTGTTTGTACTTCTGTTAAATATTTAAATATTTTACTTGTTACATAATAACAATTATATTTTGCAATTTCATACATTAAATCTTTCGATATAAATTCACTTTTTTCACAGTCATCACATATTATTATTTCTCTTATTTCGGCATTTTCTGCAATTGCTTCTTTTAATAATTTAATTCCTTCAATTACATATGCATTTTCTATATCTCTATATTTTTTATCTTTTAATTTTTTTATAGATTTAATTATTTCATTATCTTTACTTGAAATTACGTGCATAACTTCTTTCCTTTCAATAAATTACTTTTTTATTTTATCATAATTTCTTGTAAAATTAAACATCTATACTTATATTTTACACATTTTGTGTTATTTATTCATGATTTTGGGGTCGGAGGAAAAAAATCATTGCCAATTTAAAATTGGGTCTTCTCCATTTGAGTTTTCTTTAAACGCTCCTTCTTCATTTACCACCTCCAATATACTTGGAAAATCTGATAAACTTTCTTTTTCTTCTACTCCTTCGTCTTTTTGGCCTTCGCCTAATTTTCCAATTCCTTTTTTATATGTTCCTGTTAAAAAGTTACAGTTAATACAATTTCCCAATTTAAATCCTGTAATACCTCCTATTGTTTCATTGTCGATATCTTTTGTCTCTATTTTTCCTACATTATATCCATTTTCAATATTTCCTCCTCCATATCCTGCTGTTATTCCACCTATTCCAATTTGTTTATTTCCTTTTTCTACCTCTATTTTTCCTGTATTAAATACATTTTTTATTGTAATATTATAATTTTTTCCAACAATTCCTCCAATATATCCTTCCTTTCCTTCAATTACTCCATTAAATGTTAAATTTCCTGTATTATATAAATTTTTGCAAATATTTTTTGCATTACTCCCATGAATTGTACCAGAAATTCCGCCCAAATATATAGTTTTTATACCATACGCATTTATATCTCCAGTATTATAGCAGTTTTGCACATTTGAGTTCATTAGCAATACTGATATTCCGCCTGCCATTGTATCACTATTTTCTGAAATTGATATTATCTTACCTGAGTTAAAACAATTCTGTACGGTACTTATATATTCATCTGTATGGTTACAAGTTCCTACTATTCCAGCAGCCACAGCTTGACCTGCTGTTCCTATATTTTCACACGTTATATCAGCCATATTGCCACAATTGATTATTTTCCCATCCTCTTCTAATTTTGCAGTAACTCCTCCTGTTAAAAGCCAGCTTGTTCCTTTGTTTTTTATCTGTCCACTTACTATACAATTTTCTATCGTACCATAATTACACCCCACTATCGTTGCAACTGCTGAAGCATTTCCTTCTATATCTAAATTACAATTAGACATTTGCAAATTCTTAATTATTCCTGTATTAGCAGCAAATAATCCATAATACTTATTTTCGTTGGTCTTTTCATTTATATATAAATTACAAATTGTAAAGTTGCCTCCATTAAATGTTCCTGCAAAATTATTAGCCTTTTTCACTTCTGTACTTTCACTAGAGTTGTTTACATTTCTTCCTATTGGGATAAATCCTTTACCTTGTGTAAGAATTTGTTTTATGTTTCCATCATAACCATATTTTCCATATTCTTTACTATTTGCATTTACATAAGATAGTTCATTCATAAAATCTAAATTTTGCTTTAAATTTACAAATTTTCCATTATATGTGTTACCTTGTCTTACGTCATACGAAAACGCTAATAAATCTTCTATGCTACTTATCACATATGGACTTTGTTCAGTTCCTTCTCCTTCTAATTTTCCAGGACTATCATCTATTACTTTTTCAATTATAATATTTTGTTCATAATTATCTATTATATTTTCTATTTGTCCTATTTTTTGAATTTCTTCTTCTGTAGATTTTTTGTTTTCTTCTTTAGCTTTTTGAGCTTGAATTAGTATACCATTTTCTCCTGTTAACATTATTATGCTAACACCTGCAAGTATTAGTAATACAATAATTGTAATTACCAAAGCAATTAAAGTTATTCCGTAATTTTCTCTTAATTTTTTCATTTGTTTTCACCTTCCTTAATATATTTCATTATTATTTTAGTCAAATTATAACTAATTGTCAATAGTCATTTAATAACTATTATAAAATACTTATATATTATTTATTTAGGAGTTTTTTATGTTAAGATTAAAAGATTTAAGAGAAGATCGAGATTTAAAACAAGAAGATATTGCAAAAATTTTAAATATTTCACAAACTAATTATAGTAAATATGAACTTGGAAAAATAAATATTCCTATATCTTCTTTAATTAAGCTTGCCAACTTTTACAATACTAGTATTGATTATTTGTTGGGTTTAACAAATGAAAGCAAGCCCTACAGAAAAATAAAATAAAAACTTCTTGATATGTAAATACTATCAAGAAGTTTTTATTTTATTGGAATGATTTTTTCCTCCGACCCCAAAATAACCAAAATCATTTTTCTTCAATTTTTATTGTTTCTAGAAATCTTTTTGTTTCTTCTAAAATGCCTTTTTCGGTTTGGTTTTTAAGTAATAGTGTAACATATGGCTCTATCCCTGTTGAAAATTTTATTTTAGTTCCATATTTCTTTAGTAACACTGTTATTATATTAGGGTCAAATCTTTGTTTATCAAAGTAAAACACAATATTTTGTGAATTTGTCGCCCTGTTTTTCTTTTCTGTTATTTTTACTACTGCTGCATTTTTACATTGATATTTTATTCTAGCTACTTCAATTAAATTTTCCAATTCTTTTGGTAAATTTCCATATCTATCTATTATTTCATCAATTACATTTTGGATATCTTCTTCTTTCCTACATAATGCTATTTTTTGATATACTTCAATTTTTTGTCCACTTTCTTCAATATAATTATCTGGAATATAGCATGTAACATCTAAATCAATTTGAATTTCTGCTTCTTCTTTTACTTCTATTCCTTTCATTTCTTTTACAACTTCATCTAATAATTGACAATATGTGTCATATCCAACTTGTTCTAAATGCCCTGACTGAATTTCACCTAATAGGCTTCCTGCTCCACGGATTTCTAAATCTCTCATTGCAATTTTAAACCCTGATCCAAATTCCGTAAATTCACGTATTGCTTTTAATCTTTTATCTGCTACTTCTGATAACATTTTGTCTCTTTTGTACGTAATATATGCATATGCCTGTCTATTAGCTCTTCCAACTCTACCTCTAATTTGATAAAGTTGCGCTAGTCCCATTCTATCAGCATTTTCTACTATTATCGTATTAGCATTAGGTATATCTATTCCAGATTCTAATATTGTAGTGCATACTAAGACATTTGTTTTTCCCTCTACAAATTCTTGCATAATATCTTCTATCTGTTTTCCTGGCATTTGACCATGTGCATATACAACATTTGCTTCAGGTACCAAATTAGCTATTTCATTTGCTTTTGATTGGATATTTTCAACATTATTAAATAAATAAAATACCTGCCCACCTCTTTCTAATTCTTTTGTTATTGCTTCTTTTACTATTTCTTGGTCATATTCTAACACATATGTTTGAACTGGTTTTCTGTTATATGGTGGTTCATATATTACTGACATATCTCTTATTCCTACAATTGACATATGCATCGTTCTTGGAATTGGTGTTGCTGTCATTGTTAATACATCAATATTAGCTTTTAGCTGTTTTATTTTTTCTTTTGCTTTTACTCCAAATCTGTGTTCTTCATCTATTATAAGCAACCCTAAGTTCTTAAATTCCACATCATTACTAAGTATTCTATGTGTGCCAACTAAGATATCTACTTCTCCTAATTTTACTTTTTTGACTACTTCATCTTGATATTTTTTTGTTTTAAAGCGGTTTAAAATATCAACTTTTACGGGATAATTTTTCATTCTTTCTTTAAATTCCTGATATTGTTGCTCTGCTAACACTGTTGTTGGCGCTAAATATGCTACTTGCTTCCCATCAATTGCAGCTTTAAATGCAGCTCTCATTGCAACTTCCGTTTTGCCATATCCAACATCTCCACATAAAAGCCTATCCATTGGTTTGTTACTTTCCATATCTTTTTTAATTTCTTCTATACATCTTAATTGATCGTCAGTTTCTTGATATGGGAAACTATTTTCAAATTCTTGTTGCCATGGGGTATCTTTACTAAAACTGTATCCTTGCATTTTTTCTCTTTTAGCATATAATTCGATTAATTCTTTTGCAACTTCTCTTAGATTCTTTTTTACTTTAGCCTTTGTTGCTTCCCATTCTTTTCCACCAAGTTTATTAACTTTTGGTTTTATTTTATCCCCACCTACATATTTTCTTATTGTGTCTAAATCTGTTGTTGGAATGTATAATATGTCGTCGTTTTTATATTTTATTTTGATATAGTCTTTAATTGTTCCATCTGCCTTTATAGTATTTACACCAATATATATTCCTATTCCATATTTTCTGTGTACTACATAATCCCCAATTTTTAAATCATCGAATATTACTTTTTCGCCTTCTTTAAAAGCTACATGTGAGATTTTTTTCTTTCTTTTTTCTCCATTTATAATTTCATCTGCTGATATTACAATTTGATTTAAGTCATAATTTTCAAAACCTGATGTGATTTTTCCAATTGATATTGTTACTATATTTTCTCTTGATTTTACAATAATTGTTTGATTTAATTTTTCTTCAAATTTACAAACAATCTCTTGTTCTTCTAAAACTTTTTTTATTTTTTTTGCTTTTTCTTTGTTTTCTGTTAATATATAAATTGTTTTATTGTCATTTGCCGCTTTTTTTATATCATCTAAAAAGTTTTGAATTTCGCTTTTATAATAGTGTATATCTCTATAATTAAATTTAAATAATTCTATTCCTGTTTCGCTAAATAAGTCCTGTTTTGTTGCATATAATACCTGCAATTTTTCTAATATATTTTGAATATCTTCTAATTCTAATTCATTTTCAATTGCTTCAGGTACTTGTCTTTCTTTTTCTATAAGACTATTTTTTAGATTTCTTCTATCTTCTTTAATATTCTTACTTCTAGCCTCTATTTTATTATTTTCGTCTAATACTACTAGATAATTATTGTTTAAATATTCTAAAATATTTTGTTGCTTATCATAAAAGCAGTCAAAATATTTATCGATTTTACTTACATAGTTTCCATTTTTTATTTGTTCTATATCTTCTATTGCGTCATTGTTTCTATATTTTTCTTGAATTTTTGCACACGTTTTTTCTATGCTTTCTTGTAAGATGTATTCATGTGCAGGAAATATTGTCGCTGCTTCTTTATTGGTTATTGAACGTTGATTTTCTATATTAAATTCTCTTATGGAATCTATTTCATCTCCCCAAAATTCAATTCTAACACCAGTTTTTTCGTTTGTTGCTATGTCTACAATTCCACCTCTTACACTAAATTGCCCTCTTCCTTCTATCAAGTCATACCTTACATATCCTAAGTCTATTAATCTGTGTTTAACTTCTTCTAAATTATAGCTTTCTCCTACTTTAAACTGTATTTTATTTTCATATAAAGTATTTTTATGTGGTAACTTTTGCATTGTAGCTTCTATTGTTGTTACAACTATTAAATTTTTTTTAGAATTTATTTTATTTAATGCTTCAATCCTTTGATATGGTAAATCTTTACTCTCTGCTATATAGTCATATGTTACAATTTCTTTTTTAGGAAATAACACTACTTTATCTGTAAAGTATGATATATTTTCATATATATTTTTGGCTTGTATTTCATTGTATGTTACTATACATATTGGTTTTTTTCCAAATTCATGTATAGCTGTTAAAATTTGTACCATTCCCACGTCATTTAAGCCCGATATTGCTATCGGACTATTTTGATTTTCTATATTGTTTAATAATTCTTTAAATTTAGGACTTTTCCCTAACTCTCCTAATATGGTATTCATTATATTTCTCCTAAATGTAAGCTTTTAGCTTTTATATTATACTATAAATAATCAAAAAAATAAAGCATTTAGTATAATTTATATGCTAAACGCTTACATTTATTATTTTTCTTCCTTATTGTTTTTTTCTTTTAATTTTTGTGCTTCATATGTGTTTATATCTTTTAGCAAACCTGCACATGAAATAATACAACATACTCCCACAACTACATTAATTATTGTAAATGATATTATATGTGTTGCCCCTAAAATCATTCCTATAATTGGTCCTGCTTTTTTCTTTTTTAATGATAATACCATAAATATAATTGTCATTATCATAACTGCCGCAGCTACAATTGATGCTACGATTTTATATGCATATGTATAATTTTCAGGGTTTAGCCCAACTACATTCACTATTGATATTGCTTGTAAACATAAAAATATTATTCCCCAAAGTACTATTATTGATTTATATTTTTTCTCGTTCATATTTTTCTCCCTTCTTTTGTACATCTATTGTTGTTATATCAAATCTTTCAAAAAAAGTCAATTATTGACATTGTTTTTTATTATTTATATAATCTATAATATTAAGTATTGGATGTGATGATCATGAGCATGAAAAATTTTATTAATTTATTCTTTTGCAATTTTTTATTTAAAGTATCATATATAGGGCTTGAAAACCTTGATAAATATGATAAATATTTAATTTGCCCAAATCATTCTTGCATTTTTGATCCATTTTTTATATATCCCAAAACTAAAAATCTTCATATTATGGCAAAAGTAGAACTTTTTAAATATCCTATTTTATCCTCTATTTTACGCCACTATAATGTCTTTCCTGTTGATAGAAACAAAGTTGATAGCAAAAGCTTGTTTCAAGCTCTATCTGTTTTTGACTCTTCTGAAAGTAAACAGTTATTAATTTTTCCTGAAGGTAAAGTCATAAAATCAGATGAAGAAGTCAGAAAAAAGGTACGTAATGGAGCTACATTTATTGCTGCCAAAGCCACCGTACCTATTGTTCCTGTATATATTTCTAGGAGACCTCGTTTCTTTTCAAAAGTTATAGTAACTTTTGGAGCTCCTATTTTTATATCTTCTTATGCATTAGAAGATAAAAATTATTTAAAACAATGTTCAAAAGATTTAATAGATATTATCTACTCTTTAAATGCTCAAAGCTAGTTACATTTTTATGACTAGCTTATTAAATTTTGAGTTTATATAATTTTTTAATTTGGTCATAAACTCACTTGGTTCAATTTCTTTTTTTGCGACTAAATCTAATCCTTTTTCCCAACTTGCTGTAAGTTTTGGATTTAACATATCTGGCATTGATTTTAATACAATGTCATATATAGTTTCTCCTTTTAAGGTTGGTGTAATAATTTGAGTTTTACCATTTATATTTATATATTTTATTTTTTCTAATTTTTTTATTATTTCTGCCCTAGTTGCACTTGTACCAATTCCCGCTCCTTTTATTTGTTCTCGTAACTCTTCATCTTCTATCAATTTCCCCGCATTTTCCATTGCAAGAATTATTGAACCCGAATTATATCTCGAAGGTGGTGATGTTTCTGCTTCTTTTAATTCGAAGTTTTGTGTTTCAAGTTCTTGACCTTTTTTTAACTTTTTTAGAATTTCCAAATTATTTTCTTGTACTTCTTCATTATCATTTTCTAAGTTACTTTCTTTTTTTCTATTTCCTGCTTTTGTTATTTCTAAAAATCCTTCTTTTATACAAACCTTTTCACTACAATTAAATGTTTCTACAGTGTTGTCAGCATTTTTTATTTCTAATGTCAATTGAATTTTTTGATATTCAGCTGGCGGATAAAATATCGCTAAAAATCTTTCTACTATTAATTTATAAACATTTTTATGTAACTCTAGTAAATTATTATAATTTTCATATCCCTGACCTGTTGGGATAATCGCATAATGGTCTGTTATCTTGCTATCATTTACATATTTTGTTTTCAAAAGGTTGGTTGAATATTTTTCATCAACCATCTTTTTTATATATCCTTGTACTTTTTCGTCTTTAAATCCTCTTGCAATTCCATTTAGGTTTTTAGTTATTTCTTTTGCAACCGCTGTTGATAGTACTCTTGCATCTGTCCTAGGATATGTAACTAATTTTTTTTCGTATAAATTTTGAATTATCTCTAAAGTTTCATCTGGTTTTATTTTGAATTTTTTAGTACATTGATTTTGGACCTCAGCTAAATTAAATAGTAATGGTGGATTTTCTTTTTGTTTTGATTTTTTTAGTTCTGTAACTATTGCGTTTTTACCTTGTAGATTTGCTATAAAATCTTTTGCATCTTTTTCCTTTTTAAATCCTGTTTCATTATATAGTAGTGGTGAATTAAACATTTTGGATTTTTCATTTGATTTCCATTCTGCTTTAATCATTGAATTTTCATTACCAAATGTTCCAATTATTTTATAATATTTTGTCTTTACAAAGTTTCTAATTTCTCTTTCTCTTGAAACAATCATTCCTAAAACACATGTCATAACTCTCCCCACTGAGATAGATGCTTTTTCTTCATTTATTTTACTTGCTAATGTTCTTCCATATATTATTGATAGTAATCTTGAAAAGTTTATTCCTATTAAATAATCTTCTTTTGCTCTTAAATATGCACTATCTGAAAGACTATCATATTCAGAAAGATTTTTAGCTTCTTTTATACCTCTTAAAATTTCTTCTTCTGTCTGAGAATCTATCCATACTCTTTTCATCTTCGCATTTGGATTTGGTTTTGCCATCATAAACACTAATCTTTGTATGTATTCTCCCTCTCTTCCGGAGTCTCCTGCATTATAAATTTCTTCTACATCTTCTCTTTGTAATAGTCCTTGTACTATATTAAATTGTTTAGCTACTTGTGGAATTATTTCGTATTTCCATTCTTCTGGTATAAAAGGAAGAGTATCTAATCTCCAAAATTTTAATTTTTCGTCATATTTCTCAGGATAACTCATTGTTACTAAATGCCCTACACACCAAGTAATTATCCAATCTTCACTTTCTAAATATCCATCTTTTCTTTTTGTTGTTATTTTTAGAGCTTTTGCAAATTCCATAGCTACTGACGGTTTTTCTGTTATCAGTAATTTTTTACTCATTTTATCATCCTTCATTTTCTTTTATATATTGTGTTATGGTATTTTGTATCTCTGTAACATATTTTTTTGTTTGGTCATCTTCAAATTTAAATTTATTAAATATTGTATCTATGCTTTTTTGTTCTTCAATTATTTGGAACGTTTTTCTAAAGTTCAAGTCAAAAACAAAACACAGCATTATTATCATTGAATCTAATCCGCTTTCTTTATCTAATTTTTTTCTTTCTATCATTTTATGTTTTTTTACAGTTTGGTATAAAAGACTATTTAGTTTAGCTGTTTCAATTTCTCTAATTTCTGAAGGATTATTCCAAAATATATTGGCTCCTTCAAACATAATATCAGCTTTATCTGCATCTCTAATAATTTTACAAAATATTTCTTTTTTCTTATTAAGTCCTTTTTCAATTTTATATTTATTGTGATTCTTAATTGCTATAAGTATTGTATCTATCCATATTTCGTCTTGTAAAAATTTTTTAATATAATCATTTTCTTGTAATATCTCGACTCCTAAGTCTGCATGATCTATACTTTTTGAATCTTGAAAAGTTTTATATTTTTTATATTGAGCAAATCTTCCAACATCATGTAACAATCCGATTAATGTTGCGATTTGTATTTCTTCTTCTGTTAAATCCAATGATTTAGCAATCATATTAGATATTTGCATTACTCTTAGTGAGTGTAATTGCTTTCTTTTTAATTTAATTTCTTCTAAATCAAACTGTTCTGTATATTTTATAAATTCATCTTTACATTTTTCTAAATTTATCATTTTTTTACCTTCTTTGCCTTTCTTATTTTCAAATCGATTTTATCATTTTTCCACTTTTTATGCAAGCCTTGATTTCTCTGCTATTTTAGTGTATAATACAGCAAAATAAAACTTTCAAGGGGGCTTTTTTTATGGCTTATAATTTTAGAGAAATTGAAGAAAAATGGCAAAAAAAATGGTATACTGAGGGAACATTTAATGCCAAAAATGATTTTTCCAAAGATAAATGGTTTGGATTAATAGAATTTCCTTATCCTTCTGGACAAGGATTACATGTTGGTCATCCTAGAAGTTATACAGCTTTAGATATTATTGCGAGAAAACGTAGAATGCAAGGATATAATGTACTTTTCCCAATAGGTTTTGATGCCTTTGGATTACCTGCTGAAAATTATGCTATTAAAAACCATATTCATCCTAAAATAACTACTGAAAAAAATATTAATCATTTTAAAGAACAATTAAAATCAATCGGTTTTTCTTTTGACTGGTCAAGAGAAATAAATACAACAGACCCTAATTATTACAAATGGACACAATGGATATTTATTCAATTATATAAACATGGATTAGCATATAAAGCTACAATGCCTATAAATTTTTGTACAGGATGTAAAGTCGGTTTAGCAAACGAAGAAGTTGTAAATGGTGTTTGTGAAAGATGCGGCAGTCCTGTTGTTCAAAAAGAAAAATCTCAATGGATGCTTAAAATTACTGAATATGCACAAAGATTAATAGATGATTTAGATGATGTTGATTTCTTAGATAAAATTAAGGCTCAACAAACAAACTGGATCGGTCGCAGCGAAGGTGCTGAAGTTAATTTCCAAATTGCTAATTCAGATAAATCTTTGACTATATATACAACAAGACCTGACACATTGTTTGGAGCTACTTACATGGTAGTTGCTCCTGAACATCCTATTATAGATGAATTAAAAGATAAAATTACTAATCTTAAAGAAGTTGAAAATTATAAATATCAATCTTCTTTGAAATCAGACTTCGAACGTTCTGAATTAAATAAAGAAAAAACTGGATGTGAAATACAAGGTATAAAAGCATTAAACCCTCTAACAGGTATGGAAATCCCCATTTGGATGTCAGATTATGTATTAGTTACATATGGTACAGGTGCTATTATGGCTGTTCCTGGTCATGATACAAGAGATCATGATTTTGCTACAAAATTTAATTTGCCAATCGTACAAGTTATTAAATCAGACTCTAATACAAATGTAGATATCCAAAAAGAAGCTTTTACTGATGTAGATACAGGTGTTTTAATAAATTCTGATTTTTTAAATGATTTATCTGTAAATGAGGCTAAAAAGAAAATTATAGAATATTTAGAAAAAAATAATATTGGTAAGAAAAAAGTAAATTATAAACTTCGTGATTGGGTATTTTCAAGGCAACGTTATTGGGGAGAACCTATCCCTATGGTTCACTGCGATAAATGTGGTTGGGTTCCTCTTGACGAAAAAGATTTACCTTTATGCTTACCAGATATACAAGACTACGAACCAGGTGAAAATGGTGAATCTCCACTTGCTAAACACTCTGAGTGGATACATACTACTTGTCCTCATTGTGGAGGTCCAGCAACTAGAGAAACTGATACAATGCCTCAATGGGCAGGTTCTTCTTGGTATTATTTAAGATATATGGATCCACATAATGATGAAGCTTTAGCTTCTAAATCCGCTTTACAATACTGGTCTCCTGTTGATTGGTATAATGGTGGTATGGAGCATACAACACTTCATTTATTATATTCAAGATTTTGGCATAAATTCTTGTACGATATTGGTGTTGTACCTACTAAGGAACCTTACCAAAAAAGAACTTCACATGGTATGATTTTGGGTAGCAATGGTGAAAAGATGTCTAAATCCAAGGGAAATGTCGTTAACCCTGATGAGATTGTGACAGAATTTGGGGCTGATAGTTTTAGAGTTTACGAAATGTTTATGGGACCATTTGATCAAACCGCTCCATGGTCTATGGAAAGTATTAGAGGCTGTGCTAAATTTTTAGATAGAGTTTGGAATTTACAAAATATATTAGTTGAAGGCGATAATTACTCTCCTAAGTTTGAAAAAATGATGCACAAAGCTATTAAGAAAATTTCTTCTGATATTGAGGAAATGAAATTTAATACATCAATTTCTACATTTATGACAATGGTTAATGAATTCTATAAAGCAAAAACTATTAATACTGCTGAATTTAAAACATTTTTACAATTACTAAATCCTTTTGCTCCACATATCACAGAAGAGCTTTTAGCAACTGTTTTACATGGCACAGAACCTTTTGCTTATATGACATGGCCTAAATATGATGAGAGTAAAACTCTTGAAGATGAAATAGTTTTACCTATTCAATTTAACGGAAAACTTAAGGGTACTATAAATATCCAACCAGATGAAGATGAGGCTTCCGTTAAAAATAAAGTTCATGAAGTAATTGATTCTAAATTAATTGGAAAAAATGTTGTTAAAGAAATATATGTAAAGAATAAAATATATAATATAGTTGTAAAATAAACTATAAAAGCCTATTAGTTATATAAATACTATAGGCTTTTATCTTGCCTGTATTTTTGATTTTAAATAAAATATTTCATCACTATGTCTGTCTAGTATTTTTTTATGACTTACTAAATTGTTTTTATTTGTTTCTATTTTTTCGTCATGTGCTGTAAATGCATCAAACAGAATTTGCAATTTTTCTCCGTGTTCAACTTCTATTTTAGCAACAGTTTTACTTATGTTTCTTGTTTCTTTTTGAAGATCAGATATCTGTGCTTTCATAACAGACTGACCTTCTGCAAGATTATCTATTTGCTTTTGCATACTATCTTGCCCTTCTGCAAGACTATCTATTTGCTTTTGCATACTATCTTGCCCTTCTGCAAATTCTTTCATTTGTTGTTTCATTCCAGCTTGTTCTTCTGCTAATTTTAGCACTTGTTGTTTCGTATCAGCCTGCGCTTCTGCTAATTTTAGCACTTGTTGTTTCGTATCAGCCTGCGCTTCTGCTAATTTTAGCACTTGTTGTTTCGTATCAACCTGCGCTTCTGCTAATTTTAGCACTTGTTGTTTAGTGCTAGCTTGTTCATCAAGAATTTTCACAAGCATTCTTTCTGTGTTATTGCTATTATCCATCCTTTTCCTCCTTTCATAAAATTCAACTTCGAAATTGTAATATCATTATAATTATTACAATGACATTAGTCAAAATAGATTTATAAGCAAAATTTAAGTCTGTTGTTTAATTTTCTCTTGTTTTTGTATAAAAATCTCTTTTTTTCTCACTTTTTTTGTAATTAAACTGTAATTAATATTTAACATATGCGACATATTTACCATGCTATTTTGTAGTATAATATTATTAGATTAATGGCATAAGGAGAAATTTATGAGTATAGAATCTGATTTAAAAAAAGACGGTATTAAAATTATTGAAAAATTAGATACATTAAAAATAAATTCTATTGCAAGAAATGTCTCATTAAAACTATGTGAAACATTTCCTAATTATGGTTTAGATAGCAATAACTTGTTTATAAAATTATCTCGACTAAATATGTATAGAGCTAAAATGCCTGATGGAATGGCAGAAGCAAACTATTTTTATAAAAATAGTTCAATATATTTTAACGAACATATTGATGATAATGATTTAGAAGAGTTTGCTATTCATGAATGCATTCACTATTTACAAGAGGTAAAAGATAAACGAAATTATCTTATTCGTATGGGGCTATGTGATTATACCGAATTTAAAATTTATGGTCTTGGTTTAAATGAAGCAGCCGTTCAGCTTATGGCTTCTAAAATAAATGGTATACCTAAAGAATTTGTAAAATATTTCGGTATTAATTTTGAGACTAATAGTCCTTCTTACTATCCTTTAGAGTGTTGCTTAGCGCAACAAATGGCCTATTTAATAGGAGAAGATATATTTTTTGAAAGTACTTTAAAGAGCAATGATACTTTTAAAGAGCAATTTGCCAAAGCCACTTCTCCCAAAACATTTATGGCTGTTCAAAACGCTATTGATGAGATTTTAAATAATGAAGAAGAAATAATAAAATTAAATAATAAAATTGCTAATATAGATGATAGAAATAAACGTGTTGATGGAATGCTTACAAAAATTGATGAGCTAAAAAATGAAATCTCATTAACTTTTATGAGAACTCAAAATTTAATTATTTCTAGCTATTTTGATAAAGCTTTTAATTCTATTAGCAATTTGGAAGAAGTTGAAGCCTATAGAAGAAAGCTATATTTATTTAAAGATTATCTTGGTTCTATGGAAGGATATACATTTTTCAATGATTACTATGTTAATAAAATGATGCAATTAGAGGAAAAATATAATGCTTTGGAAAATGGCGAAGTTGAATTAGCTTTAAAAGTTATTTCTAAAAAAGAAAGCTTTTTTGCAACACTGTTTAAAGCCATTAAAAAATTAATTTTTGGAACATCTAAAGAAAAAGAAACTGACATAAATACATAAATAAAAAGGTGTAATATATTGTTACACCTTTTATATATTTTCTATAATTTTTTTTGCGGCTTCTCTTCCAGAAAATGCAGCCCATGCTACAGTACTTTTTACACCTGCCACATCTCCACCCGCAAAAACTTTTTTATCTGAAGTTTGGTAGTTGCTATTTATTTTTATACTTCCCCATTTGTCTAATTCAAGTCCTAAATTCTTAACCATTTCATCTGTGTTAGATCCTAAAGCCATAATTACATAATCAGTCTCAATACAATAATTACTTCCTTCAATATTAACTGGAATCAACCTAGTTTCTCCATCTTTTGCTAGCAGTTTTGTTTTTATTAATTCTATTTTTTCTACTTGTTTCTCTCCAATAATTTTAACAATATTATTTTGAAATAAAAATTCTATCCCTTCATGCTCTGCACATTCAATCTCTTTTTCTTCCGCAGGCATTTGCTCTTTTGCTCTTCTGTAAATAACTTTGACCTCTTTTGCCCCCAATTTTTTTACAGTTCTTGCACAGTCCATGGCTACATTTCCTCCACCAATAATCACTGCTGTTTTTCCTTCATATTCTGGATGAATATTATATTCTAACAATTCGTTTCCGCCGTAAACACCTTGTAAATTTTCTCCTTCTACTCCCATTTTTGACGAACAGTTAGCTCCAAAACTTAAAAATATTGCGTCATACTGTGTTTTCAGTTCTTCTATAAATAGATTTTTCCCCAATTCTTTATTATATTCTACTTTAATTCCTAAATTCAAAATATTTTTTACAGTAAGCTCTACTACCGATTTATCCAATCTAAATTCAGGAATTCCATGTACTAATAAGCCTCCTAGATATCCGTATTTTTCATAGATTGTTACATTTAATCCATATCTTCTTAAAAACGCAGCTGCTGTAAGTCCTGCTGGTCCTCCACCTATAACCGCTACTTTTTTATTTTTTATATTTTTTTCTGTTTCATCTTTCCATATATGTAATAATGCATTTTCATCTTTTACCACTTTATCAAATACAAAGGCTTCTAAATTTCCTATTTCTACTGGTACTTGCTTTATTCCTCTTACACATGAACCTTCACATTGCTTTTTATGCGGGCATATTCTTCCGCACACTCCTGGTAATACTGTGGTTTGGCTTAATATTTTATATGCAGTTTCGTAATCTTTCTTTACTATATTTTCTATGAAATCCGGTATATTGTTTTTAAGTGGACATCCTTTATTAGAACATGGCTTTATTTTACAATGCAAACAATATTTGGCTTTTTCTTCTATACCCTCCATTTGTTCCTCCATAAATTTTAGTAGTTACTATTTTAACGTACTCATTCTATTTAGTCAAACTCCTGACTTATGCGTCTAATTCTTTCATTACCTGCATTAAATCTTTTATAAAATCTATTTTTTTCGTTTCATCTCTAAGTAGTGCCGCTGGATGCCATGTTGGCATATATTTTATTCCTTTCTTTTCAACCCACTTTCCTCTTGAAGCTGTAATTCCATATTCTTTACCTAATATATGTTTTAACGCAACACTTCCTAGTAATACAATAATTTGTGGTTTTATTAGCATTACCTGATTTCGTAAATAATTCATACATGCTTGACATTCATCTTCTTCAGGATTTCTATTTCCTGGTGGCCTACATTTTACAATATTGGTAATATAAATTTCATCTCTATTTATCCCAACAATTTGAAAGGCTTTGTCCATTAATTTCCCAGCTCTTCCTACAAATGGCTCTCCTAGTCTATCTTCATCTGCACCTGGTCCTTCTCCTATAAACATTATTTTAGTGTTCTTATTTCCTACTCCGAATACAATATTTTGTCTTGTTGAAAACAATTTACATTTATTGCAACCTTTTATTGATTCTTCTAGTTCTTCCCAATTTTCAAACATATAACATCCTCATTTCCTAGTCTATTTTACACATTTTTCTAATAATTCTATCTTTATTTCTTTTGATGTATCTATTTTCGCTTTTGTTCCAATTGGTATTGCAATTTTATTTTCGTTGTGCCCAAAATTATTTGATTTTATAATCGGAAAATTATATTCATTACCTATAACGTCTAATACAATTTTTTCTAATTGAATTCCACTTTCATGTTCATAATTTCCTATCCATAAACCTTTTATTTTATTAAATACTCCATTTTGCTTCATAAAGTATAAATGATTACTTATTAAAGCTGGCCCTGTTTCATAGCCGAGTTCTTCCAAAAATAATATTTTATTTTGAAAATCTACTTTATATTTCCCTTCAACTAATCCTCTAATAAGTGTTAAGTTTCCTCCAATTAAATCTCCTTCCGTCTTACCTTCTTTTATAGTAATATATAAATCATTTGAAGCAAGTTCCAAATCCAGATTATTTCCTTCAAACCTTGCAATAGCTTGTTTATAACTATACTCAGTTTCATCTGTTGCAATTGTTTTAAAATTAGTACTGCTAAATGTTACTAATCCAGTTTTTGCAGTAATTATATTAGTTAAAGATGTAATATCACTAAATCCACATATAATTTTAGGATTTTGTTGTATTAGGTCAAAATCTATATAGTCAAATGTTGTATTAGAATTTTCTCCACCTTTTGCACACCATATCATATCTATGTTTTCATCTTCGAACATATTATTTATATCTTCTGCTTTTTCTTTAGCTGAGCTACTATATCCATGTGTATTAGAAAAAATATTTTTTGAAAATTTTACTTTGTAACCATCTTGTTCGACTATTTTTTTTGCATTTTCTAATTCTTCTATATTGCCACCATCAATTGGATTTGATGGTGCAATCACTCCTATTGTGTCTCCCTTTTTTAATCTTTTTGGTATTATCATATTTCCTCCAACTTATTTAAAATGTTTTTTCTCCAACCCCGAAATCATAATTAATGCTGTAGCAAGTCCATATTTTTCTTTTTCCACTCTATAAGAATGTACTAATTCAGAATTGCACACACTACAAATTCCACTATCAATAATGTTTTCTTCTTTTAATCCAAAATTTTTTAATAATATTTTATTTATCAAAACTGTATCTATATACCATGTTTTACCTGGTTCTTTTTCTTCTATAATATCTTTCATGCATTTTTGTAAATCTTGAAATTCTTTTCTAAAAACTGTCTCTACATCAGATTTGACCTCAAAATGACATTTTCTGATTGATGGACATATACAACAAATTATATCTTGTGGATGGCAATTAAAATTTTGCACCATTTTTTCAACTGTTTTAATAGATATTCTTTGCAAAGTCCCTCTCCAACCAGAGTGAACATTTGCAATTACTTTTTTTACTGGGTCAAAAAACAGTAATAAAATACAGTCTGCGTTTGTCGTAGATAATATTAGATTACTTTTATTGGTTATTAATCCATCTGTTTTTGAATATTCTTCTAGTCCAAAATCTGGAATATTATCATTAATTTTTCTATCAACTATTTTTACTTCATCAGTATGTTCTTGAATAGGTTTCACAACATTTATATAGTTCATACCGTTTGCATCGCATAAATTTTTATAGCTCTTTATCGCTTTTTCTTGATCAGCTTTATTTAAACCTTGTTTGTTTCTCTTAGCGGTTCTAAAATTTGTATCAATTCCTAAAGAATATGCATGTTTGATAATATCCGTATATTCCAATAACTTTCTAAATTGAATATATTGTATTCCATCTTTTTTTATGTGAATTATATTATCATTAGATAGATCCATTACTTTCCTCCAAATCTTTTTTCATTTTTAACATTATATCGTCTTTAGTTTTTTTATCAATATAATTATATTTATTGTCTTTGTTTTTTGGATTAAATCCGCAAATTGCTTTATAACTACAATATTCGCAAGGTGTTTTTCCTTGTTTGTAATATGGTTTTAAGTCTATTTTCCCTTTTAATATTTCTTTTGCAATATCTGTAATCGTTTTATAAATATAATCTTGTAACATTTTAAATTCTTCTTGTTTTACTCCATTTGTTCCTCTTTCATTTATGCTTCCTGATGTTGTTATTGCAGCAGGAACCAATTTAGAGCTTCCTGTTTCTAATGAATTGTCATTCATCTTAATAATTTTTATATCTGCAATTATTAGTCCTTTCATTCTAAAGTTTTTTCTTATAGTTTCTTCTATTTCTTCTTCACTTATTTTTTTATCAGCTTTTATCATTTGTTCTAGCAGTGAGAAATAGAATATTCCAGCTGGCATTATGTCTTCTTGTTTACAGATTGCATCTGTATACGTTAAAAGTTGGATCTGTAAACCTGCATAAACTTCGTTTAAATCTATATTTTTTGCTGAAGACTTATAGTCAATTATCCTTAAATATTTTCCTTCTTCTTTATTGACTGTATCAATTCTATCTATTTTCCCTGTTATTTCTATTTTTTTCCCATTTTCCAACTCTATTATTATTGGTTTATACTTTCCTTTTTGGTCAAACTCTATTTCTGTTCCTTCTACATGAAAATCACTATATATTATGGTCTCAATTATATATTTTAATGCTTTCGAAACGATTTTCTTTAGTCTTTTAACAAGCACTTTATATTTTGCAGTAGCTGTAAAAATAAAGTTTTTACTTAATGTTAGCTTTCCGTCAATAATTTTAGACACAATTTTAAAAATTTCATCTTCTTCAATTTCTGCTAACTCTAATTTTTCTACTCTTATATATTCAAAAAAGTCATCAATAGTCTCATGCATTAAAGATCCTGTATTAAAATTCTTTATTTTAATATCTTCTTTTTCTTTCAGTTTTAAACCATATTGTAGATAATATGAAAATGGACAGTTCCTATATCTTTCTAACTTAGTTATACTTGTTTTCAATGTCTTTCCATATAGTTTTTCTATATTTTCTTTATCTATATCTTGTGGCAAATTACTATAAGTTAAACCTTCCAAATCACTTTCCAGCTTTTCTTTCCATATGTCTTGTTGCTTATAATATTGATATATTTCATACCAAATGTTTTCTATTTTTTCACTTTTCTTTAACCTTGCTATATTTTCTATTAGTTCTTCGTATGTAATAATCGTATTTACCAATTCATATTTTTTATTTATTATGTCGCTTTTTTCTTCTATCTTTGGATATATTCTTTTAATCTGATTTATCAAAATAGAAGGTCTTAATGATTTTCCATCTTTATCTGATGAACTATATGATAAATACACTTGTTTTTCAGCTGTTGTAAATGCTTTATAAATATTAAACTTATCATCATATAACTGTTCTATCGTTCCTTTTGCCAGTTCTATACCTTGTTCTTTTAAATATTCTCTATCATTATCATCAAAAAAGCCCTCATTTTTATTTATACTTGGGAACACACCATCATTTAAACCTATGATAAATACTACTTGAACTTTATGGCTTCTTGATCTATCAACATCTCCTAATGTTACTTGGTCTGCTGTTCCTGGTATTTTTCCTAACTCACTATTTTTTAACCCTATTTTAAATATTTTTTGATATCCATCTATTGTTATATTATCATTTCCAAAAATCAAGACAATTTCATCTAATATGTTTAGAATAATTTTATAACTTTCTTTATATTCACTCACCAAATCTATTTTATTTATCTCTTTTAGTTCTAACATCTTTTGTGAAATTTTTTCTTCTATGTTTTGTTCTTGCAAAAATAAATATAATTCTTTACTAATATTGCTTGCCGTTTTTTCTTTTTTAATATTGTTTGATAATTGTATTAATGGGTCTATTATTTCTTTTCTTATTTCATTTAGTCTTATTACCTCTTGTTTTTTGTTTTCATCATCTAACTCATATTGGAAATTCTTTTTCCATTTGCTTGAATTTATCCCCCATTTATCACAATAATTTTCTAGTTTAAAAATTTCCTCTGGTTCGTAATTCAAAAAGCCTAATTTTATATATGAAAATACCGCTTCTGTATCAAAATTTCTTCTTAACACTTCAAGAATTGATAATATATATTGTACAATAACATTTTGATTTAAGTCTCTTTTTTCGTCAATAAATACAGGTATATCGTATTGAGTAAAAATTGCCCTAACTAATGAAGAATAACTTTCCATATTTTTAGTTATTATTGATATATCGTGATATCTTAACTTATCATCCCTTATTAGCTTCGTTATTTTTTTTGCAACTTCTTCTATCTCTGAGTATTCATTTTGTGCTAAAAATAGCTGTAAGTTTTCCACATTTTTTACATATTTTGTGGATGTCCTACTGTATAAATTCTCACTTAAGTGTTGTAGTTCTGGAGTTTTAAATCTATATACATTTTTTAGTTCTATTTCTTCGACTTTGCAATTAATTTTTGCTGCAATTTCTTTTAATCTTTGAAAAGTTATTTTGTTAGGATAATA
Source organism: uncultured Clostridia bacterium (assembly GCA_963557965.1). GTDB lineage: Bacteria > Bacillota > Clostridia > TANB77 > CAG-508 > CAG-269. Next base: position 35,395 of record CAUWEX010000001.1, read on the forward strand.
TATGTCAATATCTGGATTAGTATTAGTATCTAAATTATCTGCACATATTGTTATATTGACTTCTTTTGCAAGAGATAACATCTTTTCTATAATTTGATATTCTTGGTATGTAAATCCCGAAAATTCATCTATATAAATTATACTATCTTTTACTAAATCTACTTTCTCTAAATTTTCAGCAAGAATAGTTAATAAATCTGTTTCTTCTATGTAATTACCTTGGATTTTTTGCTGAAATTTTTCATAGATGTGTGTCATATCTTGCAATTTGTTTTTTAAGTATACGTCTTCTGTATTTTGTGCTTCTTTTTGTAATTCTTCTACTGTGATTCCATGTTTTTTAAACTCAGTAATTGTTCGTATACTTAAATCTATATTTTCATCTGTTTTCCCTAAAAATTTCAAATCTTTTTTATATTTATTTAATATCCAATAAATCAACATTGATTTACCACATTTGGATAAATGTGTTTCATTATTTCCGCCGACTTCTGCCATCACACGATATGCCATTCTACTTAGTGTTATTACTTCTGCATTAATGGCTGCATTTTTTTCTATTGCGTTCATTAATTTTGTTTCTGATGTAAATGAAAATTGTTCGGGCGTAATTATAAATATTTTTTTCTCTTTATCAATTATTTTTGCTGTCTCAGAAAAACAATATTCGCTTTTTCCGCTTCCTGACTTACCATATATAATTTTTAACGCCATTTATATACTCCTTATTTTTTATATCTTAACTTTTACGCTTCTCTTCTCCAATAAAATAAATATTGTTGAGCTAGCCCCGCTAAATTTCCAAACTTTTCCTTTGCAAGTTTTTCAATTTGCTTTTTACTTACCTTGTTTTCATCTTCATTTTTTATATACAAATCATTCATTACCCTACGAACCCATACATCTATCGGAAATACTTCAAATCTTTTCAACCTCGAAAATAATAATATACAATCTGCAACTTTAGGACCAACCCCTGATAATGTTAAAAGTTTTTCCCTCACTTCTGTGGTATTAGAATTGTTTTGCAATTCTTCTAAATTTACTTTATTTTCTAATACCATCTTTGTGGTTTCATATAATCTAATATCTCTAAATCCAAGTCCTAATTCTCTATATTCTTGAACAGTTACATCTTTTAATTGTTCTGGTGTTGGAAATGTATAATATTTTTCATTATTATATCTAATCTCATTTCCATATTTTTTTGATAGTCTTTCAATTATTCCTTTTATTCTAGGAATATTGTTGTTAGCAGATATTATAAAAGATATTATTGTTTCCCATAAATCTTGGTTCAAAATTCGTATACCTTTTCCATATTCTATACTTGTTTTCATATTACTATCAATTTTACTTAATGTTACTTTTATTTCTTCATAGTTTCTATTTAAATCAAAATAGTCTATAACAACCTCTTCTATATTTCCTTCACATACACCTTTAAACACAACATCTTTTCCTTTTTTAGAAACATTTAATACGTTGTTTTTAAATATCCCTGTATAGCTCCCATCTTCTTGTTCATTCCACCTAAAACATTGCCCACAATCAAAAATGTCCTTTAGTTCAAATGAATTTGCATTTTTTAATATATATTTTTGCTCTTTCATATTTTACGTCCTCCACATTTATTTTATAATATAATTACTGATATTTCAAGGATAAGTTCATTTTAGCATTTTACCATTTTTATTCTAAATATCGTACTAAAATATTAATTTTCATCAGCTTTAAACCCTTCTCCCACTACTTCTCTAGAGTTTGTTATAATTATAAAACTTTGTGGATCAATCTTTTTTGATAATATTTTTATTTTAGCAACATCTCCTCTATATGCAGCACACATTAAAATCAGTTTTTCATCTTTGGTATACATTCCTCTTCCATATAATCCCGTTGAACCTCTTGATACTTGTTTGTCTATCTCTCTTGCAATTTCTTCATTTTTTTTGGATATTATTATCATTAACTTTGTAAAATCTATTCCCTCAAAAAATATATCTATTATTTTTCCCATTAAATATATTGCAATCGCTGAATATAAGCCAATTTCAATTTCTTTGAAAAATATTACATTTAGGGCAATAATTACAATATCAATCAAAATAATTATTGTCCCACTTCTTACTGTAGGTCTATATTTTCTAGCTATATAACTAACCAAATCACTTCCTCCTGTTGAAGACTCATATTTTAGAAGCATTGCCGTTCCAAGCCCTAGCAATATTCCCCCATATACACAAGCCAAAAATCTATCTTGTGTAAGGGGTTTAATATTGTCTAAAATATCTATAAATATTGAAAGTGCTGATGTTCCTATTATTGACTTTACAAAAAACATCTTCCCGACCTTGTATATTGAAAATATAAATAAAGGTATATTTATTGCAATGATTGCCGTTCCCATAGGTATTTTTAAAAAATAATACAATATTGTTGCAATTCCAGCTATCCCTCCAGAAGATAATTGATTTGGCAATAAAAATAAAGATACCCCGAACCGCCATTATGAAAGCACCAAATATTGTTCCTAGTATCTCTATTATTATTTTTTTTATTTCTTTATTATTATAATTTTTCATTTTATCACCTTTACCATTTATGCATTTTTTACTAGTATTGGTGATTTTTTTATATTTATTCGTTATTAATTTTTATATGTTTCAGTAATTTCAATTTTAGATTTACCCTGTTTCATTTTTTCATCTTGCTTTAATACTAAATCCACGTCATATGTATCTTTTAAACTTTTTACATTGTATTTTTTATGACCTATTACATTATTTGCATCTTTGGGGTTTACTGTTACTTGAACTTCCTTTACTTTTACATTCAATTTTTTTATTTTTCCAACAATTACATCATACCACATAGCTGATTCTACTAGCTGTCTAAATGCTGGATGATATGGTCCTGCTACAACTTCACTTTTTTCTGTTCCTGGAGCAGATATCTCTTCTGTTGGTTGAAGTCCAATTCTAATTATATCAATTTTTTTATCATGAAATAGTTTTACAATTTCTTTACACACTTCTACCGCCTGAACCACTGTTAAAGCTTTATATTTTTCATCTTGAAGTTCTTTTTCTAGTTTCGTGTTTTTTATTACAAGAACAGGATAAATTCTTACCATTTTAGGTCTTAATTTAATTAGTTCTTTCGCTGTATTAATTTCATCTTCTCTAGTGCTTTCAGGTAGTCCCACCATCATTTGAACACCTAATGTAAACCCATTCCATCTTATTAACTTTGCTGCTTTTTTTACATCTTCAAAAGTATGTCCCCTATTAATTCTGTTAAGAATATAATTATTGGATGACTGAACCCCTAGTTCTATTGTTTTTACTTTGTATTTTTTTAGTCTTTTTAAAGTTTCTTTGTCTATTGCATCTGGTCTTGTTGAAATTCTAACACTTTCAACTTGCCCACTTTGCACAAAATGGCTTGCTACTTCTAATAATTCTTCTTGTTTTTCTACGTCTATTGCTGTAAAACTTCCTCCAAAAAAAGCTATCTCTATTCGTACATTTTCACTGTCTATACTCTCTAGGTAATTTTCTATTATTTCTTTTGCCTTTTCCTTAGTCATATTACTTTTTTGCCCACTTATAGATTTTTGATTACAAAATATGCAATCATTTGGACATCCTAGATGTGGTACAAATATTGGTATAATATATTGTTTTTTCATAGATTACCTCTTTCTTTATAAATTTTCTAATGCCTTTTTTGCAGCTTTCATTTGTGCCTCTTTTTTACTTTTTCCTTCCCCCTTGGCTAAAAATTTGCCATCACATTCTACCTTTGCTTCAAATATTTTGTCGTGGTCTGGCCCCTTTTCATTTGTTATAGTATATTTTATATTAACATCGCCATGAATTTGTAGCTTTTCTTGTAAAACAGTTTTATAGTCTTTATCTCCCACATGTTTTGTGGCTTCTTCTATTGCAGATTTTAAATTTTCCACTATAAATTTTTCTGCTTCTTCTAAACCTCCATCTTGGTATATCGCAGCAATTACAGCTTCTACACTATCAGCTAAAATTGCAGGTCTTTGCTTTCCTCCTGTTTTTATTTCTGATTTACCAAGATATAAGAAATCACTAAAATTATGCATTTTTGCTATTTTATGTAGGCTTTTTTCGCACACTACTGTTGCTCTAACTTTAGTCATTTCTCCTTCTTTTAATTTTGGATAATTATTATATATATACTTACTTGATAAAAATTCTAATATGCTATCACCTAAAAATTCTAACTTTTCGTTACTGCTTATTCCGTGTTCATATGCATATGAAGTATGTGTTAATGCATTTTTAAGTAGATACTTATTTTTAAATTCATATCCTATACTTTTTTCTAATATTTTCAAATTCAAACTTTCACCTTCTTTCCACAACAATATTATATACTATTTTACAGATTTTGCAAGCAAAAGAGGCATAATTACAGTTTTTTTATTTTATTTGTCATATTCCATAAAATTGCTAGTTTTTTCTAGTGTTTTTTTGTCAAAATATGTAGACATTAATTCTTTGTTATTATATAATAATTGTGTATAAATTTATAAGGAGAGATTATAAATCTATGTTAGACGATAAAAATTCTTTTAACTACGAAAATAGAAATTTATCAGAAGTTTTTAGGGAGTTACAAGAAATAAAAAATAACCCAAATGTTCAACAAGCTTATTCTAAACAAGCAAAGAAAAATAAAAAAGCCACTAATAGAACACGAAATTTGAATAAAATCAAATCTAGCCCTGGTGCTCTACTTTCTATGTTTGACAGTAAAAAGGATTCTAATAGAATATCAAAATCTAATGATTTGTCTTTGGCACAAATTGTTACTGGTTGTGGAATTTTGATTGTTTCAATGGCTTTATTATTCCCAAAAGATTTATCTTTTAAAGAAAGTTATGCAAAATCAGACACAGAATCAGTTGCTTCTTATGAAGTTAACCGTCATAGGCTAAATATGCAAAGCATTATTTCTGAAAATGCTGGTATGGATAGAGTAAAAGAGCAAGTTGTTGAAGATAGAGATGTTGAATTTGAAACTACATATAATGATAATGCAACTTTGCCTAAAGGTGAAGAAATTGTTAAGCAAGACGGTATCCTTGGAAAGGACAAGGTTACTGCTGTTAAAACATATGAAAACGGAAACTTTGTTGAAGAAATTATTCTAGCAAAAGAAAATGTCTTAGCACCTACTGCCAAAATCATAGACCGAGGTACATCTGAATTTCTAGCCAAGCATAAAGTACATATTGGCGACAAAATGTATTTTGTTAATTCTTCAAAATTAAAAGAAAAAACAGAAGATGCATCTCCAGACATTGCTGAAGTTAAAAAAAGTATAGATGTCAAATTGCTAGAACTTCCTAGTGAAGACTGGGCTAAAGTATCTTTTGATGGAGTAGAAGGTTATATTAAAACTGCTAATTTAACATCAGCTTATACTACACCAAGTATTGTAGAAAAAAATAGAATTCAAAGAATTTTACTAAAAGTAAATATCGGTATGCAATTAAATAAGACAAGTGATTTAACATTAAATGATTATAAGAAAATATTTACAGGATTATCTAATGATAAAAATAAAATTTTCCAAGACAATTATCAAGTATTTTATAACATGGAAAAGAAATATAATATAAATGGTATTTTCTTAGCATCTATGGCAATTCATGAAAGTGCTTGGGGAACTTCACAAATATCTCAAGATAAGAAAAATTTATTCGGCTATGGTTCCTATGATAGTACTCCATATGAATCATCATTTGAATTTGATACATATGCTGAAGGAATTGAAACTGTAGCAAAATCATTAGTTAAATATTATTTAAATCCAGCTGGAACTAAAATTTACGATGGTGAAAAAGCTGCTGGTTGGTATTTCAATGGACCAACTTTAGAAGGTGTAAATGTTCGTTACGCTAGTGATAAAGACTGGCACACTAAAGTGTTTAATTATATGCAAATGCTATATAATAGATTAGATAATACATAAGCTGCGAACTCACACATTTGGGAAGGAAAGATTTTAAATGAAAGATTTTAAATTTAAAATAAAGAACGTAAAACTAGCTTTTACAATTTTAATAATTGTAGCTATGGTTATATTAATACTTTATTATGTTTTTGTTTTCTCTTCTATGATTGCAAAGAATAATTTTGCAAATCAGATGATTGAAATATCTGAAGAGAATGAAAAACCTATTTTTGGAATACAAAAAATCTTATTGTATAGTAGTGCTAATGCTGTTGATAATTCTGATAATCAGTCTTTGAGCAATATGTCATTATCACAATTTTCTGATATATCAATTTATATTGATAACAGTTTAGCCTCTAGTGAAATAAACGATGAAAACACTGTTAAAGAATTATATATCGATAATATTTCTATGACAACAAAAGCTGAAAATGGAAATAAACTTTTAAATTATAAAAATCCATTACATTTCGGAGAATATCAAGAAATTAAACAGTCTTTAAATAACCGAATAGATTTTAAGATTATTAATACAAATGAAGAAAATGAAAGTAATAATTATGATGACCCCACATTTTTTGCTGACTGTTCAAACCCAATATCTTTAGGTTATTTGAATAAGGATTTACTTACAAATTATTCTATTTCAGATACATCCAAAACAATTTCGTTTAATGGTAAAGTTTTAAAAGAAGCTAATGTAAATTTAGAAAATATTAATTATGATTTAAATTTTACTATTCACATTATAAATAATGCAAATGAAAAATTTGCATGCAATATGAAGCTCGGAGTTAACTTAGATGGCATTTATGACGGATATTCGTATAAAGGAAAAACAACTGAAGGAACAGAATATGAATTTTTTAAAGAAATAAATAATATATAGAAAAAAAAGGTAGCTAAAATTTTTAGTTACCTCTTTTATTTTGTACTCATTTTTTGTTTATTCTTCACATTTTTCTATTGTTGTCTTTTTAACTTTATTTTTTCTTCTTTTGATATATTGAATTCCAAGTTCCAATGCGATAAATACTATTAGTATTCCCCCAAGTATAGCAACATTATGTAATATCATTCCAGTATCTATACTAATAGTCGCTTCTTTAATTAATCTAATACTATAATTCATTGGCATATATGCATATATACTTCTGAAGAAGCTTGGAACTGTTTCTATTGGGAATGTTCCACCACTTGCTGCTAATTGTAAAACTAATAACAATATACATAAAAATTTTCCTACATCGCCAAAGTTTTCAATTAAAAATAATATTATACTTGTAAATGTCATTGATATCAACATGCAGGTTCCATAATACAATGCCATATTAGTTACAGAATAACCCAATCCTAGTTTTAATAAAAATCCTAGTATAACCCCTTGAGCAGCTGCAATCAACATATATAGCGCTGTTCTTAAATATGGATTTTTTGCATTTTTGCCCATTAACTTAAATCTATTTTCAGGATCATTATATAGCATAACTAATGCAATTAAGCCTCCAACCCATAATGATATTGACATGAAATAAGGTGCAAATCCTAATCCATAGGATGTTACTTTTCCATAATCTACTTCTTCTACTTTTACTGGTTCTTTTACATATGTATCTAATCCGTCTAATTTTTCTAATTGTGTATTAGTATCTGTAATTCCATTTTCTATTTCATTTTTAAAAGTGTTTGTTCCATCTGTTAATGTAGTGCTTCCTGTATATGCTTCACTTGCTCCACTGTTTAATTGATTTATTCCATCTTTCACTTGTTTTGAGCTACTACTTAATGTTGTTAACCCTGTTTGTAACGTATTGCTTCCTTCTTTGGCTGTGCTAAGCCCCTGTTTTAATTCTAACATTCCTGTATTTAAGCTTTTTATTCCTGATTGTAATTCGCTTATTTTTGATGTTTGGTTAGCTAATGTTTGTATTCCTTCGTCTAGCTTGCTAGCACCTTTTTTTAATTCTGTTCCCTTAGCTTTTAATGTTGCAAGTCCTGATAAATCAGCTGATGATGAACTCATTTGTTTTAAATCTTTCATCACTTTTTGAAATGTTGCATCTTGCATTACTTCCGGATTTTTAGAAGCAAATGCTTGCAAATCTGTTGCTAAAGTCTTTACTTGAGTAGTTGTTGTATTTACTGTAGTACTTACAGTTGATATTGCTTGATTTACGCCTGTTACATATGCGTTTACTCCTGAATTTAATTCATTTGCTCCATTCTTAAGTTGACTTACTCCGCTTCCTAGTTTTGATAAATCTTTTGTACTATCTACCAATTTACTTGTGCCTGCATATAATTTATCAGCTCCATTTTGTAATGCTGTAAGTCCGCTGTTTAAGTCTTTTCCACCTTTTGCAGCACTATCTACTCCAGCATCAAATTGATTGTAGCTTGATTCTAGTGTTTTTGTTCCATTTTGTAATTGTTGTAAGCCATTGTTTAATTTGTTTGCTCCTGCATTTAGTTCAATTGCACCATTTGCTATTTCTTGCATTTTTGTTGGAACGCTTCTTAATTCATCTGATAATGTTGCTACTACCTTTTGTGAAACTTCTGCTTTTACTTCTTTTTCCACTGCATTTACTACTTGGTTTATCATTTGAGATGCTAAATAATTATCCTTTTGATTTGGTGAATATGTTATTGTAGAAATTTGCCTATCTTTATTTTCTGCATTATTTAATGTTTTTGTAAAATCTTTTGGTATAGTTATTGTAGCATAATAATCTTGAGCCACTAATCCTTTTTGTGCTTCATCTGCATTGTTTATTTCTTGTATCGACATTACATCTTTATCTTTTAGCGTTTGAACCAGCTTACTTCCTATGTTTTCGCTTTCATCTCCTTCGTCCAAATTCACAACTGCTATTTTCATATCTTGTAAATTGCCATATGGATCCCAAAATGCTTTTAAATAAAAAAAGCTATACATTACGGGTATTACAATAATAGCAATAATTATAATCCATTTCATCACTTTTTTCCTGTCCATATTTAGACCTCCTTTATATATTTCACTTATTTATTATAAGAAGATTTTAAATTTTTGCAACAACATTTTTTCTACTTGTGTAGGATATTATACATTTTTTTGAAATTGTATATACATTTGTATATTATCTTTACATGTGTATAAAAATGATTTATAATTTATAGTAAATAGTTTAATAAAAGGTATAAGGTTGAAAAATGAATTATATTTCCTTTTTAACTAGATTTGTACCTAAAAAAGGAGTAATAGAAAAAATGAAAGATTTAAGAGTTCAAAGAACGTATATTTTATTAAAAAATGCATTATTTAATTTACTAGCCAAAAAACCATTTGAAGAAATCAAAGTTAATGATATTTGTAATGATGCTATGATTCATAGAACTACTTTTTACCACCATTTTCAAGATAAATATGAGCTGCTAGAATTTTGTATCCATGATCTCGAACAAGAATTAATAGAAAAAATTCATAAAGATAGTTATACTACTACACGCGAGTTTTATACTAATTTGATAACCAGCTTATTAGAATACATTTCTGAAAAAAAGACAGTCTTTAAGAATGTTTTAAAACACAATTCTGAAAATTCCCTTACCGAAGTTTTTATGAATACTTGTGTACATCATATTACTTTTATATTGGAAAAGGAAGAAAATCAAGGTATTAATCATAATTTAGATGTTCATGTAATGTCTCACTTTTATGCAGGTGGTCTCATCTCCACTTTAATATGGTGGATAAGCTCTAATAGTAATTTATCAGAAAATGAAATTTGTAATTCTATTGTTAAACTTATTTTCGATTCGCCTCATTCATAAATAGAATAAATCGGAAAGCCATTAAATTAGCATAATTTTATCTTTCTCTTAGGCTTTCCGTTAATTTGTTCGTGTGCCAATTTTACGTTAGTAAAATTGTGTACAATAAGGTTTTATATATTAGGAAAAGTCCCCCAGTATAACTGGGGGATAATCATTATTCAATATTTTCTGTACATTCTCGTTTTTGATATTTCTTTTTAATGTTGTTAAGCATTGTTTGAAAATCTACTTTGCTTACTGCCACAGCAAGTAAGCATCCTACTATAATTAATATAACTCTTGTTTCAATTGCTGTTGTTGGATCAAACACTACCATAGATGCACTTAACGCACTTACAGTAATAAAGATCATTTTATGCTTGTAACTTTCTATAAATGTATAAATGTAACTTAGTGCAATACTTGCCAAGCCTTCATATTTTTCTGGAATTAATACTTGGAATAATAGCACAAATGCTATAACTCCAATTATTGTATAAATTATTCTATGTTTAAATCTCTCTTTCGTTGCTTCTTCTTCTAATTGAGTTAATGACATTACTGATATTGATATCCACATTGTTCTTTGAACACCAATTAGCGTTCCTATCAATATTGCAATACTTACTCCTAACGCCATTTTAAGTGATATTATAAATCTTGGTGAAGTGATATCTATACTCTTGATATGCTCTTTCATTGTTTTAAATTCTTCTTCTATCTTTCTATGCCTAAAATAGTACACACACGCTGTAATAATTCCACCTAGCGCTAAGCTTATCATCCTTACATAAAAGTCATGCCCTACAGCTACATTTGACTGGTCAAATATATATATCAATATTAATGGTATATATGCTTTATATTCTGGTTTTGCTGATAGTATATATGTAATACTAAATATTGATATTAAGTTTATAAATATTCCGATAAATGGATTAAATTCTGCAATTCTATTGGCTATTCCTGAAAAAATAAACAATAAAAAAATCACGAGTGGAGCTTGTTTTTTATTTATACCTATATTTAAGTCCCAATATAGCATCACAGCAACAATCGTTCCTACCCACGTTAGAGAATTGTTTGAACCGAAAATTGCTGAGCATAAACTAACTGCAACAATAATACATGCTATCATAAACAAATTTTTAAAAATTGTTTTTACATTAATTTTTTTCATTTCTTCCTCCTTTTGTTAAATTCCTTTTTAATCTACAAAAGGTAATTTTAACAAAAAAGAAGATAAAAATCAAGTATTAGTTCGTGGTTGTAGCAAATATGATGTGTATTATAATCGTTTACTTTTCATTTTTAGACATATTTAATATCATTTGAACATGTGGTATTCCATCTTCTAAAAATTCATCAGATACAACTTTAAATCCAAATTTTTCATACATACTTTTTGCATATGTTTGTGCTTCTATTTTTATTTTATCTGCGTTCAGCTTCTCTCTTGCTACGTTTATTCCTTCTTTTAAAAGAATATTAGCATATCCTTTTCCTCGTTCCGTAGTAAGCACTCTTCCTATTGAAACTTCATCAAATGAGACTCCCGCTTCTAACACTCTTAAATATGCTTTTACTTCTCCTCCTTCTTGTATATAGACATGGTATGCATGTTTGTCTCTGTCATCTACTTCAGGATATGGGCACTTTTGTTCTACTACAAAAACATTAACTCTAATTTTTAACAACTCATACAACTCATCTATACTTAGCTCTTCAAATTTTTTTATTACTATATTCATACTATACTTCCTTTCCTAAAAAACTGTTATATAAAAATTGTTTTTTCTTCTATAATTTTATCACATCTTTTACTTAAATAAAATCTATTTCTTATATATCGCCTAAATTCGAATAACTTTTTTCTTTCCTTCTCAAAATCATTATAAAATCTCTCATAATACTTGACAATATATCTGATTTTTGGTATCATTTTAAGTGCTCAAGCATATTATATAAAAGAAAAGCAAACAAATGCAGGTATAGTTTAATGGTAAAATAAAACCTTGCCAAGGTTTAGTTGCGGGTTCGATTCCCACTACCTGCTCCAACAAAATTTAGTATTCGGCGACATAGCCAAGTGGTAAGGCACAGGTCTGCAAAATCTCGATCCCCGGTTCGAATCCGGGTGTCGCCTCCATAAAACAAAAGAAGTAGTATAAAATCTACTTCTTTTGTTTCTTAATTCCTTTTTTACTTTGCTTTTCCTCTTGGCTATCTTCTTTTGGTTTCCACTCTTCTCCTGGTTTTGGTTTATTCCAAGATATAAAATCACATGTTTTAGGATTGTTTTCACATATATAATAATTTCTATTTCTCTTGGTTTTTCTTACCTGTACTACTCCTCCACATTTTGGACATGGCACATCTATTGTTTGAACAATTGCTTTGGTATTCTTACATTCAGGATATCCTGGGCATGCTAAAAATTTTCCAAATCGTCCATATTTATAAACCATCATTCTTCCACATTTATCACATGGAATATCTGATACTTCGTCTTCGATTTTAACATGTTCAAGATTTTCTTCTGCCTTGTCTAACTCTTTTTTGAATGGTCCATAAAATTCTCTAATCATTTTTTTCCATTGCTCATTTCCTTCTGCTATTTCGTCAAATTGATGCTCTATATGTGCTGTGAATTCCACATTGATTATATCTTTAAAATTTTCTATAAGCAATTTATTTACAACTTTTCCAAGTTCAGTTGGAACTAATTGTTTTTGTTGTTTTTCTATATATCTTCTTTCTAAAATTGTTGTAATTGTAGGAGCATATGTACTAGGTCTCCCTATTCCCTTTTCTTCTAAAGCTTTTACTAAACTTGCTTCTGTATATCTTGCTGGTGGTTCTGTAAAACTTTGTTTTGGATTTATTTTTATTTTCTTTACTTCTTGATTTTCTTCTAAGTTTGGTAACATTCCTGCTTCTTGCTCTTCAGTATCTGTTCCCTCTACATATAATGTCATAAATCCTTTAAATTTAATACTTTGACCATTAGCTTTAAATGTATAATCATTAGCATCTATTGTAACTGCCATAGTGTTATAAATTGCTGAAGCCATTTGACTTGCCATAAATCTGTTATAAATTAATTTGTATAATTTATATTGATCATTTGTAAGTGATTCTTTTATTCTATCAGGTTCTAAGTCTGCATATGTTGGTCTTATAGCTTCGTGAGCATCTTGAGAATCTTTTTTACTTTTATAATATCTGTTCTCATAATATTGCTCTCCATATGTTTTTACTATATGTTCTTTTGCAGCTTGTCTTGCTACTTCTGATATTCTCGTTGAATCAGTCCTCATATAAGTTATTAATCCAACAGAACCTTTTTCTGGTATTTTTACTCCTTCATATAAAGTTTGAGCAACAGACATTGTTTTCTTTAAAGTAAAACCTAATTTTCTTGAAGCTTCTTGTTGCATTGTACTTGTAGTAAATGGTGGAGCTGCATTTCTTTTCTTTTCTCCTCTTTTTACTTCTTTCACAATATATTTTGCATTTTCAATATTATTTAAAATCTCATCCACTTCTTCTTTTTTATGTATTTCTAATTTTTTACCTTTGTGTCCAAGAAATCTAGCTTCAAATTGTTTTTTACTTGTCTCATCTTCTAAATTTGCATAGATATTCCAATATTCTTCGGGAATAAATTTTTCTATTTCTTCTTCTCTATCGACTATCAACTTTACTGCCACTGATTGCACACGTCCTGCTGATAATCCTCTTTTTACTTTTTTCCATAGTAGTGGACTGATTTGATATCCCACAATTCTATCTAGTACACGTCTTGCTTGTTGAGCATCTACTACATTTATATCCACAGTTCTTGGTTCTTTTATTGCTTGTTGCACTGCCCCTTTTGTTATTTCGTTAAATGTTACTCTAACTATTTTATCATTTTCATCTTTTAAAATATGTTCTAAATGCCATGCAATTGCTTCTCCTTCACGGTCAGGGTCAGTTGCTAAGTATATTTTTTTAGCTTGTTTTGCATCTTTTTTTAGTGATTTTATTAAATCTCCTTTGCCACGTATATTTATATATTCTGGCTCAAAATCGTTTTCTATATCTACACCCAACTTTGATTTTGGTAAGTCTCTTATATGTCCCATTGATGCTACAACCTTTGTACTACCACCTAAAAATTTCTTAATCGTATTCGCTTTAGCTGGTGATTCTACGATTATCAATTTGTCTGCCATATATTCCTCCTAAATTCTCCTTTTATTCACTATAACTTATTCTAGCTTATATTTTAGTATTTTGCAAGTTTTTTCTTTTTATTTGTACTGTTTCAATATTTTTTTACAGATATTGAAAATCACTTATTATATCTTGTACACATATCGGTGTTACTTCATTTCTTTTTAATAACCCTAGCATTTCATTTGTTTGCTGTTCATTATTAGATAAATGCCTAATTTCTTTATTTTCTGTTTTTACGTCATTATCCATATATTCAGTTTTTACTACTTTTATTCCATATTTTGCTTTATCCTTATTTATAAATTCATCTTCATTTATAATCTTATAGTACTCTAATTTTATTGGATGTTTTACACCTGCCTCTTCTAATTTTTCTTTCTTAATAAATGTTCCTCCAAAAAATATATTCATCTTTTTTCCCCTTTCTCTTTCTTTAGTGCCGTTTTTATATCATACTACTATTTTCCAATATTTTCAAGTTCTTTTCATCGCAATATTCTTTCTTTTTCGATTATATCTTATTTTTTTCGCAATATAATAATAGCCATATTTAGCAAAATTCATTTATTACTAAATATGGCACAATTTAATTTTCATTTAATTTCAATTTTTCATATAACTCTACTGAAGTAGCTACTCTATATGGATTTACATAGAAAATTCCTAATAAACCTCCTGTTAATACAGATAATATTATCCAACCAATAAATGATACATCAAGTATAAATGTTCTCCATTTATTTCCTTTCATCATTTCCTTGGATTTTTTAAACACTTCTTTTCTATCCATCTTAGGATTTTCTGCTAATATATATGGTATCATTCTATATTCATAAGCTTTGATAAATCCACCTATTATTGTAAAGAACCATAAAAAATTGTATATATTTTTTAGAAGCATAATTAGTGTAACATTACTCCAACTTCCTCTTCTAAATATTTCTTTCATTACACCCATACGGGTATTTTCCCCGTCGCGTGCAGTCAAAAAATATTTTCTTTCTGCAACAATTAGAGGCTCTGCTATTAATATTAAATATAGTATCGCTATTATTGAAGCTATTACAAGTCCAACTGCTAACACAGTTTGATTTGCCATAAACAATTTAATAGCATCCCATATTTTAAATATATATTTTTGCGACCTCGTCATACTATTAATATTAGTATTTACACCATTGGCCACTCTTAATTGCATGTCTGTTAAAGAATTTTTAAATTCTTCTATCTTTTGCTGTTTTTCTTTCACTTTTTGAACTTCTTCTTGTTTAATTTGTTCATTCATAATAAGTTGATTTTGCATTATTGCATAATCTGGCGACAAATTTTCCTCTTTGGCACTATTCCCATTTATAGATGCTCCAAATTCTCCTGTTAAAATCGCTATTAAAAAGCATACTACAACAGCAGTCCAATAATTCTTTTTAATTGTTTGCTTTGCTTGTTTCTTTAATTCTTTTCTTTTCCACATATTTTTCTCCTATAATTTAATATGTCATAATAATATATTTTATTATAACTCATGTGCATTCTTTAATCAAGCAATTTATAGTATCTTCTATTTAAAATTAATTTTTGTATTCATTTTTCCCGCTCTTGTTACAGAATTATATCCATATTTATTTTTTAGTTCATCAACAACTTTATCTAGTTTTTCTTGTTTTTCATTTGAATTTTGATTAAACAAAGACATTTGTATATTATTTTTCTCTATCAAATTGTCAACTGATAATCCTATCAACCTAATTGACATATGTCTATGAAACATTTGAGCTAATAATTCTTTCGCTTTTTGATAAATCTCTCTTGTTGTTGACGATGCAACTGCTAGTTTACTTTGATGTGATGTATCCTGAAAATCTTTAGTTCTAAGTTGTACCCTTACAGTATTAGCTAATAAATCATGCTTTCGTAATCTATATGAAACTTGTTCTGCTAGAGCTAATAAAATTTCTTGTAGTTTTTCTATTTCTGTTATATTTTCTGACAATGTTATAGAATTTCCAATACATTTAGGTTTTTCTTCCTTATATTGAACTTCGGAATTGTCTATTCCATTAGCATATTCCCACATTTGTCTTCCGTGTTTTCCAAACTTTTTGCTAAGTGTTGTTACATCTGCTTTTGCTAATTCTCCTATTGTCCTTATCTGCATATTATAAAGTTTAGGTACTGACTTCTTTCCTAGCATGAACAAATCTGAAATTGGCAACGGCCACATTTTTTTTGATATTTCATCTTCAAATAATGTATGAATTTTATCTGGTTTTGCAAAATCTGATGCCATTTTAGCTAATAGTTTGTTATGTGCTACTCCAATATTTACAGTAAACCCAAGTTCTTCTTTTACTCTTCTACTTATTTCTTTAGCTTTGTTTAATAATGTATCTTTCATTAAATATTCTGTCATATCTAAAAAACATTCATCTATACTAAATCTTTCAATTTTATCTGTGTATTCTAGTAACAATTTATACAATTCATTTGAATATTTTTTATATACTTTAAAATTTGAAGAAAATATTTTAATATTAGGGCATTTGATTCTCGCTTGGTATATAGTGTCAGCTGTTTTTATTCCACATTCTTTTGCTTTCATGCTTTTGGCTAAAACTATCCCCGACCTTTTTGTTTCATCTCCCCCAATAATTGCTGGTATTTCTCTAATGTCTGTTTCACTTCCGTTTTTTAACATTTCTACCGCAGTCCAACTTAAAAATGCATTATTGACATCTACATGTAATATCTGCTTTTTCATAATATCACCAACTGTATTATAGAATGTTTGTTTGCTTTTGTCAACTATAAAGTTCTCTACTTAGATAATTTTCTTTTTTGTACTTTATATGTTATTTTAGCTAATAAATTAGATGGTACTATTTTTGCTCCTAATCTTGCAAATTTTACGTCTAATCCTGGTACTATATAGAATTTTCCTTGTTCTAGCTTTTTTATTGCATATTTTGCTACTTGTTGGCTATTAGCTTCTCTTAATTTAAATTTTACATTTGCAACTTTATTAAAATTTGTTTCTACTGGACCTGGGCATAATATACTAATTTGTACATTTGATTTATCTTTTTTTAGTTCTTCTCTTATTGCTTCTGATAATCTTACTATATAATTTTTTGTTGCATAATATGTTGTCATTAATGGGCCTGGCATAAATCCTGCTATTGAGGCAACATTTAATATTTTACCACTGTCTTTTTCTTTCATTTGTTTTAAATATAATTTGGTTAAAATATGATATGCTATTACATTAGTTTTTATCATTGCAATATCTTTATCTAAATTTGTTTCATCAAATTTACCACAATCTCCAAAACCGGCATTATTTATTAATACATCAACATCTTTCACTTTTTCTGCCAATTTTTTGCAGTTTTCTTCATCTGTTAGGTCCATAGAAATTATATCAATTTTATTACTTTTTATATTCTCTAATTCTTTTTTAGTTTCTTGTAATTTCTCTTCATCTCTTGCAATTAATACTAAATCATAACCTTTTGCATTTAGTATTCTCGCAATATCTTTTCCAATTCCTGATGAAGCTCCTGTTACTAATGCTTTCACCTTAGTTCCTCCTTGCTTAATAGTTTTGAGCAGGTAGTTTAAGTGGCTTCTTTTATTTTTCCTCCCCCTAAAACTAAATCCTCTATGTAAAATACCGCTGATTGCCCTGGTGTAATTCGTGCTACTGGATTATCAAACGTTACTTCTATTAAGTCTGTTCCTTTCATTTCTATTGTTGCCATTTCCTCTTTACTTGAATATCTTGTTTTTACGGCAACTCTCATTTTATCTTGTATCTCATCTACTAACAACAAGTTTATATTATTTACTAACATACTTGTACTATATATTTCTTCTTTTTCTCCAACAATTACCTCATTTCTTTCTTTGTTGAACCCAATAACATATAAAGGTGCTTTGTAGCTGATACCTAGACCTTTTCTTTGCCCTATTGTGTATTTATATAATCCTTTATGCTCTCCTAATACTGTTCCATTTTTTGTAACAATTTTTCCTTTTTTTGGTTTCAAGTTTGAGTTCGTTTCCAAAAATTTAACATAATCACCATCTGGTATGAAGCATATATCTTCACTATCAGGCTTGTTAGCTGCGGCCATTTTTTTGTCTGATGCTACTTTTCTTACATTTTCTTTAGACTCAAATTCACCTAATGGAAAAATCACTTTACCTAGTAGTTCTTTTGGCATACTATATAATACATAGCTTTGATCTTTTGCTATGCATTTTGCTTTTTTTATTGCATAACGATTAAATTCTTCTGAATATACCATCCTTGCATAATGTCCTGTTGCAATATATTCACAGCCTAATTCCTTTGCCTTTTCATACATTGCCCCAAATTTTAAATATTTATTACATTCTATACATGGATTCGGTGTTCTTTGTTTTGAATATTCACTTATAAAATGATCTATAACACATTTTTTGAATTTTTCTTTTTGTTCATACGTGATATGTGGTATTCTCATTTTCTCACATAATTCTTTTGCTTCTTTTGATGTTTTATTATCACTACATGAATTAGAAAATAATTCTAATGTTATCCCTATTACATCATATCCTTGTTCTTTTAAAATTAGGGCTGATACAGAGCTATCAACACCTCCGCTCATCCCTAGTAGTACTTTTTTATTTTCCATTTTTCTCTAATAACTCCTCTAATGTGTGCCATGCAAGTAACGCACATTTTACTCTTGCTGGCATATTTGCTATATTTTTAAATGCTATTGCATCTTCTAATTTTTCTAATTCTTTTTCGTCTGTTATTTCTCTTCTTATCATTTTTATAAAAGTTTCTATTATAGCTTTTGCTTCTTTTATAGTTTTTCCCTTCAAAACCTCTATCATTATTGCAGTTGAGCTTTGAGATATTGCACATCCATGCCCTGTAAATGCCATATTTTCTATAATATCTCCGTTTAATTTTAACTCGATTTGAATTTCATCTCCGCAATTTGGGTTGTGTCCTAATTCGCAATAATCGCTTTCTTTTAGTTTTTCTTTATGTGGTGGATTTATTCCATATTCAATTATCATATCACTATATATGTCATCAATATTATCCATTTTACTATTCCTTCCTTTATCTAATTAGGGGGCGTTTCTAAAGTGGACATTTTCTTTGGCACTAAATTTTATTTTATTAATTTATCAAAAATGTTCACTTTAGAAGCGCTCCCTAATTAGTTTGTTTTTTGAAAATAAGAAAAAAGACTTGTATTTCAATCTAAAATTCTCATTTTTTAAATCTTGCAAATATGTTATTTGTTTTTATTAATGCTTTTATTAATTTGTCTATTTCTTCTTTTGTGTTATAAAAATATAGACTTGCTCTACATGTTGAGTCTATTCCTAAATATCTTAGAAGTGGTTGTGCACAATGATTTCC
Organism: uncultured Clostridia bacterium; assembly: GCA_963557965.1. Taxonomy (GTDB): domain Bacteria; phylum Bacillota; class Clostridia; order TANB77; family CAG-508; genus CAG-269. The sequence goes on from CAUWEX010000001.1 coordinate 54,845, forward strand.
TGACCTTACATATACTCCTTCTGTGTCTAAAATTGATGCAACATCATGTGGATGAATTCCTTTTATATTAAATGAAAATACAGATGAGTGATTTTCTTCATTAGGTGTTAAATATAAGTCTAAAAAGTCTAATTTTTCTAATTCTTTTCTTGCATATGCTGTTAATTCTTTTTCTTCTTTTTCTATATTTTCATATCCTATTTTGTTTATATAGTCTATAGCAGCTCCTAAGCCAACTACTCCTTCTACGTTTTGTGTTCCCGCTTCAAATTTATTAGGTAATGGTGCAAATGTTGTTTCTTGCTCATGAACGTATTCTATCATATCCCCTCCCATTAAAAATGGGTTCATTTTTTGTAATAATTCTTTTTTTCCGTATAGTACACCAATTCCAAGTGGCGCTAACATTTTATGTCCAGAAAACACCACAAAATCCGCATCTAAATCTTGTACATCTATTTTAAAATGTGGAATACTTTGTGATGCATCTAATATTACAATTGCTCCTTTTTCATGAGCATATTTTATAATATCTTTTACAGGGTTTATTGTTCCTAAAACATTTGATACATGTGTAATCCCAACAATTTTTGTTTTATCCGTAATTTTTTCTTCAATTTCTTTTTTTGAAATTTCAAAATCATCATTTATATACATATATTTTAGTTTACTTTTTGTTTTTTTAGTTACATATTGCCATGGTACTATATTAGAATGATGTTCCATTATTGATAATACAACTTCGTCATTTTCTTTTAAATTATCTAACCCATATGAATATGCAATCAAGTTTAAGCTTTCTGTTGCGTTTTTAGAAAAAATTATTTCTTCAGAATTTTTTGCATTTATAAATTTAGCTATCTTATTTCTTGTATTTTCATATGCTTCAGTAGCTTCCATACTTAATGCATACGCCCCTCTATGAGGGTTTGCGTTTTCATTTTCATAGAATTTTTTTAATGCTTCTAACACTTGTTTTGGTTTTTGTGTTGTTGCTCCATTGTCTAAATATGCCATTTCTCTATTATTTAAAATTGGGAAATCTTCTCTTCTCATTAATCTAATCTCCTATCTATTTCCTCTATAACCTCTGTTTTTAAGTTTTCATCTTGAATTCTTTCAATTATGTCATAGAATTTTGCTTTTACCATTAATTTAATGGCTTCATTTTTACTAAGTCCTCTACTCATAATATAAAACAATTCTTTTTCATCAGCTTTTCCTGATGATGTGCTGTGTTCCCCTTCTACATCTTCTTCAGTACACAATAACATTGGAAGAGCTAATGATTTTGCCTTTCCTGATAACATCATACATTCTTCATTTTCATGTCCTTTTGCTTTTTTAGATCCTTTTTTAAAATCTATTGTTCCTTTAAAATTCTTTTTGCTGTTATCTTTTAAAGCCCCTTGTAAGTCCATTTCCATATGAGTTTTTTGACCTCTTAATTCTGCTATATAATTTATATCTTTTATTTGATTGTCTGTTCCTAAATATACTGTTTTTATACTGTTTTTAGCTTCTTTTCCTATTACATTTGAATAATAATTTGTTATACTGTATTTTCCACCAATATCCACAATTGTATAATTTAAAGTAGCATTATCTTTTATTTCATTTTCTATTGAGTCAAAATTTGTACTCTGTTTATTCAAAAAGTTTATAATTGTAACATTTACTTGTACATTTTTACCTGCTACTATTCTTATCTTTCCATTATGATAGCATTCTAAATCTGTATTACTTCTATATTCTACAATTATATCGGCATTTTTATTCACATTAAATTCTAAGTTATTTATTAAATATCTGTTATTATCATCAAATGTATATACTATTTTTATCTCGTCTTGTTTTTCTATATTAAATTTTGCAATTTGATTAGCTCTACTGTTAATTTCTTTTTCTTGTTCGTCTCCTATCCCATATGTAAGTTGTACGTTATCCACATTTTTATCGCAAATTGTGGATAATGACTTTATTTCTACGTTTTCAAATTCTTTTATCTTTTCAGGAATTTCCGGAGCATCTATTGTGATATTATTTATTTTAAAATTTCTTGATGTTCGTATTGGTGTGTCATTTATCGTTATTTTATTCATTATCCTATGCTCCCTTCTAATTCTATGTTTATTAATTGGTTCATCTCGGCTGCATATTCTACCGGAAGTTCTTTTGATACAGGATATGCAAATCCTCTTACTATCATAGCTTTTGCATCTTCTTCTGATAGTCCTCTTGACATTAAATAAAAGATTTCTTTATCACTTATTTTGCCAATTTTAGCTTCGTGCGAAAATTCAACTTCATCTGTTCTTACATCATTTACAGGTATTGTGTCTGATCTTGATATATCATCTAACATAAGAGATTCACAACTAACACTACATTTTGAATTCTTTGCATTTTCGTTTATTCTTACCAATGCTCTATATGTACATGAACCTCCATCTTTTGATATTGATTTGGAATTTACAACTGATGATGTATTGGGTGCATTATGTACTACTTTAAATCCTGTGTCTAAATCTTGATTTCCCCCAGCAAATGTAATTCCTGTGTATTCTGTTTTTGCACCTTCACCATTTAAAATACTCATTGGGTATAACATAGAAACTTTAGAGCCAAAAGACCCTGTTACCCAGTCTATTTGTGCATTTTTCCCTACAAGTGCTTTTTTAGTATTTAAGTTCATCATATTTTTTGACCAGTTCTCTATTGTTGAATATCTTAAATAGGCATCGTCTTTTACATATAATTCTACACATCCTGCGTGTAAATTAACTTTGTTGTATTTTGGTGCTGAACATCCTTCTATAAAATGCAGTCTTGCCCCTTTTTCTACAATAATTAATGTGTGTTCAAATTGTCCTGATTCTGGTGAATTTAATCTGAAATATGACTGTAGCGGTATTTCTACATCTACCCCTTCAGGAACATATACAAATGAACCACCTGACCATACAGCAGCATGTAATGCAACAAATTTGTGGTCGCTTATTGGAACACATTTCATAAAGTGTTTTTTCACAATTTCAGGATATTCTCTTACAGCCGTTTCCATATCTGTATAAATTACACCTTTTTTCTTTAAATCTTCCCTCATGCTGTGATATACAACTTCTGAATCATATTGAGCTCCAACTCCCGCAAGTGATTTTTTTTCAGCTTCAGGAATTCCTAATTTATCAAATGTATCCTTAATTTCTTCTGGTACATCTTCCCAATTATGATTTAGTTTTGATTTAGGCTTTACATATGTTGCAATTTCGTCCATTTTTAATTCAGACAAGTCTGGTCCCCATGTTGGTAATTCTAGCTTTTCATATGTTTCTAAAGCTTTTAGTCTTATTTCTCTCATCCAATCCGGATCATTTTTTTGTTTTGATATTTCTTCTACTATTTCTTTATTAAGCCCTTTTTGCATCTTGAAGTCATATTCATCTGCATTTTTTATATCATATACATTTCTGTTTATATCTTCAATCTGTGTCTTCACGCTCTTCCTCCTTTTAGTCCTGTTTTAGCATGATAGTTTAATTTTTGTATTTTTCGTATCCGTTTTCTTCAATTTCTTTAGCTAAGCTTGCATCTCCTGTTTTTACTATTTTTCCATCTACTACTATATGAACATAGTCCACTTTTAAACTTTCTAATATACGTGTATTATGAGTAATTATCAAAACTCCATTATCATCGTTATGGTACATTTTTATACCTTTTGAAACTGTTTTTATTGCATCTACATCAAGTCCTGAATCAGTTTCGTCTAATATGGCAAGTTTTGGTTTTAATACAAGCATTTGTAATATTTCGTTTTTCTTCTTTTCTCCGCCAGAAAATCCTACATTTAAATTTCTTTGAATTAAATGTGGATTCATGTTTAGTTCTTCTATATCTTTTTCCACTTCTTTTTTTAATTCAAATATTTTTACAGGTTTTCCAGTTATTTTATTTTTAGCATATTTTAAAAAGTTCATCGTAGAAATTCCTGGTATTTCTTCTGGTGTTTGGAATGACATAAATATTCCTTTTTGTGCTATTTCGTGTGTTGGTAAGTCATTTATATTATCACCTTCAAATGTTACATTTCCACTTATTTTTTTATATTCAGGATTGTTTAATATAACATTTGCAAGTGTTGATTTTCCTGCACCATTTGGTCCCATAATTACGTGTGTTTCACCTTTTTTTATTTCTAAATTTAATCCTTTTAATATTTCTTTTTCTCCTGCATTTACATATAAATCTTTTATTTCTAGTAAGTTACTCATTTATGCTCTCCTTTTTATATAAAATTAATCTTATTTTTGTTTTAAATATTTTCTATTTTTTGATTTTGTTACCTTCATATATATTAAATTTATTTTAGAAAATCCGCTAAAGTTACACTATCTATATAGTCATTAATTGCTTTGTCTAGTCCTTCCCAAAAAAACAATGTTTTACAGCCACCTTTTTGGCTACAGTCTCCGTCCTCTGCTAAGCATGTAATTGGTGCCAAGTCTCCTTCTGATGCTCTTAAAATTTCTCCAACTTTGTATTCTTCTGGTTTTCTAGCTAGCTTATATCCTCCATTATTTCCTCGAGCAGTTTTTAAACATCCTGCTTTATTTAATAACGCAACAATTTGTTCTAAATACTTATTAGAAATCCCTTGTCTTGTTGATATATCTTTTAATGAAATATAGTTTCCGTCATTATTTTCTGCTAAATCTATCATTACTCTTAATGCATATCTTCCTTTAGTTGATATTTTCATAAATCTCATCCCTTCTTTTGCTTGTTTTTGAAGCGTTTATATTGTACTACTATTTTAGTAGGAATTCAAGTCTTTTATGTAAATTGACTAAAAAAAGTGGCTTTGCCACATTTTCTTCTCGCCGATTTGAGTTTTCGACTATAAGGAGAAAATCTCAAGGGCAATAGCGATTATAGCTTTTTTATTGTATAGAAAAATTAATTTTTCTATACAATAAAAAATCCCATCAGATACAAAATAGGATTTGCATCTAATGAGATATTTTATAAATTATATATGTTTTTTTATTTCGTTGTAAATCTCTTCATGTATATCATCTATTGCTCTAATTTCATTATCTTTTACACATTTAATTTCATACCAATTATACTTTTTAGAAACATCACATGCTGCTTCATATGCATCTATTAAGTGGTTCTTATCTCTTTCGTGTATGTCTTTTTTCTCTTCATGCGTAAATTTATTTTCTCTGTTGGCCATTAATTCTAGCGATTTTTCTACTGGCATATTTAGAAAAAATACTTCACTTGGTACTGGTAAACCATATAAATTAAATTCGAAATCCCAAAGCCAATTTAAAAATTTTTCTCTTTCTTGTTCATCTTTTATTTTTCCGGCTTGATGTACCATATTAGCTGTTGTATATCTGTCTGCTAATATTATTCCACCTTCATTATAATATTTTTGATATCCTGTTTTAAATGTTGCATATCTATCTGCTGCATAAAAGGTTGATGCAATATATGGACTTACATCTTTTGCATTTTCTCCAAATTCTCCTGATAGATACATCTTCACTAATGATGAGCTTGGGCTATCATAATTAGGAAAACTTACAACTCTATAGTCAATGCCATCTTCTTGTAATCTTTCTTGTAATTTTTGAAATTGTGTTTGTTTTCCGCTTCCATCAGTTCCATCTATAACGAATAATTTTCCCATCTTATTCTTCTCCTTCTTTTTTGCTTGTATTTTCTTCTGATTGTTGTCTGTTTTTCTCCAACATTTTATTTATTGAATTTAATATATCATCTGAATTTTCATCAAAATCATCTCTTACTAAATTAAACATTTTATCTCCTCCTTGCTACGTTTATTATACTATTTTTATATTGTTAGTCAAGATAATTTTTATTTTATAGTAGACTTTTTTGTTTTTTTATTATACACTTTATTTACATTCAGAACGGAGGTTAAAAATGGTAAATTCTTTTAAAAATTATGCAGCAAATGCTAACAATCCTAAGTGGGAAAATATTATATCTCGAGTTACACCTGTTGAAAAAAGAGATAATGATATACGAACTGAATTTGATAGAGATTATACTCGTATCATACATTCTAATGCATATAGAAGGTTAAAACATAAAACACAAGTATTTTTTTCTCCTGAAAGCGACCATATATGCACAAGAATTGAGCATGTAACTCATGTGGAATCTATTAGTTATACTATAGCAAGTCATTTAGGTTTAAACACTGAACTTACAAAAGCAATTGCTGTTGCTCATGATTTAGGTCATAGTCCTTTTGGTCATGAGGGTGAAGCAATCCTTTCAACTATATCTAAAAGAGATTTAAACACTACATTTTGGCATGAAAAAAACGGATTACATTTTGTTGACGACATTGAGCTTTTAGAAGGACATAATGGCTATAAGAAAAATTTAAATTTATGTTATGGCATTAGAGATGGAATCATTTCACATTGTGGAGAAATAAATGAAAACGCAATACGACCAAGAGATGAATTTATCGATTTAGACGAGTACACACGACCTAACCAGTATGCCCCATATACATGGGAAGCATGTGTTGTAAAAATTGCTGATAAAATTTCGTATATAGGCCGTGATATAGAAGATGCTATTTCTTTAGGAATTTTAGATAATCATTTGGATGAATTGTATTCCGTATTGCGATTAGATTCTTATAATAACATCTTAAATAATAGTACAATAATTAATTACTTGGTTTGCGATTTGTGTGAAAATTCTTCTCCAGAAAAAGGCTTATGCTTCTCTAGTCAAGCACTACATTTAATGGATACAATTAAGGATTTTAATTATCAACATATTTATTTTAGTAATAGAATTATTAATTCCATTCCATATTTTGAATTAGTAATTAATAAAATATATGATATATTAAATAATTGTTTTGATGGTGAAAATACCTTAACAATTCTTAACGAATATAGACTGTCTTATCCAAAACTTGCTAATGAATTTTATCATTTTCTTGAAAATTATTGCAGTTTTGCTGATAGGAATCTTTTAAAGTTAAATAACAAAATTATTTTTGATATTTCCAATCGTTCAGATTATCAAAGAGCAATTTTATCTTATATTTCAGGTATGACAGATAATTTTGCCATTGAAATTTATAACGAAATTATAAGATTTTAATTAAAAGCCTGTTTTATATGATATACCTTGTAGATACTGTTATTTATCATAACTTCTATCACATCAAACCTGACAGGTATGTCATATAAACCATATGTATAATTATAATATGATGCTACTAGTTTGATATGTTTTTGTTTAGTCTTGTTTACAGCCTCTTTGGGCTCACCATATATTATACTGCTTCGTGTTTTTACTTCTACAAAAACTATCTCCTTGCTAGTTTCATCATATGCTATTATATCTATTTCTCCTTTTCTACATCTAAAATTTCTTTCTATTATTTTATAATTATTTTTTTCTAAATATTTTACTGCTATATTTTCCCCATTTTTCCCCCTTTCTTGTTTATCTATATACATATATAACCACCTTTCGTTTTTTGTATATATCCTTTTATTTCTAATATTAATATGCTTTCATTTATTTTATTAATTGGAATTTTTGTATTTTTATAAATATCTTCTATGTATTTTTTATTGGATTTTATAAGATTGTAAATTTCTTTTTCTTCTTGAGATGAAAATTTAAAATTAGTTATTGTTTTGTTATTTTTCATAAAAACATTTTCTTTATATTCTAAGCATTCAAATTGTTCTATTATGTCTTTAGTTGAAGTCGTTAAAATTGCTCCTTTTTGAATTAATTTATTACTTCCCACTCCATGTGAATTGTCTATTTCATGTGGTAAGACAAAAACTTTTCGATTTTGTTCTTTTGCAATCCTCGCTGTTACACTAGTTCCGCTCCTATATGCAGCTTCTACTACCAGTATCCCAAGAGATAATCCACTTACTATTCTGTTTCTTTCTAAAAATTGTTTCGATTTTATTTCTGTTTTTGGTGGATACTCTGTAATTACTGCTCCATCATTTTCTATAATTTTATAATATAGCTCTTTGTTTTCTTTTGGGAAAATATTATCAAGACCTGTTCCCAAAACGGCAATAGTTTTGCCATTAATTTGCAATGCTCCTTTATGTGCATATGCATCTATTCCTTTCGCCATTCCGCTTACAACACATAATCCTTGACCTGCAATTTCTTGTCCGAATTTTTCTGCTAATTTAGCTCCATTTGCTGAACAGTTTCTTGAACCAATTATAGCTATTGACAGCTTGTTTAATATTTCTATATTCCCTTCTATATATAGTTGCTTTGGTGGATTTTTTATTTTCAATAATTGTTTTGGATAGTATTTACTATGTATTTCTATTTTTAACATATATCATCTCCAATATTTTCTATCTAAACTTCTATATTGTATTGCTTCTGTAATGTGATGCAACGTAATTTTTTCTGCCATATCTAAATCTGCAATTGTTCTTGCTACTTTTAAAATTTTATTATATGCTCGTACACTAAGTCCTAACTTTTCAAAAGCATTTTCTAATATTTCTTTGCTCTTGCTATCTATTCCACAGTACTTTTGTATCATATTAGTTTCAAGTTCTGAATTTGAATATATATTATATTTTTTATATCTTTCTAATTGTATTGTTCTTGCCTTATTTACTCTTTCCCTTATTGTGCTAGATTTTTCTTCCTGTGTGTTTTTCTTTAAATTGTTATATTCTATATTGTGTACTTCTATATGTAAATCAATTCTATCTAATAAAGGCCCACTGATTTTATTTAAGTATTTTTTTATCTGTTCTGGTGTACATGTACATTGTTTGTTCTTTGCTCCATAATATCCACACGGACACGGATTCATGCTCGCAATTAAAATAAAATTACATGGATATGTTATACTTGTGTGTAACCTGCTTATTGTTATTTTTTTATCTTCCAGGGGGCCTCGTAATGTTTCCAAAACATTTCTATTAAATTCAAGTATTTCATCTAAAAATAATACTCCATAATGAGCCAAACTAATTTCCCCAGGCTTTGGTATTTTTCCTCCTCCTACAAGTGATGTTGCAGTTATATTATGATGTGGACTTCTAAAAGGTCTATTGGTTATCAATGGGTTTTCTTTTGAAATCATTCCTGTAACACTATATATTTTAGTTACTTCTAACGCTTCTTCCATTGTTATATCAGGTAATATACTTGGAATTCTTTGTGCTAACATCGTTTTACCTGTACCAGGACAACCAATTAATATACAATTATGCCCTCCTGCGGCCGCAATTTCTAATGCTCTTTTTGCATTTTCTTGACCTTTAACTTCAGAAAAATCAAACTGATATAACGATTTGTTTTTTAGGTCTATTATTTGTGTTTGTAATTTTTCTATATATCCATCTCCATTTAAGTATTCAATAATTTCACTTAAATGGCTAATTGGCAAAACTTCAATTCCTTCTATTATACTTGCCTCTTTTGCATTTTCTTTGGGGATAACGACTCTTAAAATTCCTAACTTTTTTGCCTCTATTATGCTTGACAAAATACCATTTACTTTTTCAACTTTTCCATTTAAAGATAATTCACCAATAAATATTGTATCTTCTAGAAATTGGTTTAAGTATTTATTTGTAATTTCTCCACTTGCTATCAAAATTCCTAATGCTATTGGCAAGTCAAATTTTGAACCTTCTTTTCTAGTATTTGCAGGAGCGAGATTGATAACGATTTTTTTGCTGTTTAGATGTATTCCTGTGTTCTTTATTGCTGTTTTTACTCTTTCTTTTGCTTCTTTTACGCTTATATCTGGCAAACCTACGATATCAAAACATGGCATTCCATTTGAAATATCTACTTGTATTGATACTAAATATCCATCAAGTCCTTTTAATGCCATACTTTTTACTATTGCTAACATATAGTTCCTTTCTCATATATTTAGATTTCTGAGGCCACTATAAAACTTGTAAAATGGGAAATTTATCGATTAAAATGGGGAATAGTATCTATAAACGTTCTTGAAACAAAAAAATGTGCTTCTTAAAATAGGGGCTATAATGGCCTCAGAAATCTAAATATATGTATATGTGTTTTTGTTTGGATTTTTTTCGATTAAAAATTCGAAGATTAAAATTTTGATTTGAATAAATTTTCTATATCATACTCTCGTTTTTTTATTTTGTCAATAGCTTTTTTTAAGTTTTTTGGAAAAGCTTTAGAACAAAAGTCTTAAAATAGCTGAATTTAATATATTTACAGGTAATATAATTTTTGTAAAAATTGAGGGAGAATAAGCTCCCTCATGATTATACGTCTTAATATGATTGTAAATTACACCTTAATTAATTTCGTTACTTATAATCTAATTGCTTTAATTACATTATCATATTTTATACTTTGTGCAATATTATACCTTTATCGCCCTTACTTCTTGTTTTTGTAAGTGAGAAAAATAAGACCTGGTACCCAATTTAAATAATGTGCTTACATTTTTCATTTAGTGAGCACATTAGTCAACTTCTTCTGACTAGTATTGTCTAGTTTATTATTTCTCAAAATTATATTCCGTATCTTCCTGTTATAAAGTCTCTAAACAAATTTACTTCTGGTGCACAATATGTAAATATTATAAATGTGAACACAAAGAATACGAGAATTATACTTGCTAAAACTTTAGATTTTGTATCACTTTCACTTTTTCTTTTTATAAATTTATATGCTACATATTCTCCTAAAATTATACTTATTAAAAATATCAAAACATCTATTATTAGAAGGTTCGTTCCCAATATTCCTGAATAAGTAAAAAATGTAACCACTACAAAGCTCATTGCGGTAAAGATACCTATAGTTTTGGCTTCTAAATAATTATTAACTATATTTTTTACAAATGGATACTGTACAGCAGCCATTATTAGCATTGGAAAAAATACCATTTTTAAGTGTTCCCATACACTTTCATTTACTGGTACTATGCTTCCAATAATTTTATTTTTTCCTGTTAGCTGATATATAAAGTGCATTACTGTACCCAATATTATACTAAACACTATCACTATAAGTTCGCTTTGCATTAGTTTACTTTGTTTTACCTTTTTTAAATATTTTTTGATTTCTTCCATATAAAAAGTCCTCCTTGTATCTATTTATTTTATTTTTATGTAGATACAGCTTGGACCTATTACTAAATATTTTATAATTTTTCAATTATTAAGTTGTTTCTAGTTTTCTGCTTTTCAATTTCTTGATATCTATATGATAGAATTTTATATTCTTTCTTATTATCAAAAACAACTTTTATTATTTTTGTAAAGTTATTTTCTTTTGGTCTACTCATTTCTTCTATTATTAAACTTGCTCTGGTTTTCTCTAACGTATCAAATGTATTCATGAAACCCATTCCTGTGCCGCCTTCGTCCTTATATGTTGTTGCTGGTTTCTTTCCTAGTTCCATTAATGTATTTATTTCAAATTCCACACCAGTATCACAAAAATATACTGCATATACTCCATTAATTTTACCTAATCTTACTAATATTTTGCGATTTGTTGTTTCTGTATGTTTTATTGCTATTATTGCATCTTTTATATGGTCAGCAAGTATTGTTTCCAAATCGTCTTTGCTTATGTAATTGTTTATCATGTGATAAATGTTTCCACTTACTTGAAGCTGAAATTCGATATTATTTTTTATACATTCTGATTGCATATAGTCTAATATATTATCTATTTCTTCTATTCCTGTTTTTGTAAGTTCTACATTGCGACTTTGTTTCAGTTCTTTTGTTACATCATTAATTTGCTTTTTAATCTTTTCCGTTTCTATATTATTATTACTTTTAGATAACATTTCTAATTTATGTTGTAATGCTTTCTGCTTATGTGCAATTGTATGACTAATTTTACTAAAGTTTAAGTTTTCTTCTTCCAATTTCTTAACATCACTTTTGGCTTTTTCTAACTCTTCTTTTGTTTGTTCTAATGTTTTGATTAACATTTTGTGCTTGTAGTATAATTGTAGTGATTTTTGTATGGTTATACACATTATTATTGAAAAAATGATTATGTAGATAAATAACTCTCTCTTTATTCCTAATTCTAAGTTAGTTAATAATATAAACGACAATATTAATGTTGCGCTAATATTCAATATCAATATTTCAAAATATTCATTGCTATTATTAAAAAAGTCTATGCCATTTCTAATCCTTTTTATTTTAAAAATTATTACTAATGTGCAAATATACATTATCGTAATCAGAAGCATAATAATTAAGTCATTGTTTATTGTCAGAATTCCGCATATAAAAAACATTACAATCGTAGCAAGTGAATATAATATATAATTTATACTTGTTGAACACACTGTCATAAATATGCTAAAACCGCATTTTCACCTTGCCTTCAAAAGAGTATATAATTGACATTGACATTATTAAAAGCACAATAGCTATAAATGATTTGCTTATATTGGCATCTATGACAGCTATAACTATACTTATTAATGCTATTCTAAAAAGACTATCTGATTTTATTTTATGAATTCCGTTTATACGATAATTTGTATAAAAAATAGCCATGATAAATATATAATTCTTTATACTTTCAATTAATATATCATTATTCAATACACTTCCACACCTTTCAATCATATTATAGAATAATAAAAAAAGATAATCAACATTATTTTGTTAATTACCTTTTTTATATACCTTCTTTTTAATTATGGAAGCCATTTACTTAACCATTCCAATAGTTGATCGTACCAGCTCATACTTTTCACCACCTTTTTCTTTAGTTCTTTGTTTTTTATGTTTGTCTACAATAAAAAGATACCAATTATCTGTTTAAAATAACTGGTATCTCTTGATAGAAAAAGGTAGTAAAAACAAAATAAATCTAGTGTTTCTTAAACACTAGATTTGCTTCTTAACTTTATCTACATAATAATATATTAATTCCATAGGAGTTGGCTCTCCTGTTTGGTAATTTACAAGTACTGTATAATGTTCCATTAAATCATCTAATGAAGATTTGCTCCATGCACTTGCAATAGCTGTTCTCATTCCATTTATTATAGTTGTTTCTGCCTTTTGATATTTCTTAGCTAAATATCTACTTATATTTATTTCAGTATTTTCATTTTCAATTAGATACAATATTGCATCATGTATATATTTACGTCCTTTTAACTTTTTACTTATTCCAATTGAGTCTAATTCATGATTAATACATTCTGATATTTTCTCCGCCATATTCTCTGCTTCTTGTTCTAAATTTTCTATACTTTTAGGTGGTTCCGTATTTCTATACATAATAAAATTATTAAACACTGTGTCAGAAGAATAATGTAAATGTTCTTTATACATTATTAAATCAACTTCGTTTCTATGTAATATTTCATAAGTACGTTCTGCGTGAACGTGTGTTGTTACTATTACAACTGGTTTGTATCCTAAATTTAATTTCTTAAGCTCTGTCATAAATCCTAAAGAGTTTTGATTTCCACTATTGCCATTATTTAATTCTACATCTAGGATAATGCCTTCCGGCTTTTTAGTTTTAACATATTTTAAACCTTCGATGTCAGAATTTGTTATTGCAACTATTTTTACATCTTTTCTTGTTTTTTCACATTTAACAAAATCTTTACAAGCTTGCTCATCATCTTCAATAATCAATATTGTCATCGGTTTAATTTTCACGCTTCTAGCCTCCTTTTCGACATAAATATATCATAAAACACTATATAATACTATATAAATTTATCATTTTTTGTTACATATCTTTATTTCTTGTCATATAAAATGAACAAAAAGTGGTATGGGGTGATTTATATAAAAATGAATGATAGTAAAGAAGATATCAAAGATAAAATTGCAAGAGGTAAAAGAATTAAAGCTATTAGAGAAAATGAATTACACATGAATAAAACTCAACTAGCTTCATTACTTGGGATTTCAGGTCAATTCCTAGGCTTAGTAGAAAGTGGCAGAGGTAATCTTATATATCCATATTTAAAGAAGTTGGTTGAAATTAGTGGACATTCAGCTGATTACATCTTATTCGGACTAGATGATACTGTAATAACAGAAACAAAAAAGTTATTACAAAATTTTACACATAAGGAAGTTGTCGATAGTATCGAATTAGTAAAAACAATATCTCATTTTATCCAATATATGTGATAATTCTTAAAAACATAAAAAACGATAAATCCTTTTTAAGGACTTACCGTTTTAATTATTTTAATAAATTTTCTTCCCATTCTTTTTGTCTAAAACCCGTAAGAATTATATCATCTGCTATAAAAAGTGGTCTTTTTATTAGCATTCCATCACTGGCCAATAATTTTATCTTTTCTTCGTCATCCATTTGTGGCAATTTATCTTTTAAATTTAATTCTTTATATTTTAACCCACTCGTATTAAAAAATTTCTTGATATCTTTTCCACTTTCTTTTATCCACTTTGTTAATTCTTGAACTGTTGGCTTTTCTTCTAAAATATGCCTATCTTGAAATTCTATATTGTTTGCTTCTAACCATTTTTTAGCTTTTTGGCATGTTGAACATTTTGGATATTCTATAAATAAATTCATTTTCTACACTCCTACACTCATTGTTTCAGGTAATGTTGATCCTCCATCTATTACGAAGCTTTGTCCTGTAATATATGATGCTTCATTACTTGCTAAAAATGCAGCTAATTCTCCTAATTCTTCAATTGTTCCTAATCTTCCCATTGGAATTCCTTTTGCAATCCCTTCTACTACCCCATTTGGGTTATTGCTATCTGAATCTTTTGCAATTCCTTCTACCATTGGTGTCATGATATAGCCTGGTAAAATTGCATTTACACGTATTCCTTTATTTACAACTTCTGCTGCTAAACCTTTTGTAAATCCTAATAATGCAGCTTTTGTTGTCGCATATGCTACTTCTCCTGTATCTGCAACCATTGTACCTGTTACAGATGATAAGTTTACTATAGCTCCATTTTTTGGCATATATGGTAAAACTTCTTGAGACATATTCCATGCCCCTTTAATATTGATGTCAAAATGGAAGTCTCTTATTTCGTCTGTTGTTTCAGCAAATGGTGTTAGTTTTGCAACACCTGCATTATTTACTAAAATGTCTATTTTTCCATATCTTTCAATAACTTTTTCTACACTTTCTTTTATTTTGCTTTTATTTCTGATATCTACTAAATATCCATCTACGTCATTGCCTTCTTTTCTTAAATCATCTACTGTTTGTATTAATTTGTCTGAATAATCAAAAATTATTACTTTTGCTCCATGTTTTAAGAATACCTTTACAATTCCTAGCCCATTTCCCATGGCTCCTCCTGTTACAATTGCTACCTTATTTTCTAACTTCATATTAACTACCTCCTATTATTTTTTTGATATTTCTTCCGTCATATTTTCATATAATGGTATAATAAAATTTAATTTTGCATCCACTGTTTCTGAAGCTTGATATATTTTAAGCATATTTTTTGCTTCTGACTGTGGTGCTAATAAATTTTGCATATATTGGTTCTTATACAATACACCATCTGTATTTACTATGTCAAATTTTTGTAAATATAATGTATTTTGTCCTTTATTTATATAATCTTCTTTTACATATTCAACCCCGCCTATTATAGCATTTTCTAGGCTATTCCATCCTCTTTCATATGCATACTGTGCCGCATTTTGTAATATCTCTTTCCTAGAGTTTCCAATTGCTCCAATATTAAACGGATTATATACTACATGTTCATCGTCATATTTATATCCTATTGATAGTGTGGTTCCTTTTTTGCCTTGTTCTTGAATTAATCTCGAAGCTATAAAATACGGACTCACATTTGCTACTTTACCTGCTTCTATTAGGGCTTTTGTTATACTTTCTCCTTCTAAAAAACTGTTTTTAGTTATTGTCTCTATCCCTTCTTTGGTCTGTGCTTTTTCTACATAATTCAATTCCACAAATTGAAATACATTTTCTTCATTTAAAATATTTCTAGGATCCATTTGATGTCTTATTGCCTGGTCTGATGCACATAACCATGTTCCATTATCGAACTTTTTATCTTTATCAATTTGGCAACACCATTCTTCTGGATATTCGGAACTGTCTGGAATTAAATTAGTTGGATATTTTACATTATCTTTGTGTCCTTCTTCTTTAATCACATTTTCCCAGTCTAATTTAGTATAAAACAATGTAAATGTCCAATTTGGATGTTGCTCTGTTAACTTGTCTATCAACTCTTTATATCCTGGATATCTAGCTTCATTCAAGTTTTTTCCATCATATTCAACCCACTTTTGTTTTTTAGCATCTTGCACTAATGTTACTATCCCAGCTATAATAGCTATTAAAATCGCTACACCTGCAATTATCTTTGCTATTAATTCAGGATTTTTCTTAATTAAATATTTTATATTTGATATTAAATTATTTTGATACATTTTATTTTTATAATTTTTCATATGGTTATTATATCACAATTTTTATTTTTGTATATGTAATTTGTTATTTTTTATTAATTTGCTTCTACATCAAAAAAAGCACAATAAGTAGTTATATTCTACCTATTGTGTTCTTTTTTATTTTATCATATCTAAAATTTGTGATTTGTCTATAACTCCTACTGAACGAGATGTTTCTTGCCCATTTTTTATTACAACTAATGTTGGTATTGACATTATGTTGTATTTCATTGCAACATTTTGTGCTTCATCAACATTTATTTTCACAACTTTTATATCTTCATTTTCTTGTGCTACTTCATCTACTACTGGTGAAAGCATTTTACATGGTCCACACCAATCTGCATAAAAGTCTACTAATACTGTTTTTTCACTTTTAAGCACTTCTATTTCAAAGTTTTCACTTGTTATTTTTGTAACTTCCATTTTTCTCCTCCTTTTGTCTTTTAAATATATTATATACATATATGGCTTGTTTTTATTCTACCTCTTTACTCCATAAACCGTGTTTGTTGCAATATGCATATAACATTGAACCTGGAATATATGGAAATACTGCTTCTGCAACTTCACCTGCTTTGAATTTTACACTGTATTCTTTGTTTTCAGAAACTAGGCTAATCCATTCTATGTAATGTTCATCTTCCATTACGTGGTTTACTTTTGCTTGTATTTCATTTTCTACTTTTTCATATGTTGGTACGTGTTTTTCTACTGCTGCATCTACTGAGTTTGCTACTACTGTTTTCATTTCTTCTCCACAGCATGTAATAGTAACGTCCTTTCCTTCTATCATTTTTACTGTAGCTCCACATGAGTTACATCTTTTTATTATTAATTCATTTTTCATAATTTGTTCCTCCTTTTTTTGCCATTATATCATCTAATTTATTTTTTGACTAGATTGTTTTGTAAATTGTGTGTAATATTTTTGTAAATTTTACATATACTATAATTAAAGGCATAATAACTTTTTTGTTATTCCTTTATAGTCTCCTATTTTACTATAATTTTAAAAATTTATAATGGAATTTTTTAAATTATTTTTATAAATAGTAGCTAAAAAGGTTGACAATACTATAAAAAAGAGTTATACTAAATAAGTACATCGCGGGGTGGAGCAGTTGGCAGCTCGTTGGGCTCATAACCCAAAGGTCGCAGGTTCGAGTCCTGCCCCCGCAACCAGATTTAAAATAATCAGACCACAAACGTGGTTTGCCAGTTAAGTGTTAAAACACATCTAACAGATGTGTTTTTTATTATTTTTGTTTGCTAATAAGCAAATATATTTAACCTTTTTGCTTTTTTCGCAAAATTCGACATTTTAATTTTGACATATCAGTTATAATGGTCCCATGCTAAAGAAAACGGGGTGATTTTTTGGAAATTTCGAACTTACAAAAGTGTGGAACTGTAACTGTATCAGTATATACTTCTAACAATTCAAGCAGTCCACATTTTGTGATAGAATCTGACTGTGAAGAGGTTTTACCAGTTTCATATGTCATTGAAGATACTTTGTATCTTTATTAATAAACAAAACCTAATTTTTCTGAATTAATTTTCAAAAAATCTAGGTTTTGTTTTTTTATATTGATATAAAATCTTTTATTTTATTATATTTACTTTCCCCTATTCCGCTAACATTTTTAAGATCTTCTTTTTTCTTAAATTTACCATTATTTTTTCTATATTCTATAATTTTATTGGCAGTGGAAGCTCCAATTCCTGGTAATGTATCCAATTCACTGGCATCGGCTGTATTGATATTTACTTTTTTAGTTGATTTACTATTAGTTTCTTTCGTTATATTTCCAGCCTGGTTGTTTTCTTTTAACATTTCTTTTCCCTCATAATCAATTGCTTGCTGTTTTACTTCTTCTTTTGTTGGTATATATACCTTTACCCCATCTTCTAACGGAAGTGCTAAATTTACCTCTTTCATATATGCATTTTCTGTTACTCCTCCCGCCTTTTCAATGGCATCTCCTATTCTAGCATTTGCTGGCAATTCTATTACTCCTTCTTGGCGTACTGCTCCTGATATATGTATTTTTATTATTTCTTGTTTTTCTTCGCTTTCTTCAATGACTTGTTCGCTTTCTACATTATTTTCTATCTGTAAATTTTGTAAACCCTCTTCATTTGTATTTTTTTCATTGGAATATGTATAATAAATTACTGCTCCACCAATAATAAAAAGAATTATAAGCAAAATGATTTTTTGCTTTTTATTTAAATTTTTAATCATTAATTTAAAATTGATATTTATCCCTTCTTTCTTTATAATTTCTATTGAATTTTTTGTCGAAATAATGTATATTATTGCTAATTCGTTTAGGAGATTTATGATGAAAATATTTAAAAAACTAATATTTCTAGTTCTGTCTATTATAATGTTTTCAAGTAGCTATATCGTATTAGCAAATGATAATATTGATATAAATGCTTCTGCAGCTTTATTAATAGATAATAGAACTAATAAAATTTTATATAGTAAAAATGAAAATGAAAAATTGTTTCCTGCTAGTACAACTAAAATTATTACTGCTATTTTAGTTATAGAAAATTATTCTTTAGATGAAAAGGTAACAGCTAGTTCTGATGCAATTATGAATATTCCTCAAGGATATGCTACTGCTAATATTCAAGTTGGTGAAGAATTAAC
Organism: uncultured Clostridia bacterium; assembly: GCA_963557965.1. Taxonomy (GTDB): domain Bacteria; phylum Bacillota; class Clostridia; order TANB77; family CAG-508; genus CAG-269. The sequence goes on from CAUWEX010000001.1 coordinate 74,025, forward strand.
AATTAAACAATTATTAGATATGCTTCTTGTTCATTCAGCTAATGATGCTGCTAATGTACTCGCAGAATATGCAGGTGGCTCAATTAGTAGTTTTGTTGCGATGATGAATACTAAAATTAATGAACTTGGCTTAACTAGCACTCATTTTACAAATCCATATGGTTTACAAGATGATAATCACTTTTCTACTGCTCATGATTTAGCAGTAATAATGCAATATTGTTTGAAGAATAATACTTTTAAGCAACTATCTGGCCAGGCATCTTGTGCTATTCCTGCAACTAATAAATCAGCTCCAAGAAAATATGCTTCAACCAATGAACTTTTGATTGCTGGAAATATTAATTACTCTCCATATGTCATTTCTGGAAAAACTGGTTTTACTTCTAAAGCTGGTGGTTGCCTTGTCTCTATGGCATATCATAATGATTTAGAACTAATTAGTGTAATTTTAAATAGTAATGATAGATTTGGAGATACTAGGAAATTATATAATTACGGATATGATAATTATTCACTAAAAAATATTGTGAATGCAAATGATGTGATTACATCTATTGAAATAAAAAATGCTTCTAAAACCCCTTCTAAATTAGATGTATTAGTATCAGAAACCGTTCCTGTACTTGCCAAAAATTCTGATGATTTGAAAAATATTACTCCTGAGATTGCTTTAAATAAAAATATCAGTGCTCCAATCACAGAAGGGCAGACTTTAGGAAAAGTATCATATACCGTTTATGGTGTTACTTACACTACAGACTTAATTGCCGCATCTAACATAGAGGCGAATAAAATATCTAAATATATTTTTTATATTGTTGGTTTTTTAATTTTAATATTATTAACATATAGGATTTTTAGAAAGAATTAAATTTTGTAAAAGATAAGTTATCTAAGTAGATAACTTATCTTTATTTATGATTTAAATATATTTTGATTAATTATAATCTTTTCCAATTATTATAACTACATTGACTTTGCTTGAACTTGATTGTCCTTCTTTTATTTCTCCTGTCCCAATAGCTTTTTTCATACTATTTAACATAGTAGTTGGTGTATTCTTTTTATCTGTTATAATTGTTTTTGAAGTAGTATTGGTGCTTCCTGTTCTTGAAACTTTAAATCCTGCACCTTCTAACTGGTCAACGGCTTTTTGTAGATTTTTACTAACTCCGCTTCCATTTAATACTTCTATTTTTATATCTGATTTACTTACATTGTTAGAAGTAGTTTTTGATGTAGAATTTGTTGCATTTGTCGTATTTCCTTCTGTTGTACCTTCTTCTGTTTCTTCAATTCCATAGAACATTTGCTGTACCAACTCTTTTGCTGCTGGTTTATCTACAACAAAAATGCTTACATTGTTTGTTTGTTTCCAGTTTGGTGTTGTTCCTGGTAGTGCTGCGGTTTCTAAATTGTCTGTACTAAATTCTACAACATAAGGGATATAATCTTTTGCAACATTAAAATCTATATTAGTTATAACATTTTCTTGTGCTACATTTAAGATTTCACCTAATTTAGTAATATTTTCTACCTTAGCTGTTTGTTTAATAACTGCCATCATAAATTCTCTTTGTGTTCTCATTCTTCCTATGTCATTATTTCCATATGATGTTGGATATGAAGTACCATCATTATTATGTCTAAAACGTACTAGTTGTTCTGCTTTATCTCCATCTAATTTTTGTTCTCCTGCTTTTAGGTGAATGTGCAAATCTTGTGAAGTATCATCATAGTTCATATCTATTGGTACATTAAATGTTACTCCTCCGATTGCATCTACTAATTTTATGAATGCTTCTGTTTTAACTATTACATAATATTTTAAGTCTAATCCTGTTAATTTATTCACAGCATCTAACACCATTTGGGGATCTTTTTTTCTACTATATATTGCATTTATTTTTTCATACGCTGTTGCTTTTGCTGGATTTTTTCCTGTATAACTATCACGTGGCACTGAAATTAATGCAGCTTTTTGTGTTCTTGGATTATATGATGCCACCATAATTGTATCAGTTAGTAATGCACCTTCTTCGTCAGTACTAATTCCCAACAATAAACATTGAAATTCGCCAACATCTTTTTTAGTGTCTAATACTGTTGTTAGGACTCCTTTGGCTCCTCCTCCATTTTTATGTACGTTATATGCAAAAACGCCTCCAATGCCTAAAAGTACAATTATAATAACTAAAATAACTTTTGGCCAGATTTTTTTCTTTTTTCTTTTTATATTTGGATTATTTTTTGTTCTTTTGTTTGTTCCCAAAATTCTCACTCCTAAAATTTCATGCTACTAGTATAGCAAAATCTGTCGTAAAAGGCAACTAATTTTCTGATTTTTGACAAATTTTTAACCTTCCAATTTTTGTCTTTTAGCTTTTTTATTTTCCAATATTCCAAATGTTTAAAATATTGTTTTGCATCATCATTTTCGCTAAGTATGTATTATCTATCATTGGAATTATTGAGTTTTGCGGATTAACAACACTAATTAGGCTTATTATCAGTAACGCTAAATACGTAATTATTACACCTCTTACAATTCCATATATTATTCCGCCAACTTTATTTACTTGGTTTAAAAATGGCAGTTTTGATATTGCATTTGCAAGAGTATTTATTAACATTAAACATATTCTGAGCAATATAAATAGTCCTATCATAGTTCCTACATATACAACATTATATGCTAATTCTTGAGCAACACCTGGTAATGCTCCGTTTTTAGTTATTTCTATTAATTCATTTGTTACTTCTTCTTTTCCAACTTCTGTTTGTATTAATGTTTCTATATTTTTTTGAATAGTTTCTTGAATAGCCTCATCTATTCCCGTTGTATTTATTATTATATTTCCTATTGGTCTATAAATAATTAGAGTTATCAATAAAGCTAGTATAAATGCAACAAGATGAATTCCTAGTGATACTAGTCCTTTTTTGTATCCTGCAAACGCTGATATTAGTATAAGTGCAATAATTATAACATCAATTATCCCCATATTTCTTCTCCTATAAATTTATGATTTCGATTTTATCTCTATAAATTATACCTGCAATATTGCTTGATACAACAACATTTGTAATTTCTTGATTAGCAACATATCTTTTTACTAACCATCCTCCTGTATTGATAAATTCAATTTCTGTTCCTAGATTAAGTGCTATTATATCTACATTTGTAAAAATTTCTTTTGCAACATAGTTTACCGTATATTGCTTTGTTGATTTATTGTCAATATTTATTATATTTACTATAGAATCTGCTGTAAATAAACCTGAAGATTTTTCTTCTATAGAACATACATTATCATCCATATCTATTGACTGAAATGTTACTTTTTTATCTTTATTATTTACAAGAACTTTTTCTTCTCCGTTTTCTATTACTGATATTCCATCTGTATACATACAAGCAAGCTTATTTTTATTTTGATATCTAATATTGGTTAATAATTTTCCAGGTTCACTTGAGTATACTTTTTCTAAATAATCCTCAGCATTTTTTTGTGCTTTTTCTACTGATATTATTTTAATATTAGATTGCACTCCTGTTCCTGAGGTATCAACTTCTCCTATTGCTAAGTATTTATTATCATTTGATATTGTAACATCTATAGCTCTAGTTGCAGATAAAAATTGTGTAAACATTGGAGTTCCTGAGGAATCGTACATTTTTATTACTGTTTTATAACTTGTCCCTGTAATTACAACAGCAACATATCCATTTTTGTTAACAAATACTTGTGAAATATTGCCTTCTATATTAGTTTCCCATACTACATCTTTATCTGACACAAGATATAGTTTTTGTCCATTTTTTTCTGCTATAGCAAGAAATCTATTGGCAGAACTATATGTTGGATTTGAAATTTGAATGTCTAACTCTTTCTCTTTAGCCCCATTATTAGAATATATCTTAAATTTAGCTTGTTCTAAAATACCTATATATTTATTAAATGCATATATATTAGAATTTTGCCCTTCTTTTAATTCTATTGTTGCTACTTTATCTTGTAAAACTTCTTTTCTAAATATATTCTTATCCACCCATTCTCGTACAGGTCTGCTTGTCCAATATGCTCCTGCTACTATAATTCCTAAAACTATAACGGTAATTATGCTTGATATTACAATTACCTTTTTTCTGTTTATGGTTTTTGGTTCTAAATTTTCTTCTTCCTTCCACACATCTTTCATTTAAAATACCCTTCTCTTCCTTTGTTTTGTGCCTATATTTTACTATACCAATAAATAAAAAGCAAGAAAATTTCTTGCTTTTAGTTTGTATTATTATCAATTTTTAAAATCATTTTTTTCTTCTTCTTACTTGCCATACAATAATTCCAATAAGTATTATTAATACTGGTACTGCAAATATTATGCATCTAATTATTATATCTTGTTGTTCTGTTGCTGTATATGTTACAGTTCCTGTATCTTTTCTTGCTGTTATGTCCTCTTCTCTGTCTACTAAGTATGAAATAGAATCCATAATTAATTCTTTATTATATCCTAGTTGAACTAATGGATATTGTGAGTTTTGGCTAAGTGGTGCATCTGATGCAAAGTAGTTTTCTCCATATATAACTAATTTTGATACTACTTCTTTTTGTCCTTGTTCTTCATTTGCTTCTTTTATAACTTTTTTAGCTTCTGCCCCTATAGTAAAACTTCCCGCTTCTTCTGTCTCTGTTTTATTTTGCGCTTGATTGTTAAAATCTGTTCTGAAATATGAATTTTCAGATGCTGTTATTAAATCTGTTCTTGTTACTTTTAGTTCTTCTAACTTTGTACCATCTACAAAGTTTATTTTTGTTGCATTTACGAATATTGGTCCTGTTGTGTTATATACACTTTTTGTAACATCTGAAGATTCAACTTGTGGCATTATCACATCAGGTGATCCTGATAGCATTTTACTTGAGTCTGTTTCTCTAATAATTCCAACTTCAAATGGATTTATTCCGTATACTGCTAATATTTTATTTACATTTGGTAAATCGATTTGAGCTGTTTTAGCTGAATTTAGCCATAAGATATTTCTTCCTGAATTTATATAATCTATTATTGCATTTGTTGCAACATCATCAAAGTCTTTTACTGGTGTTGTTATAACTAATGTATCACAATCATCTGGGACCTTACCATTTGCTAAAATATTTAATTGATCGATTTCGTTTACTTCATTTGCAAGTAACATACTTAAATATTGCATATTTTGTGTTAGTGAAAATTCGCTATATCCTTCTAAGAAATATACCTTTGGAATTTTATTACTTGATACTGATATTATTGCAGTAGTTAGTTTTTGTTCTGCTATACTTATTGTTTCATATGTTGATGTATCATATGTTACTAAATCTGAAGCTGATAATACTTTATATTTTTCTCCACATTCTACAATTATCCCTTGTGCTCCATTTTCAAGTCCATATTTTTGTGCTAAATCTGGTCTTGTTTCAGCTGTTACTGCTTCTGCTATTATATGTTCATTTGTTTTTTTATATTGTTTTGCTAAGTCTAAATTAGAATCTTCTTCTCCATATCCTACAAAATATATATGTACATCTTTATCTACATTTTTTACTCTTTCTTTGCTTTCATCTGTTAATGTATATAATTTCTCTTTAGTAAAATCTAGTGGTGCTAATTCTAATTTTTGCATAAGCAAATTTATCCCTATAAATATTACTACTAAAGCAATTACTAATATTGTTGTTTTAGTTCCATTTATTAACCATTTTTTCTTTATTGTTTCTATAAATTTATTTGGTTTCTTTTCCAATGTTGTACCTCCTATCTCACACTTTTTCTTCTTTGCATAAATATAACTGTAAGCACTAAGCATAGTACTGTGAAACTTATAAATGTTACAGTATCTGCAATGTCAATTTGCCCTCCTGGGAATTTAGAGAACATATTTATTAATGAGAAATTTGTAAATATATTACTAAATTGTGGTAAAAACCATGTTAATATAAAAAATCCTACAGTTATTACTCCTGCAATTATTTGATTTTCTGTAATGCTTGATGCAAAGATTCCAAATGCAATATAGCTCATTGCAAGTAGTAAAAATCCAAGCAAAGTTACTAGTGCTGTTGATATATGTGGTTTTCCGAAGAAACATAATATGCCAAAATATAATAAGGTGCAAATTTCAGTTATTACTACTATTAATGTTGCTGCAATGAATTTTCCCAAAACAAGTTTTGTTATACTAAGTGGTGATGTTAATAATAATTGTTCTGTTCCATTTTTTCTTTCTTCAGCAATTGATCTCATTGTAAGTATTGGCACTATAAATGTCAATATCGTTGCTCCTGAGTAAAATATATATTCAAAATTTGCACTTTGGTATTTAAACACATCTACATAAAAGAATATACTAAACATAAGTAAAAATAGTCCTATGAACACATATCCAACTGGTGAATAAAAATATGTTTTTAGTTCTTTTTTTATAACCGCTAACATTAATCGTTCCCTCCTTCAATTATTTTCATAAATGCATCTTCTAATGTACTATCTGCTTTTTTCATTTCGAATATTGTAATATTTTCTTTTGCTAATTCTGTAAATAGTACTTTTCTTAAGTCGACACCTTCTTTTGATTCAATTACATATTGTTTTGTTCCGTCTTCATATTTTTCAACAAAGTTTATCTTTTCTATTTCTGAAATTTTATCTTTTATTGTATCCATTTTGTTTTCAGTATCTTCAACAGTTACATATATGCAATTTTTATTAGAGACTTTATTTTCTAAGTGTTCTGGAGTATCAATTGCTACTAATTTCCCTTTATTTATAATGATTACTTTATTACATATTTGGCTTACTTCTGATAATATGTGTGAACTCAAAATAATAGTGTGGTCTTTTCCTAATTCTTTTATTAAATTTCTTATTTCTGTTATTTGTTTTGGATCTAGTCCTACTGTAGGTTCGTCAAGTATTAATATTTTTGGTTCTCCAACTAAAGCTCCTGCCATTCCAGTTCTTTGTTTATATCCTCTTGATAAGTTTTTTATTAATTTTTTCTCTACATTTTTTAGACCTGTTTTTTCTATTATTTTTTCTACTTGTTCTTTTCTTGTTTTCTTGTCTACCTTTCTTATTTCCGCCATGTAACTAACAAACTCTTTAACTGTCAAATCCGTATAAAGTGGAACTCCTTCTGGCATATAGCCAATTTCTTTTTTTGCCTTTTTAGGCTTTTTTAACATGTCATAACCATCTACTATAATTTCTCCGCTTGTTTGCTCAATAAATCCAGTCAACATGTTCATTGTTGTACTTTTACCAGCGCCATTTGGTCCGTAATAGACCTACTATTTCGCCTTCTTTAATTGTAAAACTAACATCATCTACAGCTGTTAGCTTACCATACTTTTTTGTAACATTTTTTACTTCTATCACAAAAAATTCCTCCTTTTGTACGTTCTTTTTTCGTCTACAATATTACCATTTTATAGATTTAATGTAAAGTGTTTCACAAAAAATTCACATTACGGCTCCTTAGCTTTGCAAGTTTTTTTCTTCTTTTTTCCACTCTTATTACATATAGTTTACAAGGGTGATTTAAATGGAGTTATTTTATACGTTTTTTATTAGCTTTTTTTTGATTTTTTTATCTGAACTTGGCGATAAAACACAGCTACTTGTTCTATCTTTTTCCACTACAGATAAGTCCAAAAATATTTTGCTTGGAGTTGCTATTGGTACATTACTTAGTCATGGTATTGCTATTTTATTTGGTAGTAAAGTAGCGTCTCTTGGAAATGCTGATTTTCAATTGTATTTACAGATTTTTACTTACTTCTCATTTTTACTTTTTGGTATTTTAGGATTTTGTAAAAAAGATAAAAATAATTCATTTGATGAGGCTAACCATATATCAAAATTGGGGTTTTTACAAAAAATTGCTCATTTTCCCTTATTTAGAAGTTGCACATTTATAGTTGCACTTAGCATTATTGTAGGCGAATTGGGTGATAAAACATTTTTGGCTTCTTTGGGCTTAGGAATTCAATATCCAACTTCCAAAATTTCTTTAATTTTAGGCTCTATTGTTGGGATGGTTTTTAGTAATTCTCTAGCACTATTTTTTGGAAAGTTTATAAGTCATAAATTTAATCCGAAATATGTACAGATTTTATCAAATGTATTATTTATACTTTTTGGAATTTTTGGTTTTGTGAGCTTATTATTTAGTTGATATAACTATATTTTAAACTTTTTTAGTAATTACTCATTTTTTGCTATTTTAGGGGTTGACACTGCTTACTTTTTGTGCTATCATATTAATTGTCATTTGGATATGGGTCAGTAGCTCAGCTGGATAGAGCACAGGCCTTCTAAGCCTGGGGTCGGGGGTTCGAGACCCTCCTGGCTCACCAAAATGATAAAAGCGATAAAAATTCAAATGGATTTTTATCGCTTTTAATTTATTATATAAGGTGGTTATTATGTTATTAAGAAATGTTATTAAAGATATCGAAATAATCGAATACAAAGGAAGCCTGGATATAGAAATAAATAATATTTCTTCTGATTCTAGATTAATCAAACCTAACGGATTTTTCTTTGCTATTACTGGATATAAATTAAAAGGAACAGATTTTATTGAAAGTGCTGTAAAAAATGGAGCAACTGCAATAGCAGTAGAAGCTGATGTAGATTTATCTACTTTAAATTATGAAAATATTACTTTTGTAAAAATTAATAACATTAGAAAAAATTTAGGATTATGCAGTTCTAATTTATATGAACATCCTTCTAAAAAATTAAAAGTAATTGGTGTTACTGGAACAAAAGGGAAAACAACTTCTACTTTTATGATTAAATCAATTTTACAAAAACATGGATATAAAGTTGGTCTAATTGGAAGTATTGCTTGTTATATAAATGACCAAATGTTAGAGGTTCTTGATAGGACAACTCAAGAAAGTTACAAAATCCAAGAATATTTAGATATGATGGTTAAAGAAAATGTGGATATTGTAATTTTAGAAGTATCTTCACAAGCAATGAAATTAGATAGAGTAGTTGGCTGTGATTTTGATATTACATTATTTACAAACTTAAGTGAGGACCACATAAGTCCACATGAGCATCCTAATATGGACGATTATTTTAATGCAAAGCTTTCTTTGCTAAAGTTATCCCCAACTTGTGTGGTTAATGTGGATAACGATTATACAAAACAAGTTCCAGAGTTATTATCTAATAAAAATATAATAACTTTTGGTGTTGAAAATAAGGCTGATATCATGGCAAAAGATTTTACATACACTAATCATTCAGTTGAATTTTCTTTAATTACGCCTGATTATACAAATAATGTAACAGTTTCAATTCCTGGAAAATATATGGCATATAACGCTCTTGGAGCGATTGCTATCGCAAGGCATTTTGGTGCAACATATGAAGATATAAAAAATGGACTAAATCCATTTCATGTATTTGGAAGAAGCGAAATGGTTCCTAATAAATTAAATTATAACATTATGATAGATTATGCACATACACCATCTAGCTTAGAGTCAATTTTAAAAACTGTTAAACCATACACTAAAGGACGTGTTATATGTACCTGGGGTGTAGGTGGCGACAGGGATAGTGCAAAACGTCCTGTGATGGGTGAAATTTCTGGAAAATTGGCTGACTTTACAGTTCTTACTTCTGATCAAGTAAGAACTGAAGATCCTAGAAAAATTTTAGCTGATATAGAGGTTGGTCTTAAAAAATCTGGTGGAGAATATACCGTTATTTTAAATAGAACTGAAGCTTTAAGATATGCCCTTCATATGATGACAGCAGATGATATTCTGGTTATTCCTGGTTTGGGAAATGACCTTTACATCGATTATATGGGTGTTAAGTATCCTTATAATGAACGTGATGTTATTTCAGATTTAATTGAAGAAATGACTACTCATACAAAAACAGTAAAAACTCAAAATGAAATATTTTAATTAACTAAAATGATTTTGAGGTCGGATGATCTTTCCTCCGACCTCAAAATCATTTTATATATATTCTGCCATCAAAAACTTTATTTGCAATACCCTCCATAAACATACTTTTCATTTTCCCATCCCAATTGATTTTAAGCTCTCCACCTTTTAATATTACTTTCGTTTTTTCTTTTAACATTCCTTTAAATATTCCTGCCGCTACAGCTGCGCAACTTCCTGTACCACATGCAAATGTTTCTTTTGCTCCTCTTTCCCACACTCTAAGTTTTATTAAATTTTTGTCTAATATTTCTACAAATTCAACATTTGTCCTTAATGGGAAATGTTTATTATTTTCTATTATAGGGCCATATTTTTCTACCTCAAATTCGTCTACATTGTTTATAAATATTATCGCATGAGGATTTCCCATAGATACTTTTATAATTTCAAAATCTTTATCCAGTATTTTAAGTTTAATTTCTCCTAGTATTTTAGGTCGCCCCATATTTACACTAATTTCTTGGATTTGATTGTTATTTTCTATTATTGTTACGTCTTTAATTCCTGCTAATGTTTCTATTTTTAGATTCTTCTTATTAGTCATCTTATTTTCATATACATATTTTGCAAAACAACGTATTCCATTTCCGCACATTTCTGCTTCTGTTCCATCACTATTAAAAATTCTCATTTTAAAATCTGCGATTAAGCTTGGTTCTATAAAAATCACTCCATCTCCGCCCAACGCCAAAATTTCTATTACTTAAATATCTAACCACTGCTCCTATCGAATATTTAGAAAAAATCTCTTTTAAATCTTTATTTTCTAAAACATTTATGTATATATAATCATTCCCCAGCCCATGCATTTTAGTAAAATTTATTTTTCCCATACCCAAATTCATTCCCTTCCAACTGTTTTTTATATATTATTCAACTTAATTATGTTTCGTGATATATTAATTTTTTATTAATTGTATTCCCTTTGTTTCTCATTTAATGTATAATCATCTTAATGATAAAAATTACGATAAATTGTTCTCTCAAAGACAATCTAAACCGAGGTGATGATATGAAACTTTTTAAGAAGCTATTTGTATTTTTACTTATTACAATATTAGTTTTTTCAACCATATGCTTTATAATTGGCTACAGTACTTACAACCAAGAATTAGAAGAAGAACCTTTGCTTTCTAGAATGGACAATGTTAAAAATAAAGAAAATTATATAAAATCAAGTGAAATTTCTAAAAATTATTTAGATGCAGTTGTTGCTGTAGAAGATCATAGATTTTATGAACATGGTCCAATTGATATAATTAGTATTGGTCGTGCACTTTGGACAAATTTAAAACATTGGGAGCTTCGAGAAGGTGGCAGTACAATTACTCAACAAGTTGCTAAAAACCTTGTATTTTCTCAAGAGGCAAGTTTTACTAGAAAGCTTGGTGAACTTTTTGCAGCATATGAAATAGAAAAAAATTATAGTAAGGATGAAATTTTAGAAATCTATGTAAACACTTGTTATTTTGGAGATGGTTATTATGGAATTTATGATGCTTGTTATGGATATTACAATAAATCTCCTAAAGATTTAACTTTAGATGAAGCTAGCATGTTGGCGGGAATTCCTAATGCCCCTTCTGTTTATTCCCCTTCTGCTAATATGGATCTAGCTAAAAAAAGACAAAAACATGTTTTAAATAAAATGGTCGAATATGGTTATATATCAAAAGAAGAAGCAACTAACATATAAGTTGCTTCTTTTATTTTCTTATTTTCGCTTTTTTCTTTATATTTTTTCGAATTTTTTCCAACTCTAAGTTAGATAATTCTTTTGCAGCAAAATAATCGCCATAACTAACACATGCTACTATCATTTCTAAGAATTTAACATACTCTTCCTCATCAATCATATCTAAAACCTTCTTTTTTTAATATTTTTTATGCTTTCTGCATATAACTAATAGTGCTACATGATATTTCTGATATTAACATATATTTTTTCTTAATTCAAGTGTTTTTTGTTCGTTTTTAGTAATTTTTTCCATGTTGATTCGGTCATATTATTAATGTGTTTAATAAATCATATTAGCTTGTTATACTATTACTTATACTTAGCATTGTGGAGGGGTAATTATGAATTCTGTTTCAAAGTCTGAAATAGATAAAAATTGGAGTAATATTTTAAAGTTTTACAGAATAAAAGCAAATCTTACGCAAGAACAATTGGCTGAAAAAATCGGTATTTCTGTAAAATATATTTCCCGAATAGAAACTGGTAAAAGTGGAATAAAAACTCAGACATTAATTAAATATATTAATGTTTTAGGTATTACACCTAATACTATTTATAAGACTTTTATAGATAATCCACAAGTACTTTTAAGTATTGATTTAACTGAAAAGATTGATAAATTATCAGATGATAAAAAGTCATTTGTGTTATCTATCATAGACGAACTTAAAAAAATTTAATTATGCATTTTCCTTATTTTGTTTTTATATAAAAAAGAACTATAGCTTACAATATTTACATTGCTATAGTTCTTTATTTTTTATTCTTTATTCTTTCCAAAATGCTTTATAAGTTTCATATGCTGAATATACATCATATTTACTCGTTACTTCATATGGTGCATGCATTGATAATACTGGTACTCCGCAGTCAATTACATCTGCGCCTTTATTAGCTATTATATATGCGATAGTTCCTCCACCGCCTATATCTACTCTTCCTAATTCTGCAACTTGATAGCTTATATTATGTTTTTCAAGTACATTTCTGACCCATGCTACATATTCAGCATTTGCGTCAGATGCTCCTGATTTTCCTCTAGAACCTGTATATTTATTCAAGCTAATTCCTTTACCTAAAAATCCCGCATTGTGTTTATCAGATACTGATGCATATAATGGATCATATCCTGCATCTACATCAGATGATAACATTTTTGAGAAACAGAACACTTTGTCTAATAAATTTGGTTTATTTACACCTAATTTGTTTAATATTTCTGAAATGAAGAAATCAAACATATGTGATTCCATTCCTGTATTCCCCATGCTTCCTATTTCTTCTTTATCCGATAGTATACACACTGCTGTGTTTTTTACATTGTTTAAGTCCATCATAGCTTGAAGAGATGTATATGCACATACTTTATCATCTTGACCATATGCGGCAACCATGCTTCCATCAAATCCCAATGTTCTTGCTTTAAATGCAGGAACTAATTCTATTTCTGCACTTGTTAAATCATCTTCTGTTATTCCATATTTTTGATTTAATAGATTTAATATGTTTAGTTTTACTCTATCTGCACCCTTTTTACTTCCATATGGGATACTTCCAATTAAAAGATTTAGATCTTCTCCATCTATTCCATTTTTTAGTTTCTTTTCCATTTGATCTTGAGCTAAATGTGGTAATAAATCTGTTATAGTAAATATAGGATCATTTTCATCCTCTCCAATATCTATCTCTACTTTTTCTCCAGATGTTTTTACTATTACTCCATGCATACTAAGTGGAATTGTAGTCCATTGATATTTTTTAATTCCACCATAATAATGTGTTTTAAAATATGCTAATCCGGTATCTTCATATAATGGATTAGGTTTTAAGTCTAATCTTGGAGAATCTACATGTGAACCAATAATGTGTATTCCATTTTCTATTGTTTCTTCTCCTATTATTGCTAAATACATACTTTTTTCTCTATTTACAAAATATATTTTGTCGCCAGGTTTTAATGTTTCAAATTCCATTATATCTCTATATCCGTTACTGTCTGCTAGTTTTCTTGCTTCTTTTATGAATTCTCTTTCCGTTTTTGCTTTATTTAAAAAGTACATATACTTACTTGATAGCTCTTCAATTTTTTCTCTTTTTTCATCACTTACGTTGTCCCATCCACTTGCATTGTTTCTAAATAATTTTTCTTTTAATTCTTCCATGTTTTAGCCTCCTGTTTTTATTTTTTTATTAGTATATCACTATATTTTTTATTTTTCCACTTTTTTTATAATTTATTCTTACAATCCTTTTATATAGGCTATTTTTCTTTGTTTTTTAGAGTTTTTTATTGACTTACATCTCTTTTTTTGCTACAATGCTTATAGAATAAATCATATATTTATATGTTTATTTTTTGTTTATTGAACTAGATTTCTTCAAAAAAAGCAAATCTAGTTCTTTTATTGTGTTTTAGTGTTTTTCGTGGTATAATAAAAGAAGATATTTATATATCTATTAATTTTATTACCAGGCATAATTGCCTGTGCATATAGTAGTGTTATCCAATTTGGAAAAGGAGTTATAATGAAAATCATTACCGACAAGTTTGATGAGGCTAAGCAGCTTGTAACAAGGTTGAGTACTCTCAACCCCAATGCTCACTTCCACCTCAACTTCTACCCCGTTATCGAGGTCGAAGGTCTTGACCTAGAGGAAGCCAAGTGTCCTGACAACTACCAGTACATCTCCCCTGTTGGTTTTACCAACAGGCACAATGTTCCGGTGGATGAGTACACGGAAATTCCCGTCAAGATTCTGTAACTTCTCATCAGCTATATGCTAGAGCCTCACTTCGGTGGGGCTTTATTTTACTTTTTTATAATTTTTATTAAAAAACCCTTGAATTTACAATCAAAATATGTTATTATATAAAAGCGTTGACAATATAAGAGGATTATCGAGGTGTAGCGCAGTTGGTAGCGCGCGTGGTTTGGGACCATGAGGTCGCAGGTTCGATCCCTGTCACCTCGACCATAACAAAAGCCACTCCGTTGCGAGTGGCTTTTTTCTTATATTATCTGTAGCTGTAGCTTAACTGGATAGAGCATCCGGCTACGAACCGGAAGGTTGCAGGTTCAAGTCCTGTCAGCTGCACCAAAACTCTCAAACTTAATTGAGAGTTTTTATTATTTTATACTATATGAGCCATCTATATTTTGTTGAAGTTTCACATCAGATTTAAGGGCAATTACTGGTCGAAATCCTCTGCTTTCATTTGGCCATATAGCATCATTCGGTGTAATATCTCCTTCATTAGAAACAACAACATTTAAATGAGAAAAGGTTGCTGCTGGACTAGCTACCCACATCGATTTAGCATCAACTTGTGAATTTATTACATATAAGCTATCTTCTGTATTAAAGCATTTTGGTAAAGCATTTGCCCAATTTTTTCCTCCGTCAACGCTAAGTTCATATCCAAGTATGTCTTTTGTTCTTGCCTGATAATCAACTCCGTATTTTTGGCTATATGATTTCATTAGCATTTCTATTGTTGGGGCGCCTATTACATATTCTGCTTTATTGTTTACATCTTTAAATTTGCTATTCCATGCTGTTGTATCCATCATATAAGCTACTTTTTTCATAATAAAGTATTTTCCATCCTACGTCTGTTTGTGTAGTAGTTGGCAATTCATATCCATTTACTACTGCTCCATAATACTGCCTTTTATTTTTTGCATTTTCTATGTCTAAATTTGTTATGATTTTTTCTGTTAAAGTTCCATTATATAAATCTGTTATTTTTATTTTATGATTTCCATATTCTGATTTTGTCGTAATTTCCGTGTCTAATGTATAATTTTCTGGAATATCTACAAAATATTTATTTAATATATTGTAAAAATCTACTTTACTTATTTGTGTTGTTTGATTTGATGCTTGAACTCCTAAAATATCTGTTTTTACTTTTTCTTTTACTTCTGCTATTTCTGTTTCTGCCTTTGCTTTATTAGCTTGATTTAATATTCCATTGTCGCCTGTTAATGTTGCAATACTTACTCCGAGCTAATATTAAAAGTACAATTATTGTTACTACAAGTGAAATTAAAGTAATTCCTTGTTCTTCTTTTTTCATTTGAATTTTTATCCCCTTTCTTATGTTTTTATTAAGTATAAAACTTAATTAAAATTGGGGGTATTTACAAATGTTAAAAATGAAAAGAAACAAAGGAATAACAGTTATTGCTTTAGTTATAACTATTGTAGTTTTATTAATCTTGGCGGGAGTTAGTATTTCAATGTTAACAGGTGAGAATGGGATATTAAACCAAGCACAAGAAGCTAAAGAACAAACAAAATATAAGAGTGCAGAAGAAAAAGTAAAGTTGGCTATAATGGGGGCTAGGGCAGATGGAGGAACATTAACAGTATCAAAACTAAGTACTGAATTAAGTCATCAAGGTGGAACTTTAAAAGGAAGTGCATTTCCTGTAGAAGTCCAAATGAATGAATACTTTTTTTATGTAGATTCAAAAGGAACTGTAACCGAAATTCCAGAAGGATTAGAAGTAGGAACAACTATTGAATATGTTCCAAGTGGGATATACTCATGGCCAGCCAAATATTGTTCATCAACTCAGAGCACAGATACTGAATTAAATAGTGCAGAAACAAATTTCAAAATAACTAAATGGAAAGTTTTAGACATAGAAAATGGAAGAGTAATATTAGTACCAACAGCACCATCAACAGGAAAAGTTCATTTAGGAGGAGCTCAAGGATATAATAATGGAGTAGAATTATTGAATGATGCATGTAATAGTTTATATGGAGATTCAAGTAAAGGAATATCGGCAGAAAGTTTAGACATAAAAGATATAGAAAAGTATATGACGGAAGAAGCATTATCGATTGTTCATTCATATGATAATGGTTCTACAATATATGATACTCAAACATTAAAACCATATACTATTAATAAAAATTATCCGATAATTTATGCAAAAGAAAAATTAAGTACGATAGATTCCAGCACTAATACTAATGGACTAGAAATAAATGAACAAATAGAATTAATTGAACAAACAGAAAATGGTGCAACAGAAGGAAAAATAACAACGGCTCCTAGTATTAGACCATATCAAACATATTGGTATTTTTCTAATCAAGAAACATCATTTAAAGTAGCAACAAATGGGACAAAATATTACGACTTGATAATACCTAAGAATTTAAATAGTCCATACTGGTTGGCTTCACGTTGTATTAATGTATATTCTGACCTTTGTGGCTTCGATATATATTATCTTACTCGTGATTTTATAGATGGCTTTAATGTGTATAATTCTAATAATAATGTAAGTGCTAGTAGTCTTGCACTATTTCCTAAAGTTTCTTTAGATCCTAAACTTATAAAAGGAGATAAAACTAATGGTTTTATTGTAGAATAAATTACAAAATTGAGAAAGTATGGACTAAAAAAGTAATATTGTGCTAAATTGCTCATTCCAGACAATGATATAAATTTAAAAATTAAAAATATAGTAAATCTCATGTTTAATATATTATGTATTCTAAAAATTAAAAATATATTAAGCATGAGATTTCTTGATGGCTAACAAACAATTAATCGTAAAACTAAAAAATATGTATTTTCGAACTCTTTTTCTTTACAAAAAACATTACTATAAAGAAATAAAAGCAGATTATTCATATTTTATCTATAAATTTTTTCTTAATTTCATAACAAGAGTGAACATAAATAGAAAGAGTAACAACTATATTAGAATGTCCTAAAACCTCACTCAAAGATTTAATATCCATTCCTACTCTCATGCATCTAGTTGCAAAAGTGTGTCTCAAGCAATGAAAATTTTTATATGGTATATTACAACTTTTAAGAACTTTTTTATATGTATATCTATATGAAAGAGGCTCTATATATTTATCTTTTTCTCCGAGTTAAAATATAAACATCTTCAGAATAGTTTGTACTTATTTCTTTTAGTTTGTTATATAAAGTTTTGGCAATAGGTATTTTTCTTATAGATTTTTTAGTTTTAGGCTCTGTAATAATTACTTTCGTTTTCTTTTTTCCCATATAAACTCTTTGCATAGTATGATTTACATATATTAATTTAGATTCAAAATCTATGTTTGACCATTTTAAACTACAGATTTCACCAATTCTTAATCCTGAATATAGACTAATTAAAATTCCTACATTTTTTAATTCTTTACTTGCTAATAAATATTTTTCTAATTTTGATTTTTCTTTGTCTGAAAATACTTCAATTTCCTTTTGATATATTGTTGGACATGATATTAAATCAAGTTTAAAGTCCATATTGTATTTTCTTTCAGTATATCTTAATATCGATTTAAAAACAGATATGATATCTCTAATTGTTTTATTGGCTAAATTTTCTTTTAATTTATCAACATACTTATTAAAATCATATTCTTTAAAATAGTTTATTTTTTTATCTCTAAAATTATTTTTTAAATGTTTATCAATAATAAATTTATAATTTAAATAAGTTGATTCTTTCACTTTATTTTTCTTAAAATATAACCATTCTTCACAAACATTTTTAAATTCAATTTCTTCATTTTTTAATTCATTCATTTTTATCCTCTCCTTAGTAATATTCGCCTAAATTATATCAAAATCAACACTTAGACAATTTTAAGGCATCGGAATATTCTAACTTTATATTTTTATGTATAATAATATTAATATATTGATTTTGAACTCTTTTAAAAATTTGGGGCAAATTCAAAATCATGTATTATGATTTAATTACAAATAATTTAAGCAAATACTACCTTTTGACAAGAAAAATTGGTAATATTCACCCACAAAAAAAACACCTACTATTGTTTTAGTAGATGTTATTTTTATAATTCAATAAAAAAGTACCTTTGCTATATTTAATCTGCCCATATATCATAAATATTAAACTAATAATTAGGTCTGCAACAGTTATATTCCATAAATATTCCAATCTTTCCAATTGTAATTTATCAGTCCCAGTGGACATTCTTTATGTCAACCACAAATCCCTTATCATTTAAGCTTATTATATAATAATCTCCTTCTAAAAATCCATTTCTAATTGAATAGCATAACGAATTATCAGTATTAAGTTCTTTTAAAGTTTTATCTTCTTTGCCTAAAATTTTATATACTTCTTCTTTTTTCATTCCGATAAGATTATATTTATTTTCTAAATCTTCTATCATTAGATATCTAAAATCTTGCCAATTATTATTGGTCCATTTTTCAGTAGTAAATGTTTTAAAATAATTTCTTATTCCAAATGTTAGTAATAATAGTATTACTATATGAATTGCAATTATTAAAGCACTATAACAAATAGACTTGTAAAATTTCTTTTTAAAAACAAATTTAAAAATTAGGGGCATTATTAAAATTATTATAGGGATAATTAGATATAAAATATAAAAAATTGTAGTAGAAAAATCACTAATACTTCCTGCTATTGCTTCAAAAATATATAGATAAAAATAAAGTATCCCCCAAAATAAGTAAAATAGTATTCCCAAAATAACTCCTAATGTTCTTTCCCTTTTCATACCCTACCTTCTCCATAAATTACTCTTTTCTAAAACAATTATAGCACAACTTTAAAAATTACTCCAATCTAGTTTTTCTTCCTTTTTAGGCTGTTTTTAAACAATGTTCTTTTGTACCATTTCTTCAATTCTATCAGCTGTGCTAGGACTTACAAACTAAAATATTATTAGCATGATATACTCTATCATGAAATGCAAGTATATTGCCAAAAAGAAGAAAGGACGATAAAAAATGGAAATATTTAAAGAAACAAAAAATGTAGTTAATGTCTTTTTAAAAAAGCTCAATGTATTTACTAAAAATATTTATTTTGAAGATATTGCTAACGAATGGTTAAAAAGTAAAAAAGTAGAGTTAAAGGAGTCATCATATTACAATTATATGTACAAAGTCGATAAATATCTAATGCCAACATTTGAAAAGTTTAAACTAAAAGACTTGAAAACATATGATTATAATAATTTCATAGAAGAATTAACAGAAGACTATGCTATAAAGACAATTAGAGATATTGTAAATGTTTTAAAACCAATATTAAAATATTGTGAGAAAGAATATAAGTGTTCAATAAACGAAAATAAAATAAAATTGCCTAAGTTACAATCCAAAATGTTAAAAGTATTAAATAAAAAAGAAAAAAGAAAGCTTACAAATTATTGCATAGAAGAAAATTCATTAAAAAGTATAGGAATATTATTATGTCTTAATACTGGATTAAGAATTGGAGAAATATGCTCATTAAGATGGGAAAATATAGATTTAGAGGCTAAAATTATAAATGTTAAAAAAACACTGCAAAGAGTGTATATAAGAAAGGATAAAAGAACAAAGATAATCATAGGCCCCCCAAAGACCTCAACTTCTATTCGCTCAATTCCTATATCTAATAAACTATATAATATTTTACAACCGCTAAAGAAAAAATATAAAAGTGATAATTTCTTTTTAACTGGTTCTAGTGATAAATTTATGGAGCCAAGGACTTATCAAAATATTTACAAAAAAATATTAAAAAAAAGTAAAGTTAAAAACTATAAGTTTCATATATTAAGACATACATTTGCTACAGATTGTGTACAAGTTGGAATGGATATAAAGTCTCTTAGTGAAATATTGGGTCATAGTGATGTAAATATGACGCTAAATATATATGTTCATTCTTCATATAAGATGAAAAAGAAATTTTTAGAGAAATTGTAAAAATTCCTTAAGTCAATTACTTAAGGAATTAACAGAAAGGTTGTAAATTATGCAAATGATAAAAGGAAAACGAGGAATAACGCTTATAGCCTTAGTTATAACAATAATTGTGTTATTAATTTTAGCAGGTGTATCGATAGCAATACTAACTGGGCAAAATGGGATATTAAATCAAGCTCAAAAGGCCAAAGAACAAACAGAATATAAATCAGCAGAAGAAAAAGTAAAATTAGCTATAATGGGAGCTAAATCAGATGATGGACAAATGACAGTAGACGAATTATCAAGAGAAATAGGCTATGCAGGTGGCTCTGTAACTGGGACATCTTTTCCAGTAGAGATACGCATAAATGAGCATACATTTATAATAGAGAGAAACGGTCTTGTAGAAAACAACACATTAGGAACAATAACAGGATATGAAATAACAAATACCACTGTAAAAGATAGTTTGGGGAATATCGTAAAAGTACCCGCAGGATTTAAAATAGTAAATCCAACAGATACCGTACCCAATGGAATAATAATACAAGACGTTGATGAAAACAGACTAACGTTTGGAAGTGAGTTTGTTTGGATACCAGTAGGTACTGTAACAAAAGCAAATGGTGAAACAGAACAGATAACTTTAGGAAGATATAATTTCGATTCTTCCGGAAATCCAACAGAATATAATAATAATGCATTTTGCACAGAAGATACAGAAGCTACCCATCCTAGTACATGTTTAAATACAATAGCTAAAAACATAGACACATTTAAAGAAAAAGTCTCAACTAGTAATGGATATTATATTGGAAGATACGAGGCAAGAGACAAAGTTGCTTCAACAGCGAGAACCAATTCAGCAAGTAATTCAAACCCTGTAGTTTGTACAGCAAAAAATTATGTATATAATTGGGTAACGCAACAACAGGCTGCACAATTAAGTAGAAATATGTATACTGGAAATAACTTTGAAAGTGATTTAATGAATAGTTATGCTTGGGATACAGCAATCGTATATTTACAAAAATTCGATACTAGAGAAAATAAAAAGCCATATTCATGCACGAATAGTATAAATAGCACTTTAGCTATTCAAGGTACAAATAAAGATGAAATATGTAATGTTTATGATATGGCAAGCAATGTTTGTGAATGGACAACGGAAACATGTCTTGCTGATAACTATAATACTGTTGCACGTGCTGATTCTTTTCTTAATAAGAAGAATTTTTGTACTGCTATACGTGATACTCCACGGTACAAATTCTAAAATTGAACATTGTGCTTTTAGACCAATATTGTATTTATAAAATAGACAAAAGTAGTCCATATACAGCAAGCATATGGGCTACTTTTATTATTTTTTTACTCTTAATGCATTCAAAACTGCCAAAACTGAAACTCCTACGTCTGCAAACACTGCTTCCCACATTGTTGATATTCCCATAGCACTTAATACTAGCACTAATATTTTTATAGAAATTGCAAAAATTATGTTTTGTTTTACAATTTTCATTGTCTTTTTAGATATTTGTATTGCTTTTACAATTTTAGATGGTTCATCTGTCATAAGAACGACATCTGCTGCTTCTATTGCTGCATCTGAACCTAGTTCTCCCATAGCTATTCCTATATCTGATAAAGCTAATACTGGAGCATCATTTATTCCATCTCCTACAAACGCTACTTTTCCAGTTTTATTTTTTAATAATTTTTCTACCTTCTCTACTTTCTCATTTGGTAATAACTCCGTATATACTTTATCTATTTTTAAGTTTTCAGCTACGCTTTCTCCAACTTCTTTTCTATCTCCTGTTAGCATTATCGTTTCTTTTATATTTCCTCTTTTTAGCTCTTTTATAGTATTGATTGCATCTTCTTTTATTGTGTCTGAAACAAGAATATATCCTGCATATTTTTTGTTTATTGCGACATATAAAATTGTTCCTATTTTTTCACATTTTATAAAATCGATATTGTTTTCTTTCATTAGTTTTTCATTTCCAACTAATACTTCTTTTTCTTCTATTTTAGCAGATATTCCCTGTCCTGCTATCTCTTCTATTTCTATATTTATGTTTTGGTCAAATTCACCTTTGTACGCATTTTTTATTGCTAATGAAATCGGATGGTTAGAATAGCGTTCTGCATATGCTACTATTTTTAATAATTCTTCTTTTGTCATTTCTACTGGTTTTATTTCTTGTACTTCAAAAGTTCCTTTTGTTAATGTACCTGTTTTATCAAATACTATTGTTTCGGTTTTTGATAATGCTTCTAAATAATTACTTCCCTTTATTAAAATTCCAGCTTTAGAAGCTCCTCCTATTCCTCCAAAAAAGCTTAATGGAATTGATATTACTAATGCACATGGACAAGATACCACTAAAAATGATAGTGCTCTATAAAGCCAATCTGTAAAATTAGCATCTTTTATAAAAATTGTTGGAATTATTGCAATAAGAACTGCCATTATTACTACTATTGGTGTATAATATTTAGCAAATTTAGTAATAAAATTTTCTGATTTTGATTTTTTGCTGCTTGCATTTTCAACTAAATCTAATATTTTACTTACTGTTGATTCTCCATACTCTTTACTAACTTTTATTTTTATTAACCCACTTAAATTAATACATCCACTTAATACCTTTTCTCCTTCTAATGCTTCTCTAGGTAAAGCTTCTCCTGTTAAAGCTTTTGTATCTAATGTTGTTTTTCCTTCTATAATATTTCCATCAAGTGGTATTTTTTCTCCTGGTTTTACTACTATTATTTCTCCTATTTTTACTTCTTTAGGATTTGTTTTTTCTATTTTGCCATTTCTTTCAACATTTGCAAAGTCAGGTCTTATATTCATTAAATCTGAAATTGATTTTCTTGATTTATCAACTGCATAACTTTGAAATAATTCTCCAACTTGATAAAATAGCATAACAGCAACAGCTTCTGGAAATTCTCCTATTGCAAACGCACCAATTGTTGCAATTGTCATTAAAAAGTTTTCGTCAAAAACTTTGCCTTTTATTATATGTTCTATTGCTTCTTTTACTACTTCTAACCCGACAATTAAATATGAAATAATATATATTATATTATTTATTATGGGATTGTTAAAATTAGCAAATAATGCTATAAAAAATAAAATAAAAGCTATTATAATTTTTATTAATGTCTTTTTCATTATACCCTCCTATTATTTATGTTCTATATGTTCTGTTCCTATTTCAAATACTTGTTTTACATGTTCATCATCAAGCATATAAAAAACTTCTTTGCCTGATTTTCTGCATTTTACTATTCCACTTCTTCTTAATGTTCCTAATTGATGTGAAATTGATGATTTGCTCATGCCTAACACATTTGCAATATCACATACACACATTTCGTTTTGGTCTAATACAAATAATATTTTTACTCTTGTTATATCTCCTAAAATTTTAAAAAACTCTGCCAATTTTGTAAATGTATATCCATCTGGTAGATTTTTTATTGTTTTTTCTACCACTTCTTTATGAATAACATTGCAATCACAGATAAATTCATTTTTTGACATTTTCAGCCTCCTTTTTTATTTTATAGTTGAGTGTTTATTCAATTATAATTATATTATATGTGAATGTTCACTCAACTGTCAATAGTTTTCAATAATTTTATTGTTAAATTTTGATTTTTTGTTATACTATAATTAGAGGTGATTTTCTTGAAAGATTTTTTACTTAAAAATAATAGAGCTTGGATAGAGCTTAATTTTAATAATTTGAAACATAATATTGATGAGTTTAAACGCATAATCCCAACTACTACAAAGATTATGGCTGTTGTAAAAGCAAATGCATATGGTCATGGAATTGTTGAAACATCTACTTTCTTGAATAGCATTGGAATAGATAATTTTGCTGTTGCTACATTAGAAGAAGGTATGATTTTAAGAAAGCATAATATAAATGGTAATATTTTAATTTTAGGATATACTGATATTCAAAATCTAGAATATGTTATAAAATATGACTTAATACAAACTATCGTTGATTATGACTATGCTAAAAAAATTAACTCTTTAAATTTATGTGATAAATTAAAATGTCATGTAAAAATCAACACTGGTTTAAATAGAATTGGAGAAAATTACAAAAATATTGATAAATTTTTAGAAATATTTAAAATGGAAAATCTTAATATTCTAGGTTGCTTTACTCATTTAGCAGTAGCTGATAGTTTAGATAAAGATGATATTATTTTTACTGAAAATCAGGTTAAAAATTTTTATGATTGTATAAATTCAATTAAATCTTATGGGTATAACACTGGAAAATTGCATATTCAAAATACTTACGGAACATTGAATTATCCTAAACTTAATTGTGATTATGTTCGCCTTGGAATTGGAATGTATGGCATCTATAACACCGATACTCATAAAAACACTTCCAAAACAAATATAAATTTAAAACCAATTTTACAGGTAAAAGCAAAAATATCAACTGTTCACGAACTTTCAAAAAATGATTTTGTTAGTTATGGTAGAACTTTTAGATCTGATAAAAACATGAATATAGCAATTGTCCCTATTGGATATGCTGATGGGTATCCAAGAATTTTATCTAATAAAGATGCTGTAGTTTTAATAAATAATCACTATGCCAAAATTATAGGTAGAATTTGTATGGACCAGTTAGTTATTGACGTTACAGATATTCCTGATGTTAAATGTGGAGATATTGCTACTTTGATTGGTAGCGAGGATGAAATTTGTGTAGAACACATATCAGCAAAATCTGGCACTATAGCAAATGAACTTTTATGTAGATTAGGCGACAGATTACCTAGGAATTTGCTGTTTTCGTAGCAAACTTTCAATTAATTATTGACAAATACGTATATTTTGTGTAAGATATACGTATATTATTTTAAAAATACTTTGCGTTTGTACAATACAAAGCTTTTAGAAGTTACTTATTAGAGACAAAGGTCATCGGCTGAAAGCCTTTGAAGGTCAACCTAAAATGTGAAACATATTGGAGCAATTTTTATAAGTGGAAAATCTTTTAGTAGATTTTCAAGCTGGGTGGTACCGCGGAATTTATTTCGTCCCTGCAAGTAATTGCAAGGGGCGTTTTTGTTGCCCCTTTAGATAGGAGGATTTTATATGTCAGATTATTTAAGACTAAAATGTGATGAGCTTTCATTGGACCATGTTGGAAAGCAAGTAAAAATTTTTGGATGGGTCCAAACAATACGTGATTTAGGAGGTCTCGTTTTTTTAGATATTAGGGATATGTATGGTATAACACAAGTTGTTACTTCTGGTAAAGCTGAAGATGTAGACTTTGCTTCCCATATTCCTGTTGAATCTACAGTTTGTGTATGTGGTGTAGCTAAAAAGCGTGATGAAGAAACAATTAACCATAAATTAAAAACAGGTCTTGTAGAAATAAAGATTGAAAAAATAGAAATTTTAGGAAAAAGAACAGCAAGTCTACCTTTTGAAGTTAATACTAATCAAGATATTAGAGAAGATTTACGTCTTGAATATAGATTTCTTGATTTAAGAAACGAAAAATTGAAAAACAACTTAATATTACGTGCTAAGGTTTTACAATTTTTAAGAACTCAAATGATAGAAAGAGAATTTTTAGAAGTTCAAACACCTATATTAACTAGTTCTTCACCTGAAGGTGCTAGAGATTATTTAGTTCCTAGTAGGTTGCACGCAGGAAAATTTTATGCTTTACCACAAGCTCCACAACAATTCAAACAATTACTTATGGTTTCAGGTATTGATAAATATTTTCAAATAGCACCTTGCTTTAGAGATGAAGATGCTAGAGCTGATAGAACTCCAGGAGAATTTTATCAACTTGATATGGAAATGAGTTTTGCAACTCAAGAAGATGTTTTAAATGCTATTGAACCTGTAATTTATAATACATTTAAAGAATTCTCTGATAAACAAATTAACAAATATCCATTTCCTAGAATTTCATACAAAGATGCTATGCTTAAATATGGTACTGATAAACCAGATTTAAGAAATCCATTAGAAATTGTTGATTGTACAGATGTTTTTGAAAAATTAGAGTTAAATGCTTTTAAAAATAAAATTGTTAGAATTATTGCTACTCATGATGTTGCGGATAGACCAAGAAGTTTCTTTGAAGATATGACTACTTTTGCAATTAAAGATTTAAAAGCTAAAGGTTTAGCTTGGTTACGTATTTTAGATGATGGTTCTTTCCAAGGACCTATTGCTAAATTTATTACAGAAGAAGCAAAAACTATAATGCTTGAACGCACAAATTCTAAACCAGGAGACTGCATATTCTTTATTGCTGAAGTTCCAGGTGTTGTTGAAAAACTTGCGGGTCAAGTAAGAGCCGAATTAGGTAAAAGGTTAGATTTAATTGATAATTCTAAATTCGAATTTTGCTGGATTGTGGACTTCCCTATGTTTGAACAATCTGATGATGGGAGGCTGGAGTTTAGTCATAATCCATTTTCTATGCCACAAGGTGGATTAGAAGCTTTAGAAAACAAAAATCCTTTAGACATTTTAGCATATCAATATGATATGGTATGTAACGGCGTGGAACTTGCTTCTGGTGCTGTTAGAAACCATGATATAAACATTATGCTTAAGGCATTTGAAATGGCTGGATATACAGAAGCTGAAGTAAAAACAAAATTTGGAGCTTTATATACAGCATTTCAATATGGCGCTCCACCTCATGCTGGTATTGCACCTGGAATAGATAGAATGATTATGCTTTTAGCTGATGAAGAATCTATTAGAGAAATAATAGCATTTCCTTTAAATAGTAAATCTGAAGATTTAATGATGGGTGCTCCAAGTGTTATTAAAAGAGACTTATTAAGAGACGTGCATATTGAAATAATAAAAAAATAATTAGAGATTTTTTCTCCACCCTTGTAATATATTTATATATAAAGGGGTGGATTTTTTTGTTTATAAAAACATTTAAAATTAATTTAAAAATTATTGTAATTATATTAATCTTTGCAATTCTAATTTGTTCTATTTTTGTATTTTATTCTTTAGCTAACGATGCTGAAGATACCAAAAAAGATTTTATTAAATGGGTGGATTTTAATGTGTCTGCAGAAGCACTTAAATTAACTGCTAATTTAGATATAAAATCTCATAATGACAATGAAGAAATTAAATATAATTGGATCGAATTACTTGCTTACTTAGCCTGTAAAAATGGCGGAGATTTCAAAAATTTCAAACATTCAGATTTAGATAATTTAGTAGACAAATTAAAAGATGGCGAAACCATAGAAAGTCTTACTCAAAACTTAAAATTTTATAACTATTATTATGAAAGCTATTCCGCTATTCTTAGCAATTTTATTGGTAACTATTCTATTGAAACTTCTGATGGTACTTTTGTTAATAAATATGGCATTAAAGCATTTCTTCCTATTGCTAAAAACTATTCTTTTAGCCACTATGATGATTTTGGCAATAGCAGGTCTTATGGCTTTAAAAGAACACACCTTGGAAATGATTTACTTCGGAAGCATTGGAACTCCTATTATTGCTGTAGAAGGTGGAATTATTGAACATCTAGGCTGGAACCAATATGGAGGATGGAGAGTAGGAATTAGAAGTTTTGACCAAAAAAGATACTATTATTATGCACATTTACGAAAAAATCACCCATATGTTAATGGGTTACAAGAAGGAATGACCATACAAGCTGGTGATGTTATTGGATATCTTGGTATGACTGGCTATAGCATAAAAGAAAATGTTAATAATATCAATATTCCTCATTTGCATTTTGGTATGCAACTAATTTTTGATGACTCTCAAGTTGATAGTCCAAATGAAATTTGGATTGATGTTTATAATATTGTTGAATTTTTGATGCAAAATCGCTCAGAAGTATATATGTCAGACAAAGAAACAAAAGATTATTCTAGGAAACGTGATTTTGTATATTAGTAAAGTCATGCTGGCTTTACTAATATACAAGATAATATGGAATAACCTTATTATCTTTTTCCTAAAACTATTTTTATTTCTTTGTTTATTTTTCCTCTTACTATTTTTAAAGTAATTTCATCTCCTGGCTTTTTGCTATAAATATATTCTCGCAAATCATTCATTGTATTTAATTCTTTGTTGTCAATATTAGTTATAATATCCGCTTCTTTTAGTTCCGTATTATCTGCAGGTCCATTTTTAGTAATTTGAGCTACATATATTCCTTTTTCAAAATTCGAACTTGCTATTGAATTTCCTCTTAAATATGGGATAACTTCTTTATCATATGCATATATTCCAATTGTAGCTTCTTCAAAGGTTCCAGCATTTATAAAACTATCAATTATGTGTTTTATAATATTTATCGGTATCGCAAATCCTATTCCTTCTGCCGAAGAAATTTTAACAGTATTTATACCAATTACTTCTCCATTTGGGTATATAAGTGGTCCTCCACTATTACCTGGATTTATAGTAGCATCTGTTTGAATTAAATCTGTCATATATGACGATTTATCTTTTTCGTCTATTTTTATAGTTCTGTTTTTTGCACTAATAATTCCTGATGTTACAGTTCTTCTAAATTCATATCCTATTGGGTTACCTATTGCATATACTGTCTCTCCTACTCGTATTTTACTAGAATCTCCTAAATTTACATATGGTAAATTTTTTGCTTCAATTTTCACAATAGATAAATCTAAATTAGTATCACTCCATTCTACTTTTCCATCATAAGTCATACCATTTTCTAGTGTAACGTAACACTTACTGTATTTTTCTCCTGTAACATGTGCGTTACTAACCACATATCCATTTTCAGTAACGATAAATCCTGTTCCTAACCCTAGTTCATTTTCTTGACTTTTTGAGAATATACTGCTTCCCGCATTTTTTAGTTTTGATATTCCAACAACTTTTCTATTTGTATCTTCAATTATATCTGCCACATTTTTGTTATCTTTTTCAACGTTTTCCACAGTTTGTGCATTAACTGTGGATTGTGTTTTTGTTGCTTGATAATTTTGATTATTTATTTCTACTTCTTCATATGTAATATATAAATAAAACCCTAAAATCCACATTATTATCGTAATTATTGTAATTATTAATATTTTCGTAAGTGTATTTTTATGTTTTTTTCTTTTCAAAAAAATCACCTCAGAAATATTATTTACTCTTTTTTTAGTTTTAATCATTTGAGTTTTAATATATGTCAAAAAAACACCCAACATTAAACTTTTTAGTCTAATATTGGACGTTTTTATTCGTACTTATTGCTATTTAGATTATATGTTCTGTAACTCTTTATATCTTTTTACTTTTTGAGTCGTTGTTTTTTCAAATTCTTCTGTAGTTATTTCTATCTTTTTAATATGCTTAAATGTTGGAAGACTTTTATTTATTTCTTTTATTTCATTCCATATTATATTTTTATATTCTTTCTCTGATTTCTTTCCTAGTTCTTTTTCAATTACATCTTTATCATATACAATTTTTGCACACAACATAGTATCTGTTTTGCTTTGTTCTCTTTGATATACTAAGCTTTCTTTTACATAGTGTAATTTATTTATTAAAAATTCTATTTCTTGCGGATATACGTTTTTTCCGTTTTTCAAAACTATAATATCATTTTTTCTACCTGTTACATATAAGAATTCATCTTTATCTAGATATCCATAATCACCAGTTTTAAACCAACCATCTTTATCAAACGCTTTTTTTGTAGCTTCTTCATTTTCATAATATCCCTTCATTACACTTGGACCTTTTACAAAAATTTCTCCTATTCCTTCTTCATTTGGCTCATTTATTTTTACTTCTAAATTATCAAATACAAGTCCAACTGAACCTGGTCTTTTTTCTTTATCTGTTTCTGCTGAAATTACAGGAGATGTTTCAGTTAAACCATATCCTTGGATTAATTCTACTCCCATATTGTTAAAACCAATTATAGTATCCCTATTCATTGGAGCTGCACCATATAATACAACTCTTAATTTTCCTCCGAAATTATCCAAAATTTGTTTAAAGAATTTTTTTCTTAAATCTATATGACATTTTAATAATGCATTAGAAATTTTAGTTACATTGCTTATTAATTTTTCTTTTCCTTGATCTTTTATTGCCTTTTGAATTCTTTTATGCATTGTCTCTAATACTAATGGAACAGCAACTAAAATTGTAACTTGATATTCTTGCATATTTTTTTGAATATGTTTTAATCCATCACAAAATGCTATTGTTGCTCCACTATATGTACCATATAAAAATGTTATTGTACATTCAAATGTGTGATGTATTGGTAAAAATGATAATAGCGTATCTGTTGGATATATTTTTACCCATGATGTAAATGCTGATATATTAGCACATATATTACTTTGTGATAATTTTACTCCTTTAGGTGCACTTGTTGTTCCTGATGTGAATAGCAATATTGAGAATTCTTTTGGATCAACTTTTACTTCTTCATACTTTTTGCTTCCTTTTTCTAACAACTCATAACCATTTTTTAATAATTCACTATATTTTTCTACTCCTGGTTGTTCCACATTGTCCATACAAATTAATGTATTTGCTGCTATTTCCTTATTTTCTTTTATTTTTAGCATAATATCCATATATTTTTTATCAAATATAACTGCGTCTGCTCCACTTCTTTGTACTAAATTTTCTATTTCATTATCTGGTAATGCTTTATCCATTGGAACTATTATCATTTCTCCAGTTGTTACTGCCATATATGTTGTACACCATTCATATCTATTGTTTCCGATTATAACAATTTTCTTTCCTTTATATCCTAATTCTAACAAACTTGTTGCTAATGCTTTAATATCTTGTACATATTGCTTATATGTTTTTTCAATATATTCTGGTTTCTTTGACTCTGGATTTTTTTTGTACTTGAATGCTATATTTTCTGGATATTTTTCTTCCACATTCTTTAGTAAATCTTTGAAACTTTCTACTTTTTGAGCCTCATATACATTTCTATTTTTGGTTCCTTTCATTTTGTCTCCTTCCTGGAATTTTAGCTTTTTATAGCCCGTCCTTTTATTCTTATGCATATTTTATATCATTTTTTTATTTTTTACAATAGGTAATTTTACTTTAACTGCAGCATATTTTTCAACATTTTGTAAAAAAATGTTGAAAATTTAAAATTATATATATATAATCTTGTTATAAAAATATTTTTTAGGGTGAGGTTTTATGGAGAGTAATGTTTATGACTTAACAAATGCTCAAAAAAGCATTTGGAACACTGAACTATTTTTTAATGGTTCAAACATAAATAATATCTGTGGGACAATTCATTTATATGAGCCTCTTGACTTTAAGGATTTACAACAAGCATTACAACTAATGATTAATGAAAATGATAATTTTCATACAAAGTTTACACTTAAAGATGGTTCAGTTTATCAATCTTTCTTGGATAAGGTTGATTATGATGTTGAAATTGTTGATATTAATACAAAAGATGATTTAAAAAAATTAGAAGATACAATGATATCACGTATATTTGATATTTTAAACTCTTCTTTATTCGATATAAAAATTTTTAGATATCCTGATATGACTGGTGGCGTAGTTGTCAATATCCACCATCTTATTTCTGACTCTTGGACTTTGGGTTTAATTGCTAAAAATATAGTTAGCAAGTATGTTGTCGTCCATAATAAAATTCCTAATCAAGAAAATCATAATTCATATATTGATTATATTAATGCTGAAAAAAAATATATTAGTAGCACAAAATTTGAAAAGGATAAAGCTTTTTGGAGTAATTATTTATCTAATAGGCCAGATTGTATAAGTATTCCAAGTTTTACAGAATCTCAAAATGTTGATGTTACAACACCTTTAAAAGGAAAAAGGAAAGTTTTTGATATGGATTCACATTTAGTTAATCAAATCAATGACTTCTGTAAAGTTCATAATGTTTCTATGTATAACTTTTTAATGGCTATATATTCTATTTATATTGGGAGAATTAATAAATCTCATGATTTTATTTTAGGAACTCCAATTTTAAATAGAACTTCTAGTGTACAAAAAGGTACTATGGGAATGTTTATAAATACTGTTCCTGTAAGAGTTATGCCAGAAGATAACATTGCTTTTTTGGCTTTTGTAAATAATGTTGCTTTAGGTTTTACATCTATATATAGACATCAAAAATATTCTTACCAATATATTTTAGAAGATTTAAGGAAAGAAGATCCTTCTACTCCTAATTTATACCAAGTTTTGTTATCATATCAAATTACTAAGACTAAAACTAATGATGGTATTGAATCTTCTTGCGATTGGAGCTTTAATGGCTCTATTGCAGATGATATGGATATTCATTTCTTTGATTTAAATGATTCTGGCAATATCAATATTGCTTATGATTATAAAGTTTCAAAATATACAGAAGAAGAAATAGTTGCCATTCATCAAAGAATTTTATACATGATTGAACAAGTTCTAGTTAATCCTGGAATTTATATAAAAGAAATTTCTATAACAACTAAAAAAGAGCTACACGAAATATTAAACTTAGCAGAAGAAAATAATTGTCATTATCCTTCTGACAAGACAATTTCTCAATTATTTGAAGAGCAAGTTCTTGCTACTCCTGAAAATATCGCAATTAAATTCAAGGATAGCTATATGACATATAGAGAATTAAATGAAAAATCTAATCAAGTTGCACATTTCTTGAGAAATTTAGGTGTTAAGCCAAATGATGTTATTGGTTTACGTTTAAACAAATCGCTTGAGATGGTAGTTGGTATTTTAGGAATTTTAAAAGCTGGTGGATGTTATTTACCAATTGACTTATCCTATCCTCAAGAACGTGTATCTTTTATGCTTAAAGATAGTTCTGCTAAACTATTTTTAACAAACCGTGCACATAAAGATGATTTAGAAATTTCAATAGAAACTTATTTACTTGATATAAATTCTCGTAACGAGATTTATACTAATAGCACTGATAATTTAGAGTGTATAAATAATCCTGACGATTTAATTTATATTATCTATACATCAGGCTCTACTGGAACACCTAAGGGAGTTATGTTAAAACATAGAAATGTTGTACGTTTAATTAAAAACGACAAATTTCAATTTGATTTTAATGAAAATGATATATGGACAATGTTCCATTCTGTTGCTTTTGACTTTTCTGTTTGGGAATTGTATGCTTGCTTACTATATGGAAGTAAACTTATTTTAGTTCCTGAAACAACAGCTAAAGATGCTAATAAATTTTTACAGCTATTGAGAGATGAAAAAGTTACAGTGTTAAATCAAACACCTACATATTTTTATAATTTATTAGATAGAGAATTGTTAAACCAAAATAATGATTTGTCTGTTCGTTATATTATTTTTGGTGGAGAAGCTTTAAAACCAAATTTAGTAAAACCATGGAAAGATAAATATCATTTTACTAAAATTATAAATATGTACGGAATTACAGAAACAACTGTACATGTTACATTTAAAGAATTATCAGACGAAGATTTGCTTTCTGCTAATTCTAATATTGGTAAGC
This sequence comes from uncultured Clostridia bacterium, assembly GCA_963557965.1. Classification (GTDB taxonomy): domain Bacteria; phylum Bacillota; class Clostridia; order TANB77; family CAG-508; genus CAG-269. The sequence continues at coordinate 108,102 of CAUWEX010000001.1, forward strand.
CTATTCCTACACTTAAGGTATATGTAATGGATCAAAATCTACATATTCTACCTTATGGAGTTGAGGGCGAAATGTGTGTAAGCGGTTTAGGTGTATGTAAAGGATATTTAAATCGTCCTGAACTTAATAAAGATAGATTTGTAGTAAATCCATATAACCCAAGCGAGATATTATATCGTTCTGCTGATGATGCTTATCTAACACCTGATGGAGATTTACATTATCTTGGCAGGATTGATAATCAAGTAAAAATTAGGGGCTTCCGTATTGAGATTGGAGAAATTGAAACTAAACTTTTAAGACATCCTAACATTCAAAAATGTGTAGTCCTACCTAAGAAAAATAGTGATTTTGATAGTTACTTAGTAGCATATGTTGTTATGGATGAAAAACTGCCTGTTTCTGACTTAAAAGCTTATATTTCTAAATTGGTACCTACATATATGGTTCCAAACTATTTTGTATTTTTAGACAAACTGCCTTTAACTGGCAATGGAAAAGTTGATAGAAAAAAACTTTTAACTTTAGATGTTAAAGTTGAAAAAAAGAAAAAATATGAAGCTCCTAGAAATGAATTTGAAAAAGCTTTTCAAGAAATATTAGAAAAAAATCTAAATATAAAAAACATTGGGATTGATGATAATATTCTAGAACTTGGTGCAGATTCTTTAACTCTAATGCGTGTTACCATAGAACTATTGGAGAAAAACTTCATTGTAAATATTCAGGATATCTATGAGTTAAAAACTATAAGAGAAATATCTGATAATTTTTCTTATCCTAAAGAATCTAATTTATATAAGAGAACTTTGAAAAATAATGTTTATTTTAAGTTTAAAGACAACTTTTCAAATAAAAAGATTTCTGCTAGAAATGTGCTTTTAACTGGTGCTACTGGTTATTTAGGTGTTCATATTTTATCTGAATTGATTAATAAAACTGATAGTAATATATATTGTCTTATTCGTAATAAAAATAATGCATCATCTAAGGATAGATTACTTAAAAAGATAAAATTCTATTTTGGAGAAAAACTTCTTCAATATTTAGATAAGCGTATTTTTGTTATAGTTGCTGATATTTCTAAGCCTCATTTTGGGCTTTCTGACAAAGAATATGATACTTTAGGCCGTAAAATAGATATAGCTATACATTCTGCAGCAATTGTTGATCACTATGGTAGTAAAGACGTATTCGATTTAGTAAATGTTACTGGAACTAATAATATAATTGACTTTTGTGAGGATTATTCAGTTTATTTAAATCATATATCAACAACTTCAGTTTCTGCCTCTCTTCCAGATGCTAAAAAACCTGTTGTTTTTGATGAGCATTGCTTATATGTAGGACAAAATTACGAAGCCAATATTTATATAAAAACTAAATTTGAAGCAGAATATAACATATGGGAAGCAATAACAAATTCTGGGTTAAAAGCTTCTATATATCGTCTTGGCAATATAACAGCAAGATATTCAGATGGTAAATTTCAAGAAAATGATGACAAAAATGCATTTTTAAATAGAGTTTTGACAGTTTCTAAATTAGATAAAATTGCTAAATCTTTTTCGGATTTAAAAATTGATTTGAGTCCTGTCGATTATTGTGCTAATATTATAACAAGATTAATTTTATTAGAAAGTAGTTATTCTAAAGTTTTTCATATTTATCACAATAAATCATTGAAATTTATTGATTTAATTAATCAATTAAGACCAGATAATCAAAGATTAGAAGAGATTTCTGACGAAGAATTTTATACATATATTAAAGATAAAGAAGATATTTTAGGAATTATAAATGATTTAACAAGTAACAGTTCTAAATATAATTCTAATATAGAAATGAAAAATAAATTTACTATAAATTATATGAAAAATGCTGATTTATCTTGGCCAGAAATTAATAAAAAATATATAAATAAATTCTTTGATAAATTTTTAAGTAAAGGAGATTAACAAATGATAAAAAGATTTAATGCTTGTATTTTAAAGATTATAACTTTATATTTGGGCATTCCAGCATTAATCGCTATGTGCCTTTATAGATTTTTACCCACAATTTTAAATTATCCACCTAATAGTATAGATAATACATTTCAACTTGAATTTGATGGAATAACATATACTCAACAATATATACTTTTAATTTCACTTATTGTTGCATGTAGCTTAATTATTTTATTTATAAGAGCTTATCGTATTCATAAGCTCTTAGTAAAGTTGGATAAGCCAGATACCTCTAAAGAAAGTATTGTAAATATATTATATGCTGTAAGAAGATTTTGCTATGACACTCCATATCTTCTATATTTCTTAGAAATATTGATACCTTTAATATTTTTACCAATTACATTTATTATAATAAAGGCCTATCCTTTAACAATATTAAAAATTTGCCTAACTTACATATCTTTCTTCACTCTAGCTTCTGTTACAAGCTTTGTGTTTTCAAAAAATGAATTCGCCTATATAGTAAACCTATTAAATGAAGAATATCCAGAAATTATGCAAAAATTAGAGCAAAAGTCATCATTAAAGAGATCTAAAATAAAATCACTTTCTGTTAAATTGTTTTTACAATTTATTCCTTTAGTAATGGTGTCTTTGATATTTCTATCTTTAGTAGGATATGTTCAAGCAGCTAAAGAAACTGGAGATGTTTATTATAAATCTTATTTAACAATGCTTTCAGATTCTTTCAAGCAAACATTTAGTTCTACAGAAGATGTTGAAAGGAAGTTGGCTGAAACTACTTTATTAGATGATAGCCACCAATATTTTATTGTAAATAGTGATGGTAGTTATCAGGCTTCCGATAATGGTGTATTGGAACCATTTTTTATAAAATATGTGTTAGATAACTCTGTTGCAGAAGGCGGAAGGACTTATGATTATTTCTGCTTAGATACAGAAGGAATTGCATTAAAATGTAACTTAGCTAATGGTGATTACTGTTATGCTGGTGTTAGATATGATACAAGCCAACCTGCATTTTTGAAAATGATTTTAGTTTGTGATATTTTATTGTTTGCAATAATACTTAGCATTTTAATCTATGTTGCACATTCTATTTCTACCGAAATAAAAACTGTTGCTTCAAGATTAAAGGAAATTGCTTCATCTAATGAAAATTCTATTGATTTGAATAAAAAATTGATAGTTACTTCTGAAGATGAGCTTGCTGACCTATCTCTTGCATTTAACCAAACACAAATATTTACAAAACATAATATAAATCAAATTAGAAATAATCAATCTATGCTTATGGAAAGAGAACGTTTAGCTTCCCTTGGACAGTTAATCGGAGGTATTGCTCATAACTTAAAAACTCCTATAATGTCTATTTCTGGTGCTGCTGAAGGTTTATCTGACTTAATAAAAGAATATGATTCATCTATTGATGATCCAGAAGTAAATAGTCAAGACCACCACGATATTGCCAAAGATATGGATTCATGGATATTAAAAATAAGAGATTATACAGAATATATGTCTGATATTATTACTGCTGTTAAAGGGCAAGCAGTTACATTATCAGAAACTCAAAATATTACTTTTGATATTGAAGAATTAATTAAAAGAGTAAATATTCTTATGAAGCATGAACTTAAAAATGCAATTATTTATTTAAATATTTCTGTAAAAACTGATGAACATACTAGAATTCACGGTGATATTAATAGTCTTGTACAGGTTATTAACAATATGATTTCAAATGCTATTCAAGCATATGAAGGAAAAACAAATCAAACTATTGATTTGATTATTGAACAAATTGATAATAAACTACATATCTCAATAAAAGATTACGGTTGTGGCTTGCCTAAAAAGGTAAAAGATAAATTGTTTAAAGAAATGATTACAACCAAAGGAAAAAACGGTACAGGTCTTGGATTGTATATGTCATATTCAACAATAAAAGCTCATTTCGGTGGCGATATTACTTTTGAATCTTATGAAGGAAAAGGTACCACTTTTACTATAATATTACCAGTATAATTATCAAAATCTTAACTAGATTTATCAATTATCTAGTTAAGATTTTTTTGCCTTAAAAGTCTTGATTTTTAGCAATTTTATTAATATAATGTAGATAAATTTAGAGATTATGAGGTATAGCTTATGAGAAAAGGATTACAAAATGTTCAAAATTCAGAGAACAATAGTTATAAAATCATTGCAGTAGATGATGAAGAAGGAATTGTTGATTCTTTATCAATTTTTTTGAAAAGATCTGGATACCAATTTGTTGGTGTTACTGATCCGGTCGAAGCTGTTGAAAAAGTTAAAAATGAACACTTTGATTTGATGGTTCTTGACTTTATCATGACTCCTATTCATGGTGATCAAGTTGTTGAAGAAATTAGAAAGTTTAATAAAGATTTATATATTTTATTACTTACAGGACACAAAGATTTAGCTCCACCATTAGAGACAATTAGAAGATTGGATATTCAAGGTTATTGTGAAAAAAGTGATAAGTTTGACCAATTATTGTTATTGATTGAGTCTGGAATTAAATCTATTGCTCAAATGAACCAAATTAAAAATATTAATACTGAATTGTCTGATACATACGAAAAATTAGAGCAAGCATATTTAGAAAGTATCCAGACTTTACGTTATACTGTTGAAGCTAAGGATACATATACTAGAGGTCATTCTGACCGTGTTGCTGAATATTCTGTTCTATTAGGTAAACATTTAGGGTTGCCACAACCTGATTTAGATACTTTACGTGTTGGTGGGCTTTTCCACGACATTGGTAAAATTGGTGTTCCTGATGCCATTTTACAAAAAAATGGTAGACTTGATGATGATGAATATTCTCAAATTAAGCAACATCCTAATATTGGTGTTCATATATTATCACATGCAAAAATTTTTCAAAATATTTTGCCTATTGTTGAACATCACCATGAAAAATTTGATGGCACAGGTTACCCTTCTAGGTTAGCTGGTAATGATATTCCTTATTTAGCAAGGATTGCCTCTGTTGCAGATAGCTTTGATGCTATGACTTCTAAGCGTGCTTATCGTGATTCTTTGCCTATAGATGTTGTTATCGGTGAATTTGAAAGATGTAAAGGATCTCAATTTGATCCTAAAATTGCTGATGTATTTTTGGATATTCTTAGAAATCATTATAATGAGATTGAGGAAATTAAAGAAAAATATGTTTCTGAGTAAAGAACATAAAAAGTGATACTTTAATAAGTATCACTTTTTTGTTAAATTTCAGTACTACAAGTATAAAAGTGGCCTAAACGAACTCCAGGATGCGCTGACGTCCGTATTACTGCTGGTACGATCGCTCGCGGGAGCGTTACCGCCACGGTTCCAACCTCCACCACGTACCACGCAAGGGTTGACGTCGTGGTAGCTGGTTCTAAAGGTCTCTGTTGACCATTCATCTGTGTTACTTGCCATGTCATATACATTACATATCACATCTTTTGTTTCTAATTGATTTGTTCCTTTTTCTGCAAAATTTGTATTTAAACTTATTTGTTGTGAATATGGTGTTGTTTTTGCTGATTTTTCTCTATTATCAAATTCTTGTAAAAATGTTATTGCTGTATCCCATGCATAACTATTTACTAAATCACTTGTAAAATTACTATCACCGTACATAGACCTGCTTAATTGTGCTGCTTGCGGTTGTGTTACATAATTATATACATATTCTCCTGGTTTCTCTGTAATTTGTGTTAGTGCATCTCCTCTAGCTGTCCTTTTCGTTGCAGTTCTTGCTTCATATCTTCCTATATAATATCCGTTATTTCTTTCAGCACTTGTTTTAAATGTATTTATATCCTTGGCAGTAGTATTACCTATGTATGACGTTGCTAATTCTTGACAATCATAATCACCCACTATTATAGCTTTATCTCCTTGGTCTGTTTCTTTTCCGTTTACGTCAAATGTATATCTACTTAATTTTATTGTTGTCGTACTTCCATCAGCTTTTGTTACAGTTCCTACTGGTATCCATACAAACTCACTTCCACACGTTGGTCTGTTTGTATCAACGTCTTGTATTATTATTCCATCTGTTACATTATTGTTGGGATTTTTTACTATAAATCCTGGTGGTACTACCACTTGGTTTCCTAAGTTATCCTGTACTACTGTATTAGTTGTTTCATTTCCTGTTACTGTTCCTAGTGCTTCTTGATGTACTGGTGGCTTATTTTCTCCACCACTTCCATTATTATTTATATTTCCTTCTGCATCCACTGTAAAAGTATATCCATCCATTTGAACTTGCACTGGGAAGGCATCTCCTGTTACACTTCCACTTTGATAGCCTACTTCTCTTTTTAATTCTGCTACTGTCATTTGCCCGTCATCTGCCATTGCACCAATTATAGCTAAATTTACTTTTTCCTCTGCTGTTTTATACTTTGTAATGTCTACTGCTTCGTTAGCTCGTTTTAATATCCCATTTTCTCCTGTTAGCATTGCTATTGACACACCTGCAAGGATTAAAAGAACTATAATTGTAATTATTAACGCAATTAAAGTTATTCCTTTATTAGACTTTACTTCTTGTTTTTGTAAGTGAGAAAAATAAAATCTGTCTCTAAAATTCTCATTCATATTGCATCTCTCCTTTTCTTTCGTTTACTTTTTATCAATTATACTTTCATAGAAAGTCCTACTTTTTGTCTTTCTTTATCAATTTTAATTACTTTTACTTTAACAATATCTCCAACAGATACTAGGTCTGATGGATTTTTGATAAATTTATCACTCATTTCTGATATATGTACAAGTCCATCATGTTTTACTCCAATATCTACAAATGCTCCAAAATCAATTACATTTCTTACTGTTCCTGTTAATACCATACCTTCTTTTAAATCTTCTAATTTTAAAACATCATTTCTAAGAATTGGTTTTGGCATGTCTTCACGTGGATCTCTTCCTGGTTTTGAAAGTTCTTCGATTATATCAGATAATGTCATTTCACCTATATTTAATTGTTTTGACATTTCTTCTACATTTATTGATTTTAGCTTTGTTCTTAATTCTTGTAATTTTTCTTTTTCTTTTAACTCTTTTTTATCAAATCCTATTGTTTCAAGTAATTTTTCTGTTGCTTCATAACTTTCAGGATGCACTGCTGTTATTTCTAGGGGATTATCTCCATCTAATATACGTAAAAATCCTGCACATTGTTCAAAGGCTACTTTTCCTAATTTAGGTACTTTTAATAATTGTTTTCTGTTTTTTAATTTTCCATTTTCATCTCTATATTTTACAATGTTTTTTGCTATTGTTTTATTTATTCCTGATACATATGCAAGTAATGATGGTGTTGCTGTATTTACATCTACACCTACTTTGTTAACACTATCTTCTACAACTGCAGTTAGGCTTTCTGATAATCTTTTTTGATTAACATCATGTTGATATTGCCCTACTCCAATAGCTTTAGGATCTATTTTCACAAGTTCCGCAAGAGGGTCTTGTAAACGTCTTGCTATAGATATAGCTCCTCTTATTGATACATTTATGTCTGGATATTCTTCTGTTGCAAGTTTAGATGCAGAATATACTGATGCTCCCGCTTCACTTACTATTACATAGTGAACTGGTCTTGATGCTTCTTTTATCATATCTGCAACAAACATTTCGGATTCTCTTGATGCTGTTCCGTTTCCTATTGCTATCATATCTACTTTATCTTTTTCTATTAATTTTAGAAGTTCTTTTTTAGCTCCTTCTACATCGTTTTGTGGTTCTGTTGGATATACTGTTGTGTAGTCTAAAACTTTTCCTGTTTCATCTATAACAGCAATTTTACAACCTGTTCTATATGCTGGGTCAAATCCCATAACAGTTTTACCTTTTATCGGAGCTCCTAACAATAATTGTTTTGAATTCTTACCAAAAACTTTTATTGCTTTCTCCTCTGCTTTTTCTGTTAAGTCTGAACGAATTTCTCTATCTATTGATGGTTCTATTAACCTTTTAAAACTATCTAAAATTGTGTCTTGTAACATTTTAGTAAATTGTGTTTCACCTTTTATTATATCTCTTTCGATGTATTTAAGTATTTTTTCTTCTGGCTTTTCTAATGATACTTTTAGAAATCCTTCTTTTTCTCCACGATTGATAGCTAATATTCTATGGCTTGGAATATATTTCAATGCTTCTTGATATTCATAATACATTTCATAATTTGACTTTTCTTCAGCATTAGACGCTTTAGTTACAACCGAACCTTCTCTAATCAAAAGTCTTTTTATTTCTTTTCTATATTTTGCATTATCAGAAATAATTTCTGCTATTATGTCTAATGCTCCTTGTATTGCATCTTCTGCTGTTGCAACTACTTTATCTTTGTTCTTTTTATCTTCTTCTGAAAGTTTTTCGATATTTACATATTCTTTTGCAATTTCAGTTATATCTGTTGTCTCTTTTTGCTCTAAAATGATATTTGCAAGAGGTTCTAATCCTTTTGCTTTTGCCACTGTTGCTCTTGTTTTTTTCTTTTGTTTATACGGTCTATAAATATCCTCTACTTCTGCCAATGTTTTAGCTATAGCTACGGCTTGAAGGATTTCGTCTGTTAGTTTCCCTTGCTCATCAATTGATTTTATAACTTCTTCTTTTCTTTGTTCTAAGTTTCTTAAATATGCTAGTCTTTCCCCTAATTCTCTTAAAGTTTCGTCGCTTAATCCTCCTGTTACTTCTTTTCTATATCTTGCTATAAAAGGTATAGTGTTTCCTTCATCAATTAATTTAATTGTATTTTCTACTTGTGAATTTTTAACTCCTAATTCTTGCGCTATTGTTCCTATTATTTTATCCATTGTTTTTCTTCCTTTCCTGATTTTCATCCATTTACTTTCCTTTTTTATTGGGTTCATTCTTATTAGCTTTTTTAGTATATCATTTTTTTTGTAAAATTTAAATGTTTTTGTGCTTTCTTTTTGTAAAAACTATTTCTTATTTAAATTTGTTATGTTTTTGTATTAAAATATATAAAGAGGGTGTCCTAAAATTGTACTGAACCCAAAAAATTGGACATTTTTTGATTAGGTACTAGGCAACTAGGG
>CAUWEX010000002.1:0-101362 GCA_963557965.1 uncultured Clostridia bacterium
ATATTTTTCTTAAAATTTTCTTTCTATTTTTTCCCCAGATTATTTAACTCATATTCGAAAAATAAGTATGCATATTTCACACATACTTATTTTTAATATTTATATCTTATCTTCCACAACCACAATCATTATTTGTTGGCGTACATGGCTGTAAATCATTCATATAAAATTTTTTCTCAGCTAGTTTATCTTGTACTCCACGAAGTGCTTCTCCAAATCTTTGGAAGTGAACAACTTCTCTTTCTCTTAAATATCTTAGTGGATCTAATACATCTGGATTATCTCTACACAAATCAATAAGTTTTTCATACGTTGCTCTTGCCTTTTGTTCTGCTGCCAAGTCTTCTTGTAAATTTGCAATTGGATCACCTTTGCAAGCAAGAACTGCTGCATTAAATGGATATCCTGCTGCAGCTTGTGGATATACATCTACTCCATGGTCTGTATAATATGGTGCTAATCCTGCTTTTTCTATTTCTTCTATAGATGCATTTTTGGTTAATTGATGAACTATTGCGCCTACCATTTCAAGATGAGCAAGTTCTTCAGTTCCGATATCATTTAAAATTGCTTTAGCTTTTTGATCAGGCATACCAAATCTTTGAGAAAGATATCTTAAAGAAGCGGCTAATTCTCCATCAGGTCCCCCATATTGAGAAATAATTACTTTTGCTAATTTAGGATCTGTACATTTTATATTAATTGGGTACTGTAACATTTTATTATAAGTCCACATATTATCTTTCTCCTCCTTCCCATGGCCAAGGCTCTTCAAGCCATCTCCATTTATTACATGGATAATTTATCGTTAATGGTCCATATACTTTTTGGTACATATCTTTCATTGGCTTTAATTCATTACAATATTTTCTATGCAAACATAAAGCTCTTTGGTCCTCTGGGTGTGTGTCTAAATATAATGCTAATTCATTTATAGCAAATTCATGACATCTTATTTCAGACAACAATTCTTTTTGTCTATTATGATTTACCATTCTTTCTTGTACAACTTCATTACTATTTTGTACATTACAAGTGCAATTTCTATCTTCATTTAACATTATTTATTACACCCCTTCCCTATTTTATTAGTTTGTCTTATAAAATTTATTTCTTCCATAGATTGGCATGGAACATATGGGCTAACCAATTCAGGAAATATTGTACCCATTTTTAAGCCTACATTTGGTTTAAATGTTCTGTCCATATATTGAATTGGAACATAGCTTTGAGCAAGCATAGGGTTTTCAGGAAAAACATTATACCCATCATCAAAACCACAATGACAATCATCTGTATAATTTGTATAAGAAGCAACTTGACTACATTTTTCTTCTATTATTTCGTTTTGCATTTGACAGTCATTTTCTCTAAAATTGTTATTCATGCAATAACATTTTTTATTTTTAAACATATTCATTTCCTCCTTTTAATGTATTATATGATGGTTTTCGACAAATGACACAAAAAAGACTGCATAGATTTCTCTATACAGCCTTTTATTATTAATCATCTAAATAATTGTCGATTTTTTTAATAAATATTGCATTTTCGATAATACTTACTATTCCATATATTAGCATTACAATTCCGCCTGTTTGTAATAAAGCTCCTGGGTTTACTAAAATATAAATTCCAACCCCAATTGTTGCTATTGCTAACAATAAACTTACTATCCATAATTTTGATTTATAATCTTTCCATACTATAGTTGTTTGTAAATTCATTATTCCACTATATAAAATCCATATTGCAATCAATACTCTAATAGTTGCAACTATAAAATCTGAGCAAAACATTAATACTATACCAACTAAAATCATTACAATTGCTATTGCTAAGAGATAATTATCTGTTCTATTAGTAGAAAAATAATCAATTGCTTTTAAAACTCCTATTGCTATAAATACTAATCCTACTATTAGTGATATACCTGACATTACAAATTCTGGTTTGGCAATTAGCATTATTCCAAACAATATAAATATTAGTGAGATTACAATATCAGTCCATCCTGATTTTTTCAAAAATTTTTTCCACATACCCATCTACCTCTTTTCATTTATTATTTTTTTTCATTCCTTTTTTTAGAATTTCTAGTTCCTTTACCAATATTTCTTTTCCATTATCCGCATTTTGTAGTCCTGATAATACTTCTATTGCTATATTCCTTGTTATTACATTTAAAATTTTTAAAAAATATATAAGTTCTTCATCATTGTCTAAATTAAGTTCGCTTTTGTTAATCATTGAAGTAATTGTCTTTTTCGTATAAATTATTTCTGTATTATCTTCAAAAGCATTGATGTTATTTTTTCTTAATTCTTGTAATATATTCTTAAATAAGTTTAGGTTTTTTGTCTTACTCATTACTTCAATAAGATGATCATATAAATCTATAGAAGTTTGAAAAATATCTCCATTATTCTTTAGTAGCCTACTATAAATTTTCTCTTTTTCTTCCTTAATAAATTTTCCTATTATATAGGATATGGCATCTTCTTTGTTTTCAAAGTATTGATAAAAACTCCCTCTTGGTATATCAGCTTCTCTAATAATATTACTAATCGAGGCTTTTTCAAAACTAGCTTGTCCAAATTCTTTTATCAAAGCTTGCTCTATTTTTTCCTTTTTATTATCTTTTAAATTAAAAAATGTTTGCTTTGGCAAAATTATCACTTCCTTCATGACATTCTGTCATATGATAATTTTATATTATATTGTCATATATGTCAACTACATTTATTTCTTTATGTTGAAATTTATACTAATAATAATTAATGTATATTTTGAAACAATAAAAATAGCACAAGTATACAATACCTGCACTATAAAATGACTTATGCATTTTCTGTTTCTTTTTTAGCTATTATTTCTTTTCCATCATAATATCCACAGTTTTTGCAAACTCTGTGTGGTAATACTGGTTCATGACAACGTGGGCAAGCTGAAAATGTTGGTGCTTCTTTTTTCCATGTTGACCTTTTTGAATGTGTTCTTGCTTTTGACCATCTTCTTTTTGGTTGTGCCATTATAATCCCTCCTTGCTTAGACGATATATGTATATATCTTTTCAATTTTATCAAACTCATAAAAGTGATGTTGTTTAATCACTATAAAATTATACAAGTATTTTTAATTTTTGTCAATACTTATATTTGCTTATTTACAAATTACCACAATATTTTTTATACGCTTCCCTAAAATTCTGTTTTGTAAAGGTTTTGTCTATTCCATCTTTTACTGACTGTTCTAATATTTTAGTTACAAATTCTTCCGTGCTAGCATTTATCTTTTCTTTTTTTCTCTCTTTATTCCAATAATCTAATTCATATTGCTCCGAGAAGTCCTTTTGCATATATGCCATTCCCGCAGCCATTTTATCGCATATCATTTCTGCTGCATACTTATAGGGAATGATTGGTGTCGAATCTGGCGCCAATTCATCTACCCAGTATTCAGGGTGATGTTTATTTCTTCCTTTATGATGTAACCATGCCTTAGAATATCCCATATCCTTCTTCGCTTCTGTTATTGGAGAACTTGTTCCTACATAATATTTGCAACTTTCAATAAATTCTGTTGGTGAAAATTTAGAAATATCATGAAAAAAACCTCTCCAAGGCTCTCCTATTTTACAACATAATTTAAAAACATACCACTTGTGTGTACACACCTTTTTAAAATGTAAAAATATATTTCTTAATTTCATTATTTCCTCCCACATTTATAGTTTACTATAAATTTTTTATTAAATCAATAAATTTTACATACTTTTTTGCATACAATAATTATTAGCTATTATAACTACATTATACAATAAAAATCGATATTTAAGGAGGATATTTTATGAGTGGATTTGTTGGTTTTGTAAATTTTAACAAAGATATTTCTAAAGATAAAAATATTTTAGAAAAGATGAATAGTGTTATTTGTCCCCAAAAGACCAATAATACTGGTTATTATATAGATAAGCATGTTGGTTTTTATTATAAAGATATTGTCTCAGAAGGAACTACCTCTATCCAACCTTTAGTGGAGGAGTACTCTTTTGGTACATATGTAACCATGTTAAATGGTTCCTTATATAATAAAAATGATTTACAAAAAACACTATTAGAAAATAATTTTACTATAAATTCAGGCTCAGATAGCGAAATATTGTTAAAAAGCTATATCTACTATGGAAACGACATTGTAAATCACTTAAATGGTGCATACTCTTTTATTATATGGAATTCACAAAAAAATGAAATTTTTTTGGCTCGTGATCACTTTGGGATAAAGCCTCTCTTCTATACTATTATAGATAATTGTTTCGTTTTCTCATCTGAAATTAAAGGTGTTCTTTCATATCCTGGAGTTTCAAGAATTCTAGATGAAACTGGAATTTCAGAACTTTTTGGAATAGGTCCAGCACATACTCCTGGCTTAACTATATTTAGAAATATATATGAACTAAAACCTGCCCATTTTGCCATTTTTAATGCTTCTGGTCTACATTCTAAAAGATATTGGAAATTAACTTCCAAAGTTCATTCTGATAGTTTGGGTGCTACTTGCGAAAAAGTACGCTTTTTATTAACAGATTCCATTAATAATCAGCTTATTTCTGACAAACCAATATGTACTTTTCTATCAGGCGGTTTGGATTCTAGCATTATTTCTAAAGTCGCTTCCGATTATAATAATGCTAATAATCTTCCAAGCTTAAATACCTATAGTGTAGATTATGTTGATAATGATAAAAACTTCGTAAAAAGTGATTTTCAGCCAAATTCCGACAATTATTATATTGACATTATGCACAAGCATCTAAATACTAATCATCATAAAATAGTTATTGATACACCAGAACTTGCAAGTAGTTTACAAGATGCTATGATTGCAAGAGATATGCCAGGAATGGCAGACATAGATTCTTCGTTATTATTATTTTGTAAAAACGTAAAAAAAGATACATCTATTGCTTTAACAGGTGAATGTGCTGACGAAATTTTTGGTGGTTATCCTTGGTTTTTTAGAAGTGATGCATTACAAAGTAAAACATTTCCGTGGTCAATTTCTTTGGCTGAAAGGCAACATTTATTAAATCCTGCTTTTAGTTCTAAAATAAGCTTAAAAGAATATGTAGATTATAGATATAACCAAAGTTTATCTGAAGTTGATATTCTTCCTTCTGACTCTTCTGAAACAGCTGAAAAAAGGAAAATATCACATTTGACTTTAAATTGGTTCATGCAAACATTATTAGAACGCTCTGATAGAATGTCAAGATATAACGATTTTGAAATACGCGTTCCTTTTTGTGATTATAAACTAGCTGAATATGTATGGAATATCCCATGGGAATGGAAAGCGTTAAAAGGTAGAGAAAAAGGATTGCTTAGATATGCATGTAAAGATTTATTGCCATCAGAAATTATAGATAGAAAAAAATCGCCATATCCCAAAACCCAAAATCCTAATTATTTATCTAAAGCCAAAGAAATGCTTTCTTCTATTATGGCTGATAACAATTCTCCTATTAATGATTTATTAAATAGAGAATATATTTTAGAAATTTTAAAAACTGATGGTAAAGCATTTACTAGACCTTGGTTTGGTCAACTTATGGTTGGTCCTCAACTTATGGCATACATTTGTCAAGTTAATATGTGGCTTGAAAAATACAAACCTACAATTAAATTATAAATAGTATAAAGGTCGCAAATAGCGACCTTATGTTATTTTATTTTCTCTATAAAGACCCTTTAGTTCATTAATTATATATTATTTATCTGTCATATTCTCGAATTTTTTTTTTAGTTTTAGCCGCTTCATCAAAAATTCTTAATATATGTTTTGTTATTTCTTCTTGAGCATAATGCTCTTTGGTATAATTTACTATATATTCATTGTCAAATTGCATCTCCCCACTTAGCACATCACATACAGCCTCACTTAATGATTGGCTATCATCCATTGGTACTAATACTCCTACAGGTGTTTTATATATTTTAGATTTATCACTAATATCTTGTTTATCGGTATTTAAAATTCCTGGAATTCCGCCTGCATTTGTACCTATTACGGGGTGTCCACAAGCCATACCTTCTATTACAACTAACCCAAAAGGTTCATTTCTTGATGGTATTAATGAAACATCTGCTAAACTTTGTATTTTTCTTACTTCATCACTGTTTTTTCTTCCTACAAAATGTGTATTTTGTAAGTTTAATTCTTTAGCTTGTTTCTTTAACGTGTCTTCTAATTGACCTGAACCTACAATTATTGTTGCGACTTTTTGCCCTTGTTCTTGCATTTTTTCTTCGTAGATTTTTGCAGCATCTAATAGTACATCAATTCCCTTAAAGTCTGCAAATTTGCCAACAAATGCTACTAATTTATCATAATCTAACGGTATTTTCCCATCTTCTGTATTTTGTGATTCTAATGCTCCTATTACTTCTTCTTTGTTTGCTGTTTTATCTACATAAAATTTGCTTGTGTCATATCCATTTTCTACTAATTCTACTTTGGATGATGCTAACGGAAATAATTTGTCAAATGCTTCTTTTTGTGCTTCTGATATTACTATTATTTTTTCAGCACTCATAGCTGCTCTATTAGCATATTCTATATATATATTATATTTAGTTTCTTCATCTTGTAATCTTTTTATTTCTTCAGGGTCTGTTGTTTCTTTTAACTCTTTTCTTATATTAGCTAATTCTTTTTTACTTCTTTCAAATCCCATTAAATCTGTCCCATGTATTGTTATAACTGTAGGAATTCCTGTTTCTGTGGCAATTTCTGTGGATATCCAATTATGTTGTCCATGTATAACATCTGGCTTAAATTCTTTTACTTCTTCATTAATTGCTTTTCTAAATGCATTTTCATATTCTTTTATTTGTTCTAAATTAGCATCCCAAAAATTTGCTGTACTTTCAGTATGTGTTGTAAACATTAAATAGTTAAAACCGCATTGTCCAGGTATTTTTTCTGGATTTTCTTCCTCAGCTGTAAATGGCACTACATGATATTTTACTCCCGGTATTTTGTCAAATTCTGTCCTGTTATTTCCAGTTATAATAACAACGTTTTTATTTTCTTTTTGATATGATTTTGCTAATGCTGTAACTTGTACACCACTACCAGCACCATAAGTCGGAAATGCTGTTACCATTAATATATTTTTTACATTTTCATCTTTTGTTTCATTAGGTATGTTTGAATTTGAATTCATATAAAATTCCTCCTATTTCATTTTTTCTTTTATTCTAACTAAAGTATTTAAAGCATCTATTGGCGTTAGTTCATTTAAGTTTATTTTGTCTACTTCATGTGCAATTTCTGCTAATTTATAATTATACATATCAAATTGACCTTCAACTTGCTTTTTATCTTGTTTTTCTTGTTTTTTATTTATTAATATATTTTTTCTTTCTAATGAACGTAAAATTTCATTTGCTTTTGTAGTTACAACTTTTGGAACCCCCGCTAATTTTGCTACATGTATTCCGTAACTTTCGTCTGTTCCACCTTCGATTATCTTTCTTAAGAAGATTATGTCCTCCCCTTTTTCTTTTACAGCTATTGAATAATTTTTTATTCCTTCTAATTTATCTTCTAGTTCTGTTAATTCATGATAATGTGTAGCAAATAAAGTTTTAGCTCCACATTTTTCTTTGTCTGCTATATACTCTGCAACTGCCCACGCTATAGATAATCCGTCATATGTTGAAGTCCCTCTTCCTATTTCGTCTAAGATTACTAGACTGTTTTGCGTTGCTTCTTTTAAAATTGTTGCAACTTCCATCATCTCTACCATAAATGTACTTTGTCCCATACTTAAGTCATCTGAAGCTCCAACTCTTGTAAATATTTTATCTACTACTCCTATATTAGCACTTTCTGCTGGCACAAAGCTACCTACTTGTGCCATTAAAGTTATTAATGCTACTTGACGCATATAAGTTGATTTACCCGCCATATTAGGACCTGTAATTATTGCTAACCTATTATCGTTTTTATCTAAATAAGTATCATTTTCAACAAAAGTACCTACTCCCATTATTTTTTCTATTACTGGATGTCTTCCATTTTTTATATCAATAATTCCGTTATCATCGACTATAGGCATACAATAGTTCATGTCTTCTGCAACTTGCGCAAATGATGATAACACGTCTACTGTAGATATTACCTCACTTGTTGCTTGTAGCCTTTTTACATTTTTTGCTATTTCTTCCCTAATCTCTGTAAATGCATTATATTCTAAGTTTACTACTCTTTCTTCTGCTCCTAAAATTTGATTTTCTAGATTTTTTAATTCTTCTGTTATATATCTTTCAGCATTTGTTAATGTT
This sequence comes from uncultured Clostridia bacterium, assembly GCA_963557965.1. Taxonomy (GTDB): domain Bacteria; phylum Bacillota; class Clostridia; order TANB77; family CAG-508; genus CAG-269. Next base: position 8,355 of record CAUWEX010000002.1, read on the forward strand.
TGTTTTCTTATATATCTTTCAGGAACTTGATTTAAATATGACTTTGTAACTTCTAAATAGTATCCAAATACTTTATTAAATCCGACTTTTAAGTTTTTAATACCTGTTTTTTCTTTTTCATCAGCTTCTAATTGTATTAGCCAATTTTTCCCTTCTGTTTGCGCAGTTTTTAATTTGTCTATTTCTTCATCATATCCAAGTTTTATTATTCCACCATCTTTTATTGCCATAGGTGGATCTTCTACTATAGCATTATCAATCACAGTATATATATCTTGTAATTCATCTAATTTATCGCAGAGTTCCATAAGCATTGGAGATTTACATTCTTTCAATATCTTTTTAACTTCTGGCAATTTATATAGAGAATTTTTTAATGTTATCATATCTCTGGCATTAGCATTTCCAAATGCCATTTTGCCAGCAAGTCTTTCTATATCATATACCTTTTTTAGATTTTCAATTATATCTCCTCTTAACATGATATTATCTTTTAATTCTTCTACTGCACTTAATCTTTTGTTTATTTCTTGAATGTCAATTAATGGATCATTTAGCCATCTTCTAAGCAAACGTCCTCCCATAGATGTGGCAGTTTTATCCAAAACCCAAAGTAATGTACCTTTTTTTGACTTATCTCTCATTTTTTCAGTAATTTCTAGATTTCTTCTTGCATTAATGTCTAAAGCCATATATTTAGATACTTGGTATATTTTAATTTTATTAATATGGTCTAATGTTGTTTTTTGAGTTTCTTCTATGTATTCTATTAATGCATTGATTGAACTTATTGCTAATGTTTTTGATGAGATATCTTCTATAGTTTGCCCATTATTATCTACAATATTAAATCTTAAATTAATATTATTTAAATCACTTATAAAAAATTTGTCATTAAAATTAGTTATATAAACATTTTCAAATCTTTCTTTTATTTTGCTGATTTCCTCTTTACAATTTGCCATCATAGAATTTATTAGTAATTCCGAAGGAGCATATCTTGCAATTTCATCTAATAACATTGGAAAATTGTAGTTATCTTTTATCTCTGCTGAATAAAATTCTCCTGTTGATATATCACAAACACTAATTCCATAATAAATTCCACTTTTGAATATTGACATTATAAAATTATTTTTTCTTTCTTCTAACATGTTGCTTTCAACAACTGTACCAGGAGTTACAACTCTAATTACTCCTCTTTTTACAATGCCTTTAGTTTTTTTAGGATCTTCTAATTGTTCACAAATAGCAACTTTATATCCTTTAGCTATTAACTTAGATATATAAATTTCTGCAGCATGATGTGGTATTCCACACATAGGTGCTCTTTCTGCTTGTCCACAGTCTTTTCCTGTTAATGTTAGTTCAAGTTCTCGTGATGCAGTTATTGCATCATCAAAAAACATTTCATAAAAATCTCCTAAACGATAAAATAATATACAATCTTTGTATTCTTCTTTTGTTTCAAGATATCTTTGCATCATTGGTGAAAATTCTGCCATTTTATCTGTTTTCTCCTTCTTTTTCTAATTCTTTTTTCATTTCTTCCTTTTTTTCATATTCTTCTATTCTTTTTCTAGCTCTTCTTAATGTACTTACTCCAACACCTAACTTTTGAGCTATTTCCACTTGAAAACCATCCATCTGTTCAGCTTTTTTTATTAATTCTTTCGCTCTTCTATATTCTCTTTCTTCTTTTGTCATAGAATTGTTTACAATTACTGGGCCTTCATCAAAACCATCTAAGTTTGCTTGCATTAAAAATCTTTCATAGTCCGAAAATTCTTGTCTCTTCATCATTCTATCAGACATTACTTTTGCCATTGCATATAATGTTTCGTATCCTTCTTCACCTTTTAATTTTTCTAATTCTCTACTAACTGTACGTGCTGGAATTCCATACCTTTTGGCTAATTCGCTTTGAGATACTTCTTCGTCTACCATTTCTATAAATAAAGCCTTAAAATTTATAAAGGAATAATCAGGATTTCTAGCTTCTTGATATTGAATATATCTTCTTTTTAATTCAATATCATTAGATGCATTTATATATTCTACTAATTTTTCATGGAAAGTTTGCTTATGCATTCCCATTTTCATTGCTGCATCTACAATTCCTAAATCCTCATATAAAATTTGGTAACATATTTTTTCCATATTATTTTCTTTCATACTTTTTTCCTCCGACCTAAAAATCAGCTTTTAGATACCACATATGTTGTGATACAATTTTTAATTCAACTATTTTATCTATTATATCTTTTGGACCTTCAAAAATTACAACCTTATTGCTATCTGTTCTTCCTGTTAACATATTAGGATTATTTTTGCTTACACCTTCAACTAGTACTTTTTGTGTTGTTCCTATATATTTTTTATTATTTTCTTCTATTTGACTTTCTACTAATGCTTTTAATTTGTCAAATCTTTTATGTTTAATTTCTTCTGGAACTTGATTTTCCATTTTATCTCCTGGCGTTCCTACTCTCCTTGAATATATAAACATATACACTTGTTCAAATTTAACTTTTTCTACAACATCTAGAGTATCTTCAAATTGTTCATCTGTTTCTCCTGCAAATCCAACAATAATATCTGTTGATAATGTTAAATTTGGTATTTTAGCTTTCATTTTTTCTACTAGATTTAAATATTGTTCCTTAGTGTATTTTCTATTCATAGTTTTTAATACTTCTGTATTTCCTGATTGAAGCGGTAAATGGATAAGTTTGCAAACTTTTTCGCAATCTGCTATTGCATCTATTACGTCATCTGTAAAATCTTTTGGATGTGGCGAAACAAATCTAATTCTTTCAATTCCTTCTATTTTATTTATTTCTCTTAATAATTTTGCAAAAGAATCAACCCCATTGTATTTTTCAAATGGTATGTTTTTTTCTCTTTCTACTCTCAAATACGAATTTACATTTTGACCAAGCAAAGTTATTTCCTTATAGCCTTCTTGTGCTAATCCTTTTACTTCATCTATAATATCTTTTGGACTTCTACTTCTCTCTCTTCCACGTACATATGGAACTATACAATATGTGCAAAAATTATTACAACCATTCATAATTGTTACAGAAGCTTTTATTTTGCTATCTCTTTTAATTGGTAGTCCTTCATGGATTTCTCCATCTATATCTATTACATCTTCAATTTTTCTCTTTTCTTGGATTGAATTATATAAATCTTGTGGAAATCTATATAAGGTATGTGTTCCAAATATAATATCAACAAAAGGATAACTTTCTTTAATTTTGTCTGTTATATGTTTTTCTTGCATCATACATCCACCGATGGCAACAATAAGACCTTTGTCGGCTTTTAGCTTTTTTAATTCTCCTAATTTTCCAAATAATTTGTCTTCTGCATTTTCTCTTACACAGCAAGTATTAAATAATGCAATATCAGCTTCAGATGTATTTTCAGTTCTTGTATATCCCATTTTTTCTAGCATACCACATAGCTTTTCTGAATCATTTTCATTTAGCTGACATCCCATAGTTAATATATTATATTTTAAATTTTTGTTCACATTTATTTTATTTATTTTTTCTATATATTCTTCTTGTTCTCTTACATTTTCAGTAACTTTCATTTGGTTCCATTCCTTCCTATTTTATCCCACTTATTGTATTATATTTCACCATATTTTGCAAGTAATTTCGATGATTTTGGGGTCAGGGGAAAATTTCATCGAAAAAAAGAAAGCAGCTTTTTTAATTTTGCTACTTTCTTTCTCTCTTTTATTTCTTAAATTATTATGCAAGACCATATTTTTTCTTAAATCTATCTGCTCTACCACCAGCTGTTTCTTGTCTTAAGTTACCTGTCCAAAATGGATGACATTTTGAACATATATCGACTTTCATATCTTTTTTTGTTGATCCTACTTCTAAAACATTTCCACATGCACATGTGATTGTTGTTTGGTTGTATTCTGGTTGAATTTCTTTTTTCATCTATGTTCACCTCTTTCTCGAATTAATAACATGACTGTTTTTTATAATAACATACTTTTTTTACTTTTTCAAGTATTTTAGCTAATTTGTTGTATTTTTTTGTTCTTCTTGAGTTGTCTCTTTTTGTTCTTGCATATATATTGCTGAATATAACATCTCTTTATTTAGAGACAGCTTATGAACAAGCTTACTCATGACATTAAAAACACATGCAAATATTAATATAAGCATTCCAATTTTTTTCCAATATTTTGCAAGCATAACTTAATTCTCCTTTTTTTACTACATATTAATTATACTTTTATTTATTTAAAAAGTCAACATTTTAATCATAAATTCCCCTATTTTGGTTATACTAAATATGGTGATTTTATATGAAAAATAAAGTTTGGATATTTATAATTGTTTCTTTATTTATTATCATTGGTGTCGGAGTATATTTTTCCATTAAAAATAATGTTCATCATAATGATAATAATTATGATGCAAATCGTGTTTCAACTTCTAACACTCAATCTGATAATAACTCGTCTAATTCTCAAAATACTTCTATAGGAAATAATGAAAATGATGTAAAAGAAAACAAAAACGGCATTACGCAAACTTCAAATTCTAATATTACAGAAGAACCATTAGCATCTTTTAGCACTAAAATATATTCATCTGATAAGGCAAGGCAAAATAATATTCAGATAACTTGTAATTCTTTAAATGGTACTACTGTTAAAAATGGCTCAACTTTTTCTTTTTGTAATACTGTCGGCAAAGCCACATCATCTAAAGGATATCAAGAAGCGGATATCTTCAACCATGATGGCAAAAAACAAAAAGGTTTAGGTGGTGGAAATTGCCAGGTAAGTAGCACCCTATATAATGCTGTATTAGAAGTTTCCGGTTTGCAGATAACCGAAAGGCATTCTCATAGTAATAAAGTTCCTTATGTATCTAAGGGAAAAGATGCTGCTGTTGCTTATGGTAGCTATGATTTAAAATTTATAAATAATTTAGGAAATGACCTAAAGATAAAAGCATCTACTGACGGAAAAAATGTTATTGTAAATTTAATTTCGTTGAAAAATTCTTAATGTATACTCCCTCTTTTTGAATATTTAAAAATATTTCGAATATATTTTAATATCAATTGGAGGGATTTTTATGAATTTTTTTAAACTATCAATTACTATACTTCTTAGTCTTTGCATTATTACATCTTTTGCAAGTCCTTGTTTTGCAAACCTTAATGCATATACCTGGTCTCGGACTAGAGCCTACAGAAGAAACAAGTGCAGATATAGCTCCTAGTGAAAATTCTTTAAATTTAGAATCTGCTTCTGCTATTTTAATTGAACAAACTACTGGACAAATTTTGTATTCTCATAACATTCACGAACAATTACGTCCCGCTTCTGTTACTAAAGTTATGAGTATCTTACTAATCATGGAAGCGCTTGATAGTGGCAAAATAGCCTTAACAGATCAAGTACCTTGTAGCGAAAATGCCGCTAGTATGGGTGGTTCTCAAATTTGGCTTGACCCTAGAGAAACTTTAAGTGTTGATGAAATGTTAAAAGCAATTTGTGTAAATTCAGCAAATGATTGTGTTGTAGCAATGGCAGAGTTTTTAGCTGGTTCTGAAGAAGCATTTGTTCAAATGATGAATGACCGTGCTAAAGAACTTGGCATGAATGATACAACATTTAAAAATTGCCATGGTCTTGATGAAGATGGTCATGTAACCTCAAGTTATGATATTGCATTAATGTCGCGTGAACTTTTAAATAAACACCCTAAAGTAACTACCTACACAACAATTTGGATGGATGAGTTGCGTGATGGTAAATCTCAACTTTCTAATACAAATAAATTGATTAAATATTATAAGGGTGCAACTGGTTTAAAAACTGGTTCAACTGGTTTAGCGCTATATAATTTATCCGCTAGTGCAACTAGAGATGATTTATCTTTAATTGCTGTTGTTATGAAAGCTCCTTCTACAAAAATTAGATTTGCTGAAGCACAAAAACTTTTAGATTACGGTTTTACCAATTATGTTTTTAAAGAATTTGGAAAATCTGGAGATACTGTAAATAAAATTCATGTTGATAAAGGTAGTACATCTGAAGTAGAAGCTATTTTAAAGGATACAGCTGGAAATTTATTACCTAAAGCTTCTAACAAAAATATAGAACAGCATATAGAACTTCCAGATAGTATTTCAGCTCCTGTTACAAATGGTCAAAACCTTGGCAAGGTAACATTTACTTTAGATGGAGAGACATTATCTTCTATTGATATTGTCGCTAAAAATGATGTTCATAAAATAAATTTGTTTGATATTTCTAAAAAAGTTTACTACTCATGGGTTGACCTATTAAGAACTTAATTAATATATAATTTTACCATTTATACAAAACTAAAAGGAATGAATTTATTTTTCTACAAGTTCATTCCTTTTTTTACGTTTACATATTTACTCATCTTCTAGTGTTTCATCATATTCAAATTCATATGTTTCCTCATTTTTTATTTTTCCATTATCTTGTTTCATTTTTTCAATAGTCTTTATAGTGGTATTTCCTGTTTTATTTTGTTCTTCCTTAGACTGCTTTTTTTGCATTTCTTTTATGATTTTTTGTGTTTGTTCTTTTTTATTTTGCATACAACGATTCATCATATTATTAGCTTTTTCCATTAAATCTGGCATATAATCTAAAAGCTTATCTAAAGATGACGTATGATTTACCGGCATCAATTTAACATTATTAGGTTGAATCACTAAAAACGCTATTGGGTTAATAGTAACTCCTGCTCCAGATCCACCACCAAATGGTAATCTATATTGAATAGCTTCCTCTTTATCTTTTTTAGTATATTCGTCAACCGTTTCTCCTTTAAATTCACTTCCTCCTGCTGCAAAACCAAAGGATACCTTTGATATCGGTATAATAACAATATTGTTTGAAGTCTCAATTGGTTCACCAATAATAGTATTAACGTCTATCATGTCTTGAATGCTATTCATAGCTGTAACCATAAGCCCTTCTATTGGATGTTCGCTCATATTTCTTCACTCCTTCTTTTTTATTTAACATACATATTGTTCTTATAATATGTATCATTTTTATTTCAAATATACCATTAAAATAGATGTTTAATAAATTTTGATTATAATATATCGGCTTAATAACAAATCTTTGATTTTGATATTCATCCATCCTCTTTTGAATGATATATGAAATAATTATACTAACAAATGCAATAATAAATGATGTTACAACAACATTTTCTGTTCCTATTTCCATATTTAAATTCAATTTTTTTATTTTAGCATTTTTTATAAATTGCATTGTTTTATTGTGTATATCTTTATCTTTCTTAATGTTTGTAACATCTAGGTTTTCTAGCCTTTTCTTTATTTTAGCTGACGTTTTTTTTAGCCATTTTTCATTTAGTTCTATTTTTACTATGGGAATTTTACTTGCTATATATAATCTATATATTATCTGATATTTCATTCTCTTCCCTTTGGGTAAATTAGATTGATATTCAAATTCAGCTATTTCTATAGTAATTTTTGAAAATATTATTAACATTAAAATTATAAGTACTACCAAAAAAAGAAAAACCAATATTCATGCCTCCTTTAGAGGATTTATATTAGTTTTTCCATTTTATAGTTTTTTAAACATATTATTTATGTTTTATGAAATTATCATAATTGTAAATAGTGTTGCTACCAATATTTCTGCTTTCGTCATTTCTTTTGGAATAAAATCTAACTCTCCGCCTTCTTTTTCATTTACAATAGAAATATCATAAGAAGTAACATCTTCTTTTTCAAAATACAATTTAAAATCTTGAGTTTTGTTTACATCTGTTGTTTCAATTGGTATGTATTTTTTTCCTACTTCATTGTTTCTTTTAGAGTATAATGTGATTTTAACATATTTTCCTGTTAGATTGTCTGTTCCTTCATCTTTTATTATTCCTTTAATTTTACCATTTACCAATGTTGCTTGAGCCTCTGTTATTTCAACTTGAGCTGTAGCATCTTTTCTTTTAATATCTTGATAAGATGATTTTAAGCTCAACGAAATTAATAATTCCGAAAATACAGCAAATGCAATAATTATTAAAATATATTTAAGAATTGTTTTTAATTGACTCATTGTTTCTCTCCGTTCACTAAAGATGTTAATATTATATCAGAAACCTGTTGGTATTTCAACAGTTTTTATAATTAATTTTATGTAACTTTGTTATATTGGTATCTCTTTTCCTAGATATACTGAATATAAATATCTTTCGTCTACCTTTTTTCCAAACGCTTTTTCTAAAGCTCTTGAATATAGCTCAATTTGAGTTTTATACTTTTCTCTTAATTCATTTTCGTTTCCTACTTTTACATAATCTGTTTTATAATCTACCAGTTTTAGTTTATCATCTTTATCTATATAATATAAATCTATAATACCTTGTACCAATATGTTCTCATCTGTTTGTTCTTCAAAAAATTCCTGAGCAGGGAGGTTAATATAAAAAGGCTTTTCTTGTTCTATCTCTTTTGCAAATTTTAATTCCTCCCATATCTTTGACTTCGTAAATTCCAACACTTTTCTTGCATCTATACTTTTTGCTTCTTTAGCAGTTATTATTTTCTTTGCTTCTAGTTCATTTATCAAAGCATTTATTTTATCAAAATTATAATCAATTTTAGGGTTTAATTTTTGTAAACACATATGTACTAATGTTCCTACTCTAGCTGGTGATATTTTTTCTATATCAGTATCATTTATAAATTTAGGTGTCGCAAATTCTATTTTTTCTATACTCTCTTCTTGTTTTTTTAATTGCTTTAATGCTGTTACAGAAGTTTTTGTTGGAATTCTACAGTCTATTTTATTAGGATATTCATAGTTTAAAATATTTTCTATTTCTTTTAATCGTTTTTGGTTAATATCTGTGTTTTCTAATTTCTCTACAACATCTATTTCTTCTGTTATTTCTTGTTTTAAGCTTTTTAGTAGTTCTTGTTTATAATGTACCTCTAATTGAATTTTATCACCTATATTCTCTTTCTCGTATTCATAAACTAATAAAATCCAATCTAAATATTTTTTATATTTTTTTACTAAAATAGGATTTATTTTATTATCTGTTCTCTTGTATCTTTTTACTTGTTCTTCAATTTTTTTAATATTTTCTTCAAAATTGTTATTTATCCCTGTTATAAATATTTTCTCCTTAGCTCTAGTTAAAGCAACATATAAAATCCTCATTTCTTCTGAAAGCGTTTCTATAAATATTTTATTTTTTATAGCTGCTTTGCTTAATGTGTCATATTCAATTTGTTTATCATAATCTATATATTTTGCTCCAATTCCTAAATTTTGATGAAGTAACACATTTTCATATAAATCAGTTAAGTTAAACTGTTTATTGGTACTAGATAAAAATACTACTGGAAACTCCAATCCCTTGCTTTTATGTATACTCATAATTCTTACTACATCATCATTTTCTCCAATTATCTTTGCTGCTCCCATATCTCCACTTGACAGTTTTAGTTTATCAATAAAATTTATAAAATTATACAGTCCTTTAAAGTTACTGCTCTCAAAAATTTTAGCCTTTTGAAATAGCATTTTTAAGTTCGCTTGTCTTAAATCTCCATTAGGCATTAGCCCAACATAATTATAAAAACCTGTCTCAGTATATATCTTCCAAATCAATTCATCTAATGCTAGATATTCTTGCTCTTTTCTCCATTTTTGAATATTTTTAAAGAAATTTTGTATTTTATTTCTTAATTTGTCATCTACATCTACAACTGCTTTTTCCATACATGTATAAAAATTATCTGTTTTATCAGTTAATCGTATTTTTATCAGGTCATTATCTGTAAATTTTCCTATAAATGAACGTAATACAGTAACTAGTGGAATATCATTCATTGGATTATCTATTACTTTTAATACCGACATTATTGTTTGTATTTCTATACTGTCTAAATATTCTTGTGAACTATCCGAAAAGGTTGATATTCCCATATTTATAAGCTCTTGCTCATATATTGGAGCTAAGTTTGAAGTTGCTCTTAGTAAAATTACTATATCCTTCTTAGCGATATCTCTATATTTTTCTTGTTTTATATCCCATACTTGTATTTTATTATCAATTAATTCTTTAATTTTATTAGCTACAAATCTTGCTTCTAATTCAGCATCTTCAAGTCTTTCTTCATTATTATCAATTTCTAAATTGCTTTCTTCCTGTTCTTCTTTTTGGCTAGTATCTATTATATGAATTTCAGTCTTTAAATTATTCACCTCATTTTTAGGGTAATTTGCTCCTAAATTCAAGTATTCGTCCTTATTATAATTGATATCTCCTAAATTTTCGCTCATTATATTTTGAAATATATCATTAGTAAAATCTAGTACATTATCTCGACTTCTAAAGTTCTTGAATAATTGTATTTTTAAGTTATCAGCTTCTTTTTTCTCTTCTTTTAGTTTATAGGTATTATATTTTTGTATAAATAACTCTGGCATTGCTTGTCTGAATTTATATATACTTTGTTTAACATCTCCAACCATAAAAATGTTTTTTCCATTTGATACAGAACTTAAAATATATTCTTGCACTAAGTTACTATCTTGATATTCATCAATTGCAATTTCTTCAAATTTTTCTTGATATTTTTTAGCTATATCTGTTGGAATAATTTGTCCATCTTTTTCCTTTAATAAAATTTCGAGTGCAAAATGTTCTATATCATGAAAATCCACTATATTTCTTTCTCTTTTCTTTTTGCTAAATTCTGTTTCAAATTCTAATACCAGTTCTTCTAGCTTTCTAAGTATATTATACATATCATATATATCTTCATTTGCTTGCCTTGAATTGCAAATTAAAATCTTGTCCAAAACTTTTTTTATTTTCTTTTTCACATCATCTCGTACTTGTTTTGCTTCATCTTTTAATGGTAGATGTGATGTTTGTCTTGGCCAAGTTACAAATTTTAATGTTTGATTTATCTCATATGCTTTATCCCAATTATCTAAATTGTTTTTAAGTCCTTGTAGTTTATCTATATCATCTCTTATTGTTATCCAAAACTTTTGTAATTCAGGCTCTAAAGATAGTTTTTCGCTTATATCTTCTAATGAATAAATCGCATCTACTAATTCGTCATTTATTTCAGCTATTAGTTCTTTTCCCCATGGTGTTTTAGCAAAATTTATATCTAATTCATCTTTAATATTAAACATTTCTACTTTTTCTCTTAACCACTTATTGGGAAATGGATTACTTTGTATATATGTGTATATTTTTATTACTAAATCTTTTAAAGGTGTATCATCTTTATAGCTAGTATATGTATGAATTAATTTATAAAAATCTTCGTTTTCTTCTTCATATTTATTGTTAAATATTTCTTCAATTACCTCTTGTTTTAATAACTCTATTTCTGTATTGTCTGCAATTCTGAAATTGGGAGACATATTGTCTAACATATAAAAATTTTGCCTTACAATGTCTAAACAGAATGCATCTATAGTACAGATATTGGCTTTGTTTAATAGCGTAACTTGTCTTAACAATACCTCATTGTCTGGTTCCCTATCTAGCTTTTTATATATAGCATCTAACACTCTTTCACGCATTTCAGAAGCAGCAGCATTTGTAAATGTCACCACTAATAGTTTATCAATATCTACTTGTTCTTTTAATACTTTTTCAATAATTCTTTCTACTAATACCGCTGTTTTTCCACTTCCGTGCAGCTGCTGCCACTAATATATTCGAACCTTTTTCGTATATTGCTTGTTCTTGTTCCTTTGTCCATGTAACTTTTCCCATAATTATTCTCCTTATTCAGCGTATAGCAAAAGAGCTATAAATATTTACGAATTTTATTTATAGCTCCTTTTTTTAGTTTTCTTCTTTTAATGCTATCATCAAATTATTGGTTTCTACTACTTTACTTCTTCCACCATAGTTGTATCTTGCACCCGTAAAATATACCATATATCCTAAATTTTCTAGTCTTGTTTTACAAAGTCGTAAAAACTCTTGTGTTTCTTCCTCTGTTAGATTCATCTTTACTCTTACTTCGAAAAAAGTTATTTCTATAATATTTTCATTTTTTTCTATCTTATTATCTAAATATTGAGTTATTTCTTGCATTGACATTTTCATTCTCTCCTTTATGCAATATATTTTATCATATAAACCACAAAAATGAAATATTATTTACAAATTTTTGTTACTTATTCGTCAATGTTGTGTCCTATTCTTCCTCTTCGTCGAATTGAGAATTATATAAATCACTATAAAATCCACCTTTTGCAAGTAGTTCCTCATGTGTTCCTTGTTCTACGATATCTCCATGATTCATAACTAAAATCAAGTCGGCATTTTTTATTGTTGATAATCTATGTGCAATTATAAAGCTTGTTCTACCTTTCATTAAATTATCCATTGCATTTTGAATTTGTATTTCTGTTCTCGTATCAATTGAACTCGTTGCTTCATCTAAAATCAATATTTTTGGATTTGTTAAAATAACCCTTGCAATAGTTAATAATTGCTTTTGCCCAGCTGAAACATTGCTTGATTCTTCATTTAAAACTGAATTATATCCTTTTGGTAATGTTTTTATAAAATGATGCACATGTGCTGCTTTTGCTGCTCTTATTACCTCATCATCAGATGCGTTTTCTTTGCCATATTTAATATTTTCTTTTACAGTTCCGCCAAATAACCATGTGTCTTGTAAAACCATTCCAAATAATTTTCTCAATTCTCCACGTTTGAAGTCTTTTATATTTATACCATCTATTAAAATTTGTCCATCTGCCACATCATAAAACCTCATTAGTAATTTAACCATAGTTGTTTTTCCTGCCCCTGTTGGTCCTACAATTGCAATCTTTTGTCCATCTTTTACTTTACAATTAAAGTCATTAATTATGGTTCTATTTTCATCATATCCAAATTTCACATGATTAAATTCAACATTTCCATTTAATTTTTGTATATCAATATTTCCTTTAGAAGTATCTATTTCCTCAGTTTCTTCTAAAAAGTCAAATACTCTTTCTGCAGCAGCAATCATTGCTTGTAACATGCTTGATATCTGTGCAATTTGATTTATTGGCCCGAGTAAATTGTTTATTGTATTGGATAAAGCTTTGTATATTACCAACCGTAATAGAACCTTTTACTGCTAGATATCCTCCTACAACCGCCACGCCAACATACCCAACATTAGAAATAAAATTCATTACCGGAAACATTAGTCCTGATAAGAATTGTGATTTCCACGCTGAACGATATAATTCGTCATTTGCTTTTTTGAAATCTTTCGATACTTTTTCTTCTCCATTAAAAACTTTTACAATATTTAATCCACCATAAATTTCTTCTACTTGCCCATTTACATGTCCCAAATAGTCTTGTTGTGCTCTGAAGTGTTTTTGTGATTTTCCTACTATTTTTTTTACCAACATTGCTGAAACTGGTAATATAATTAATGATATTAATGTCATTTGCCAGCTTATTGAAAACATCATTATTAGTATTCCTACAATTGTACAAACAGCTGTAATAATTTGAGTAATACTTTGGTTTAAGTTAGCACTTAAAGTGTCTACATCATTTGTTACAATAGATAATACTTCTCCGTGAGTTCTACCATCAAAATATTTCATTGGTAATTTATTTATTTTTTCTGCAATATCTTGTCTTAATCTATATGTAATTTTTTGTGAAATTCCAGTCATTGTAAATCCTTGTATAAAGGAGAATAATGCACTTAAAACATATAATGCAATTAATGTTAAAAGTATAGTTCCAATTTTCCCAAAGTCTATTCCTGTTCCACCTGATATCTTGCCAACTATACCATTAAATATTTCTGTTGTTGCGTTTCCTAAAATTTTAGGTCCGACTATAGTAAATATAGTACTTCCTATTGCAAAAATGAGAACTATTATTAGTGCAATTTTATATCCTGCTAAGTATTCTTTTATTAGTTTTTTGGTAGTTCCTTTAAAGTCTTTTGCTTTATCTCCACCAGCATTTTTACCTCTATGTCCCATCATTGGTCCTGGCATATTATTCTCCTCCTTTCAATTCTTCTTCTGATAATTGTGATAGTGCAATTTGTCTATATGTCTCATTGTTTTTTAACAACTCTTCATGTGTACCTATTCCTACCACTTTTCCTTCTTCTAATACAATAATTTGGTTCGCGTTAAGAATTGTGCTAATTCTTTGAGCTACAATTATTACTGTTTTGTTTTCTGTTTTTTCCGCTAATGCTGTTCTTAAAGCTGCATCTGTTTTTAAGTCTAATGCAGAAAAACTATCATCAAAAACAAATATTTCAGGGTCTTTTGCTAATGCTCTAGCAATTGATAAACGCTGTTTTTGTCCTCCTGATACATTACTTCCGCCTTGTGCAATTTCTTCTTGATATTTTTTGTCTTTAGCTTCTATAAATTCTGTTGCTTGTGCGATTTCGGCTGCTTCTTTCATTCTGTCATCTGACATGTTTTCATCTGAATATTTTATATTAGATTCTATTGTTCCTGAAAATAACACTCCTTTTTGTGGAACAAATCCTATAATATCTCTTAAGTCTTTTTGTGCTACATCTTTAATATTTACACCGTCTATGCAAAGTTCTCCACCTGTTACATCATAAAATCTAGGTAGTAAATTAACTACTGTTGATTTACCACTTCCTGTACTACCTATAATAGCTGTTATCTCACCAGGTTTTGCTGTAAAATTAATATCTTCTAATATCTCTGTATCTGCATCAGGATATCTAAATGACACATTTTTAAACTCTACTAATCCTTTTTTGTTTGGATCAAATTTCTTTGTTTCCTTTTTGTCTTTTATTGATGGTTCGGTTTCAGTTACCTCATTTATACGATTAGCTGATACAGATGCTCTTGGTAGCATAATAGATATCATTGATATCATTAAGAATGCCATTACAATTTGCATTGTATATTGGATAAATGCCATCATGTCTCCGACTTGTGTAATTCCTTGGTCTACATTATGACCTCCAACCCATACAATTAGTACTCCGATTGCATTCATTACAAGCATCAGAAGAGGCATCATCATTGACATTGCTCTATTTACAAAAACATTAACTTTCATTAAATCTTTATTAGCAACCTCAAATCTTTTCTCTTCTTTTTTCTCTGTATTAAATGCTCTAATTACTGGCAAACCAGTTAATATTTCTCTTGATACAAGGTTTAGCTTATCTGTTAGGTCTTGTAACTTTTTAAATCTAGGCATAGCAACAATAAATAATGTTCCTACTATGAATAATATTGCAAGTATTGCAACTCCAATTATCCACGCCATCGAATTATCACTATTAGTTAATACTTTAATAAATCCACCAATACCTATAATTGGTGCATACACAACTACTCTAAATAGCATTGTAATTAATTGTTGAATTTGTTGTATATCATTTGTGCTACGAGTAATTAATGATGCTGTTGAAAATTTATTTAATTCTTCATTTGAAAAGCTTAATACTTTAGAAAATACTTTTTCTCTTAATGTTTTTCCAAGTTTTGCAGCAACTCTTGCAGATAGTAACATGATAATAATTGCTGATGTCATACTAATTAAAGCAATTCCAAGCATTTGCATTCCTGCCATAAAAATATAATCATTTTGAATTTTATCTGTATCAACACCTGCATTTTTATAAATTTGTTTTACAGATGAGACTGCTGCTTGTTCTTTTATAGAGTCTTGCATATCCACAATTTTGCTTGTAAATTCCTTTACAACTTCTTCTCTCTGCGTTTGTGGCATACGTTCTAATATTTCTTCTACGCTTTTATTTTGTAAATACACTTTTTGCTCTTGTGGCATATTTGCCGTCATCGCTTCTTTTATTTTACTAGATGTTTCTGGGTTGCTTATTGTCGTGGTTTCTAATAGAGGAGTTGTAAGTATTTTTCCCAACTCTTCCATTGGTTCTTTTCCGATATCTTTCAAAGTATAAAAATTATTAGGCTCAACTTCTTTATTTTTGCCTAAATATTTATTCACAATTTTTTGTTCTTGTTCTGTCAATACATCTCCTACAAGTGTATAATTTTCTAATATTTTCTCATCATCTTCTGAAAACATTAAAATAGTATCCATATCTTTTTTATTTATAACTTTTGGCACAGCTGTTTCTATTCCGCCTGCTTGAATTCCTACATTTACTATTTTAGATGTGTAGTCTGGTAGTCTTAAATCTGCTTGTGCTTGTACACATAATAAAATTACTATTACAACTACTGACCAAAATGATTTTTTTAAATTTTTTAATACTTTTAGCATTGTATCCTCCTTATTTTTCCATCAAAATAACACCATATCATTATATGCGACACGGTGTCATTTTGTCAATGTGTATTATGTGAATTTTGTGTGAATTACATCTTTCTAAATACTCCCGCCACTTTGCCCAATATTTCACAAGTTGGAACTATTATTGGATCCATTGTACTATTTTCAGGTTGTAGTCTAATATGGTCTGTTTCTTTATAAAATGTTTTTACTGTTGCTTCATCTCCAATTAATGCAACTACGATTTCTCCATTATTGGCTGTATTTTGTTTTTTCACTAATATATAGTCTCCGTCTAAAATACCAGCTTCTATCATACTTTCTCCTCTAACTGTTAGCATAAAACTTTCAGAATTTCCAACAAAGTCAATTGGAATTGGGAAAGTATCTGTTACATTTTCTACTGCCAAAATTGGTTCTCCAGCTGTTATTCTTCCTATAATAGGAACTTCTACTAACTCTTTTTGTGTATAGAAGTCTTTACTAGATGTTTTCTTTGGCTCTCCTGAACCACCTTTTAATAAACGTAATGTTCTTCCTTTTTTGTCTTGTTTTTTGATATAACCTTTTTCTTCTAGTTTA
This sequence comes from uncultured Clostridia bacterium, assembly GCA_963557965.1. Lineage (GTDB taxonomy): Bacteria > Bacillota > Clostridia > TANB77 > CAG-508 > CAG-269. The sequence continues at coordinate 25,301 of CAUWEX010000002.1, forward strand.
GCTAAATATCCATGTACTGTAGCTGTAGAACTTAATCCAACAGCTTTTCCTATTTCTCTTACTGATGGTGGATATCCTTTTGTCATGATTTGTTTTTCGATAAATTTTAAAATTGATTTCTCTCTTCTATTTAATTCCGGCTTTTTTCTAGGCATATAAATCACTCCCATTTTTTATTTGTACTCATAATATCATACAAACAAAAAAATGTCAAACATATTTTTGTATTTGTATTATCCTAGCCAATTAACAACTTTCATTCCCTTTGGAGCTCCCCATGGGGCGCCAGCAATTGAATTTGCTTTTTTGTCTATATTTATGCTATTTAAATTTTGACATCTCTCAAATGCTCTTTCTCCTATTGTTGTTACACCATTAGCAATCTCTGCACTTTGTAATTTTTTGCATTGAGTAAATGCTGCTCTTTCTATTTCTTTTACATTTTCAGGAATTGTAACTTTTGTTATTTTTTGATTATTAAATGCATTTGGTGCTATTTTTTCTACTTGACTATCCACAACAAATTCTCCTGTAAACGTTTTTAAGCATGCTTTTAGTACTTTTTTATCTTTACTATAAAGCACTCCATTTTCAACCATATAATACGGATTTGCTTCATCTATTATTACGTCAGCTTTACATTCGAATAACATCATTATCGGCGCGATTTCTTGAACGTTTCTTCCAATTTTTATCGTTTTAAGATTTCTACAGGCATTAAATGTTTGTCCACTTATATGTGTTAAGCTATCTGGTAATGTTATAGATGTTGCATTTACCGCTGCTCCAAAAGCTCCATCTTCAGCCACTAATATTCCTTCTTGTATTCTAATATCTTGTTCTTTTGAGTAACACATAATTAATCTTTTTGTATCTTTAGTATACCATAGGTTGTTTTCAGAAATATATTTAGGATTATTGGTATCTATAATTACTTGTGATATACTTGAAGGAAATATTCTCAAACTTACATTAATTAAACTTGATGGTATTTCTAATTTCTTGATATTATTAAAATTTATTATATTATTTGAAAAGTCTTGTACTCCTTCAGGGATTTTTAATGTATCTACTGATTTTAGATAATTAGGCGATATAAACATTATGCTCGTTTTATCTTTTGGCATCAAAAAGCCATTTTCATACACATAATATTGGCTATTATTTAATTCTATATTATTCAAATTATTACAGTTTTCAAATGCTCCTTTTCCAATCATGTTTACTGTATTTGGTATCTCTATTTGACTTATTCCCGTCGTATAAAAAGCAAATTCTTTAATATTCAATAATTGATTAGGTAATACGACATGTTTTAATTTTACATCTCCTGCAAAACAATTTCCTGGTATTTCTTTAATCTTATTAGGTATTACTATTTCTTCTAAATTAACGCAATAATAAAATGACATACCCCCCATAAAATTTAAGCTATTAGGCATTGTTACATTTTTTAAATTTGAGCAACCAGCAAAAGCCCAACTATAAATTTTTTCTACCCCTTCTTGCATTATTACTGTTTCTAATGTTGTATTATATGAAAATGCATTTGTCCCTATTTCTTTTACACTTCCTGGTATTATTATTGTTTTTAGTCCTTCTAGATTTGCAAAAGCTCCTTCTCCTATTTTGGTTACACTGTCTGGTATTGTTAATGTTCCGTTTTCATCCATAAGCAATAAATTGCCATTAGATGATAGCAATTCACCTTCTTCTGTTATATCATATGGGTTTACTTCTATACCTAAACTTTGAGCTATTTTTATTTCGTCTTTACTTTTAGTGTTTATTAAAAGCTCTCCTTTTATTATTTCTAGCTTTTCCATATATTCATCACTAATACTTGTTATAACAGTTTTTATATTTCCTGTTTCTCCTGCTTTTTGAGTGTTATAAGATAAATTCGTTTTTCCAGCTGTTAAACTTCCTTCTAAAAACTCTTGATTTTCTGTTAATTTACTTATTTTATATATCTCTAATTCTTCTTTATATCCTGATAACTCTGTAGATATTTTAGCTTCTTGTGCTTGGGTTATTACTCCACTCTCCCCTGTTAGCATAGCAATACTTACTCCTGCCAAGATTAATAATACAATTATTGTTATTACCAATGCAATTAAAGTAATTCCTTTGTTTTTATTCATTATACTCCTCCTAATTTTTTTATTTTCAGGTCTTTTTATTTATTTATAATGAGAAAATTAAGACCTGGCCTCTTTTTCTCACTAAAAAAAGACAGCAATAAAAACCTATTTCTAGGCTTTTATTACTATCTTTTTATTTATTTCTATTATATTATTAACTTTTTTATTGTTTAGTAAACATAAGGTGTGTGTGTGTGTGTGTGTGTGTGTACTCCCACAAGGGTTTCAGCGATTATCATTTTTTCAATTCTCCTCTTTGGTTTTATATAAAATTAGTATACCAAAACATTTTTCTTTTTCAATGATATTATATCCGCATTCAATCGCTTTTACTCCACTTTCGTTTACTTTTATATTCTAGCTAATCTTTCCTGATTTTTTCCTCCGACCCTAAAATTATTTTAGATATATATTAGGATCAACTTGAATTGCATCTTTTAAAATTTCAAAATGTAAATGTGCCTCATCTGCAACCTCAAATGCTGCAGTATTTCCAACTGTTCCTATACTTTGTCCTTTATTAACTTTTTCTCCTTCTACTACAAATTCAGAGCTTAAAAGGTTTGAATATACTGTTTGGAAACCATTACCATGGTCTATTGTAATTGTTAATCCATATCTAGGATCATTTTTTATTGATTTTACAGTCCCTGCTTCAGCAGCTTTTACAACTGTTGTTTTTTCTGCTTTGATGTCCACTCCTAAATGTGTAGTCCACTCTTGTAAAGTATTAGAGTATATCAAATTATCTTTTGCATATTCTCTCATAATTTCGCCTTCTACAGGTTTTACAAAACTTAATTCTTTTTTAGTTTCTGTTTTATTCTCCTTCTTATCTGTAGTTGTTGCTGCTGTAGTATTATTTTTTCCTACAACATTTGATTTCACTTCATTCTTTTTTGATGTATTTGCTTGTACTTCTTTGTTTGCTTTTTCTGCTGTATTGTTTCCTGTGCTTGATGTTGTATTATTAGTAGAGTTTGTATTTATGTTATTCGCCATTTCGTTTTTGGCTTCATCTACAGTTTTCCCCATATCTGTACTTACACTTGTGCTATTATTAGTATTTTGCACATTTTGTTGTTCATTGGCATTTGCCATTTCCTCTAAATTCATTATACTATCATTTACATTGTCATTTAACGATTTACTATAGATTAATAGCCCTACCAATACCACTGCTAAAAATGCAACACCTATTATAGAATACATTATAATTCTATTTTGAGTATTTTTTTTATTATTTCTTACTCTATTGTCTCTTCTCATATAATCCTCCTTCAAATTTTATTAATACAAGTATTTCCTATTTTGAAGAGATTATACATATTAAAATATAAATTTTATAAAGCATTGATTTCTTTTATTTCAACATTTTTATAAAAGTGATGTATTATTTCTTCGCAATTTTTCCCCTGTTTTGCCAAAGTGTCCGCTCCAGTTTGGCTCATTCCAACGCCATGTCCATATCCTTTAACTGTAAATTTTATCTTTCCGTCTACTCTTGTTATTTCAAAATTTGTTGATTTTAAGCCAAGTATCGTTCTAGTTTCTACTCCTGATAACTCATGATTACCAAATTTTATAGTTTTTACTCTTCCACTATCTGTATACTGTAAAATTTTAATTTCTTCTTGATTATTAAAATCTATCGTTATGTCCTTATATTTACTTTTTAGTTTGTTTATTAGCTCGTCATTACTAAACGCCACCTCTGATGCATATTGGGAATACCCTTCTTCGCCAGCAGTTTCGACCACTTGCAAATATGGAAGTCCTGTTCCGCCCCACACATTAATCGGCATTTCAGTTTTTCCGCCACTATTAGCATGAAAGAATGCATTTATTGGCTGGTTTTGATATGTAATAATTTTGCCTTCTGTACTTATTACAGCTTCTCGTATTTTGTTCCAGTTTGTTTCTCTTTTACTTTCTTCCCATCTAGCAAATCTTGTTTCTTTATCTACCCAAGCTTGGCAGCAAGTTGAATCATCACATATATCTGCATTATCATGTTTTTTGTTATTTATTTTATATATTGTATATGTCCTTGCAACTATAGCTTGCGCTTTCAATGCTTCCAATTCGTATTCTGCGGGCATTTCAGCCGAAACTACATTACATAAATAATCATCAATTGCAACTGTTTCAATTTCATTCGTTTTTTTATGTAATAATTTAATAGTACCATAATTGTTGTAATGATATCCATTTTTAATTTCTTGTTTAACTTCTTCTTCCTGTACTTCTTGCGTTTCTTGTGCTACACTGGTTGCTTTACTTTCTCTTTTAGTTAAAATAGCTGGCAAAAAAAAGATTATGATTATAAATATTAAAAAATATATAAACATTTTTTTCATTTACATTTGCCCCATCTTTCTTTTAATATACATCATCCCTCTATCTTCGTTTTTATTCTTTTTACTATTTGTTTATGATATCAGTTTCATTTTCATATTACTCAAAATTTTTCTTTCAATTCTAGACACCTGTACTTGTGTAATTCCTAATATTTTTGCTACTTGAGATTGTGTCTTTTCTTTATAGAACCTAAGCATTATTACTTCTTTATCTCGTTTTTCTAATTTTTTTATTAATTCATTTAATACTATTTTATTGGTAGCTATTTCTGCTTCATCTTTATTGGTTGATAGCTGTTCTTTTAAACTTATACTATTTCCATCTTTATGATTAGTATATGTTGCATTTTCTAGAGATTCTATATTTTTTCCGGCTTCAAGTGCAATTGTGATGTCTTCCTTAGATACTTTTAATTCTTTTGATATCTTTTCTATAGATATTTCTTCCCCTTTTTTGTTTAAATATTCCTTTTGTAATTCTTTTATCTTTATTCCCAGTTCTTTTATACTTCTGCTTACTTTTATTGGTCCATCATCTCTTATAAATCTTTTTATTTCTCCAATCATATATGGCACCGCATATGTAGATAACTTTACTTCAAAATTTGTATCAAATCTTTTTATAGATTTTATAAAACCGATACAACCAATTTGATACAAATCTTCTAGCTCATATCCTCTACCTTGAAATCTTTTCACTATACTCCAAATCAGTCCGATTATTGTCTTTTATTAATCTTTCTAATTCATATTTATCTCCCTCTTGAGCTTTTATTATGCTTTCTTTATTATTATCATACATAAAATTTTATAAGTACATTTTATGTACTTATTCTCCTTTCTCTTTAATCTTTTGTTGATAGCATAAGAAATTCGTTTTCTTCTTTGTCTGTTTTAGGTTTTATACTTTTTGACATAGTAATTTTAGTTCCTAATCCTACAACAGATTTTACTTCCATTGTATCCATAAAACTTTCTATTATAGTAAATCCCATTCCTGATCTTTCTAAATTAGGCTTAGTTGTATATAATGGCTCTTTGGCTTGTTCTACATCCTCAATTCCTTTTCCTTTATCTGAAATTTCTATGATAATTTCATTTTCTACTATCCATGCTGATATTTTCACAATTCCTGTTTTTTTCTCGTATCCATGTATAATAGCATTAGTAACTGCTTCTGATACAGCAGTTTTTATATCTGCAAGTTCTTCTATCGTAGGGTCTAATTGAGCGGCAAATGCTGCAACTGTTAATCTTGCAAACGCTTCGTTTGCTGATTTACTAACAAATTCTAATTTCATCTCATTATCGATATTTTTATTATTCATCTTTACTCTCTTTCCTTTCGAATGTTTTGATAATATATTTTTAAAAAGGACTTTCTACTGTTGGAATTAATTTTAAAATCCCACTCATATCAAAAATTCTTCTTATACTTTTAGTTAAGTTAGTAATTTCTAACTTTGCACCTATCATATTGGCTAGTTTATATCTTCCTATAATTAGGCCGATTCCGGCACTATCCATAAAAGTAACACGATCAAAATCAAATATAACTCTTTTAGGCATGTATCTCTCCATTTCATAATCTGCTTTCCTCCTTATATTTTGTACATTATGGTCATCGATTTCATCTGTTATTTTTAAGACTAACAGCTTGTCCTCTGAATAAAAATTTGCTTCCATAATTACTCCTTATATCATTTGTATTTAGGTTTTATGGTTATACCTATAAACCTTTTTCCTTCTTGATGTATTATAGTATTAATTACATTATTTTCCAAGAGTAAAAATTAAGAAGTTTTGTCGTTTTTTTAGAACTTTTCGACAAGAAAAGTGGCTTTGCCCACAGTAAAAAAATAGAACTGTATTTCTACAATTCTATTTTTCTTAAAATTATAATTTTTCAAGCATTTCTTTGTATTTAGCAAGTTTTGCTTTTTCCTCATTTATTTTGGTCTCTGGAGCCTTATTCATAAATCCTGGGTTTGATAACATTTTTTCACATCTTGCAACTTCTGATTGTAACCTTTTTCTTTCAGCTTCTAATCTATTTTTTTCTTCTTCAAAATCTATTAATCCTTCTAATGGAATGTATAACTCTATATCCTCTTTTATAATGCTTATAACATCTTGTGGTATTCCATTCTTAGATTGATTGATAGTTATTTTATTTCCAAAGCCTAGTTTTAATAACATTGGTTTTAAACTCTCTAATTTTTCTTTCATAATTTCATGATTTTTAGTTACAACAAATATTAATTCTGACTTTTTGCTTGGATGAATATTCTTATTAGCTCTAATATTTCTGATTTCTACAATAATATCTTTTACGTTTTCTATTAATTCTTCGTCCTCATCAAAATCAAAATTCTTTCTTTCTGTTGGCCATTTTGATACCATCAATTCTGACTTTCCATAATGTACTAAATTATCATATATTTCAGATGTTACAAATGGCATAAATGGATGTAATAATTTCATAGAAGTTCGTAATACATGATTTAATATATCGCTTACTAACAATTTTGTTTCTTCGTCTTCGCTATATATACGTGGTTTTATCATTTCTATATACCAATCACAAAATTCATTCCAAATAAAATTATATATTTTGTCTAATGCAATTCCTAAATCATAATTTTCAATATTTCTTGTTATTTCTACGACCAATTTATCTAACTTATTTAAAATCCATTTGTCCTCAGGCTCTAAAATATCAGTATTATATGTTTCTGTTTCTAAGTTATATACCTTTTTTCCCATTTCTCTTACTTTGTCTTGTGATGGTGTATTACTTATTACAAATCTTGCTGCATTCCATATTTTATTAGCAAAGTTAGATGCTTGCTCCAATTTTTCTGGCATATATTTTATATCATTTCCCATTGTAGTTCCAGATAATACTGAGAATCTTAAGCTATCTGCTCCATATTTTTCAATTACTTCTATTGGATCTACACCGTTTCCAAGAGTCTTAGACATTTTTCTTCCTTGGCTATCACGTACAATTCCATGAATTAAAACATCACTAAATGGTTTTTCGCCCATTGCATATAGTCCTGAAAATACCATTCTTGCTACCCAGAAGAATATTATGTCATATCCTGTTACTAGTACATTTGTAGGATAAAATGTTTTTAAATCTTCTGCTTCTTTGTTTGGCCAACCTAATGTTGAAAATGGCCATAATGCTGAACTAAACCATGTATCTAATGTATCTGGATCTTGATGTAATTTATCAGAACCACATTTTTCGCATTTTTCTGGAACTGTTTTTGATACATTTATATGCCCACATTCTTCGCAATAATATGCAGGAATTCTATGACCCCACCATAATTGTCTTGATATGCACCAATCTTGAATATTTTCCATCCAATTAAAATATGTTTTTTCATATCTTTTTGGTACAAATTTTACATCATCTTTTTTTACTGCCTCTATTGCTGGTTTTGCAAGTTCTTTCATTTTTACAAACCATTGCTCTGATATTCGCGGTTCTATTGTTGTTTTACATCTTTCACATTTTCCTACATTATGAGTATAATCTTCAATTGAAACTAACGCTCCTAATTCCTTTAATTTTTCAACTATAATTGGTCTTGCCTCTATTGCTGTCATTCCTTCTACTTCTGGCATTAAGTTTCCCATAATTGTTTTGTTATCAAATACTTCTATAAATTCTAGATTATTTCTTTTACCTGCTTGATAGTCATTTGGATCATGTGATGGTGTTATTTTTACACATCCTGTCCCAAATTCTTTGTCTACAAATTCATCAGCTATTATTGGAATTTCTCTATTAACTATTGGAAGAATACATACTTTTCCTACTAAGTCTTTATATCTTTCATCATCAGGATTTACTGCTACCGCTGTATCTCCTAACATTGTTTCTGGTCTTGTTGTAGCAACTTCTACATATTTATCTGTTCCTTTTATTTTGTACCTCAAATGCCACAAATGTGAAGCTTCTTCTTTATATTCAACTTCTGCATCTGAAATTGCTGTATTACAATTTGGACACCAGTTTACCATTCTTGTTCCTTTATAGATATATCCTTCTTTATATAAGTTTATAAATTCTTCCAAAACTGCATCAGATAATCCATCATCTAATGTAAATCTGCGTCTATCCCAATCACATGAACATCCTAATTTTCTTTGTTGTTTTTGAATTTCACCACCATAAATTCTAGTCCAATTCCATGCTTCTTCTAAGAATTTTTCTCTTCCTATTTCCTGTTTTGTTTTTCCTTCTGCTTTTAATTTTTGAACCACTTTCATTTCTGTTGAAATTGACGCATGATCGCTTCCAGGAAGCCATAAAGTATTATATCCTTGCATTCTTTTAAAACGTATTAAAATGTCTTGTATTGTTCCGTCTAACGCATGACCCATGTGTAATTTGCCAGTTACATTTGGTGGTGGCATCATTATACAATAACTTTCTTTTGTTTTATCCATACTAGGTTTAAAATACCCTTCTTTTTCCCAATGCTCATATAGTTTGTCCTCAAAATCTTTTGGATTGTACTTGTCTTTTAACATTTAAATTCCCCTTACATCTATATTTTGTGGTAGGTACCTTTGACTTCTATTCTCTAAAAATTAGTATAAACATACTCCTCTTTTTTCTTGTTTTTACAATTATGTTAATATTATTGCACATTTCATTGAAAATTACAAGTTTCTACTAATATTTAACATAATTTTTTTAACTACATAGATTTTCTATATAATTCTATAAAATCTTCTTTGCTAACTTCTCTTGGATTTCCTGGTTTACATGGATCATTCATTGCTTTTTCAGCAAGCATTTCAAAATCTTCTTCTTTTGCTCCATAATCTTTTATAGTTGTTGTAATTCCAACGGCTTTACTTAATTCAGATATCATCCATACAAATGTGTTTATAACATCTTGGTCATTTAAATGTGCTGCATCTGGTCTACCAATTTCACACAAGATTTCTCTAAATCTTCCTGCAGTTTCTGGATTTTCTCCGTTAAATCTCATAACTGTTGGTAATAACATTGCATTTGCAATTCCATGTGGTGTATCATATACAGCTCCTAATTGATGTGCCATTGAATGTACAATTCCAAGACCTACGTTTGAAAATCCCATTCCTGCAATATATTGTGCCATTCCCATCATCTCTATTGCCTCATCATCTTTATCATTAACAGCTGCTGCTAAATATTTAAATATTAATTTTATAGCCTTCATATGAAACATATCAGACATTTCATTATGACCTTTTGTTATATACCCTTCAACTGCATGTGTTAGTGCATCCATACCAGTTGCTGCTGCTAGACCTTTTGGCATTGAAGCCATTAGTTCAGAGTCCACAATTGCTATAATTGGTATATCATTTGGGTCTACACATACCATTTTTACTTCTGCTTCTTCATCTGTAATAACATAGTTTATTGTAACCTCTGCAGCTGTTCCTGCTGTAGTTGGAAGCGCAATAACAGGCATACCTCTATTTACTGTATTAGATAATCCATTTAGAGATTTAATATCTGCTCTATCTGGATTTGTCATAACAATTGATATTCCTTTTGCAGTGTCCATACTTGAACCTCCACCAACTGCAACTATTACATCAGCTCCTGATTTTTTACATGCTTCTACACCATCTGTAACATTTTTAATTGTTGGGTTTGGTTTTATATCATCATATAAATCGTATGCAATTCCCTCTTTGCTTAAAATTTCTTCTACTTTTGCTGTAACACCTGCTTCTACTAAAGCCTTATCGCTAACTAAAAATACTTTATTAAAATTTCTTTTTTTAATTTCTCCTGCTAGTTCTTCTCTTGAACCTTTTCCAAAATATGATGTTTCGTTTAAAACAAATTTTGTTGACATATTTTCCTCCTTGTTTATAGCTTTAAATTTGCTTTGCCAGTATTAAACTGGCAAAGCATGCTATTTTATTTGTTCCCCTTTTAATTATTTTTATAAAATGTTTTTAAGTACTATTGTTTTTAATCTTGACATTTCTTGCAATGTTGTTGCAACACCTTCATTACCTATTCCAGAATGTTTCCAGCCACCAAATGGCATTTCAAATGAACGATAGAAGCTTGCTCCATTTATTACTGCTCCACCACATTCTAGTTTGTCTGCAATTTTCATTGCTCTTGAGAAATCTTTTGATATTACACATCCACATAATCCATAAGATGATTGGTTGGCAATTTCGATTGCTTCTTCTACTGTGTCAAATCCTATTACCGAAATTACTGGTCCAAAGATTTCCATATCTTTTGCGACTTCCATATCTTTTGTTACATTATCTAATATTGTTGGATAATAGTATGCATCTTCTCTTTTTCCTCCACACACTACTGTTGCACCTTCTGAAACCATTTGATTGACTTGTTCTTCTATTCTTTTTGCTGCATTTATATTTATCATTGGTCCCATATCTGTGTCTTCTTCCATTGGATCTCCAACTTTTAAGTTTGATATAACTTCCTTCATTCTTTCTATAAATTCAGCTTTTCTTGAATTATGAATTAAGAAACGTTTACTTGCACAACATACTTGTCCACCATTATATAATCTTCCCCATATTGTTTCTTTTACAGCTAAATCCATATCTCCATCTTCTAAGAAGATAAATGCGTCATTTCCGCCTAGTTCTAGCATAACATGAGTTAAGTTTTTAGACGCTGTTCCCATTGTTTGAATTCCAGCTGCTGTTCCTCCAGTTAATGATACTAAATGAACTCCTTTATGTCTTGCTAAGGCTTGTCCTACTATTGGTCCATCTCCTGTTAGTATTTGAATACATCCTGCTGGCACTCCAGCTTCTACCATTAATTTAACATATTCAATTAATGTTAATGGGTTATAATTTGATGGTTTTACAATTATACTATTTCCCATCATTAATGCTGGTGGTACTTTTTGACAGAATAAATCACTTGGGAAGTTAAAAGGTATAATTGCTGCAATTACTCCTAATGGATATCTTTTTGTTATTTGCATTGTTTTTTCTTGCCCTGCTTCTGTTCCTGCTGGTATGCTTTCTCCGTATAGATGTTTTGCTTTTTCTACAAACCCTCTAACGCCTATACGAACATTTGCAATTTCTCCTCTTGCTTCTTTTATTGGTTTTCCTGTTTCATTTGATAAAAGTACTGCTAGTCTTTCTTTGTTTTCCTCTACTAAATCTACAAATTTATATAATATTTCTGCTCTTTCATATATTGAAACTTCTTCCCATTTTTTTTGCTCTTCCATTGCCACTTTTACTGCTGTGTCTACATCTTCTTCTGTAACATTTGGCACTGTATCTATAAGTTCTTGAGTTGCTGGATTAACAACTTCTATTGTAAGTCCATTTGATGAATCTTTCCATTCGCGTCCTATAAGATTTTTCATAGTAGCTCCCTCCTTATTATTTACAAGTTTACAAACTGTAACTTCTCCATCTATATAATTTTCTTTTGTGCATTCATACTTATTTTGGTGTTGTGGTTTTTCCCCTTCTCTTCATTTACAAAAAGCTGTATCTGAAAGCATTAATCCTCCACAAGTATTTCCATTGTGATCTGTATTTCCATATTCTCCAAATGTAAATACCATAATAAATGGTGTATCACCTACAACTTTTTTTACTTTATCTGCTACTTCTGAAATTCTATTATCAATTGCTAATCTTCTTCCTCCACAATGAATAAATAAATATGCTCCTGCTTCTCCTGGTAATTTTTCTTCTAATTCAATTGCTACCTTTTCTGCTCCATCTATTAATTCATCTACTGTTGCTTCCATTTGAATTATCGCAGTATTTTCGGCTAAGTTATTTCCTATATTCATTGACAAATCTTCATTTGCAAACATTGGATGACGAATTGCAACTAAATCTCCTAATCTGTCTTTTACTCCTAATGGTGCTGTAATTGTTTCTGCTAAAAGATTTGCTCCCATTAAATCTTTTACTTTCTTTCCTGTCCATTCTGCATATTTTTTAACAGCTGGAACTCCGTCTATTTCTACTAATGTTCTTTTTCCTTTAATTTTTGTTATAATTCCTGCATTTTTTGTTTCATGATATTGACCTGAAAATACATTTTTGATTGGTGTATCTGTGTAGAAAAATGCTACTGCAACTCCATCACTAAATACTTGGTCATTTGTATAAATGCTCCATTTTCCTTCTACAGTATTGTCTGCAGCACTTCCTCCTGAAAATGGTACTTCTCCAATTACATCTGCTATTCCTTTTACATATTCTTCTTCTTCAGCTGGTGAAGCTACCATATAATAATATGCTGGTGCTTTGTTTGTTCCAACTTTTGCCATTGCTTCTTTTGCTACTTTTCTTGCTGTTTCTCTTGGGTCTTTTCCTCTTGGAGCTCCTGCAACTCCAACCGCCATATTAGGATCCCCTAATGCTAGTATTCCTGTAAATCCATGTTCACTTGAGATAAATCCATCTGGTGTAACTATTCCCGCACTAGATGTACAACCTATAATTGGTGCTGTTCCTAATTCTTCCTTAGCTCCTTCTAGCACTTTTTTCACATCACAATCTACTGATGTATATAAAAATGCTACTTTTGTTTGAACTAAATCAACTACCGCTTTTGCAGCAGTTTCCTTTCCTTGTGTATAACTGTCTTCATTTGTACTCCATGCTACGTTTGATTTTAACATAATTACTCCTCCTTTGTAATTTAAATTCTAGTCATATTATATCAATAATATTATTTTTCTACAATCTAAGACACATAAACTTAACACAATTGTAATATAATTATAAAATGATTTTTTCCTCCGACCCCAAAATCATTAATCTCCTAAATTTATTCCGATATTTCTTGCAGCTTTTACTAGGTCATCATCCATTGTAACTTTTCGTATATTACTTTCTTCTGTATTTCCAGAAACTGCCCCTATTTTTGTATTGTTTCCTACAACATCATCTAAAGAAACACTATCTAACTTTCCATTTTTTAATACAGCTAATGTTCCAAATTTTCCTTCTAACGCAAGTTCCATAGCCTTAGTTCCATATTTTGTAGATAACACCCTATCAAATGCTGTTGGTGTTCCTCCTCTTTGCATATATCCTAATGTTGTATTTCTAGCCTCTAAACCTGTGATTTCTTGTAATTGTTGTGCAACAACTTGCCCAATTCCTCCCAGTTTTGTATTATCAACCCCTGAGCCATTATCTCTTGTATTCATTACGGTAATATCTCCACCAATTGGTTTAGCTCCTTCTGCTACAACTACTACACTAAAATTTTTACCTCTTTTTTTTCTATTTTCTATTTTACTTGCAACTTTGTTTATATCATATGGAATTTCAGGAATTAAAGCTACATCAGCACCTCCTGCTATTGCTGATTCTAACGCTATCCAACCAGCATATCTTCCCATAACTTCTAACACCATTATTCTATGATGTGTTGCTCCTGTAGTGTGCAATCTGTCTAATGCTTCCATTGCAACAGATACCGCTGTATTATATCCAAATGTAATATCTGTACACGCTACATCATTATCTATTGTTTTTGGAACTCCTATTACATTTACTCCTTTTGTTGCAAAATCTCTAGCTGATTTTTGTGTTCCATCTCCTCCTAATGTAAATATACAGTCAAATCCGAAATCTTTAATATTTTGTATAGCTTGGTCTGATAAGTCTTTATATTCTACGCTACCATCTTCGTTTGTTACTTTATAATTAAATAAATTTGCATTAGTTGAAGAACCTATTATTGATCCACCTTTTGGTAAAATTCCTAAAGCTTCTCCACCTTCGGCTGTACTTAATAATTCAAATTCTTTCTTTATTAGCCCATTATAACCATCTATAATTCCATAACATTCTACTCCATGATTTTCCGCTGTTTTTACGATTGCTCTAATTACAGCATTAAAACCTGATACATCTCCTCCATTTGCCAATATTCCTACTTTTTTTAACATAAAAAATCCTCCTTATAATGTTGTTTTATTACTCATATTATTATATCAATAATTTGTTTTTTTACAACACTTTTAGGAAGATTTTTCTTCTATTTTATATTTAGAACAATGTTCTAATTTTTTTAATTAAGTAATGGCTTCCACCATCTGAATTATCTTGTATATTTTCTACCATGCTAATTATTAGCATATCATTTCCGTCAGCTTTATCAATAGTAAAGCAATCAAACCATCCAAGAGTCCCACTTTCTGTATCCTCGCTAGACTTCTTTAATTCTGCTGTTCCTGTTTTTCCAGCGATTGTAGTTCCTTGTATTTTCATATCATTTGCTGTTCCCTCTTTGTTTTCTACAACTTGAATTAAATCATCTTTTATGATATTCGCCGCTTCTTTAGAAAAAGCCTGTTCTTTATATATTTCGCCATTCTTGTTTTTGGCCTTTTCTTCATCATATATAATATATGGTTTGATCATATTTCCGTCATTTGCAAAAGCAGAATAAATTGATGCCATATGTATAGGGTTTACCAAAATACTTCCTTGCCCATATCCACTATCAGCTAATTTGGTTTCTCCTTCTATTTTTGTTCCATTATTATTGGCGTATTGGGATTTAGATAATGTTAGTGGAAATTCTAATTCTTCATTAAATCCTATTTTATCTAGGCTTTTTGCAAAAGTATCTGCACCTATTTTTAATGCTGATTTTGCAAAATATATATTATCTGAATACATCATTCCATTTCTTAAATTTTTCGCACCATTGTAAGCAGTTAATGTGGTTATTTTGTAGTTACCCCATGAACTATCTTTTTGCCAACTTGTTCCTGTATAACCATAATCTTCATCAGCATTTATCTTTCCTGTACTTACTCCGATTGCACCTGTAACCGCTTTAAACGTTGAACCAGGACAATATTTTTGGGTAAATCTATTATATAATGGCTTACTCGTATCATTATTTAATTTATTCCACTCATCTGTAGTTAATCCTACTACAAAATCATTCGAATTATATGTTGGTATACTTACTAATGATAGTAACTCTCCTGATTTTGGTTGCATAATAACAAATACACCTTTATCGTTTTTCATTTGCTCATATACTTGTTTTTGTAATTTACTATCTATAGTCAATTTAACATCTTGCCCATCTTTTTTGTCTTGTCTTGCAATCTGTGAAATTTTATTTCCATCACCATCTGCTATATAAATTTCAGAGCCATCTACTCCTCTTAAAGTTTCTTCAAATGCTTTCTCTAAACCTGATTTTCCTATTACGCTTTTACTTGTATAACCTTTTCCTTGATTGTTTTCTAGTTCCTCTTTACTAATTGGTTGCACATATCCTATTAAATGTGCAGCTTCTTCTCCTAATGTATATACTCTTCCGTCTTGTTTATTTATCATAACTCCTGGTATTTCTAGCAATTTTGACTTTAACTCATTATTACTATTAGAAATCTTTTTTATAGGTACAAATGTATCATCTTTTACATATGAAGCATTTACATTATCATTTATATAATCAACTGATACTCCAGTTAGTTCGGAAATTTTATTAAATGTTTCTTTTTTGTTTTCTCCAAGTTTTCCTGGCACAACTCCCACTGACGCAATATTTCCATCTTGTGCCAAAACATTTCCATTTCTGTCTAATATACTTCCTCTATTGGCCTTTAAAGTTGAGACTCTAACTTTTTCATCTTCTTGTAAATGCGGGAATATCAAATTAGATGACCACTTTATTTTATATTCTTTGTTTTCTTTAGATACTATTGCAGAATTGTCAAAACTAACTTCTCCCGCTGATGTAACCATTTTTTCATTATATGAAATTTGATATCCACTGTCTACTTTATCTACATTTAAAACTTCAATTTTTACGTTCTCTGCATCAATACCTTCATATATATTTTTATTACGATTTATAAAATCTTCTTTTGACATATTCATAGATAATACTTTATCATACATTTCTTCATATTTTTCATCATTTATATAAGAAAAATATGTTCTTACACTTTCTATTGCTTGTTGTTTGTCTGCATTATTTATTAAAATACTTGTAACTATTGTCGCCACAATTAATATTACTACGACTAAAATTATTATTACTTTTTTCTTCATAACATCTCATCCTTTTATTTTTATATTTTTTAGTTCTCTTTTTCTTTTAAACTTGGTCCTAAATATTTTAATGTCTCAATCAATATTCTTTTGCTATCAGGATCTAAATTTTTATATGTAGATACCATCGTTTTTGCATTTGTGAACCATTTACTACTTATTTCAGATAAAGTTTTTGCCTTAGTGGCATTTAATATTTCAAACAATACTTCAAAAAACTCACTTCGCTGTTCGGGGCTAACTTCTCGTAACCAGTTTGATATTTTTTTATCAATAAATTTGCTTGAATTCGTCAACTTAGCTTTTATAAATTTATCTCCTAAAACTTCCCACGAATATAAGTCATGTTGCATTATTCCAACTTCAGTACTTTTAATTATCGTAGTTTTCTCTTTATGATTTAAAAGCCTTCCAATGATTGAAGTTTGTGGAATATATGTATGTACTTTAGCTATTATATTGTTGTACTCTTCACTCTCTACAATTTTATCAGAAAATCCTGGACCATCATTATTATATACAGATATTATTCTATCTTGAATTTGTTTTTCTACAAATGCAGATGCATATATCGCCAAATTTCCTCCTTTTGAATGGCCTCCTACAATAATTTTTTTCTTAGGATATTTTTTTGCAATTTTTTCTAAATATTTAACCGCATCTATCTGAGATGCAACTAAATCGCTAAAGCTCATATTAAAATCTTCTTTCCATCCAACTATCGTGTTGTCAGTTCCTCTATATGCCACATAGATTGTATCATCTGGAATTAATATTGTTACTGCTGAAAATTGTTTTTCTATTACAGGGTCTATATTATTTATGAATTCTGTCAATTTTAAATCTCCAAATCTTTTACTATTAGCTAGTACAGGATATAACTTCTCATCATCTGCCATTAGCATTTTCCCTGATAAGTTCGATTTTTTTGCTATTTCATACGTTTCTTTCACTGTTACTTCTTCATCATTTTTAATTGTTCCATCTAACGGAAAATATGATAAGCGACATAATATAAGGCTATCTATCTCATTAAACTCCACTTGTTCAATAGCTATATCTCTCCACTCCATATAATCAAAAATATTTGCCATAGAGTTCCCTTCTTTCTTACAATTTATTAATAAAATCTACTATTTCTTCTGCCAATTTTTCTTCTTTTCCTTCGTAGCTATGGTTTGCTCCATCAATATAATTTATATCTTTAATAGGGTTTTCTAAAATATTACTAACCATTACTGATAATTCATTTGCATCTTGCAAAATCATTTCATTATCATTTCCCCACCTCATAAATAAAGGCACTTTTATATTATTTAATTTTTCTAATTGATTATCTCTTCCAAATTGTGCAAAGTTTATTTTTTGATTATCTCGTGCATATCTTAAAAAAGTTTTAACACTAATAGGATGAATAAAAGCCTCTTGTGGCATCATTTCGTAAAGCTTACCACTTTTTTCTTTTTCTTCTGCATATTCTAAATATTTTTTATAATTTTCTCTTAAGTATACTTTTACAGCCATTGGTACATCTACTAAAGACAATAGTATAACACCTTTTATCATATTTAGAATTTCCATCTCGTTTTCTTCAAGTAATTCATTATATGTATATACTATTTTTGTACATCCTAAACTATGTCCTTGTAAATATATTTTTTCGTATCCTAACTCTTTTAGTTTAATTATAGCTCCAACAATATCGTCGTAACTTTCTAACACATCTTCATACGACATTCCGCCAATTTCTGTTTTTGAATTTTCATCAGAAGCTTTTTTTATATATTTTACTAGTTCGCTTCCTCTATTATTAAAAGTAAAAAAATCTATTCCACTTTCATTTGCCTTTACTGGAATTTTAATATCCCTTTCATTAAAGCAATTACTGCTCATCCCATGTACTGACATGATAATTTTTTTATCGATATTATTTTTGGATTTATATAATAAACCATTTAATTTAACACCATCTGTTGCTAAAAAATTAATTAATTCCATTGTATCCCTTCCTTTTTTTCTACATTATACACTTGTAAATTTTAATTGTAAATTATTTTTTCGAAAATGATTGTAATTTTATATCACTTCTTGTATAATTGGCACGTAAGGAGTTGATTTGGTATATGATGAAAAAAATAAAAGAATTTTACAAAACCGAGAGTAAAGCAACTTTAGTAGTTTACATTGTTTTACGAGCTTTAGTTATTGCTTGTTTAATTTTAGAAACACTTAGAGGAAATTGGGGTAATGCCTGTTTATGTGTTTTAACACTTATATTATATTTAATACCATATTATATTGATACTAAATTAAAAATTGATTTGCCAAGTGTTTTAGATATTTTGATTTTTCTATTTATATTCTCAGCAGAAATTTTAGGCGAAATACAAAATTTCTATGGAGTTTTCAAACATTGGGATACCATATTACACACTATTAACGGATTTTTATGTGCCGCAATTGGCTTTTCATTAATCGATATTTTAAATAGAAGTGATAAAGTAAAAATTAATCTTTCTCCTATATTTGTTGCAGTCGTTGCTTTTTGCTTTTCTATGACTGTTGGCGTTTTATGGGAATTCTTTGAATTTGGAATGGATACATATTTTAGAACAGATATGCAAAAAGATAGAGTTTTACAGTCTATTTCTTCTGTTGAATTAAATCCTAAACATGAAAATGTTCCTATTATTTTAAATAACATTGACCAATCTACTATTTACTATCATAATAAAGATGGTGAATTAGTTTCTCAAATTATTGATGGTGGTTATTTAGATTTAGGAATAATCGATACAATGAAAGATCTTTTAGTTAATTTTATTGGAGCTGTAGTATTCTCTATTTTCGGATTTTTATATATAAAAAATAGAGATCAATATCATTTTGTAGGACATTTTATTCCTCGAAAAAAAAGAGCTTAAATAATCGGAAAGCCATTAAATTAGCTTAATTTTAATTTTGCTTTTAGACTTTCCTAATATATAAAAAATAGCGACTGGTTAAAAATATTGATATTAATATCTTTAACCAGCCGCTATTTTTGAAGTAAATCTGTAAGCCGGGTTCTGTCATTTAAAATAGTCATTTATCTAGGATAGATATCACTACCTATCTCAAGCCACGCAAATCAAGAAGGCACCGAGCAGGTTTAATCTTCTTTACAAGGTGTTGCTCCAGATGGGGTTTACACTGACCCACTATGTCGCCATAGTAGCGGTGAGCTCTTACCTCACCTTTTCATCCTTACCGCAAAAGCGGCGGTTATTTTCTGTTGCACTTTCCTTAAGGTTACCCTCACTAGACGTTATCTAGCATCTTTGCTCTATGGAGCCCGGACTTTCCTCTCGTAATTTCTTTCGAAATTTACCAGCGACTATTTAACTTACTTGCAATATGGATTATATCACAAATCATTCATTTCTTCTAGTATATTTTTATATTTTATCAAAAAAACATTCGTATCTTGAACATTAACTGCATTTTGCAACTCATTTATCATAATATATAATTTATTTATTGTATATTGTTTACTTTTTTCTATATTAGTATCTGTTAATAATTTTGTAAAACTCTCAATCATTTTATTTATATCTTTTGAAATTTCTTGCCAATTTTTACTATCTAATTTGCTATACCCTTTAAACAAATTCAATTTTGTTTCTATTACTGCTTTTTCTAATTCATCTTCACTTGCCTTATTCATAAACTTCGAAACACTTTCATATAACAAAGTCAATCTATTTAATACTCCTTCTTTATTTTCATTTTGAACCTCCATCGTTAGCATATCCATTTCGCTATTAAATTTCAATATATCTTCTTTTTCTACTTGAATTTGATATAAATCAAGAGTTATTGTCGGAATTGATGAATATAAAATTTCTACTTCATTCTTTACATGCTCCCAATCTATTTCTTGGTTTCTTGTTAGCACTCCTGTTTCTTTCAAAGTAAATTTTTCACTCTGGCTATCCTCTGAATTACTATTACTTGTTTTTTCTCCTGACGAATTTTCTTCCTCTGTTTTTTTCTTTGTTTCACTTTCCTCTCCAACTTTTTTTCCTTCTGCTTCTTGAGAGGATTGAGCATTATTTTTATCTGATGGTAATTTTGCAATTTCTGTAACAGATACGTTATAATTTCTAATTTCTATATTATTCATTTCATTAAATAAATTAACTAGTTTTATTTCCAAAAACTCTACTTCTGATAAACTTTTTTCTTGTGCGGATTTGCTTTTATTCGATGAGCTTATTGTTTTATACGTAAAAATTCCCAAAGCAATAATTATTATCGCCAAACATATGAATGCAATAGTTTTGTGCTTTTTCAATTATTATACCCTCCATTTATTTTCTAATATTTACATTTTTATTTTATCTTATCTTTAGTATAAATCTTTATATATTTTTTATACTAATATTAATTAATAAAATATTGAAAGGAATAATTTGTATTAATATGTGTGCATCTGTTAGCTTATATAGTACTAAAAAAGGTGAATTAGATAAATTTTTAAGTCTTTTTTATGATACTAATTTAAATATTTATAATTCTTTTAAATGGGAAAAAAAATACGCCAACCCAGTAGAGTTGGCTGAAATAATTGGTATATATATTGATAATTCTGATTTATACAATCTTCAAATGTGGATATGTATCGATAAAGATATTTTTATAAGTATTAGTGAAACAAACGCTAATGATATTATAAAATATCTTTATGAACGATTTCCTTATTAATTATTTTTCTATTATAATTGTTACTGGCCCATCATTTAATAGACTAACTTTCATGTCTGCACCAAAAATTCCTTTTTCTACTTTGATATTATTTTCAGCACATTGATTGCAAAAGTATTCATATAATTCTTCTGCTACTTGTGGTTTTGCCGCATTTACAAATGATGGTCTATTTCCACTTGTACAGTCTGCATATAATGTAAATTGTGATACAATTAATAATTCTCCATTTACATCTTTTAATGCTAAATTCATTTTCTCATTTTCATCTTTGAACACTCTTAAATTGCATAATTTTTTTACTAAATAATCCGCATTCTCTTTTGTATCATTATGTGTTACTCCTAATAATACTAAAAATCCCTGATTTATCTTTCCTACTATTTTATTTTCAACTTCTACTTGAGCATTTTTTACTCTTTGTACTACAATTTTCATTATATTTTTTCCTATTCTTCTATATCTTTTTTGGCTTCTTCAACTTCGCTTACATCTTCTGATGTTTCTACATTTGATTCTATTTCTACTGTTTTTTCTAAATTAGATTTTTCGTTCTCTATTTCCTCGCTTGCTGTGTCTTTATTTTCTATAGTTTCCTTATTTTCTTCTACTTCAGAAGTTTCTGCGCTTTCTATATTCTCATTCTCTACTTCTTCTTGTTCTTTTTCTTCATCAACAACTTCTGGTACTAAAACAATTTCTTCTTGTTTTTCTCCGCAATGAGGGCAAAATTTTGCTTTTTTGTCCATTTCTGTAAAACATTTTTGGCATTGTTTTTTATCATTTAATTCTAAACATTGTTTCAAAAGATTTTCTATTTCATCACTTAGAACATCTATTTTTAAGCATTTTTCTTCTATTTCCTTGCATAAGTCTTTTGCACATTTTTCTCCATTAGCTTTCCTTGTATGTTTTTCATATGCTTTTTTCCCTATTTCTTCATATATCTCATTAATTTCTGATTTTAGCTCACTAATTTTTAGTTTTAGCTTTGTTTCCTTTGCTAACTTTCCTGTTTTATCAGCTGTTATTTTGTAGGCCTCTGAAGCTTTTTTTGTTAATTTATCAAAAAATTCCATATTACTTCTCCCTTTCTTTTTTCATATTATTTACAATATTTCAAAATTTATTACATTTATATATTATGTTTTTATGATAAAATTTTTACATATGCAAAAATAATTTTTTATTCACATTTTCTATCTCTTGTCATTAAATTGTCTACAGCTTTTTGTGGTTCTAATCCGTTATAAATTACATTATAAACTGTTTCTATTATTGGCATATATGTATTATTTCTTTTACCTAATTCATATGCTACATCTATATTATCTATACTTTCTATTACCATACCAACTTCTTGCTTAGCCTCTTCTAAAGTTTTTCCTTGCCCTATAAGTTTTCCTGCTCTTCTATTTCTACTGTGTTCACTAAGGCATGTAACTATTAGATCACCTAATCCACTTAGTCCGTAAAATGTTTCTTGCTTTCCTCCTAAAGCTACTCCAAGTCTTGAAATTTCTCCTAAGCCTCTAG
This sequence comes from uncultured Clostridia bacterium, assembly GCA_963557965.1. Taxonomy (GTDB): domain Bacteria; phylum Bacillota; class Clostridia; order TANB77; family CAG-508; genus CAG-269. Next base: position 48,186 of record CAUWEX010000002.1, read on the forward strand.
TTACAAGGGCAGCAAATGAGTTGTCTCCTAATCCAATTCCTGCTGCTACTCCTGCACAAAAAGCTATAATATTTTTTAACGCTCCACCTAGTTCTAATCCTTTTACATCTGTTGAAGTATATATTCTCATTTTATTAGACATAAAAGCCTCTTGTATTGTATCTAAAATTTCTTGATGCTCAGATGCAATAACAAGTACAGTAGGACTACTTACTGCAACTTCTTCTGCATGACTTGGTCCTGTTAATACTCCTACTTTTGCGCTTGGCATTTCATCTTTTATTACTTCATCTAAAGTCTTTAATGTATCTTTTTCAAACCCCTTTGAACAGATGATAACTGGTTTTTCCCCTACGTAATCTTTATATTGTTTAAAAATTTCTCTTGTAAATTTCGAAGGTGTTACATGTAATATAAATTCAGTGTCTAAAATAGTTTCTTCAAAATCTGTTGAACATGTTATGTTATCAGGGATTTCAACTCCTGGCAAGAACTTACACTTTCTATCATTATTTATCAATTCTTTTTCTTCTTCACAAAATGACCACACTTTAACATTATGACCATTATTAGCTAAACATATAGCCAATGCCATTCCCCAACTTCCGCTTCCTATTATCGCTATATTCTTCATGAATATTCCTCCTTATCTTTTGCTATTTTATTTTTTTAAAATCTAACTTGTTTTCTGTTCCATTTAATAATCTTTTTATATTAGATCTGTGATTATATAAAACTATTATTGCTAAAATAATACTATAAATTAAATATGCTTTCCCATCTTTTCCTTCTGTTAAAACTGTATAATGCTCATTAATAAATAATGTTAAAACTGGATATAAAACAGCTGCTGCACATGATCCAAGTGATACAATTCTAGTTAGTGCCATAAGTACAAGTGCAAAAACCAAGCAAATTAATCCTATCTGCCAGTTGCTTATTAATAAAACACCTAAAGATGTTGCAACACCTTTTCCGCCTTTAAATCCAAAAAATACAGGAAATGTATGTCCTAAAACAACTGCTATTCCGGCAATTTGCACTAACAACTCTTTGTTAAGATTATCTACTATATTTCCTATAGCTACTGCAATACCAATAGCTATAACTCCTTTTAGTACATCGCAAATAAGTGTTAGTACTGCTGCTTTTTTTCCTACAGAACGTAACACATTTGTGCTACCTGCATTTCCACTACCTTTTTCTCTAACATCAAATCCAGCCATTTTCTTACTTATAATGACTGAAAAACTTATACTTCCTATTACATATGCAATTATTGCCATGATTATGTATAAAATCATTTAATATCCCTCCTTTAAGGCTTCTTTGTCTGATTTCTCTCTAACAATTATTCTTACAGGCGTTCCTTCTAACCCAAATTCTTTTCTTATCTGATTTACAAGATATCTTTCATACGAAAAATGGAATAAACTTTTGTCATTTACAAATACCACAAATGTTGGTGGTTTCGTAGAAACTTGTGTTCCATAATATATTTTCAAACGTTTTCCTTTATCTGATGGTGGTTGCACAATTGCAATCGCTTCATTTATAACTTGATTTAATACTGATGTTTTAATTCTCATACTATTTTGTTCTGCTACATGATTTATTAAATCAAATAATTTATTTACCCTTTGACCTGTTAAAGCTGAGATAAATATAATAGGAGCATATGAAAGATATTTTAATTTTTCGTAAATATCTCTTTTATATACTTCAATAGTATTAGTCTCTTTTTCTACGGCATCCCATTTGTTTACTACTATTATTACACCTTTACCAGCTTCGTGTGCCTCTCCTGCAATTTTAGTATCTTGATCTGTTACACCTTGAGTAGCATCTATCATCATCAAACATACATCTGCTCTTTCAATTGCAAGCATTGTTCTTATGATACTATATTTTTCTATATCTTCTTTAATTTTACTTTTTCTTCTTAAACCTGCTGTATCTATTAATACATATTCGCCTTTATCATTTTTAAAATTTGTATCAATTGCATCTCTTGTAGTTCCTGGTATATCACTTACAATGCTTCTATTTTCCCCAATAATTTTATTAACTAATGAAGATTTTCCTACGTTTGGTTTTCCTATTAATGCAACTTTAGTGATTAGTCCTTCATCCTCGTTTTCTACATCCTTTGGAAAATGTGAGTAAATTTCATCTAAAACATCTCCTATCCCAATAGCGTTAGCTGCTGAAATAGGGTGTGGATCTCCAATTCCTAAATTATAAAATTCATATATTTCATTTTGATATTTTTCTAAATTATCTGCTTTATTACATACTAAAACAATTGGTTTTTTTGACCTTTTAAGCATTAAAGCAATCTCTTGGTCTGCAGCTGTTACACCTTGTCTAATATCAGTTAAGAATATTATAACATCTGCCATTGTTATTGCTAAATTTGCTTGTTCTCTCATTTGAGAAAGTATAATATCTTCTGAATCAGGCTCAATTCCTCCAGTATCTATTAATGTAAAATCTCTTCCCCTCCAATTTGTTTCAGCATAAATTCTATCTCTAGTTACACCTGGTGTGTCTTGTACAATAGAAATTCTTGTTCCTGCTAAATAATTAAAAAATGTAGATTTACCAACATTTGGTTTTCCTATTATTGCTACAATCGGTTTTGACATTTTCTTCTCCTTTTTATAATCTTTTTACACGTGTTTATAGTATATCATATTTTATAGTTAAATAACAACAAAAAAGCAAAATTTCGTATTTTGAAATTTTGCCTTTAAGCTTTTAATTTATCGCTGTTACTAGATTTTTATACATCCACCGATAACTTTTCCTTTATCGTGTTTTGGTAGAGCTGAAGCTCCTCCAGCTAGAACTACCATATCTCCTTCTTCTAGTAATCCAGTTTCTTTTAATTTTTTGATACCTGCATTTATAGTATCTTCAATTGTTGCTTCATCTTTACATAATACTGGTGTTGCATTAAATACAATTGCTAATTGGTTAAATGTTTTTTCATCATCTGTTATTGCAAATACTGGACATTCTGTAGCTAATGATGCTAATTTTTCTATTGAACTTCCTGTGTGTGTATATGCCACAATTGCGTCTGCTGCAATTTGTTCAGCTGTAACTGCTGTTGTATATGCTAATGCTTCTTCCATGTCTTTTTTATTATGGTCAAAACTTCTTTTATAAAATCTCTTCCAATAATGAATTGAACTTTCTGTAGATTTTGATATTTTTGTCATTGCTTCTATACATTCTACAGGATATTTACCCATAGCACATTCTCCTGATAACATGATATCACTTGTAACATCATATACTGCATTTGAAACGTCGCTTACTTCAGCTCTCGTTGGTCTTGGGTTTTGAGTCATTGATTCAAGCATTTGTGTTGCTGTAACAACTGGTTTTCCAACTTTATTACATTTTTTTATAATTAATTTTTGTTGTACTGGTACTTCTTCCATTGGAATTTCTACTCCCATATCACCACGAGCAACCATAATTCCGTCTGATTCTTCTAATATTTCATCAAAATTGTCGATTCCTTCTTGACATTCAATTTTAGAAATTATTTTAATTCTTTCTCCACCATTATCGTTTAATAATTTTCTCATATCTTTTACGTCTTGTGCTTTTCTTACAAATGATGCAGCAATATAATCAAATCCTGCTGGAATTCCTTGTGTTATATCTTTTATATCTTTTTCAGATAAGAAGTCCATTTGAATATTTACAGTTGGTATATTCATTGTTTTTCTGCTTCCTAATTTTGCAGTGTTTAAAGCCACGCAAACAATATCTTTGTCTTTTATTTCTGTAACTCTAAATTTTAAAGCTCCATCATCAACTAAAATTTCTGTTCCTACTTCTATTTCGTTATATAGGTTTTTGTAAGTTAATGTTGTTTTTTCATTGTTTCCAATAATATCGTCGTGAACAAATGTAAATGTTTGTCCTTCTTTGATTTCTACTTTCTCATTTCCTGTTTCTAGTACACCTGTTCTAATTTCAGGACCTTTTGTATCTAACATTAATGCAACTGGTTTTCCTAATTTTGCTCTAACTCTTTTGATTGTTTCGATTTTTTCTTTGTTCTCTTCATATCCACCATGTGAAAAGTTAATTCTTGCTACATTTAATCCTGTTTCAACTAATTTTGTAAACATTTCTTCACTTTCACTAGCAGGTCCTATTGTTCCGATTATTTTTGTTTTTCTTAATTTTGTGTTCATTACAAATTCCTCCCTTTTTTTACCGTATCCTATTATACCACAGTTTCAACGATTTTCAAGATTTTTAGTCATATTTTTAGATATTTTTTGTTCTTTTTTATGATTTTTAGTAGTTTTAATCGCTTCTAATATAGTTCTATTACTGCATGTAGTTTTTTTTCATCTTGGCTTTTAATAACAACTATATGTTTATTTTTTTCCTTTACATATTGGCATTTTACTGTATCCCCAAACATTATCTCTTTTTTATACATAATTCTAACATTATCAAATGGCCTATCTTCCTGATATACATCCTCTGGTAGGGCTTCATATGCTAGATCTAAATAATATAAATTATGCATATGCTTATTAATATCAATGTCTTTTCTTATGACTGTATATTCTACTTCAGATGTAAATTTTTCTGGTACCTCTAATTTGTCTATATCTGGATTATCAAAAACATGTCTATCTTCTGGCTTATATTTATCTATAATATCCTCTGTTATTCTAGTCATTTTTCTTTTTTCTATATTTATTAGTGTCCACTTAGAGCTTGCAATTGCAACTAATTCTCCATTTGAATATATTTCAAAATCTCTATATGTAAAAAACTTATTAGCCGTTCTAGACCATGTAACAACTTTTATATCTTGTCCATATTTAGGCCTATTTTTTATTTCTAATTTCCAATCTAATAATATCCAAGTAAGTTTAATTTTAGCAGTATCATTTGCTCCGAAACCAACTAAGTCTGAATGGTATGCTGCTATATTCTCTAATATTTCAAGCATTGCTCTATTTTTTATTAAATTATCTATTCCTATATCTTTTAGTCCCATTTTAAATGTATCTTCAAATAACATTTTTATTCCTTCTTTCTCTGCATCCCTTATACTTGCTTAGAGAGTGTCATATCAAGACACTCTCTAAAATATTTTAATATCCTGGTTTTTTTAATAATTTAAACATATTTTTCTTATATTCTTCTACTCCTGGCTGATTAAAAGGATTTACTCCTAATATATATCCAGACATTGCACATGCTTTTTCAAAGAAATAAATTAATTCTCCTAAATTAGTCTCATCTAATTTATTCATTTCTATCATGATATTAGGTACATCTCCTGATACGTGCGCCTTAATAGTACCTTCCATAGCTTTTTTGTTTACATAGTCCATTTTCTTTCCAGCTAAATAATTTAACCCATCTAAATTATCGTCATCTGAATTTATAGTAAGGTCTAAATTAGGATGTTTTATCGATACAACTGTTTCGAATAAGTTACGTCTTCCCTGTTGAATATATTGTCCCATAGAGTGTAAATCAGTTGTATTGTCTACTCCTACTGGTAAAATTCCTTTTTCATCTTTCCCTTCGCTTTCTCCAAATAATTGCTTCCACCATTCTGTAAAATAGTGCATTTTAGGTTCATAGTTTACTAATATTTCTGTATTTTTATATAATTTATACAAAATATTTCTAACTACTGCATATTGATAACATTCGTTATATTTTAAGTTTGGATCATTATATCTTTCTTGTGCAATACGAGCACCTTCCATTAACTTATCTATATCAATTCCTGCAACAGCAATAGGTAACAATCCAACTGCTGTTAATACAGAATATCTACCTCCTACATTATCTGGAACTACAAATTGCTCATATCCTTCATTTTCTGCTAATGTTTTAAGTGCCCCTTTTGCTTTATCTGTTGTTGCATATATTCTGCTTCTTGCTTCATCAATTCCATATTTATTTTCCAAGATTTCTCTAAATACTCTAAATGCAACTGCTGGCTCTGTAGTAGTTCCTGATTTAGAAATTACATTTACAGAAAAATCTTTATCTCCTATATATTCTATTAGCTCACTTAAATAATTAGGGCTCAAATTGTTTCCTGCATATACAATTTGAGGAAATTTTCTTTCTTTTGCAGAAAGCATATTGTTAAAAGAACTTGTAAGTGCCTCTATTACCGCCCTTGCTCCAAGGTATGAACCTCCGATGCCTATTACAACTAATATATCAGATTCTTTCTTTATTTTTTGAGCTGCCTTTTTTATTCTTTTAAACTCCTCTTTATCATAATTTGTTGGTAATTCTAGCCATCCAACAAAATCTTTTTCATCTTCTGCTCTTTTATGTAAGTCTTTATGAATATTTTCTACTTGTGCTTTATATTCCATAATTTGTTTTTGTATAATTCCACTATCATTTAATTTTAATTTAAATTCTGCCATGTGTATCCCTCAACTTTCTTTAGAATTTGTAAATACATTATATACAAACAAGTATCATAATTCAAGTAGAAATTTCTATTTTTCTTACAATTCTCCCATAACTTTTGCTAAATATTTCATGCTAGTTAAGCATTGTTCTAAGGTATTACCTGTTGCCCCAACTTCTATTATATTAGCAAATTTTCCTGTATGTTGATTATATCTTGATTTTGTAAGCATTATATTTTTAAATAATCCTGGATACATTTCTTCCGCTTTTTCTTGAACTTTAACTGCAAATTTTAAATTTTGGTTCCAATTAGGATGCCATAACCCTCCATTGTTAGTTCCTATTACAAACATTATCTGTGCAGCTTCTTCTTCTCCTATTTTTACAGTTGGTGCATAATCACTTCTTGAGCCTATTGCATCTCTATGTAAATCAATTATAATATCACTTGGGTTATTTTTTGTAATGTTCTCAACCGTTTTAAGTGATTTTGTATATGATCCATTATATGATGGATAATCATGATAATCTGTGCTATGTATTACATTATAATTATATTTTTTAAGTTCATTTTCTAATTCCGTTCCAACTCTTGTAACTGTATAATTTAAATCTGTTGTTCTATAATTTCCTGTTGGAGTATATGGAAATTTTTCACTTGATGTATAACTTTCACAACTATGAGTGTGAAATATTATTACATTTCTATTTTCTATTGTAATATCTGGTTTTAACATTTCTTCTGTTAATGCATATTCTGTCTCGTTTTTTATTTTAACTTTTCCGTATTGAGCATTTGTTTTTTCTTTAATTGGATTTTGGGTAATAATTTGAGTTGCTATTCCTGCAGTTGCTATAGCATTTTCTTGATTTTCATTATTGTTTTTATCTTTATTGTCGTTATTTTCTTCTTTTTTCGCAAGATTTTCATTTTTATTTTCATCTTGTATTTTTCTTTCTTCCATATCATCTAATGCTTTTGCAGAACTAATTTGAGTTTCCAACATAGCTTTTAAAATATTTTTTTCTTCTTTGTGGTCATCTTCTTTAGCAACTTTTCTATATTCTTGATTTATATTTTTAGCAACAGGCATTACTTCTTCTAACGCACCTAACATGCTGGTTTTAGGCAAAATATCTATTTTGTTGTTGTTTTTTAGAGCTTCTTTTTTTGATAAAATTCCATTCCATAAAATAGTTATAAATAATATTATAAAAATACTCCCTGCAAGAATTTTGAATAAATCTTTTAAACGTAATATAGCTACATTAAACATATTTTTCTCCTTATCTTAAGTTTGCTATAAATATATATATTCAATAGTAGCTCTAATTATTACTAAAATAAGAAAAATAGCTTTGCCATATTTTCTTAAGTTTTCGAATGCAATGAGAAAATTTTAACGCAATAGCAATTATGTTTTTCCTACACAAAAAAATCCGATTTAAAATTAAATTTTAAACCGAATTTTTTTAAATTAAACTTTTTTCCAAAACCATTCTAAACTATTATCTAGACTTTTCTTTCCCATCTTCTTTGTTTCAATATCATCTACCCATAAATATGAGAAAAATGAAATAAACACAAAAATGAAGTCAATTACAATACATCTAGATAGTGTACTTAACATATATCTAAATTCTTCTGATAGTGTAGCTACTTGTGCTACATGTACCACTAAAAGAACTAGATAAAATAACAACATTACTGCAACTACAATACTTTTTTTTACTTCTTGTGCTAAAAAAACCATTAATATTGTTACAGCTAGCATAAGTAATAAGGTTAGTGGATTAGAGATGTCAAACAAAAACATTTTTCACCCTCCATTTTCTTTAGTTAATATAGTTATATATTATCATTGTCGTAACATAAAATCAATAATTTCATATTACAATTATATTACGTTTGTATGTCATGCTATTTTAGTTTCTTTTCAATCAAGTCTGCAATTTCTTGAGCTTTTTTTGTAATATATTCTTGATCTTCGCCTTCTATCATAACTCTAACTAATGGTTCTGTTCCTGATGGTCTTATCAAAACTCTACCATTTCCAGCAAATTCTCTTTCTAATTTTTCGATAGCTTCTTTTATTTCTTCGTCTTTTTCATAATCATATTTTTTAGAACTGTCTACTTTAGCATTAATTAATATTTGTGGATATAGTTTTACGATACTTGCTAACTCTGATGCTTTTGCGTTTTCTTCAAGCATCGCTGTAATTAACATTAGTGATGTTAATATACCGTCTCCTGTTGGATTGTAATCTAATAATATTACATGTCCTGATTGTTCTCCACCTAAGTTATATCCATCTTTTAACATTTCTTCTAAAACGTATCTATCTCCAACTTTTGTTTGCAATAATTCCATTCCATTATCTCTGGCATATTTATTAAGCCCTAAATTGCTCATGACAGTTGCAACTATCGTATCTTTTTGAAGTTTACCTTTTCTTTTTAGGCTTTGTGAAATAATTGCAAGTAATTTATCTCCATCTATTTCATTCCCTTTTTCGTCTACAGCTAAACATCTATCTCCATCGCCATCATATGCAACACCAAGACTCATATGGTTTTCTACAACATATTTTTTTAGTCCTTCTAAATGTGTTGAACCGCAATTATCATTAATATTAATTCCATCAGGGTTATTGTTTATAATTCTATAATTAATACCTAATGCTTTAAATACTTTTTCTGCTACAACTGATGTTGCTCCATTTGCAGTGTCTAAAGCCACAACAAAATCATTATTATTATATTGGTCTATTACGTCGTCAAAGTTTTTTCTAAAGAAGTATACATATTCATCCATTAAATCTAATGCATATTCTGAAACTCCTATTTTTTCGTTTTTAGCAGTTAGTTCTTCTAATTTCCCTGATTCCATTATTTCTTCTATTTCTTCTTCTAATGTATCAGGAATTTTCATTCCTTTATTACTAAAATATTTTATTCCATTAAATTCGTATGTGTTGTGTGAAGCAGATATAACAACACTTGCGTCTGCATTTAATTTTCTTGTTAAATATGCAACTCCAGGTGTTGGCAAAACTCCTAACAATTTTACATTTGCTCCATAACTTAAAAATCCTGCTACCATAGCACTTTCTATTAATGTTCCAGAAATACGTGTATCTCTTCCTATTAAAATTGTTGGTGTATGATCTGTATGTTTTGAAAGAACATATGCACCAGCTTTAGCTACTTTATATACAAGCTCTGGTGTTAACTCAGTGTTAGCAATTCTTCTTATTCCATCAGTTCCAAAATATTTTCTCATAATATTACTTCCTATCATTTTATATTTAGATTTTTATAATGGTATCTATAAACCTATTTCTTTAACATGTTTTTAAATTTATTCATTGCATCTTCTGTATATAGTGATATTTTTTCTTTAACAGATAATTCCACTTTATGTGGCTGTCTAATATCTATTCTTTTGTTTTGTACTACTAATTGAGGATTTATTGTTGTAAGTTCTTGAACTTTTGCCTCTCCTATAATTCCCGTTAATTCTGCAATTATTTCAGGAATTTTTGGATAAATTGTATTTTGTCTATGCACATCTGATCCAAGCAAATGTATCATATTATTTTCAAGAAATTTTTTCACTATCATTTCTGCTTTTTTCCCATATTGTCCTATAATACTTCCATAATTTGCTTGCATCAATACGCCTTTTTCAATTAAGTCATATATTAATTCAGGATCAGTTTGAACAAAACTATATCTTTCTGGATGTGCTAGAATTGGCACAATTTTATATTGTTGCATTTCATAAACTACGTCATATAGGTTCATAGGCTCTGCATTCATTGGTAATTCGAATAGCACATAACTTGTATCATTCATTGTTGTTGCTTTCCCATCTTCCAACAAGCGAATAATATTTTCTGACATATATATTTCATTTCCCAAATATAAGTCCATTTCTATATTTTTGTTTTTTAAATTTTCTTGTATTGCATTTATCCATACTTCTCTTTCAGGTCTATTAGTTTCATAATAATTTTCCATATAATGTGATGTACATATTATCCCATCAAATCCTGCTTGTTTGGCTTCTTTAATTAAGTTAAATGTTTCTTCAATACTCCTTGAGCCATCATCAATGTTTGGTAATATGTGTGAATGAATGTCTATCATTGTATTTCTCCTTTTGTCCCCTATTAATTCATGTTATTTTTTTCATCATCTAAATACTGATTAATTTGATTTAATATTTCTGTTGTTTTTTCTGCTGATACTTCTTCTTTATTTTCTATCTTGATTTTATTTTGCAAAGCTTTTGGCATTTCATCATTGTTTAAATTGTTGTTTCTATCAATTTGACGTCTATGAGCTTCAGCTTGTGGCTTTGTTTGTACATTTCTTTTACTTTCTTGTGCCATCATATTAGAGGCTCTATTATACATAGATGAATTAGTTCTTTTTGGCATTTGTCTTGATGTTGGTCGACTTGTAGGTTTTACTTTTGCCATAGATGTTGAGCCATAATAATATGATTGTTCATATTTTTTGGCATTCATTGGAATTTTGTTTACAACAATTCCCGCTATTTTTCCTCCAACGTTTTGGATATTTCCCACAACTCTTTTTAAATCTTCCTTTTTAGTAGCTTTACTTGCTGTTACTATTAAAGTTGTATCAACTAATCTTGTTAAAATTAATGCATCTGTAACTAATTGGCTTGGTGGTCCATCAATTATAATAATATCACAGATATCTTTTAGCCTATCTAATAAATCAACCATTTGTGGTGCTATTAAAAGTTCTGCTGGGTTTGGTGGAATATTACCAGCTGAAATTAAATATAGTCCATCTATTTCTGTTTCTTGTATAAAATCTGCTAAATCTAAATCTTCTTCCTCATCATTTGCTCCTACTCCTGATAAATAATTAGAAAGACCTGGTTTTGGTGAAACTCCAAAAATTGAATATTGCCTTCCTTTTCTCATGTCGGCATCAATTATTACAACTTTTTTTCCAGCTTGAGCAAAAGTTACAGCTAAGTTTGAAGATACCCAACTTTTACCTTCTCCTGGAAGTGTTGATGTAACTAGTATCGTTTTTAGCTTTCCTTTTGTGTTCATAAATTGTATATTTGTTCTTAATGTTCTAAATACTTCTGATATAGGAGATTTTGGGTCTTGATGTACTATTAATTCTCTTTTCATTATCTTCTACCTCCTTTTGGCTTTTGTGCTTCTGCAGAATATAGTGGAATTGATGCTAGTACTGGTAATTTAAATTCTTTTTCTACTTCTTCTGCTGTTTTGATTGTTGTGTCTAACATATTGGCAACCAATACATAAATTACTGCTACTACAACTCCTATAAATGCGAATATAACAACATCTTTTTGATGGTTTATATTTGATGGTGTTGTATTTACTTCTGCTTGATCGACAATATGTACGTTATTAATATTATAAAAATCATTTGCGATTTTTTCTATAAATACATTTGCTGTTTCATTGGCTATTTTAGCTGCATTTTGTGGATTGTCTGTTGTTACAGTAATTTTCAACATTTCTGTATCTTTCACATTTGCTACCGCTATGTTATTTTTTAGTGTTTCATAATTTAAGTCCATTCCTAAGTTAGAGATAACTTGCCCTAATACATTTTTGCTTCTTACCAATTCACTGTATGTTGATACTAATTTTGAGTTTAATGTTACATCTGTTGTTGTTATTGTATTTGATTGGTTTCCTCCTTTTGCTGCTGAACCTGCCAATAGTAGTGATGTAGACGCACTATATTCAGGTGTGGTAAATCCTACTGTATATATTATTCCAATTGCTATAAATATTAGTATTAACAGTATGATTTGTGCTTTTTTGTTCCAAAAAATTGTAAATAATTCTTTTAAATCTAGTTCTTCCATTTTTTCCCCCTAAATCTTTTTTATTTCTTTTGTAAATTATACTTTTATAGTATATCCTTAACTAAAGTTTTTTGCAATATTTTTGGCAAAAAAAGTCAAGATATTGTAATAATATCTTGACGTAATGTTAAGATTTTTTTTGCTTGTCAGCTTGCTTAAAAAATTTATAAAAATTCATTACAGGAAATTTTATTGTAGGCATATCGCTCAATGCCGTATTAGCCGTAATATATGCACGTATTATTTGAGATAATATAGGTGCTCCATTATATTTTAACATTTCTTCAAACTTCTCATCGCTTAATTCTATATCTCCCGTAAATAATGCTTGCATTAGTAAATGTATTGTTCCTAATTCTGTTTCATTTTCTATTAGTTTTATATCATATGTCATATCAACTTGTCCAATTTTCTCTTTTTCATTGCTTTCTATTTTTACTACTTCGAAAGTAATTGAACAGCCTAATTCTAAATCTAAATTTTCTGGTATTCTTTCTTTTATATTTAAGTTATATTCTTTTATATAGTTATCCATTAACTGTATATTTGCTTGTAATTTTTCCATTATCAGTATCTCCTTTTTGATTACAATAATAATTTTTAATATATATAACATTGTCTATATTTTTTGAATTTTTATAATATTCTCTAATTTTATATTCTTGCTCTTTACTATTTTCTATAATTTTAATATTTAATCTATAATCAACTTCGTCTAAATATTTTAAAATTTCTCTTAATGTATCTTTAAACATATTTGTAGTTTCTGTCAACTTTCTTGAAATTGTATATATCAATTTAAATGTTGGATTATATTTTCCGCTCTCTATTTTAGATATCATTGTTTGATTAACGCCCAACTTTTGAGCCAATTGCTTTTGCGTCAAATTATTTTCTTTTCTATATTCAATAATTATTTTTGAAATTGAATAATAAATTTCGTTCAATTCTAATGTTTCCACCACTTGTGGACTTATCTTCCCTTTTATTTTTGGGGATACAATATTAATATTATCATACATTTTCATCACTACCTCATTATATTTATTACATATTATCATTATTTTTTAAAGATGTATATATTCTTATTGCTCGTTCAATATTAATATCATAATTGCCTTTTCCTTTAGTTTTCGTTTTATCTTCGTTGAACGCTTTTAATAATATTATTCTATTATACTCATCCTCTATTATATATATGCATCTTAAATTAGAAGTATTTCTATATTCATATCTATACATTGATTTTCCTTTTAACTTTTTGGTTTGACTTGGTGTCAAACTAAGTCTCTCATATCTATTATGTTTAGTTTTATCAGCTCTTATCATGTCTCTTTGAAAGTCATGTATAAACTTAACTATATCTGTTTTTACTAACTTACATATGTCATTGAAAAACTGATTAGTTGCATATATTCCATGTATTTCCAATACTTCTAGCATTGCTAAAAAATCTTCATTTGCACTCAAGGGCATCTACTCCTTATGTATTTCTAATATATATTTCCTCCTTTATATTACTTATAAGTAATATATTAGTCTAAAAAAAACATTTTGTCAACATTATATAGAAATTTTATTTTTTTATTTTTTCTTGATTATAATTTTTTAACTCCTCTTCTGTTATTCCTGTTATTTCTTTTAATTCTTTTTTAGATTTATTTTTTAATGTTTTATTATCCTCTAAATACTTATAGTTTAGTACATTTTCTTTGCTGATTACTGTTTCACCTAATTCTTTTTCTAAATTTTCGCGTGTACCTCTAGCTATTCTACCACCACGTTTAGCTATTTCTTTGTTTTCTTTTAACCCATAAGGCTTATACTTTTTTGCAAGTTCTTTTGTTGCAAGTTCTCCTAAATCTGTTAATGTAACTTCTATATCCGTCATATTATCTCTTAATGATTCTTTCCTAATTCCTTTATATTCTTTATATTCTGATGCCTTCATTCCTGACCATTCTTTATAGATTTCATTTGTAAGTATACCATACTCAACATTTTTATTTATTCCGCTTTCTTTCCATACATCTGTAAGTTTACATCTATCAACAACTCCTGTTAATCTTTGTTTAATCCATATGTCATCATATCCACGACTTCTATAATAATCCACTGCACGATTAACAGCAAGTTCTGGATCAAATACTTCATCTATTCGCTCTTTTCCCATCTGAGCCAGCCAAAGCTTAAATGGTTCTGCTTTTGGGCTTGGTACAGATTCTATTAGTCTTAAAATTCCTTTTGTATCTAGTGTATCTGTGCTATAAAATTTTCCATCCTTTGATTTTAATTTCAGTTGTCGACATTTTGTCGATATCTCACTTTTTTCTTCTTCTGTCATTCTTTTCTTTAATCTATACCAATAATCTTTTGAATCTCTACTTTCTGTTAAAGCTCCAATTACATCAACTACACTAAAATAGTATTCTTCTTTTTCATTATCCCAAATACTTCTTATTTCCTTTCCTTCAAAAAGATTTGAAATAGTTTCTAATTTTTTATTTTCCATTTATTTATCATTCCTTTACACATTTATTATATAGAAATTATATCAAGGATATATATTCTTCTCAATTAAGTTTGCAAAATATAGAATTATGAAAATTTAACATTATTTTCTATTTATACGCTTTTAACTCCTCTTCTGTTATTCCTGTTATTTCTTTAATTTGTTTTATCGACATATTTATTTCTAGTAATTTTTTTGCTACTTCTATCTTAGTTTTTCCAATTCCTGCAATTTCACCTTCGCTTCTTCCTTCTCGTCTTAACCTCGCTTTTTCTCTTTTTATCATTTCATCTACTGCCATTCCCATATCTTCTTCTAATCCTCCACTATGTACATAATTTTCATATATCACATCTTCTCCTTTATTATAAACGTTATTAATTTGTTGCTCAATTTTTATTTTGAGGTAAATATGTTTGTTTACTATATTTTTTATCATGTATTCTCTTTTTTTCTTACTTTTTCTCTGTTTTTGGAATTTTTATAGAATTAAAATTGTTGATTAAAATATACCTATACTTATATCACGGTAAAGTTTTTCTGTCAACTCTTTTTTCAGCTTTTGATAAAAAATATAGAGCTATGAAATCATAGCTCACTTTATTATTGTGCACATTTCTTACACGGTGTTAATCCCATTGATTTGGCTTGTGATAATGTAGATGCTTTTGAATTTTTTCCACCACATGTAGGACTATAATGATATCTCTTTCCTGTTGGTGTTACATATACTGTTTGACCAGTAGGTGTTGTTTTTTGAGTTGACTGAGTCTTTTTAGTGTTTTTTGTTGTTTGAGTTGCTGATGATGTAGATTTTGTCTTACTTGTACTGCTGCTACTTTGTTTTTGATTATTTGTACTTGTTGTTTTATTTGATGAACTTGGAGATGTTGTTGCTGTTGCTTTTTTGGTTTCACTTATGTTCGTATTAGTAGCTGCCTCATTTGTTATTTGATTGCTTGAAGTAACGACATCTGTGTTGACACTATTTCTTACATTGTTTACATCTTTGGTATTATCTACAGTATTTTGATTTTTGCTATTATTAATTGTATTTCCAATTATATTTTGATTGCTGCTTGCTATTTTACTATTTTCTCCTACTATGGTTGAAATTCCCATACCTATTAGTATTAAAACAATTACTATAATTATTACTGCATATTTTGATGCTATTCCTTTTTCTTTCATTTTTACATATTCCCCCTCTTTTCGTCTAGTATTATACAATATATTACATTTTTTTACAATACTCCTAGAAAATATTTATTTCCTTATAACAAAAGGCAGAAAATAAATTTCCACCTTTTTTAATATTTAATATCTTTAGATCTTAATTTAAAAATAATCGCCGCAATAATAACTATCACAATTGCTATTATTATAATGTTATTTAATCCTGCTGCTGGCAGTCTCGTTATTCCTACTGCAGTAACCGAATTTTTTCCTTTGGTACTTGCTTTATCTACAATATCATTTACTTGAGTATTTTCTATATTGGTATTTACGTTATTATTTGTATCGTTGTTTTCTATTTTATGGTTAACTACTTTTACTGTTAATTCTTTGTTAAATTGAAAATCATTTGTTCCATCTGTTAATAGCATATCTTTTAAAATAATTTTTCCTTCACCTTCTTCAATTGCATTTTTATTAATCTTTAATATGATTTTTGCAATATCCGTATTAGGCTTTGCATCTGATGTATCTCCTATTAAAGTATTTGTTGTTTTTTCATAATTTGCATTCCAACCATTTAGCCCTTCTACTGTAGCTGTTTCAAAAATCTCATTATCGTATTCTAATATAGCTTGATATCCCATTACTAAATACTCGTCAGTCATTGATAAGTTTCTTAAATCTTCCAATGAAATTATTAATTCTAATGACTCTTGTGTTGTATCTATTTCTTTATTTGATAATTTTATACTTATCTCAGCATTTGTTTCTTGGTTAGCATATGCCGTTGTCGTTATTATAAATATAAATAATATTAGTAATAAATTACATATTTTTAATTTTTTCATCTCTTGCTCCTTATAATTTAAATGATTTTGTACTTTTTATAATTCTTTAGATAAAACTATAATTCTCATTTTTACTAGATCTTTAATATTAATTTCGTTTCTATCTAAATTAGTATCTGCTGCTATTATGGCTAAATTGGTTAGATTGTTTTTTAATAATAAATATTTTCTTAATTCTATTATATCTTTAATATTTACACTAGCATCTCCATTTACATCTCCGGTTATTACAATATTTAATTTTTCTTTTGAATTTGTTTCTAGGATGTCTCCTGTTGCTAGTTTATCATCCTTTGTTAATACATTATCTTTTCTATATATCCTTCCCTCTATTTCTCCATTTAATTTATTAAAAAATGTATCCACTGTAGTGCCACAATTTACATTTTTTATTATATTATTTTCGATTATATAGTCTTGTTCTTCAAGTCCTACAATTTTAAATGTTACTGATGTTATATTTTGGGCTTTATCTGTTGCAACTATTTGATACATGCCTTCTTCTCGAATTTCTGAGCCTATCATATAGTCCTTTCTTACATTGCCATTTTCTATAAGTTCTATATTCTCTAGATGTTCTTCAATTATCTGCGGTATTACTTTATATTTATATGTTGCATTTGGTTCAAGTCCCACAATTACTGGGGCTGTTTTATCGATTGTTATATTGGCTAGTTGCTCTTCTTGATTATCTTTGTTTTGATATATTACCTTTATTTTATAACATCCTTCTTCATTTAGCTCTAGTTGTTTATTTTTTATTTCTATATCATTTATCGTTAAAATTGTCTTTATCCCTTCATATTCGTTTTTATATATTACTATATTTTGATTAATGATTGCATTTTTTTCTATTTCTTTTCCTGAAGTTTCTTGAATTTTTATAGAGTTTTTATCTTTTAAAGGAACACTAAAATTTACTTTTAAATCTTCTAGTACATTATAAAATTTATGACTAAACAATTTGATCTTTCTCCCTGTACTAGTCTTATAATCCTTTATGTTTATATCATTAGGTAATATATAATTATTTCTTAAATCACCATTTGATATCCCTGTTTTTTCTTTATTGTTATCAAAAATATAAAACTCAGTATAACTGTTATCCACATGAGTATCATCAATTATTAATCCATCTATCGTAACATTAGGCAAATATATTTCATATCCATAATCATGTGGTTTTCCATTATCATCATAATTTGTATTAAATGAAATTATGCTAGATTTTTTAAATTGTGGCATATTGCAATCTTTGATATTTATATTTCCGTTCCCAAGTAGCTCCATAATCACTTCTTAAATTGATTAGAGCTTGTTTAGATAGTATTGTTGTATTAATTATATTCAATTCTCCGCTACCTACTACAGTAATCCCTTTGTCTCCTACTATTGAATTTTCTATTGTTAAATTATGTACTCCTGAATGCGCATCTACTCTGTTAAGTTTACAATTTTTGTATATTATGTCTTTGGTATAATTTGTACCCGTAATTCCCCATCTATTTGCATCTTCTAAATTTTCTTGAGTTACCTTGTTCATTTCAATATCTGTTGCATATTCAATGATTAAGTCATAATTTGAAGCTTGTTTGTATTTATGTGCAGTTAACTTGCAATTTTCTAAAAGCACATCTGAGCACTTTTCAACTCTTAAGAATCCATAATATGGGCCACCTAGTGATTCCTCTTTATCTAAGTTGTGATTTATATTTCTTATTTTAGTATTACTTCTATAACATATAATATTTCTATTATAATATCCTCTTTCTTGTTCTCGTCCTTCTTGAGGCAAAATAGTTATAAAATTTGCATTTTTTATTTCTAATTCCTCTTTAGGTATTGGAATTAAAACAATTCTTGAAATATAATCAAAATCCCATTGTATTTCATTTAATACATTTCCCTTATTATCAATCTTAAAAATGTCTTGCTGAGAATTTCCTGAATTTTGATTTTCCCCATATCTTATAAATTGTTTTCTGTTATCATTATATATCATACATACACAGTTTCCATATCCTGATAATTCAGGTATATTATTAGTCTGCTTATTTATTGTAATTTCATCTAATATATTTCGTTCTCTAATTGTTTGTTCTTTTTCAAATGACAATATTTGAAAAAGAGGATAATCTTTTGTCTTTTTAGCTGAAATATTTTCGTCATGTAATACCAAGGTTGCATTATTCCAGTTTGTATTAGTTTTTATTGGTATAGGAATGTATTCATCTTCTCTAAAAATATGATACTCTTTATTCTGTGCTCTTACTTCAAGATCATTATCATTTGCATATATATGCGTTTTCATTATAGCCTCGTAATCGTCATGTTTTCCGTCTGCATATACTTCAAAATCTTCATATGTTACATATTTAATTCCTGTAGTAGGATCTATATGAATGTTTATGTTCTCTTTTTTTACTTCTTCTAAAACCTCTTGACTAATTTCTTCGTATTTATTATCATATTTTTCTAGTTTGTTTTCGGAGATTTCCATTTTAATGTTTTCATCATCTACTAATTGGTATTCACTTTGTTCTAACTTCATTTCTTTACCCGTTGTTATTAATATATTAGAGTTGAGATATCTCATGAAAAATAAGATTATTGTAATTACCAATATGAAAAATATCGGTATTATTAGGTATATTAATCTAACTTTCTTTTGTTTCATAATTATATTATCCTTATTTTTATATTAAATTTTAATCTCTAAAGAATAAATCTCGTGTATATATTTTATCTTTTACATCTTGTAGTTCTTCATTATTTCTATTTACTACAATTATATCGCTTACTTTTTTAAATTCTTCTAAATTTTTTATAACTTCGCTATTAAAAAATGTACATTCATGTAGCGTAGGTTCATATACTACTACTTTTATTCCTTTTGCTTTTATTCTCTTCATAATTCCTTGAATTGCACTTGCTCTAAAGTTATCTGAACCACTTTTCATGGTTAATCTATATATTCCCACCACTTTGGGATTTTTATTAATAATTTCTTGAGCTATATAGTCTTTTCTTGTTTTATTACTTTCGACTATTGCACTAATTAAATTTTCTGGTACGTCTTTATAATTTGCTTTCAATTGTTTTGTGTCTTTTGGTAGACAATATCCGCCATATCCAAATGATGGGTTATTGTAATGTGAACCAATTCTAGGATCCAAACATACTCCATCGATAATATCCTTTGTGTTTAATCCTTTCATTTCTGCATAAGTATCTAACTCATTGAAATATGCTACTCTTAATGCTAAATAAGTATTGGCAAACAGTTTTACCGCTTCAGCCTCTGTTGAATTCATATATTTTACTTCAACCTCTTTTTTTAGTGCTGCATTTTTTAACAAATCAGCAAATGCTTCTGCTCTTTTTGATTTTTCTCCAACAATTATTCTTGAAGGATATAAATTGTCATATAAAGCTTTTCCTTCTCTTAAGAATTCTGGCGAAAAGATTATATTTTCAATATTATATTTCTTTTTCATATTCTCTACAAATCCTACTGGAATTGTAGATTTTATTATCATTGTTGTTTCTAAATTCATGTTAATTACTTTTTGAATTATATCTTCTACAGATGAAGTATCAAAATAATTTTTTTCATCGTCATAATTAGTTGGCGTACTAATTATAATAAATTTCGCATCTCTAAAAGCTTCTTTATAATTTAATGTTGCTGTTAAATTCAAGTCTTTTTCTTTGAAAAATCTTTCTATTTCTTCATCCTTTATAGGTGATATTCTATTATTTATCATTTGAACTTTTTCAGGTATAACATCTAAGGCAACAACTTCATTATCTTGACTAAGTAATGTTGCTAAAGATAAACCTACATATCCTGTTCCTGCTACCGCTATTTTCATTTTGCATTCTCCTTTTTTAATTTACTTAATATTGGAATATACTGTATATTTTCACCTATAAATTTATAATTCAAAGCAACATATACTAATGTTCCTAGCAATACTTGTACAAATATTAGAATATATTCATTGTTAATTATCATTTTTATCCACGTTATGCAAAAATACATTATTATTCCACTAAGTATAAACCTTATTATATATTTTAAGTATTTTTTTATTCCAATTTCGTTTCTTACAGCTAATATCTGATATACCATAACAACAAATTCTGCACAGATTGTTGCTATCGCAGAACCTATTGCTTGATATCTTGGTATCAATACAATATTTATGATTAAATTAACTACTGCTCCTAAAGCGACTGAAATTATATATTCTTTATCTCGTTCTTTAGGTATTAAATATTGTGTTCTTATAACATTTGCCCAAGAAATAAATACTATAGTTATTGCCAATAATTGTACTATATTACCTGATTTTATAAATTCATTACCTAAGAATATTGGTACAAATTCTGGAGCAATTACAATTAATCCTATGCACATTGCTATTGAAATGAAAAGCATAATTTGGATTGACTTATCAATATAAAATTTAACTTTTTCGTCTTCTCCTTTTGCCATTAAATTTGATATTCTTGGTAGCATAACTGTTCCTAACGCTGTTATAATACTAATAGGTATATTAATAATTCTTTCTGCATATTCAAAATATGCTACATTCTCTATTGTTGCCATATTTCCTAAAATAATTTTATCCATAATCTTATATATGCTTACAGCGATTACTGGAATAAACAAAACAGCATTAGGCTTTATATGCTTGGTAACATCTTTTATTTTTGGTTTTACAAATTTCACTTCTTTTCTTAAAAACGGCCATAATGCTAGTTGACTTATTAGGGCTGAAAGTACCATAATTATTATATATATTACCAAATCATTTTTACTCTTTACAAATGCAAAGACACTAAAAGTTGCTAATATCTTTATTATGGTATTCCTAGTAACTGTTAATTTGAATTTTTCTAAACCAAAGAAAAACCAATTTATGTCAAAACATGTTGATACCAAATATATTATTTGTAACATAGCAACTGTTATATATTTACTGTCAAAAAACAATATATATCCTATATACAATATTGTCATTGCTGTAGTTGTTATTAATTGCATAACGTAAATAGACGAAAATTCTTTTGAAAGTTCTTCTTTATTATCTTTACATTTAGCTATAGTTCGATTCCCATAATTATTTAATCCCAACATTGCAAATAAAACAAAATATTGCACAACAGAATATGTATATGAATATATTCCATTTCCTTCTGCTCCAATTACTCTTGATATATACGGTGCCGTAATTAGTGGTAATATTAATATTAAAATTTGATATACTATATTATATGTAAAATTTTTTCTTACACTACTCATTGTTTTTTCTCCTATTAAGCCAATTTAAATATTTTTTATGGAACATATATTTAGCTACCGACATTAATGTTTTTTTAGAAAATGGATGTTTTTTTAGCATATTTATTAGTTCTTTTCTCGCTTCTTTTCTCATTTTATTAATAACATATAAGGTTACTAATTCTTTTGAAAAATTGTATTCTACCTCTTTTATTTCTTTTTTATTTAACTTATCATAATATTTTCTGCACCAATTTCTATATTTTAGTAATCCTTCAATATTTCTTCTCCCCACACCGCTGATTCTTTCATTTTCATGTTCATAATAGTAAACCAAAGATTTAGGAACTCTATAAACATTATACCCTGCCGCTAATATTTTCAATATAACAATAAAGTCTTGCTTACATGGTGTATCTTCGAAACCACCTATATCTATTAAAACCTTCTTTGGTAGAAACCACAGTGAAGTTCCCGCAATCCCTCTTATCATGTGGTGGTATAATACGTTTCCTTCTAAATCGCATTTTATTTCTCCTATTATTTCTCCATTTGTTCTTCTCCAAAAACAATAACTATATATTAGCCCAACATTATCATTTTTATGATTTAAATAGCATTTATATTGTTCTTCTATTTTGTTAGATGTATATTCGTCATCATCATCTAAAAATGCTATTATTTCTCCTTTAGCATGTTGCACCCCTATGTTTCTTGATAAAGCGCCTCCCATATTTTTTTTATTAGCAATATATTTTATCTCTTTATATTTATCAACTACTCTCTTTGTCTTATTTCTTTCATTTGTATCATTAGCATTATCATCTACAACTATAATTTCTATATTTTTATAGGTCTGACTTTTAGCACTTATAATTGCTCTTTCTATTTCTTTGGATCTTTTATATGTAGTAATAATTATACTTATTAACTTTTCTTCTTCCATTTCCCATTCCTTCTATAATTATTTAGGTTTTAACGGTTACCTATACCCTTTTGTACTTCTATTATCTTAATTTTTTATAGTTGTCTGCTTTAAATTTATCTATCTTATTAAATAATTTTTTTGGAATTTTTGCTTTATATAAAATTTTTGCAATTGGAAGTGTAATATACTCCATATATTTATTATAAAAGCTTTCTTCTACTTTTTCACTTTTTTGGTCATCCTTTAATACCATTCGCCATATATTATATAAAACAGCTGATGTTATTTTGGCTTTTAATGTTATGGCATATTTAGCATTTGAATTTATAGACATAAGAAATCCTTTTGGGTTTTCCATTTGAATTTTAATGCTATTATTAGTATAACCATCTTCTAAATATTCTCCATAATACATCTCATTTCTGTCTACTAGCATTTTATAATATTTATCTATTTTATCAAAAACAACATTTTCATAAATAAACTTTTCTTCTTTTATAACTGGGAACAAATACTTTTTTAATATTTTTGTTTTATACAATCGCAAAGTATCTCCTCTAAATTTATATCTTTGATATAATTCTATCCCTGATGCATATTTTATATTTTCTGGTAATTTCGTTCCTATTACACTCTTGCTTTTAGAATCATATCTGTTTCCTATGATTCCGCTAATATTCTCCATCTCTGAAATTATCGCACATTCTTTTTCTAAGATTTCTATAGCATTTGTGCTTAAATAATCATCTGAATCTAAAATAAGCATAAAGTCTGTTTTACAATTTTTTACTGCTGTATTATGTGCAACATGCTTTCCACTATTTTTTTGTTTTATGTAATGTATTTCTATTTTTTTTTCATTTTTCCATTTTTGCACGACTTCTTCAGTTTTGTCCGTTGAGCCATCATCCACAATTAGCCATATAAAGTCTTTTTTAGTTTGTTTTATTAAGCTCTCATACGCTTTCCATAGTATATTAATTCTATTATATGTTGGTGTAAATATTGTTATCTCCATTTTTTCCCTCTTCTACTTTTTTAATTCCATGTTATTATCAATTTATTGCTTTTTATTGTTAAAACAAAGTATATAATTTCCCAAAGATATAAATAGCCAAATCGTTGGTTCATATATAAATGTTCTTGAAAGTAATAGTTTAGATACATTCGCAACCATAAAGATAAAGAAAATCTTTATTTCAGTTGATATTCGTGCTATCTTATATAATTTTATTCCCAACCATACTAAATAAATTATATATGCATTTCCTAAAACAAATCCAAAAGTTACATAAATATCTAAAAATATGTTATGTGGAAAATATCCATATTTATCTTGAAATTTTGCAATTCCTATTCCAGTTATTGGATGTGTTTTTATTTCTTCTATAGCATATTGGTATATATCATATCTTGCTCCAAGTGCATCTTCTGTATCTTCACTTTCAAACATCCTATATAGATTATTTATAGAATATGATTTTATTCCTAAATCCTCTGTTAAAAAAACTAATATGCTTCTTCCTATTGTATTAATATTAATTCCAATTAAAATCAACAATGAAACCATCAATATTTTTTTCCTTATATTTTTCCCATTCATAAGGAGCATACATATTAATGCTACTCCAAATATCATAATAGTTCCTCTATTTCCATTAATTACGATAATAAGTAATACTAATAATGAAACTATAAATGTTTTAATATACTTATGATAATACGCATATAACATAACATATGTTAATGATGACATAGCATAAAATCCAAAAGTCATATATTCAGTTGTAAGCTTTGATGGGTTTATTTTTATTAACAACAAATATAATATCAAATTAACTACATTATATCCAAAAAAAGTTTTAGCAAAAGTTTTCAAGTCAACTTTCACTAAAAAAATTAGTAATAGCGGTAATGCAAATAATAAAAATTCTTTAATGTAGAATCTTAATGTTTGGTTATCATTACAAATAAAGTTTATTGCAAATAGTAAACATGTTGTTCCTATTATTATAATATTTTTTGTATTCACCATTTTAAATTTGTTTATGATAAATAATATAATAATTAATACATATTCTAACCACATATTGAATGTTAGACCAAAGTCCCATGCTATAATAATTTGAATTGAATTCATTAATATCATTAGAGATATTATGTGGCAATTGATTTTTTCTATTATACTTTTTTTACTTTTCATTTGTTCCGTCTCCATTGCATATTTCTAACAATTTTTTAGCAGCTTCGCTCCATGTATATTGATTATAATTTTCAATATATTTAACATTTTCATCTTTGTTTTTATATGCAAACCTTATTTTCTCTTCTATCTCTGAAATGTCTTCTGTGTCATTTATCATGCTGTTTGGAGATATGTTCTTTATTATTGATAAAGCCCCCACCTGTTTGCTAACCAGTATTTTGCACCCTTTTGAAATCGCTTCAAAAATTGCTAATCCAAAAGTCTCAAATTTACTATTTTGAATATATAGATCTGCCTGCTGCATTTTGTTTAACACTTCATTGTGTTCTAATTTTTCATAATATTGTACAAATTTATATTTTTCTATTTGTTCTCCATCTTTATCTTTACTACCAATAACGACAAATTTGATATTTATATTATTTATTTTTTCAATTGCTTTACAAATATTTAGGTTGCCTTTTATTTTCATTCCTCCACCAACCGAAATAATCGTATACGTTGTATTATCTTTACTTTTACTTTCTATACTTGCCATGTCAATACCATTGTTTACAAAAGTAATCTTTTTTTGTAGGTCTTTTCTTTCGTTTATTAAAAATTTAGTAAAATTTTCGGAAACACAAACAATTTTATCTGCATATTCCAACATGTTACTTTCAATTGTTTCTAACGTTCTTTTTTCAACAGGTACCTCATTTACCATATATTCTTGCTTAGCGTATCCATGCATAAGATATATTACTTTTTTATTTTGTTTTTTGGCAATCTTACATGCTAACAATTGCATCTTAGACAATCCTGAAATAAGAACTATATCTGTCTTTGAAATTTTATATATTATTTCTAATATTCTTGTAATTTTATTTTTCATTATACTATATGTTATATTCTTATTATATTTTAAATTTTCTCTATAATTTTTATTAACATTTGCAGGACCGTTATTGTTGTGAAAATCCCCAACAAAAAATATTTTCATTTAGATTGATTCCTCACTTTTTTATATTCTTTTTTTCCTGTTCTCATGCACTTTAATGCATCAAGAAATTTCATTCTTCCTTTATATATTGAATATTTTTTTATAGCAAACATCCAAATATAAATTACACTAAATGTATGTGTTAATCTTTCAAATACTGCTCCCTTTGTCTTAAAATACTGTTCATTAAATCCTTTAAACCATGTAGAATCATTTTTATCATCTAGCCTAGCTATAAAAAGTGGCTCATATATAATTTTTAAGCCCTTTTTTAAGCAATCTCTCAAAAAAATATTTTCTTCTCCTGAAGTATACATTTTTGCTCCGCTTCCAAAGTCTTCATCAAATTTTATATTGTTTTCCTGTAACGGTTTAATTTTAAAAGCTATTTCAACTGATGATTTTTTTAATATTTTCAAATATCCTATTTTTTCTCTTTTATTTTTATAATTCTTAAAAGCCTTATTTCCTTTATATACCTTAAAACAGATTATATCAGCTTCTTCATTCTTATTAAATGCATTATCAATTTCTTTACTATAATCTTTTAAATATTGCATATCATCGTCTGCAATTATTCCAATATCTGCATTACTATTGCATAATAACTGATTCCTGCTTTTACTTAGTCCTTTTTCTTTTTTATTTATTATTTTTATCTTATTATTTTTATAAATCCACTCTTCTATATTATCTTTTTTAGAATTTTGATTTACCACTATTGCATCTGTCTCTATTTGCATACTATCTATCAATTGTTTAATTTCTTCGATAGTGTTTTTATTCATTGTAGATATTAAAGTTTCAATTCGCATATTTAATTCTCCAATTTTATTAAATTTATAATGTCTTTATAAGTCTTATCTCTATCAAATTTTTCTTCCGCCAACATTCTATTATTTTTTCCTAGTCTTTTTCTTAATTCTTTATCTTTGTATAATATTTCTATTTTCTCGGCAATATCGTTTTCATTATCATTTTTACAATTAAAACCTATATTATATTGCTCTACTATATTTCTATATTCTTCACTCTCTTGTGTATTTATTACTGGTAAACCTGCGGCTGCATAATCACCAACTTTATTTATAATACTGCCTGCTGAACCATTATTGATAGGATTTACCGCAATGTCACAACTACATAATTCTTGTACCATTTTTGAATATGGCAACATTCCTAAAAATTTACACTTAACATCTTTACTTTCAGCATATTCCTTAAATTCATTTTCTAATGGCCCCGTCCCCATTATTATAAATTCTATATCATTAACTCCTTTTTTATATAAAATGTCTAAAGCGTCTATTATTATTTTAATATTATAACTATGTCCTAAAGTACCTATAAAAACTACTTTTGTTTTTTCATTCTCTTCTGTCTTTTCTTTTTTATAGCTATCAAATTTATTCAATTCCGTCCCTAAAAAAGTTACCATATTTTTATTTGATTTTTGGTTTACTTTCAAAGCTCTGTTTAAATATGTTTCTGACACTGCAATTATATTATCTGCATTTTTATATACGTACTCTGCTTTCATTTTCATTGGCCAATAAATAAAATCTGATATCAGTGGTAAATTAAATACCATTTTAAAAGCTTCAGGCCATAGATCTTGTATATCAACAATTAATCGTATCTGATTTTTCTTCGCAAACTTAGTAACTTCTTTAGCAACATCAAGCGACGGAATTGAACAATAAATTACATCTGGCTTATTATCCAAACTAGTTAAGTATTTTTTTACATTTTTAGAAAATATATAATGACTATAAAATCTTCTTAATGAAACATTTTTTTTATATCCTGGTTCTTTTATTATTGTTAGCTTATAGTTAGTTTTTATTTTGCCCTGAAATTCTCTTTGTCTTTTTAAACCATGAGAAAAACTTGTTGTTATTAATTCAACTTTATTATCTTTCCCCAATTTATCTGCTAAGTATGTAAACCTACTGTTTCCATTCTCACTAGGAGTTTTTATAAATTCCGCAACTATTAATATATTCATTTCTTTCCCTTTCAATTTTCTTATACTGTTTTAAGTTTTATTTTTATTTTACAGTTAATTAAATTCTATTATTTTTATTTCATTGTATTTCATCATGTACATATTTTCCTTATATTGGCCTATTTCGTTTTTGTTTTCATTTCCTTCTATGTTATTTATAATCATTTTAGGAATATTGACACCACATTCATAAGCATGTGGATATCCCCCTCCAAATCTTGGATTTACTTCCGAAATATAATATTCTCCATTTATTTCAAATATATCAATATCAATAATTCCTTTAAACCCTACTTTTCTTACAAAGTTCTTTATAAGTCCAAATAATTTCTCATCTTTTACTGATACTGATTTATCTGTTTCTCCTGCTCTCATTTTTATTTTTTTCTTCACAAATACTGCAACGGGTTCTTTTGATATCATATCTATATAGCAATCCGCACCATATTCTTGCCCATCCATGAATTCTTGAATAATAAGGTTATCGGCTTGTTTCCAAACTATTTCTAATTCTTCTTTATTGTTTACTTTATTTATGTTTAAACTTGCACTTCCTCTTGCTGGTTTTACAAATACCGGAAAGTTTATTTTATTAGCCTCTAAGTCTTTGTAAAACATTTCTTTATCTATGTATGTTTTTGCTGTATTAAATCCATTTTTAGTCAAAAACTTATACATATCATATTTATCAAAACACATCTCTACTTTTTGATAATCCGATATAACAGGTTCTACTCCTATGTTTTTAAATTTATCTATATTTTCTGATATTAAACTTAACTCAGGATCTATTAGAGATACCAGTGTATCTATATTTTCTTTTTTACATATTTCTAAAATCTCATCTATATATCCTGGTTCGTCTATTCTTGATACTATATAATAGTTATCTGCTTCATAGATTGCTGGTGCTATTTTTGAGCAATCTGTTGCAATAACCCTTCCTTTACCCTCTAGTTCTTTTCTAAAATATTGTACTATTTTATTTCTAGTTCCTGCGCTTAATATTAATATATTCATTAATTGTTCTCTCCTATAAACTTATCCATTATTATTAGATCTTTGTATTCGCCATCTATGTATCTCTCTTTTTGATATTTTCCACAAACATAAAAACCTAACCTTTCATACATCTTGATAGCTCTTTCATTTTCTCCAACTACTTCTAAATGAATTTTTCTGATATTTAAATATGATTTTGCATAATTTTCTAAAGCCTTATATGCTTTACTAGCAATACCTTTTCCTTGCTTCCCTTTTTCTCCAATATAAATTCCCAAAGAACAAGTTTTATGAATGTTAGAAATTTGGTATAAGCCAATTTGTCCTACTTTTTTTTCTTCCTCATCCACAATCATATATCTTTGATTTTCCATAGTGTTTTCTGTAAGTTTATCCATCCAATTTTTTTGCTGACTTAAAGATGTTGGTCTATATCCTCCGCCCAAATATTTAAATATGCCTTCATCATTTTTCCATTTATTTAATAATACCACATCCTCATACTCAATAGGTAATAATTTAACTCCATCAAATTCTATCATGGTTAATCTCCTTTTAATAAATATCTTTTTTTGCCAAAATACTAATTATTGTATTTATAAATATTTGAAAATCTCCTATAAAGGTTATTTTTTCTATATATTCTAAATCAATTTTAATTCTTTCGTCCCAAGTTGCAGAATTTCTAACTCTAACCTGTGCTAACCCTGTAATTCCTGGTCTTACCAAAAATCTTCTTTTTTGTTCTTCTGGATATTCCTCATATTTATGTGGATGATAAGTTACTGGTGGTCTAGGTCCTATTAAGGCCATTTCACCTTTAACTACATTAATTAATTGTGGCAACTCATCTAAACTTGTCTTTCTTAATACTTTTCCAACTCTAGTTATTCTGTTATCTTTTTCGGATTTTACTTTTAATCCGTCTCCTATTTTTTCGGCATTAACTACCATTGTTCTAAATTTTATAATTTTAAAAACTTTTCCATTTTTACCTAATCTTTCTTGTAAGAAAAATACTGGTCCTTTAGAATCTATTTTAATTGCTATTGCCACAATTATTAGCACTGGCATTAAGATTATTAATGCCAGTAGACTTAATATTAAGTCTAGAAATCTTTTTATATATCTTGCGTACATTGTATTCCCTTTTCTTTCAAACTATTTTAAATTTTACTTCCATAATCCTTTTATAATTTCTATCACTTTGTTTTGTTCTTCTTCTGTCATTTTTGTATCAGAAGGTAAGCACACTCCTCTTTCGAATAAATCTTTTGAAACTGCATTTTCTTCTACTTTTACAAAGTCGCAATTTGCAAATACTGGTTGCATATGCATTGGCTTCCATACTGGTCTTGATTCTATATTTTCTTTTTCTAATGCGACCATTATATCTAATGGTTTTACTTTTGAATTTTCTTTTACAGTTATTGCTGTTAACCAATGATTTGGTACTGTATCTTCTGGTATTGGTTGTAGTTCTATGTCAGATATTTCTTTTAGTCCTTCTTTATATCTGTTATATATTTCTGTTTTTTGTTTTATTCTTAAGTCTAATACTTTTAGTTGTCCTCTTCCTATTCCGGCAACTATGTTGCTCATTCTATAGTTATATCCTATTTCTTTATGTTCATAATGACGTGCTTTTTCTCTTGATTGGGTTACCCAAAATCTTACTTTTGCTATTCTTTCTTCATCTTCTGAAACTAACATTCCTCCACCGCTTGTTGTGATTATTTTGTTTCCATTAAATGAATATATTCCATATTTTCCAAATGTTCCTGTTTGTTTACCTTTATATGTTGCCCCTAAGCTTTCTGCTGCGTCTTCTACTAATGGTACTCCATGTTTATCGCAAATTGCTTTTATTTCATCTATTTTAGCTGGTGTTCCATATAAATATACAACTATTACAGCTTTTGGATGTGGATATTTTTCAAATGCTTTTTCTAATGCTTTTGGGTCCATATTCCATGTTTCTTTTTCACTGTCTATAAATACAGGTGTTGCATTTTGGTATGTTATTGGATTTGCTGTTGCTGAAAATGTTAAATCTGAACAAAATACAACATCACCTTCTTTTACATCTAATGCTTTAAACGCCATATGAATAGCTGCTGTCCCTGCTGATAATGCTGCTGCATGATTTGTTCCTACATATTTAGCTAATTCTTCTTCAAATTTGTTTACATTTTCTCCAAGTGGTGCTATCCAGTTTGTATCAAATGCTTCTTTTATATATTTTTGTTCATATCCTTCCTCAGACATATGTGGTGATGATAAAAGTATTTTCTTATCCATCTTTTTTCCTTCTTTCTTGATTTGTCTAAATGTTTATTCCTCTTTATTCTCTTTCTTTTCCTTCTCCAAATTCCTATATGTTGGCACAACATCTGAAATAACATCTTTTATCTCATCTTTTTGCTCGTTGTTAGCTGTTTCCAACAAATGTGTTAATTTATCTAACTTTTGTTGTAGCATATCCATATCTATTTTACTTGGCTTAGCAATATGAATTTTATCGTGTTTTGTTTCACTTAGCCCTTCTTCTGCCATTAATATTTCTTCATATAGTTTTTCACCAGGGCGTAAGCCCGTTACTTTTATTTGAATATCTACATCAGGTTCTAATCCAGATAGTTTTATTAGTTTTACTGCCATATCATATATTTTTACTGGTTCTCCCATATCAAGCACAAAGATTTCTCCACCTTTTGCTCCTGACATTGCTTGTAACACAAGTGATACCGCTTCTGGTATAGTCATAAAAAATCTTGTTATATCTTTATGTGTTACAGTTACTGGACCACCGTTAGCAATTTGCTTTTTAAATAGTGGTACTACTGAACCATTGCTTCCTAATACATTTCCAAAACGTACTGCTGCATATTCTGTTTGGCTAACTTTGTTTTTAGCTTGTACTATTAATTCACACAGACGTTTTGTAGCTCCCATTATATTTGTTGGATTTACTGCTTTATCTGTTGAGATTAGTATAAATCTTTTTACTCCATACTCGTCTGCACAATTTACTACATTATATGTTCCAAAAACATTATTTTTAATTGCTTCTAATGGACTTGTTTCCATTAATGGAACATGTTTGTGTGCTGCTGCATGGAATACTAAATATGGTTTAAATTCTTCAAAAATTTCATTTAATCTGTGTTTTTCTCTTACACTTGCTACTATTGCATCTACTTCTATTTCCGGATAATTAAATTTTAATTCTTGTTCTATATCATATAAATTATTTTCGTATATATCTACTATCACTAATTTTTGTGGTTTAAATTGTATTATTTGTCTACATAGTTCTGAACCAATTGAACCTCCACCACCAGTTACTAGTACTACTTTATCTTCTATTAATTTTCCTATATTTTTATTGTCTAATTTAATTGGATCTCTTCCAAGTAAGTCTTCTATCTGCACATCCCTAAAGTTTTGCATTAAAGGTTTGTCTTTTATTAAGTCTTTTGTTCCTGGCAATATACGCACTTTACATCCTGTTTCTTGGCATATTTCAAGTATTTTCTTTCTATCCTCTGGTGATATATTAGATATTGAGAAAAATATAACTTCTACATTGTTTTCTTTGCAAATTCTTGGTATATCATATCTTGTTCCAAGTATTCTATTTCCTGATATTGCATAGTTTACTTTGTTTTCATTATCATCTATCAGTCCTACAACATGATATGTATTTGACATACTATTTTTTATTGTAGATAATAATATTTTAGCAGCTTCTCCCGCTCCCACTACTAATACATTTCTTCTATTATCTTCAGCATTTTTACGGTGTTTAGAATTACCTTCATTTAATATTAGTCTTATAAATACTCTATAGCCAATAATTGCCGTTACGATAATTAGTGAAGCTATTAGATTTGTTCTTTCATCTACTATAGGCACAATTTTTAGAACATTAAAAAATATCATTATTGTACAAGAAATTAAACATGCTAGTACATATATTAAATAGTCATTTCCATTCTCGTATCTCGTGATATTTTTATATGTTTTGAATATCTGTAATATTCCACCATAAATAAGAATTGCTATCCCTATTGTAATTAACAATTTTTGATTTATTTCTGGTGTTAATACTAATCTATTTCCTATTATAACTTGTGCAACATAATAACTTATCATTATTATTGCTATATCCATTATTCGTAAATAAATATTTCTATGTTTTCTAATAAACTTCATCATAACTCCCCTTTTTTACTCCTTTCTATTATACCATTAATCCATTTTTTGGCAAGTTTTTTTATTTGATTTTTACACTTTTTTTGTTTCTAATTTTTCTACATATTTATTTTCTTCTGGTAATACTATCATTATCTTAAAAATATTATTCTCTGTTTTAATATTCATCTCTCCATTATATTTATCTACAATTTTTTCTATACTTTTTAATCCGCAACCCATGTTTGTGTTTTTCTATTTTGGTTGTTTTATAGTTACCATTTTTAGCTCTTATAATTTTGTTATAAAAATTTTCACATTTTATTATTAAATATTTCGTTTTTTGATATATATATAATTTTATATTTCTATTCTCTACATTTTTTACCGCTTCTATACTATTATCTATCATATTAGAAAACATATCACATATATCCAAATCTTCCATACTTAACGTTATTGCTGAATCAACTACTAATTCGATGTTAATATCTAGTTTTTTTGCTTCTGCTAATTTAACTGATAAAATAGCATTTAACATATTATTTTTACAATATTGTACAGTTTTAACATCTTGCACTTCTTCTTCAATTTGTTTTAATATATTAAATCCTTTTATTTCATTTTGTTGAAATGTAGCATACGCAATTTGTATTTGATTTTTTATATTATGTTTTATTTTCGATATCTTTTCGCTAGTTTCTTTCGTTATTTTATAATATTGCTCTATGATGTTTTTCTTTTGAACCGCTTTCTTTAATTCATTTTGATGAATTTTTATTTCTTTCATTATTTTGCCATTAACACATATCAAAACTATATTTACTATTAATAATATTATTAGAACTGCATTCATAAAGTTTCACCTAAATACTTGATAAAACTTTCTTTTGTATGTTTATATCTTGTTTGACTAATTGGTATTTTTTCTCCCGTATTTAATATAAATTCTTTAGTATTAAGTTCTTTTACTTTTTCTAAATTTACTATATAGCTTTGATGGCAACGTACAAACTCTTTTGGCAAGTTTTTTTGTATTTCATTTAATTTAGCATAAAGTTTTCTATTAAAATTTTGTTCATATATAAATATTACTCTTTTAATGCTTTCTATATATTTTACTTGATCTATTTGTATATTAAATATTTTTCCTTTTACACTAAATGATTGTATCTTTTTGTTAGCTCTGTCATTTATTCTATCTTGTAAAGCTTTGTGTAATGACTTTTCAAAATTTTCTTTTTTAATTGGTTTTAACAATAAATATGTAGGCTTTGTCCTAAATATTTCCTCTGAATACTGGCTAAATGCTGTCATAAATATTACTTTTAGTTTTGGGTTTTCTCGTTGTAGTTTTTCTGCTACAATTATTCCATTTGTTCTGTTTATTTTTATATCTATATACATTATATCGATGTCTGTGAGTATTCCCTTCTTTACGTCTCTTTTGATTTCTTCCATTTTTGTATATTTATATATTTTTATATTTTCTTGTATATTTTCTCTTATCAGATTTTCTACATAATTTACTATGATTTCCTCATCATCAAAAATTGCTATTTTTAACATAAAAAACTCCCCTTATGTCATTTACTTTATTTTAACATATCCAGGGAGCATAGTGCTTTTTATTTTTTACATTTGCATTGGTAATTATTACATCTATTTATTCAAGGCTTTTTTAATTTGCGAACA
Organism: uncultured Clostridia bacterium; assembly: GCA_963557965.1. Classification (GTDB taxonomy): domain Bacteria; phylum Bacillota; class Clostridia; order TANB77; family CAG-508; genus CAG-269. The sequence goes on from CAUWEX010000002.1 coordinate 83,370, forward strand.
TACCAACACTACATTCATTCCCACAAATGCTCCAAACGTATCTATTAGCACATCAGCAAACATTGGTCCTCTTCCATTTACAAAAATTTGATGTATTTCATCAGATGTCGCATATATAATACTTATTATCATTGTTATCGCAATTCTATCTAAATTTTTCAAGTTATATGTCTTACACAGTAACATTACAAGCATTCCTACTACTGCATATATAGAAAAATGAGCAAGTTTGCGAATTATATGTTCTACATTTGATAGTATTTGTTCTTTTTCAATTTCGTTTTTTTCTTGGATTGACTTTATATTAGAAGTTATAATTTCAGTTATTTTTCTGCTAATTCCTGCAGATTTAGTACCTGTCTGACTTGAAAATCCAAAGATTATACTAAATGTGCAGCATAACAATATTATTAATATTACTCGAACTATATTTTTTGCCATAATTTCTCCTTACGCAATAAATTTGAGGTTGAAGATGATTTTTTCTCCGACCCCAAAATCATTTATTTACTATATCCCGTTTTTTGAATAATTTTATTGCTAATTTCTTTTACTGTATCTGATGGAACATAATTTGGTTCACCAAACGCTTCTTTGTGAAGCTCTGTTACATTGCTTTCTAGTGTGATTGGAATTCCATACCATCTATCCATTGTTTTACCTCTAGTTTCATATGGCCACCCTATACTATCTGTTATTTTATAACTCATTGCGCTTGGTATTAAAGTGAATATATCCCCTGCTGTTATATTAGTATATACTTTTGGTAGAATTTCATCAACAAAACCATTTAATTGGCTAATATTTAATGTTTTTAATTTGTTTGCAACTGCTGTTAAGACATCTCTCATTCTTTCTGTTCTTTTATAGTCTCCTCCTGTTGCATATCTAATTCTAGCATATGCTAAAGCTTGCTCTCCATTTAGCGTTTGTGTTCCTGCCTTTTTTATTCCAGGTATATGAGAAATTTCTTCAGAAGTAACAGGCATACTAATTCCACCAATGTAATTTACAACATCTTTTACTGTTTCAAAGTTTACAGTTACAAATTCTTTAATGTTAAGATCTAAGTTTGTGTTTAATGTTTTTATTGCAAGTGGAGCTTCTCCATATGAATAGGCATGTGTTATTTTATCTAATCCATGTCCTTCGATTTGTACATATGTGTCTCTATATACAGATATTAATTTAACTTCTTTTGTTTTATTATTAATACTTGCAATTATTATGCAATCACTTCTGTTTCCTTTTCCGTAGCTATCATCTCTTGAATCTACCCCAAATATTGCTATATTTCTATACTCTGCAAGTTGTTCCTTAGCTTGAGCAGAAACATTTAGGTTGTCCTCATTTAAATCAATTTGTTGCATTTTTGATAATTTGCTACTTACAAATGTTATTGTTCCTCCAATTATGACTGCTAATATTATCAATAATACTAACACTGTAATTCCAAAAATTTTTAATCCTTTTCTTTCTTTTTTTCTAGACATTCTTTCGCTCCCTTTGACTTTTTACTTTAGCATTTATTATTGTAAGTCTCTAACCATTTGATTGTATTCTTTTAATTTTGTCATATCTTTAAATAGTAATTGATTGTTTTGAACTAACCATGATGCTTTGTTTTCACTTAAAAAGTTAAGCATTTTAAGTACTTTATCCATTTGCTCTATTGCTTCCTTCTCATTTTCTTCTAATTCTACTAGTGTTTCTTGAACTTCAGTTAGATTTTTTTCTATATCATTTCCTTTTACTAAATTTTTATACAATTCTTTATAATATGTACTTACATCTTTGTCCTCAATTGCATTAACAAATTTTTCTATATCCATTTTTTCTCTTATTTTAGTTAAATAAGTTGTTAAAGCTTGTTTTGTTTCTTCAATTTTAGCTTTGGTTTTTATGAAATCTGGTCCATCCTCTTTTATATTTTGTATTGAACCAATATTTTCTAATGCATTAAGGTCTATCGTTTCTGGACCACTTATGAGAACATCATAAAAATCACTCAAATAATTTTTCATTGTCTCTTCTATGACTGCATATCCACCTTTTGTTTTTATTTCTTTATCGATTGGAGTACTTTCCAAATTTTCAGCATCTACTTCAATCATTTTCGCTACTTCAACTGTTAAAAGACCTAATTGGCTTGAATGGTATGCTATAAAACCTCCAACAGCGACAATTATTACTACAATTGCTATAATTAACGCTATAAGCCATTTTTTACTTTTCTTTTTTGGTTTCTCTGTAACTGTTTTTGCTTTTTCCATTTTAGATGTTTTTTCCCCTATAGTCTCTGGTTTTTCTAGTGTCTTTTCTTGTACAGTTTTCACTTCTTTTACTTCTTCTTTTTTTGTTTCTTCTTTCATAGGAAAGCCCCCTTTCATTTTATTTTTTACATATAGTAACAATTTTTATTATAGGTTACATTTTATTAGGCATTTCTACTCCTAATAATTTTGCACCATTTTTTAGTACTTGATTTACCGCATATGTTAAATATACTCTAGCAGCTTGTGTTTCTTTGTCTTCTACAATAATTTTATTTTCATTGTAAAAACTACTAAACGCTTTTGCTAAATCTATTAAATATCTTGATAATATTGATGGTTCTTCTTTTCTTGTTACTTGTACTAAAGTATCTTGGAAGTTGTATATTAGTTTTAGAACTGCTTGTGAGTATTCATCATTTAGCTTTGATACATCTAAACTTTCTACATTAGGTAATTCTCCTGCTTTTTCTAATACACTTTTTGTACGTACATATGTGTATTGGATATATGGGCCTGTTTCTCCTTGGAAGTTTAATATTTTATCCCATTCGAATATTTCGTCTTTTACTCTACTGTTTGATAAATCATTAAATATAACTGCTCCAACACCAACTTTTTTAGCTGTTTCTTTTTTGTCCTCAAGATCTGGATTTTTTTGTTCAATTATTTTTTCAGCTCTTTCTATCGCTTCATTAAGTAGTTCCTCTAATTTTATGATGTTTCCTTCTCTTGTTGACATTTTACCTGTTGGTAGTTGTACCATTCCAAATGGCACATGAAGTAACCCTTTTGTGTATTTTTCATCTAAACCTAAATATTTTGCTGTTGCAAATACTTGTTTAAAGTGCAAAACTTGTTCGTATGATGTTACATATAAAGCTTTATCATAATGATATGTTCTTGCTCTATACATAATTGCTGCTAAGTCTCTTGTTGCATATGTTGTTGAACCATTTGATTTTTCAATGATACATGGTGTATTAATTCCTTGATCTTCTAAATCAACTATTTTGGCTCCTTGTGATTTTACTAATTTTCCTGATTTTTCTAGTAATTCAATAACTTCTGGCATTTTATCTGAATAAAAGGCTTCTCCGTTCCAAGAATCAAATTTACTTCCTAGTAAGTCATACACTCTTTGGAATTCTTTTAAGCTTAAGCTTTTAAATTTTTCCCATAGTTCTGTACAATAAGGGTCTCCTTCTTCTAGTTTTTTAAAGTTTTCTCTACATGCATTTAATACATTTTCATCTTCTTTGCATGCTTGGTTAATCCTTATGTAAATTTTAGTTAATTCATTTATTGGGTCATCATCAATGTTGTATTCGTCTCCCCACATTTTGTATCCTTCAATTAGTTTACCAAATTGTGTTCCATAATCTCCTAAATGGTTAACTCCTGTTACATTATATCCTAAATATTTATATATATTATATAATGCTCCACCTATAACTGTTGAACGCAAATGACCTATATGGAATGGTTTTGCAATATTAGGTGCTGAGTAATCTATTACGATGTTTTTTCCTTCTCCTATTTTTGCTTTTCCATATTCTTCTGTTTTAGATACTTCTGTTAATATTTCTTTTGTTAACAAATCTTTGTTTACAAAAAAGTTTAAGTATCCTCCTGCTACTTGAACATCTGTAATGATTTCAGGATTTAAGTTTATTTTTTCTTTTATCTCGTTTGCAATCACTGGAGGTGCTTTTCTTAATTCTTTGGCTAGTCTAAAACATGGAAATGCATAATCTCCATTTTTAGTATCCATTGGTGTTTCTATATAAGTTTTTAGTTCTTCTTGACTTAAATTTGTTGCTTTTGCTAGTTCGCTTGCAATTTCTTGTTTAAAGTCTGTCATTTTAATTCCCCCTAATAGTTTAAATTGTATTATAATAATACTATATTTTACCTTTAAAGTCAACGAAAGGAGCTAAGAAAACTTAACTCCTTTTTGTTTTTTTATTTACTACTTTTTTCAATATAAGTCCATGAATCTTTGCACATATCATCTAATGTTTTTGTAGCTTCCCATCCAAGCTCTTCTTTAGCTTTTTTAGGGTCAGCATAACATGTTGCAATATCTCCAGGTCTACGTGGTGCAATTTTATATGGTACATTTTTTCCCGTTGCTTTTTCAAATGCTTTTACCATATCTAAAACACTATATCCTGTTCCTGTTCCTAAATTATAAATAAATAGACCTTCATTTTCTTTGTCTAATTTTTTTAATGCGTCTACATGACCTTTTGCTAAATCTACAACATGTATGTAATCTCTTACTCCTGTTCCGTCATGAGTATCATAGTCATCTCCAAATACTGATAATTCTTTTAATGTTCCTGCTGCTACTCTAGCAATATATGGCATTAAATTGTTTGGAATTCCTTGTGGCTCTTCTCCTATTAATCCACTTTCATGTGCACCTACTGGATTAAAGTATCTTAAAATACATATATCCCATGAATTGTCTGAATTATATAAGTCTTTAAGTATCTGCTCAATAAATAATTTTGAAGTTCCATATGGGTTTGTCGTTCCTCCTGTTTTACATTCTTCTGTGATTGGTATTCTTTCAGGTTCTCCATATACTGTTGCAGATGAACTAAATATAAATTTTCTAACTCCATATTTTTTCATTGTTTGTAACAATACCATACATCCTGTTACATTGTTCATATAATATTCTAAAGGTTTTTGAACAGATTCTCCTACTGCTTTATATCCTGCAAAGTTTAATACAGCCTCTATATTGTTTTCCTCAAAAACTTTTTCTAAACTTTTTTCATCTAAGTAATCCATTTCATAAAATTTAAAATCTTTTCCTGTTATCTCTTTTATTTTTTCTAAGACTTCAGGTTTACTATTAGAAAAATTATCTATTATTACAATGTCTTTTCCTGATTTTAATAATTCTACTGCTGTGTGGCTTCCTATATAGCCAGCACCTCCTGGTAATAAAATTGCCATATTTTTTCCTCCATTCTTGGCTCAAGTTTTGCTTCTATACAATATTTTATTTTAAATGAGAAAAATACCCCGCCATTTGACTTTATCTTCTTACTACTTCTTGACCATTTTTCGTATCTTTTACTGTATAACCTTTTTCAGTAATTAAATCTCTTAATTCATCTGATTTGGCCCAGTCTTTATTTTCTCTTGCAATTCTTCTTTCTTCAATTAATTGCAATATATCTTCAGGCAAAGTTTCTTCTTGGGTCTCTACATTTTCTATTTTTAATCCTAATACTTCATCAAATTTTGAAAGTAATTCAGCTAATTTAGGTGATTTTTTTTCGTTTCTTACAACTTCCCAAACGATCCCCATTGCAGCTGGCATATTCAAGTCATCATTTATAGCTTCATGGAATTTTTCTTCATATTTATTGATAACATTATCCTCTACATCGTCATTTCCTTGCATATGGTTTTTATATCCATTTCTTAATCTTTCTAAAGATTTTGAGGCTGCCTCTATTCCTTCCCATGTAAAGTTTAGCTTATTTCTATAGTGGCTTGAATAACTAAATAATCTATATACCAATGGATCATATCCTCTATCTTTTATATCTTTTATTAGATATACATTTCCTAAGCTTTTTGACATTTTTCCGCCATTTATAAGCAAATATTCTCCATGCATCCAATAATTTGCTGGAATTTTACCACATGCCCCTTTACTTTGTGCAATTTCATTTTCATGATGTGTTGGAATTAAATCTATTCCTCCTGTATGTATATCAAACTGTTCTCCTAAATATTTTCTTCCCATTGCAGAACATTCAATATGCCATCCTGGATAACTTGGTCCCCATGGGCTATCCCATTTCATCAAATGATTTTCAGGAGCCTTTATCCATAATGCAAAATCATATGGATTTCTTTTTTCTGGATCTACATCTATTCTTGCTCCAGCCTTTTGTTCATTTAAGTCTAAATTAGATAAAACAGGATATTTATCTAATTTAGATATGTCAAAATATATTGCAGTTGATGTTTCGTAAGCATATCCATTGTTTACAAGTTCTTCTACATATTCTAACATTTCTTTTATATGTTCAGTTGCTTTACATACAACTTCTGGCGTTTCTATATTTAATGCGTGTAAATCATCAAAAAATAATTTTGTATAATGCTCTGCTATCTCAAGAGGAGTTTTATGCTCCTCTCTTGCAGATTTTAGCATCTTGTCTTCACCTTCATCTCCGTCAGAAACCAGGTGTCCTACATCTGTTATATTCATAACATGTTTTATCTTATATCCATTGTAGCAAAGCACTTTTTTTAATACGTCTTGGAATATATTGGTTCTCATGTTCCCTATTGTTGCATCTTTATATACTGTTGGCCCACATGAATATATCTTAATTTCTTGTAAGTCTATTGGTTTAAAAATTTCTTTTGTTCTCGTTAATGTATTATAAAAATATATATCCATTTTCTCTCCTTTATTGTGTAGGTTTATCCGGTTTTTCTGGTTTTGTTGTATTTTCTGTATTATTTGTAACCGGTGGTTTTGGAGTATTAGTTGAGTTTGATGTATTATTCTTGTTAGTATTTGTATTGTTTGTAGCTGGTGTATTATTTTTGGGTGGTTCTTCTTTTGGCTTTTCGGTTTCTTTTGGTTTTGTATGAACATCACAAACTCCCGTAATTTTTTCTCCACTTGCTGTTGATTTACCGTTTAATGGTTTCCACAACTTTAATTTTTCTTTTGGTATTACTGAACCATAGTTGTTTGTTTTTAATGCTACATATTGTGAGCAATATTGTGTTGCCACTTTTCCTGTTTCAGAACATATTTGTTGACTTCCATGCCCTTGACATTTTTCTGGTAAATTATTTGAAGCAAAAATTTCTTTATATGTATCTGTACATCCTGAATTTGCAAGACATCCTGTCGTTCTACATACAGTTTGTTCTACTATTCCACTTGGTTTTTCAAATCTTTTCTTCTCTAAATCTTTATGTATATCAGTCATTACAGCATCCCAAATTTGCCCTGCTGGATTTTGCCCAAATCCTCTTACCTCTTCATTGTTGTCAAATCCAAACCATGTAGCTGCAGAATAATATGGTGTATATCCGCAAAGCCATCTATCAAAGCTTTGGTCTGTAGTTCCAGTTTTTGCAGCAACATCCATTCCTTTAATAGCGCAATATGTCGCTGTTCCGTTTTGAAGCTGTTACTGGTTCCATATTAATTTCTTTAGCTAAATATGCAGTTTGTTCTGAAAATACTCTTGTTTCTTCTTGGTTTGGTGTCATTACTGTATTTCCATTTACATCTACCACTTTTGTATAGAATGTTGGAGTTATATATACTCCATCATTTGCTATTGTTCCATACGCTGCAGCCATTTCTAATGGACTTGCACCATGTGTCATTCCACCTATTGCTAATGCTAGCACTTGATCTTCTTTTTCATCTAGTGAAGATAATCCCATTTTCTTTAAGTATTCTAATGACTTTTTAGGTGTTAGTTCTTTCATTATTTTTACTGCTGGTATATTTCTTGATAATGCAATAAATTCTCTTATGTTCATTGTTCCGTTCTTATATTTATCTTTATCATTTTTTGGAGCATAATTTCCAAAATCTGTTTTTTCATCAATATACACAGTTGCAGGTGTTATAACTTTTTCTTCTAGTGCTGGAACAACATCTGCTATCATTTTAATTGAAGAACCTGTTTGTTTCTTCATTTGTGTAGCTCTATTCCATCCTGCTCCTTGTTTATCTCCCAGACCTCCTGCTACTGCAACTACATTTCCTGTTTTATAGTCTATAATCGCCATTCCAGATTGTGTATGATCATTCACTTTTTCTCCGTTAGAGTTTTTATCCCTACCATTTTTAATGTATTTTTCTTTTTTATATTCTTCTTCAACTCTTGCTTGAATGCTAGAATCTACTGTTGAATATATCGTAAGTCCACTACTATAAACGTAGTTTTCAGCCAATTGTCTTGAGATACCTTTTTCTTCCATAACTTGGTTTACAACCTGACTTACTACCGCATCTGTATGATATGAATAATTTGATGATGAACTTATTGCTCCTTTTTCAAATTTCAAACCACTTTCAGCTTCTGCTACAGCTGCATTGTATTCCTCTTCGTTTGTGATAAATCCAAGTTCTTTCATTTTCTTTAAAACTACTTTTGTTTTATTTTTAATTTTTTCTGTGTTGTCTTTTGATGTATCAAAAGGGTTATATGACATTGGGGAACTATTTATTCCTGCCATGTATGCACATTCTGCCAAACTTAGGTCTTTAGCACTTTTATTAAAATAATATTCTGCCCCTAGTTCAACACCATGTAAGTTTCCTTCTCCTCCAACAAATAGAATGTTTAAATATAATTCGAGAATTTGGTCTTTTGATATCATTCTTTCTACTTGATATGCCTTTGCCCATTCTTTTATTTTTCTAACAATTCCGGCTATTCCATGCGAATCTTTTTCATCTGTAATATTTTTTACTAATTGTTGAGTTATTGTACTTCCACCATAGCTTGAACTTCCCTTAAGCAGTGTATTAGCTATAGCTCCCGCTGTTCTTCTAAAGTCCACTCCATGATGTTTATAAAATCTTTCATCTTCTATCGCAACATACGCTTTTGGCAAATATGTTGCCATATCTTCTAGTTTTATAATTTTTCTTTGTTCGTCTCCACTTAAATTAGCAACTACTCCTCCATTTATATCTACTACAACAGAATTAGAGGCTCCAATTTTTAACTCTTCTTTGGTTATTTCGAAATCATCTCCAAATAATCCAAAGAAAATTCCAGCTACAACTCCTGCTCCTATTACACATAATAGTAGAAATACTACTACTACTATTTTAAGCATTAATTTTAACTTTGGATGTTCTTTTCTATTTCGTTTATTTCCCTTCTTTTTATTGCTTGTGTTTACTCTTTTTGTTTTTGCTGTATTATCTTGATGATTTACAGGTCTTTTTTGACTTGGTCTTTTTGTTTGATGTTGTGGGTTTCTTCTTGTCCTGTTTTGTTCATTACTTCTTTTTTTACTGCTATCACTTGGCATTTTCTTACCTCCTTGCCAGTTACTTTTTTCGATATGTACATTATATTATATTTTATAAAAAAAAGAAAGCTTTTATATAAATTTTTAAGATTTTCATTTCCTATTGTTTTTTATTAAATTTTACTTCTGCTTCCTTGTAGATAAACTATTTCGACCTTGTCTCTTTCTATTTTTCTTTTTATGTATTCATATGGTTGTTTTTGATAAATTTTAGCTTCATAAATATCTTTTTTATAGTACAAGTTGTATTTATCATAATCAAACTCATCAATGTCTAAATATTTAATTTCATAGTCGATTATATTTATCCCATTAAATCTCTTTCTATTAATTTTAATATTACTATTTAAATTAATAATTACTGCATTATCAGGTATATTGCACTGATTTATTAGGTTAGTTGGAAAATCTACATTTAAAATAATTTGACTTCTCATCAATCCTTTCTTCTTGTTGCTGGTTACATTTATCGCAATTCCTTCTTTTTCTAAAATCTGCTCTTCAATTTTTTTAAACTTTCCAATATCATTTGTTACGATATTTACACTTTTATATTCTCTGATAATCTTCTTTATGTGTTCATACATATAGTCGCTATCTAGTTTATTAATTAATATACTAATTGATGTATCCCTTTTATTCAATTTGCTTTTTTCTAAGGCATATTCTAATATCTTATCTGTTAGAATTTTAAATAGCCATTTTCCCTGAACTGTTTCTATACCACATGATTGCAATGCTTTTATAAAATTTGTTTTTGCCTTTATTGTCTTACTTACACATACTTTTTTACAACCTGTTTTTCTTAAGATTTCTTTTATTTTTATTGCCAAAATTTCCGCTTGCTTGTCATCTATTTCTTCATCTTTTGTTATTGGCAATATAAGTTTATCATCTATCATGCCAATTATTTTAAATATCTTTTCCCACCATTTAGGCTTGGCACTTTCTTGGATATAATACAAAAAAATCACCTCACATACTTTATAAAATATATGAAAGTGATTTTTAAATTATTACATCTCTTTTTATCAATTTATCTTTAACTATACCTGTACCAATAAATTTATTATCACAATAAATTTTATATACTCCATCTTGCTCGTTTATTGTTAATTTAACTCCATTTAGAAAATGCTTCAATTTATGTGGTGATAATTCTATTGTTCTGCTTTTTTCAAAGATTTTTTCTATTGGAATTATATATTTAGTTTTTATGTTCTCTATCTCTTCTTTATTTACTACTTCTTCTAGCTCTTTTATAGTAATTGCATCTTCAACTTTAAATTGTCCTACTTTTGTTCTATGTAATTTTGTCATATATCCAATAGTTCCTAATCTTGTAGCAATATCTTCGCATAAACTTCTAATATATGTTCCTTTTGAGCAATGCACTTCAAATTCTATTTTGTAATTTTCCTTGTCTACATTTAATAATTGTATATCATATATATTTATTACCCTTGTTGGTATTTCAACTGTCTGACCTTTTCTAGCATATTCATAGAGTTTTTTACCTTTTACTTTAATTGCTGAATATATCGGTGGCGTTTGTTTCTGCTCTCCTAAAAAACTCTTAAATACATTTAAGATATTTTTTTCATCTAAATTTGCTTTATTTACTTCTCTTTTTTCTATTACTTGTCCTTCTATATCTGCAGTATCTGTTCTTATTCCTAATTGTAAAGTGACATTATAAATTTTATCATGCTCGATTAAGTATTTAGAACATAATGTCCCTTTTCCAATTAACAAAGGTAGAACTCCTGTCGCCATAGGGTCTAAAGTTCCAGTATGTCCTACCTTCTTATTAAACATTTTCTTTACCTTATATACTACATCGTGTGAAGTACAGTTTTGTGGTTTATTAATAATTATTATTCCATCCATTTTATCCTCACACCAGTTATTTTAGATATTTTTTAACTTCTTTTACTAATTTGTCTTTTATTGTTTCGATATCCCCTTGTACTTTTGCTCCGGCCGCTCTTGGGTGTCCTCCGCCGCCAAACATTAAACATACATCAGATACATTAACATATTCACTAGATCTCATAGATACTTTATAGCTATTTTCATCTTCGTTTGATTGTCTTATAAATATTGAAACTTCAACACCTTCAATTCCTCTACCAATATTTACAAGCCCTTCGTGATCTCCTTCTTCTGCGTTTACTTCCTCTAAATCACTTTTAGTAATATATGAAAATGCTATTTTTCCGTTTTCCAGTAATTCTAATCTATCCATTATTCTTTTTGATAGTTCGAAATTTGCTTTTGTTTTTACCTGTAGTGTTCTTTTACATATCTCGGAAATATCTACTCCTTTTCGCAATAGTTCAGCTGCATATTCGAACGTATCTGCTGTTGTTGATGGATATTGCAACCCTCCTGTATCTGTTATAATGCCTGTCATTAAACATGTTCCGATTTTTTCGTCTATCGCAATATCAAAATACGAAAGCATTGTCAAAACTATTTCTGCACATGCTGGTGCAACAGGGTTTACATAGTTTAGGTCTCCATACATATTATTACTTCCATGATGGTCTATTACAATAGTTTTTTTTGCATTATTAAAATATTCCTTATTGTCTAACATTTTTATTGTAGCACAGTCTAATGCAATTGCTAAATCATATTCTTGTATTTCGCTTTGTTCTTTTATTTCATTTACACTTGGTAAAAAGTTAAATGTACGAGCATGTTTTGTCATAATTAAATCTGCTTTTTTACCAATTTTCTCTAATCCTAATTTCATTCCTAAAGAACTTCCAATTGCGTCTCCATCAGGTGTTTCATGAGTTAAAATAGCAATATTCTCCGCTTCTTTTATTTCTTTTAAAATTTCATCCAATGTCATTTTTAGTTCTCCTCTTCTTTTTTAGGTAAAATCTCTTTTAATATGCTATCAATTCTTGCTCCATATTCTAAAGAGTCATCTAACTCAAAAACAAGTTCTGGAGTATTGCGAAGATTTACCTTTTTAGCTAATTCGCTACGTAAAAATCCTGCTGATTTCTTTAATGCTGCTATTGTTTCTTTTACATCTTTTGCATTTAATATACTTACATATACTTTTGCATATTTTAAGTCATTTGTAACTTTTACTTTAGTTACACTTATCATTCCAGTAGCATTAGGATTTTTTAGCTTATAACTAATTATATTACTTAACTCTTTTCTATATTCTTCATTTATTCGCTCTAATCTACTTTGACTTTCTGGCATATCAACTTCTCCTTTCTATAAAACGAGAAAAAGAGGGGTAGGTCTTTTTCTCATTTTATTTTTGTTGTACAATGAGAAAATAAAGACTTAGGACCAACTCATTTTCTCACTTTAGTTATCTTTTGATTTCTTCCATAACATATACTTCAATAATATCTCCTTCTTTGATATCATTGTAGTTTTCTATTTGCATTCCACACTCAAAACCTTTTCCAACTTCTTTAACGTCATCTTTAAATCTTTTTAATGTTGATAGATGTCCTTCATGTATTACTATATTATCACGGATTACTCTTACTCCAGCATTTCTTTCTACTTTTCCAGAAAGTACATATGCTCCTGCTATTGTTCCTACATTAGAAATCCTAAATGTTTGTCTTACTTCAACATTACCAATTACTTTTTCCTCATATTTAGGCTCTAACATACCTGTCATAGCAGCTTCAACATCTTCAATCGCTTGATATATTACAGAATATTGTTTAATTTCCACTTCATCTTTTTCTGCAATGTCTTTTGCTGTACTATCTGGACGAACGTTAAATGCAATTATTATAGCATTTGATACTTTTGCAAGTGTAACATCAGATTGGTTTACTGCTCCTGCTGCTGCATGTATTACTTTTACTCTTACTTCTTCATTTTGAAGTTTTTCTAATGATTGTTTTACAGCTTCAACAGAACCTTGTACATCTGCTTTAACAATTAAGTTTAGAACTTTTAGTTTTCCTTCTTCCATTTGACTAAATAGATTATCTAATGTTATTTTTGTTCCTTGGTTAATTGCTTTTTCCCTAGCTTGATTTTTTCTTTTTTCTATTAAGTGTTTTGCAACTTTTTCATTTTTAACTTCATAGAAAGTTTCTCCAGCTTCTGGAACTTCTGTTAATCCCATAATTTCAACTGGTGTTGATGGTCCAGCAGATTTAACATTTTTACCTTTATCATCTTTCATTGCTCTTATTCTACCTATAGATGAACCCACAACAATTGTATCTCCAACATCTAAAGTTCCTCTTTGTACTAGCATTGTAGCAATTGTTCCTTTTGATTTGTCAAGTCTTGCTTCTATAACAGCTCCTTTTGCTTGTTTGCTTGGATTAGCTTTTAATTCTAATACGTCAGCTTCTAATAATACCATTTCTAGTAATTGCTCAATATTTTGACCTGTTTTTGCTGAAATTGGTACAAAAATTGTATCTCCTCCCCATTCTTCTGGAACTAATTCATATTTCATTAATTCTTGTTTTACTCTTTCTGGGTTGCTTTCAGGCAAGTCAATTTTGTTTATTGCAACAATTATTGGTATTCCTGCTGATTTAGCATGATTTATAGCTTCAATTGTTTGAGGCATTACTCCATCATTTGCAGCGACTACTAAAATTGCTATATCTGTAATCTGTGCGCCTCTAGCACGCATTGCTGTAAATGCTTCATGTCCTGGTGTATCTAAGAAAGTTATCGGTCTATTATCTACTTTTACTTGATATGCACCAATTGCTTGTGTAATTCCACCGGCTTCTCCTTCTATTACATTTGTTTTTCTTATAGCATCTAGTAATGAAGTTTTTCCGTGGTCTACGTGTCCCATTACAACAATTACTGGTGGTCTTTCTACTAAATCTTCTTCTTTATCTTCTGAATCATCGAATAAGATATCTTCGTCTGTTACAATTTCTTTTTTCTTAGCTGTAATTCCAAATTCTTGCGCTACTAAATAAGCTGTATCGTAATCTACCTCTTGATTTATTGTAGCCATAATTCCATAACCTAATAATTTTTTGATTACATCAGCTGTTGTTTTTTTCATTTCAGCAGCCAAATCTTTTACTGTAATAACTTCTGGAATTTCTATTTCTGTTAATTGGAAGATTTTTTGTTTTGTTCTATCTTGTGAATTTTGATTTTTTCTTTTCTTTCCACGTCTTCCACGTTCAGTTGTTAAGTCGTAGTAGTCAAGCATTCCACCATCTTGTTCATCAAACATATTAGATAGTTTATTTGTTTGTTTTAATGATTTTAATTTTCCTTCGTCAAAATCAGCATGATTATTATTGTTTCTTCTTGATTTGTTCTTTTTGTTGTTTTTGTTTTCATCAAATCTGTTATTTTCTTTTTGTCTATCTATGTCTTTGTTATATTCTCTTACTGGTTCTTTTTCAATATTTTCTACAGACATTATGTTTTTAATGTTTTTCTCTATTCCTTTTGCATCTAATGGTCTCTTATTTCCAAATCTATTGTTGTTATTATTTTGACGATAATCATTTCTACCATTTCTGTTATTATTATGTCGGTTGTCTCTACTATCTCTATTCTCTCTGTTGTCATTTCTTCTATAGTTTGAATTTTGATTATTTCTATCTTGTCTATTGTTGTTTCTGTAATTATTATTTCTTTCTTTGTTAAATGGTCTGTTTTCTTTTCTTGGTGCTTCAGAGGTAGCTGGTTTTACAACAACTTCAACTTTTTCTTCTACTTTTTTAGTTTCTTCTGGTTTTTCAATTTTTTTCTCTTCTTTTTCTACTACTGGCACTGCTTCTTTCTTTTCTTCTTTTATTGGTTCTACCTCTTTTTCTACTTTTGGTTCTTCTTTTTTAGTATTTAAACCAAACAATTCACTTACTGTCATTGGTTTATTTGGTTTATTTCTATAAACAATGTTATAATCTTTATTTTGTTTTCTTTCTACAAAACCGACATTGCTTTTTCTTTCACTTTTCTTTGTTTCCTCTTTTTTCTGAACTTGTTCTTCGTCCTTTGATATTATTACTTCTCTTCTAATAATTACAGGTGCTTTTTCTTCTTTTTTGTTTTCCATTCTTCCCTTATTTGAACTTCCTTTTTCTTGTTTTTGGTTTTCTTTTTGTTTTTTATTTTCACTTAGCTTGTTTTCTAGCTTTTTAGCTTCATCTTCGTCTATAGCACTTAAATGACTTTTTACATCCATTTTTAATTTTTGTGCCATTTCTACTACATCTTTACTGGCTAAGTTTAGTTTTTTTGCTATTTCATATATTTTTATCTTACCCAATAACATCACCCCCATCGTTTATTTTTTGTATTTCCTTAGACAAATTTATATCTACTATTCCCAATATTGCTTTATTACTTTTGCCAATTGCCTTGCTTAATTCATCTATTTCTCCATGAACTACAATTGGTATATTATACTTTTTTGATATTTTCATAAATTTATCTTTCGTTCTTTCAGAAGCATTTTTTGCTACAACAAGCAAGCTTATCTTTCCTTTTTGTGCTTGCATTTCTACACTATCTGAACCAAAAGCTATTTTTCCAGCTTTTGCTGCAAGCCCGATTAATCCCAATATTTTCTTATTTGTCAAGTATTACACCTCTTAAATTCTCATATATTTCGTCTGATATTTTTATATCAAAAACTTTTTCTAGTCTTTTACTTTTTATTAATTTTTCTAAGCATTCTATGTTATCACATATATATGCCCCTCTTCCTGGCATTTTACCAGTTCTATCGATGTTTATTTCGTTTTCTTTATTTTTTACAATTCTGATAAATTCTCTTTTTGGCTTTTTTTCATTACAGCCCATACATGTTCTTTCAGGTTGCTTTTTCATTATGCTCCCTCCTTTATTGTATGTTTTAGCAAATTTTTTATTCTGTTTCTTCGCTCTCTTCTACTTCTTTATTTTCTTCATTTTGAGCATTTGCTAATAACTCTCTAAATTGTGTTTCTGATTTTATATCTATTTTCCATTCTGTTAGCCTTGCTGCCAATCTTGCATTTTGTCCTGATTTTCCTATTGCTAATGATAATTGGTCATCTGGAACTATTACTTGTGCAAATTTTTCTTCTTGTTTTATATCTACTGCTAAGATTTTAGCTGGCAATAAGCTTGCTGCTATATAGATTGATGGATCTTCGTTCCATTCTATTACATCAATTTTTTCTCCATTTAATTCATTTATTACATTTTGAATTCTAACTCCTTTTTGTCCTACACATGAACCTACTGGGTCAATGTTAGGGTCAGGAGAATATACTGCAACTTTGCTTCTATATCCTGGATCTCTTGAAACACTTTTTATTTCAATAACACCTTCATATATTTCAGGTATTTCAAATTCCAATAATTTTCTTACAAAGTCTGGATGGCTTCTTGATACTATAACTTGTGGCGCCCCTTTAGCTCCTTTTTCTACTTTTAACACATAGCCTTTTATTTTGTCATTTACTTTATATGTTTCTGTAGGGATTTGCTCTTTTATTGGCATTATACCTTCTAACTTTCCTAGGTCCATTACTACTATGTTGCTATCTGCTTTTTGTATAATTCCTGAAACAATTTCTCCTCTTCTTTCATCAAATTCGTTATATACGATTTCTCTTTCAGCTTCTCTTAATTTTTGTATAATCACTTGTTTTGCTGTTTGTGCTGCAATTCTTCCAAAGTCTCTTGGAACTATTTCTATGCTAACTTCTTCCTCTTCTTGACAGTCAGGATTTATTTTTCTAGCATCTTCTAAAGATATTTCCATTTCAGGTTCTTCTACCTTTGCTACTGCTTTTTTTACTGCATATAGATGCGTTGCTCCAGTTTGTCTGTCCATTTCTACTTTTACATTTTCTAATGAGTCAAAGTTTTTCTTATATGCTGTTACTAATGCCATTTCAATAGCTTCTAATAAGTATTCTTTGTTCATTCCTTTCTCTTTTTCTAATTCCTCTAATGCCAATATTAATTCTTTATTGTCAATAGCTGGCTCTTTTGCTTGATTTTTAGGTTGTTTTTTCATTTTATTTCCTCCTTACCAATTGTAAACTGTTTTAATTTGTGTTATATTTTTACGTTCTATTGTTATTTCTTTTTCTTCTATTTCGATTACTAATATATCTTGATTAAATTCTTTTAATATCCCTACGTATTCTTTTTGTCCGTTTTCGTCTTTTCTAAATAATCGCACTTGTATTTCGTTTCCTATATTTTGCTTCAAGTGTTTGTCTTTTCTTAATACTCTTTCTATTCCTGGTGATGATACTTCTAAGAAATATGCTTCTTTGATATAATCTGCTGTATCTAGTAGCTCGTTAATACCGTCATTTACTTTTTCACAGTCATTTAAGTCTATTCCTTTTTCATTGTCTATGAATATTCTTAAAAAGTAATTTTTTCCTTCTTTGGCATATTCTACATCATATAAATCGTAACCTAGTTCTTCAATTTTGTTTTGTATAAGTTTTTCTACTTTTTCTTCTACTTTTGACAAAATATCACACCCCTTTATACTAATTGAGAGTGGGATTTGCTCCCACTCTCCTGTTCTCACTTTAGTTACCTTTATTATTATACCCAATTTTTGGTACAATTGCAAGCTTTTTGGTAATTTTTTTGTGATTCCTTAATTAAAATAATAAATTCCAGTATGAAAGCAAAAGTAGAATTTAGTTT
>CAUWEX010000003.1:0-93686 GCA_963557965.1 uncultured Clostridia bacterium
CCTACTATCCTTTTTGTATTTTCTGCTGTGGCTCTTTCTAATCCTACTATCCTTTCTGTATTTTCTGCTGTTGCTCTTTCTAGCCCTACTATCCTTTTTGTATTTTCTGCTGTGGCTCTTTCTAATCCTACTATCCTTTTTGTATTTTCTTCTGTAACTTCCTTTAATTCTTTTGTAGTTTCTTCTAGAGCAACTATTCTTTTTGTATTTTCTGCTGTGGCTTGCTCTAATTCTTTTGTAGTTTCTTCTAAAGCAATTATTCTTTTTGTATTTTCTTTAGTCTCTTCCCTTAGTTCTTGTATAGCTATTGTATGTTCATCTGTTTTCTTATGTAATTCTCCTATCTCTTGCTGTAGTGTTACAACTTGTGTTTCTAATCCATTAAACCTTGAATTAGCTTCCGTTCTAAACGCTCTTAGTTCTTTTAGAACAAGTGCGATCATTTCATCTGACATAGCATCAACTCCTTAAAATATTGATAGCCCCTATTAGTTGATATTTAATCACACATCAACGTAAAAGTCAAGCATAAATATAAATTTATTCGTTAATTTCAAAAGATAAAAATACACCTTAAATAATTAAGATGTATTCTTTATTTTCATGACTACATATTAGCTAATCTTTCTGTTTCTTTCGCTATCATTAACTCTTCATTTGTTGGTATTACATACACTTTAATTGCAGAGCTTTTAGTTGAAATGACTTTTTCTTCTCCTCTCATATCATTAGCCGCAATATCTAAATCTACGCCCATAAATGTAAGCTTTTCGCAAATTCCCTTTCTTATATTAATTTGATTTTCACCTATTCCACCTGTAAAAATAATGTAATCAAGTCCATTCATTTCAGCAGCATATTTTGCTATATCTCCTGCTATTGCATATTCAAAACTTTCTATCGCAATTCTTGCTCTTTCGTTTCCTTCTGTTGATGCTTCTTCAATAACTCTAAAATCTGGAGCTAAACCTGATATTCCAGAAACTCCTGATTTTTTATTCAATAAATCTTCCATTTCTTGTGCAGTAAGTTTTTCTTTCTTCATTAAATATGTTAATACTGACGGATCCAAATCTCCACTTCTTGTTACCATTGGAATTCCACCTAATGGAGTTAATCCCATACTCGTATCTAATGATTTTCCTCCATCTACAGCACATATACTTGAACCTTGCCCTAGATGGCATGTAACTATTTTTAATGTTTTAATATCCTTGTTTTCTATTTCAGCTAATCTTTGAGATACGTACATATGTGAAGTTCCATGAGCACCATATTTTCTCACTCCATATTTTTTATAAAATTCATATGGTATTGAATATATATATTTTTCTTTTGGCATTGTTTGGTGGAAAGTAGTATCAAATACGGCTACCATTGGTTTTCCTGGCATAACGTTTTTGCAAGCTTCCATTCCTAAAATAGCTGCTGGATTGTGCAATGGTGCAAACTCACTACATTTATCAATTTGAGCTATAACTCTATCATCTATCAATGCTGATTCCTTAAAGATTTCTCCACCATGAACTACTCTATGTCCTATTGCATCTATTTCTTCTAAACTATCTATTACTTTATATTCAGGATTTGTAAATTGTGCAAGTGTAAATTCTATTGCATCCTTATGATTGTATGCAGGCTTTTTTATCTCTGTTTTAGTGCCATTTGCCTTATGAGTAATAAACGCTTCTTCTTCGCCTATTCTTTCGTATTTACCTGAAGCCAACACCTCTTCTGTTTCCATGTTTATTAATTGATATTTTAATGATGAACTTCCACAATTTAATACTAATATTTTCATTATTTATCCTCCTCTAAACTTTTTTTGGTTTCTCTTGCTATCATAAGTTCCTCGTTTGTTGGAACAACATATACTGGTATACTAGAATCATTAGCTGAAACTTTTGCCTCATCACCTTTTATAGCTTGGTTTTGTTCTTCATCAAGTTTTATTCCAAAATATTTTAATCTGTTGCATATTTCTTGTCTTGAGTCTTGTCCTCTTTCTCCAACTCCTGCTGTAAATGTAATCACATCTGCTCCACCCATAGCAACCATGTATTTTGCAACATATGAAGCCACACTATCATGGAATATGTCTAGTGCCATTTGAGCATGTTTTCCTCCTGAAGCTGCATCTACTTCAATATCTCTAAAGTCTACAGACACTCCAGATATCCCATACACTCCAGATTCTTTATTTAAAATATTTTCAATTTCTCTTGCATTAAGTTCATGTTTTTGCATCAAATATGTAACTACAGATGGGTCTAAATCGCCACTTCTTGTAGCCATTGTAATTCCTCCAAGTGGTGTTAATCCCATACTTGTTTCTACTGATTTACCTTTTTGTATAGCACACACGCTTCCGCCTTGTCCAATATGACAATTTATTATTTTTAAGTCTTTTACATCTTTCCCCATTAATTCAGCCACTCTGTATGCAACATATTTATGTGATGTTCCATGAAATCCATATTTTCTTATACCATATTTTTCATAATACTCATATGGAATTGGATATAAATATCTTTCTTCTGGTATCGTTTGATGAAATGCTGTATCAAAAACAGCTACCATTTTCATATCTGGTACAATTTTTCTACAAGCTTCCATTCCTAAAACCGCTGCCGGATTATGTAACGGTGCTAATTCGCTACATTTTTTTATTTCTTCTATAACTTCATCTGTGATAACCACTGGCTCTGAAAATTTTTCTCCACCATGAACTACTCTGTGTCCTATTCCCATTAATTCATCTAAGCTTTTCATAACCCCATAATGGTCATTTGTTAATCTTTTTAATACAAATCTTATTGCTTGTTCGTGATTTTCTGCTCTTATTTGGAATTTGTGTTTTACTCCATCAACTTTGTGTGTCAAAAATGAATTTGATTGTCCTATTCTCTCAAAATTCCCCTTTGCTAATGCTTTTTCTGTTTCCATGTCTATCACTTGATATTTTAGTGATGAGCTTCCTGAGTTTAATACTAAAATTTTCATTTTTAGCTCCCCTTTCTAATTCGATTTATATTTAATTTTATTTTATATCGCTTTGAGCCTGTACAGCTGTAATTGCTACAACTCCAGCAATATCTTTACTGCTACATCCTCTTGATAAATCATTTACTGGTCTAGCAATGCCTTGACAAAGTGGTCCGTAAGCTTCTGCTTTTCCTAGTCTTTGTACTAATTTGTAGCCTATATTCCCCGCATCCAAATTAGGAAATATAAGTACATTTGCTTCTCCTTTTATTGAACTATTAGGTGCTTTTGACGCTGCTATTTCTGGAATTATAGCTGCATCTAATTGTAATTCACCATCTACTAATAGATTTGGTTCCTTTTCTTTTACTTTATTAGTTGCACTTATTACTTTTTCAGTTAATTCTGATTTTGCACTTCCATGGGTTGAGTAAGACAACATAGCTACCTTTGGCTCTTTTTCAACAAGTTGTTTAAAACTTTTACTTGAAGAAATTGCTATTTCTGATAGCTGCTCGTCTGTCGGATTTTCATTTAATCCACTATCTCCAAAAATAAATGTTCCATTTTCTCCACTTTCACAGTTTGGAACTACCATTACGAAAAATGCTGAAACTAATTTTGTATCAGGTGCTGTTTTTAATATTTGAAGCGCTGGTCTCAATGTATTTGATGTTGAATGTGCTGCTCCTGATACTAATCCATCTGCTTCTGAGTTTTTATCTTTTAACATTAATGTTCCAAAATATATTGGTTCCTTTACTAATTCTTCTGCTTGCTCCTTAGTCATTCCTTTTTGTTTTCTCAAATTGTATAAAAGTTCTACATACTCGTCATGCTTTTCGTCTATTTCCGGATTAACTATTTTTGCACCTTCTATATTTACATTGTTTTCTTTAGCTAATTTGTTTATTGCTTCTTCGTTTCCTATTAAAATTATACGAGCAAAACCTTCATTTATTACTTGCTCTGTTGCTTGTAATATTCGTACATCTTCTGCTTCAGGAAGCACTATGGTTTTTATATCTTTTTTTGCTCTTTCTTTTATTGTATCTATAAATGACATACTATTCCTCCTATCTTTCAGTACTTCCTACATTATATAAGTAAAATGAAAAAAGCACAAGCTTTTGCTTATACTTTCTTTAAAAATCTATTCTTTTCTTAGAATGTTTGGTAATTCCACCCTTTTGCTTTTATATCTTATGTTTTTATATAAAAACGCATACCATACACCGTCAAAAATTATCACATCATATTTTTTATCTCTTCATCTTCTTGTAACTCTCTTGGTATAAAATGATATGCTTGCTTGTTTTGTTTAACCGCTATCATAGCAAGTTCTTTATCATTTTTTAATCTACTACTAGCATATTTAATAATAATTCCCTTGTTTTGTACCGCTGCTTCTACCACTTCTCTGTCGTCTCTTAACTCTTCACTTGCAAAATATAAAGCTTGCCCATAATGTTTACAACTTTCTAATATTATTTCCTTATCTGCTCTGAGTTCTTCTGAGGCATAACACACTGTCCAAGGTGCACCCATAACTCCTTTCATTATTACCTCTTTATCATTTTTTAACCTTTTACCGGCAAATTCAAGTGCTTCTGGATCTTGTTCCAATGCTGCCATAACTACCTCTTTATCATTTTGCAATTTTTCTGATACTAAATCTAAAAATTTGCCATCTTCTTTTACTGCTTCCATAACAATTTTTTTGTTATCTTTATTTTCTATAACTTCTTGTTCTGTCATAATTTCACTTCCTACTATTATCTCAGTTTGGCAATCAATGCTTTTATTTTTATACCCTGCTCTGAAAACATTTTCTCATGTTCTGTTTCTATATTTTTTTCAAAAATAGGCTCCTTATGTAAGTCATATGTCTTTTTTATTATATCAAATCCAGCTTCGTCGAAATATCCTAGGCTAGATTCAAATAATCCATCATCGTCTGTTTTAAAATATATCTCTCCTTTTTCTGTTAAAAATTCCTTGTATTTTTCGAGTTGCCTTGTATGTGTAAGTCTTTTTTTTCTATGTTTTCCTTTTGGCCATGGATTGCAAAAGTTTATATATATTCTTTGAACATTATCTTCTTTGTCCAGTATTAAATTAATTCTTTCAATGTCAAATCTAGTAAGAATTACATTGTCTGGTTCCTGCTGTTCATCTTTATAAATTTGCTCTATGTTTCTTTTAGCTAGTCCCAACATTGCATCTACTAAATCAATTGCTAAATAATTTATATTAGAATTTTCTACTGCCAGTTTTGATATAAATTGACCTTTACCACATCCTAATTCTAACATAAGTTGTTGTTCTTGATTTTCAAAATGCTTTTTCCATTTTCCTTTCCATTCTTCTGGTGCATCTTCATAAAATTTACTTGCTTCTAATTCAGGTCTTGCCCACTTTTTGTATCTAATTCTCATTTTTTGTCATTCCTATCTTTTTTATTTTTTTGTATTGATCATCTATTTTCTTTTTATCTATTTTACCAAATCTTATATATTTATTCAAGGATATTTATTTACACAATTCACTTTTTCTTATATAATTATAAAAAATTGTAAAAAGGATTATTATATGGAATTAAAATATATCGTTAGCACTAATGATACTTATCAAACTGTACACCATGTACTTTTAAATAAATTCAAATTATCTACTAGATTACTTAACAAACTAATTAAAACACACAATATCTATTTAAATTCAAAAATAGCCGATACTAGAGAAAATGTATTTTCAGGAGATATTGTAATGGTCAACTTAAATTATGATGAAGATAATTCTAATATCATTCCACATAAAATGAATTTAAAAATTGTATATGAAGATGAATGGTTTTTAGTTATTGACAAACCTTCTGGAATTCCAGTTCACCCTTCAATGCTATATTATGAAAATTCGCTTTCTAATGGAGTAAAATTTTATTTTGACAGTATAGGCTTATACAAAAAAATTCGACCTGTAAATAGACTTGATTTAAATACTTCAGGTTTAGTTGTTTTTGCTAAAAATGAATATATTCAAGAGCAGCTATCCTTACAAATGAAAGAATCTATTTTTCAAAAAGAATATATATGCTTTGTTCAAGGAATACTTTCTAAAAAAAGCGGAATAATTGACCAGCCTATTGCTCGAAAAGCTAATAGTATAATTGAAAGATGTATTTCTAATGAAGGAAAACCGTCAGTTACTGAATATACAGTTTTGAAAGAATTTAATAATTACAGTAAAGTACAATGTAATTTGTTAACTGGCAGAACCCATCAAATTAGAGTTCATTTTAGTTCAATCGGTCATCCTCTTTTAGGCGATACATTATATGGAATAGCTTCTGATAAGATTTCAAGGCAAGCTTTACATAGCTATAAAATCAGTATGCTTCATCCTATTACTCGTGAACCTTTAGTTCTTATTGCTGATTTACCAGGTGATATGAAAAATTTAGAATATATAAAAAAGTAGGAATTTAATATTTCCTACTTTTTTATTCATAGCTTTACTCTCATAGTTTTTATCTCATTTTAAAAGTTCTTAATAATATGCATGGCAGCAATCATTCCCTCATTAACAGCTTTGGCTACTTGTAATAGTCCTCCAACACAATCACCACAAGCATACAATCCTGGCACACTTGTTTTCATATTGCTGTCAACTACAATTTTGTCCTTATCTACTAACGCTCCTAACTTTTTAGCAAATTCTGTGCTTCCAGCAACTCCTTGAGCTATAAAAATTCCATCAGTCTTTATTCTTGTACCATCTTCAAGTTCGATTGCTTCAACTCGATTCTCTCCTTCAATAGCTTTTACCACTCTTGTCTCTATTGTTACATTTTCAGCTCTAAATTCTGGAGCTTTTTGTCCATTCGTTAATATTGTAATAGTTTTTGCTAAATTTATTAAATCATTTGTTTCAGAAATTGCATAGTCTCCATTTCCCAAAACACTAACATCTTTTCCTCTATAAAAGAAGCCATCACAAATCGCACAATAACTTACGCCTTTTCCTTCTAATTCTATAATCCCTTGTATTTTAGGTTTATTCTTTTTGTTTCCAGTAGCTAAAATAACATATTTTGCCTTATATTGCATATTAGAAGTTGTAACCAAAAAAGCTTCTACGTTTTTTTCTATTTTTATTACCTCTTCTTCCTTTACATCTACACCTATGTTTTTTGCTTGTTTAATTCCATCTTCATATAATTTTTCCCCTGAAATTCCATTTTCAAAGCCGTAATAATTTTCTATTTTACTTGCTCTTTCTAAGCTAGAATCATCTTTATATAAAATCAATGTTTTTTTATTCGCCCTTTTTGTATATAAACTTGCTGAAACACCTGCCGGTCCAGCTCCTACTATTATAACATCATATTCCATAAGCGTCCTCCTTCATTTGCTTTTATACTTTTAAGAATTTGTTTCTAGAAATTTTTTTAAAAGTTGCTCTCTACATAAATTTTCAAAATTATCATCTAATGATTCTAAGCGTGTATCTTCTCCATATTTTCTATCCAAACAATATTTAATAATATAATCTGCTAATTCTGGATTTTTTGAAAGCAATGGTCCATGTAAATATGTTGCAATAACATTTTGTGTAAAAAAACCTTCTTTATTATCTCCGAACTTATTGCCATTTCCACACAATACTTCTCCAAAAGGTTTTAGGACATTAAATGTTTGCCCTCCATGATTTTCAAATCCAATAATTTTAGTTTCTTTACCATTAAGTTTAGTATTTATTACTATATTACCTATGCACCTCTTTTTTCTGTCAGCAATTGCTTCAGTATAATAATCAAAAATATTTAGTCCCGGAATTGTATTTCCTTCAACTCCTTTATAATATTTACCAAATAGTTGATATGCCCCACATATAAGCAAGAAGAACACACCATCGTCCACTGCCTTTTTTATATTTTCCTTATATTGTAACAAATCTTTTGAAAGTATACTTTGTTCTTGATCTGCTCCTCCACCAGCAAAAACAATATCATATTCACTAAAGTCAGGCATTTCGTCTCCTATAGAATATGGAATAATAATAGCTTTTATTCCACGCTTTTCTAGTCTATAACGAAGTACTTGAATATTTCCAAAATCACCATATAATTCTAATATATCAGGATATAAATATAATATTTTTAATTCTTTCATTCTTACTATTGTCCCTTTCTATTTGTTTTTCAAATTAAATATTTGTTTTCTAGTAGGTTGTAATGCTGTATAATTTGCAATTACATATTTTTTTATTTTAGTACTATATAAACTTTTCACAGCATCCTCTAAACTTAAATACGGTTCAATTTTTGAACTATCAAATCCTGCTGTTTTTATTCTTATTGCAATATCATAAGCTCTTTTTCCTGCAGTTACAATCCTACTTACATTTTGTAAATTATCAAAATTGATATCCCAAATCCAAGACACATCAAGTCCATCTGCTAAGTTGTCATTTAGAACAAAAAGTAACTCTTTTTCTTCATCATCTTCATTTAGTAATCTAAGACTTACATTACATCCAGTTGGATTTTTAGCTAAGTTTATTATTGTTGGAATATCACATATTGTAATTTCTTCAAGCCTTCCATTATTTAATATAAATTTTGATAGAGCTTTCTGTATTACCGGAGTTTCCACATTATATAAATTTGCAACTGCAATAACTGCAGTGAAATTGTAAATATTGTAAATACTATTAAATCTGATTTTATATTCTATATCATCAACTTTAAATGTTCTATTTTTCAAATCAATGTCATATGCAAATTTATAAATAGTATTATTTCCATAATTACAGTTAGGGCATTTAAATTTGCCTATATGTGAATATTGATAATATTCATATTCTAGTCTTTCACTGCAAAACGGACAAAATTTTCCTTCTCCTGCTTCTTTTTCCTTTTTTGTAGCATATTTATATTTTTCAACACTAAAATAATATATATTTTCATTACTAGGATTAGCTTTTCCTAATCTAGCAACATTAGGATCGTCATTATTTAGAATCAAGTTTCCTGTATAAGTTTCTAAGAATTTATTTATTTTAAGTATTAAAGTTTCAACTTCTCCGTTTCTGTCTAATTGATCTCTAAAAAAGTCCAGTACAACTAATGTATCTAATCTGAAGTCTTTAAATACAATAGGAACATATCCTTCATCCACTTCGAATACTAGATAATCAGCTTTTATTTTTCCGATTAATGTACAATTTTTTAATATGGTTGATAAAATCCCTGTTTCCATATTATTTCCTTCAATATTGCTTATAACCTTATTTCCAGCTTCTTTAAAAACATATCCAATTGCATTATTAGTCATTGTTTTTCCATTTGTTGCAGTAACCGCAATTACCGGACAATCCACTTTGAAATACTTGAAAATGTCAGAGTTCCAATTGTATGCTATTTTTCCTAAAATATTTCCTCCTTTTTTGCCTAAGATTTTAAGTGCGACATTTAATAATTTCATGATTAAAATAATAAAAAAGTTTTTCATTTCAATATATTCCTTCCCATTATTATTTATTTAAAATTAAAAGTATTAGTATTATTTTTGTTTTTTGAAATTATATCATATTGAAATTATTAAGTCTATATAATGTTTTACATTATGCTCATAGTTTTTAAGATATTTCTATTAAATCTTGCCAATATTTTTTAGGCATAAAATTCATTTGGCATTTAGGATTTGCTCGTTCACGAATAGCAATTGTATTAAAAAATAATTTCCATAATTCTTGATACGCAATTTCATTTTCAGATAATTTTGGTAATGTAATGTTATCTCCATAGGCAATCCTATAATTACCATTATGATATAGAAAATACAAATTTTTATTTTTATCATGTATAATAAAAGACATTTTTGGTAATCTCTTTATAAAGTGATGCCCTAATGGTTCTAATATGTTATTATTGGGGTGTATACTAGCATAACATAGATTTTCTCCCATTTCTTGAAAACGTAGTAAACCTTTTAATTTATGACATTCAGCTAATGTTTTTTTACGTAAATTTATTACTTTAAATACATAAGAAATTGTTATTTTATTATTTATTTCAGCTCCTGTATTAAATCCATCACATATATATTTTAAGATATTTATTTCTTTTGTTTCATCATTTGATAAAAACGCATAATATGCATTATATAAAGCCTCATGACATATATTTTTTTCAATTCCATTAAATATTCTTTCAGATTTATCATAATTCGTTTTAATTAATATAGTTCTATCTAAAAAGTTTTGTATGTATTTTTCTTTATCTATTATTTTTTGTGGCAATGTTTTTGTTGTATATGCATCAAAAATAATTGTTAATAGTCCTTCAAATGTTCCATCATATAAATATGTTCTATTTACAAGCTTCCAGTTAAGCATTTTATTTTATCCTCCTTTGTAGGGAGCAATTTATCAAATAAAGATAATTGCTCAAATTTTGTTGTATCCATTTTGTTTCTTTCTTGATATATAAGATTTGTTTCTATAAAATCCAAATTGAATTTAGAAATTGCATCAAAATATTTTCCTTTACAGGTAATAAAGTATTGCGCCCTTTTTAGTGTTACTCCCAACTTTCTTAAAGCCTCAAAATTTAACATTGTATCACGTCTAGCTTTAATTATCTTTTTGGCTGATATAACTCCTATTCCAGGAACTCGAAGTAATGTATAATAATCCGCACTATTTATTTCTACCGGAAATTTCTCTAAATGCCTAATAGCCCAGTCACATTTAGGATCCAATATATTATTAAAATTAGGATGTTGTTCATCTAAAAGTTCATTAGCTTTAAAACCATAAAATCTTAGTAACCAGTCTGCTTGATATAATCTATTTTCTCTAAGTAATGGCGGAACTTCTAAAGTTGGCAAATTTTTATCATTATTAACGCTAACATATGCAGAATAGTACACTCTTTTTAAACTTAATTTTTTATATAAATTTTCTGATAAATTTAAAATTTTCAAATCACTTTCCGGCGTTGCTCCAATTATTAATTGTGTCGTTTGCCCTGCTGGCACAAAATCACTTTTAAATTTATTTTTGTCCATTTTATTTTGCTTAATTTCACTTGAAATATAATTCATTGGTTTCAAAATTCCGTCTTTTTGTTTCTGTGGAGCTAACAATTTTAAACTTTCATTTGAAGGAAGTTCAATATTAATGCTCATTCTATCTACTAATTTTCCCAATTTATCTATTAAGTCTTTGCTCGCACCTGGTATTGTTTTGCAATGTATATAACCATTAAATTTATATTCTTTTCTTAAAATTGTAATTGTATTAATTAAAAGTTCCATAGTATGATTAGGAGATTTTATAACTGCTGAGCTTAAAAACAATCCTTCAATATAATTTCGTTTATAAAAATTTATCGTTAGATCCGCCACTTCACGTGGTGTAAAAGTTGCTCTTTTTACATTATTAGTACAACGATTTACACAATATTTACAATCATATATGCAACAATTAGAAAACAATATCTTTAATAACGATATACACCTTCCGTCAGCTCCCCAACTATGACATATTCCTGACGTATGTGCGTTTCCAATACCCTCTGTATTCTTTCTGCTACTTCCACTTGAACTGCAAGAAGCATCATATTTTGCAGCATCAGCTAATATCTTTAGTTTTTCAAATAATTTCATCTCAGTCTCCTTTTAGCGAACATTTGTACTTATTATAACATAAAAAAACAAAAAGTCAAACATTCATTTGACTTTTTTGTAACAATACCAAAACTTTTTTCTAATAAATGTTGAAAAATCAACAGGCGTACCGAATCAAAAAATTTTCTTTTTTTAATAAAAATGCATGTATCCTATCAATATAAATATAGAAAAAAGTTGGTGTTTCATATATATTGTATATTTTATAATATTTCGTTTTGTTTTTAAATAATACTTTCACATTCATCACCAAAATAATTATATCATAGAAACAATATTTTATAAATATCTACAAAAAAGGAGCATATTTATTGCTCCTTTTCTACGTGCTACGATAGTTTTTTCTTATCTTCTGCTTTGTTAGCTTCTTGCTCACTCTTGTAAAGATCCCATTCTTCAACAATCGTAACTATTAATATAACTGTTGCTAACAAAGATGTCATTAATAACCCTCTTGGCGATGGCAATATGAATGACAACCCCCATGCAATACTGCAAAATGCAAGAAGTAAAAAAGCAATTGCACAGATAATCTTTACGATTCTCTTTGCAAACCTTTTACAAACTCGTAGCACAAATTGTGCTGCTTCGGAAAAATTATTTTTTTTCATAAGCACTCCTTACTACTCCGAAGCCAATAAAACTAAATACCTTGCTATTATACTACATTATCTGTACTTTTTCAATATTATTTATCCTTAAAAGTCCACTTTTTGCTCTTCTCCTGTCTCCATATTTTTTAGTGTGTATTTTTGAGCTTTTATTTCATCTTCTCCTATTACAATTACATATGGAATCTTTAATTTATCAGCATACTTAAATTTAGCTTTTAATTTTTTATTGTTTAAATATACTTCTGTATTAGTTCCTTCTTGTCTTAGTTTATTTGCAATTCTTATTGGTATAGTTAAATCATCTACCATTGGAATTATTAAAACATCTGCTATTGCTTTTTTATTAGCTCTAATTAAATTCATTTCATTTAATTTGTAAAACAACCTGGTTAGTCCTATTGATATACCAACTCCTGGCAATTTTTTATCAGTATAATATTCTGCTAAATTCTCATATCTTCCACCTGAACATATACTTCCTAATTCCCTATAGTCGTTTAGAAATGTTTCATATACTGTTCCAGTATAATAATCTAGCCCACGAGCTATTGTTAAATCTACTATAAAGTTTCTTTCAGGAATTTCAAACATTTTCATATGTTCTACAACATATTCAAGTTCATAAATTCCGTTATTAAATGTTTCGTTGTTAATGTTTAAATCTTTTAGCTTTTGTATTTTTTCATTAGTAGTACCACTAATTTCTATAAATGACATTATCTTGTTTATTGCTTCTGTAGATACTTCTATTTTTTCTAATTCGGATATAACTGCATCTTTTCCTATTTTTTCTATTTTGTCTATTATCCTTAAGATTTCTGTTGATTTTTCTTTTTGTTCTAAACTTTCAAATAGTCCATTTAATATCTTTCTGTTATTTACTTTTATTGTAAAATCAGAAAAACCTAATTTCGTAAATATTGTATAAATAACACTTGGCATTTCTGCATCATTAATTAAATCTAATTCTCCATCGCCTATTACATCAATATCACATTGATAAAACTCACGAAATCTACCTCTTTGAGTTCTTTCTCCACGATATACCTTTCCAATTTGATATCTCCTGAACGGAAAGGCTAAATTTCCATAATTTTTTGCCACATATTTTGAAAGTGGTACAGTTAAATCGAATCTTAATGATAAATCATTATCACCTTTATTAAATCTATAAATTTGTTTTTCTGTTTCTCCTCCAGCTTTAGCTAATAATACTTCTGATAATTCAATAACAGGTGTATCTAATGGTAGAAAACCAAATTTTTGATATGTTTCTTCTATTGTTTTTTTCATTTCATTGAATAGAATTTGTTCATTTGGTAACAACTCCATAAACCCTGATAATGTTCTTGGTTCTGTTTTTAGCATTTTTCTCCTCCTTTTTATTTATGGTAGTTTTGGTTTTAATTCTAAATATATTGGTCTTTCGTCTCTAATTTTAGTGCTTAGACCATGTCCTGGATAGCATATCGTTTCTGCTGGTAATATCATTAATTTATTAACAATTGAATCCATTATCTCTTCTAAACTTCCTGTCGGTACATCCGTTCTTCCCCAGGTACCTCTAAAAAGGGTATCTCCTGAGAACAAACAATTTTCCGCTTTACAGTAAAGTGCTGTTCCTCCTTTTGTATGTCCTGGTGTGTGTATTACTTGAAATTGTAATTCGCCTAAATGTATTAAGTCTCCATCATCAATTCTTGAGTCCGCTTCTAATTCAATTTCTTTTTGTGTAATATATGGAGTCAAATTTATTTTTGCATTATTTAAACCTTCTGCATCATTTCTGTGTATTAAAATTTTTCCACCGCATTTGGTTTTCAGCTCTGTAACTCCTAAAATATGGTCCCCGTGGCAATGAGTTAAATATATATATTTAAGTTCCCCTCCTAATATACTTATCATTTCACAAATTCGGTCTACATCTCCAGCAGGATCGATAACCATAGTTTCTTTTGATTTTTCATCAAAAATTATATAACAATTTGTTGGATCTCCAACCCATGTATCTATCTTTAGTTCTTTTAAAATCATTTTATACCTTCCCATTTTAAATTATATACGTTTTACTTCATATACACTGTTTACTTTTCTTATTACCTTTATTGCTTTGTTTAACTCTTCTAAACTTTCTACATCTAATATAACATTAATTATTGCTATTCTCTCTTTTGTTGTTTTCGTATTTACCCCTAAAATTTTAGCTTTGGTTGTTCCTATTTCTTTTAATATATCCAATAATAGTCCAGTTCTGTCATTTGAGTGTATTTCAATATCAGCCTGATAACTATCTTTATTTTCGTTATACCATTCTACATCTATCATTCTGTTTTCTTCAGAAATCAAGTTTTTAATATTAGTGCAATCTTTTCTATGCACTGACACTCCTCTTCCTTTGGTTATATATCCAACAATTTCATCTCCTGGAAGCGGATTACAACATCTCGAAAGTTTTACTAAACAATTGTCTATTCCTTTTACAATAACACCATAATTTGATGGTTTTGGTTTTTTGTTTTTAGCTTTTGCTAATTCTTCTATCTTTTCTTCTATATTATCTTCTATATGCTCTTTTCTATATTCTTGCAATACCCTTGCAATTACTTTATATGCCGAATTAGCTCCAAATCCAACCGCTGCATACATTTCATCTAAGTCATTATAACGATATCTGTTCATCATAGGCTCTATATACTCTGGTTTAAATAAATCTGCATGAGTAAGCCCTATTCTTTTTATCTCTTTTTCTATTAAGCTTTTTCCTTTTTCAACATTTTCAGACTTTTGTGCTTTTTTAAACCAACTTTTTATTTTGTTTTTAGCACTTGAACTTTTTACAAATTTCA
Organism: uncultured Clostridia bacterium; assembly: GCA_963557965.1. Taxonomy (GTDB): domain Bacteria; phylum Bacillota; class Clostridia; order TANB77; family CAG-508; genus CAG-269. The sequence goes on from CAUWEX010000003.1 coordinate 15,142, forward strand.
GCCAGTCTCTACTAGGTCCTCTTGAATTATCTGATGTAATTATCTCTACAATATCTCCACTTTTTAGTGGTGTTATTATCGGCATCATTTTACTATTAATTTTACAACCAGTCATATGATGACCTATTTCTGCATGTATACTATATGCAAAGTCTATTGGAGTAGCTCCTCTTGGCAATACTTTTATTGCTCCCTTTGGAGTAAATACATATACTTCGTCTTCGAATAATTCGGTTTTTAATGTTTCCAGAAATTCTTGTGGATCTTGCATATCTTTTTGCCATTCCAAAGTTTCACGAAGCCAAGCTAATTTATCTTCTCCAACTTTTACGGCTTGTTTCTTTCCAAAATAGCTTGCTTCTTTATATGCCCAATGTGCTGCAATACCATATTCAGCAATACGATGCATTTCCCATGTACGGATTTGCACTTCAAATGGTGTTCCTTTTTCTCCTAAAAGTGTTGTATGTATTGATTGATACATATTAGGTTTAGGAACTGCAATATAGTCTTTAAATCTACCTGGCATTGGACTATACAGTTCATGGACAACGCCCAGTACGGCATAACAATCTTTAACAGAATTAACTAAAATTCTAAGCGCAAATAAATCATAAATTTGGTCTAGAGTTTTATTATCCCTTTTCATTTTTCGGTAAATTGAATATAAATGTTTTGCTCTTCCTGTAACTTCTGCATCAATTTTTTGTTTCTTTAATGCTGTACGTATATCTGACATTATTTTGTCAATAAATTTTAATCTTTCTTCCCTTTTTTTATTTATCCCTTCAACTAATTCATGATATTCTGTTGGGTATAAATATTTAAATGATAAATCTTCCAATTCCCATTTTAAAGAATATAACCCTAATCTATTAGCAAGAGGTGCATATAAATCCATCGTCTCCTTACTTATTGCTTGTTGCCTATCAGGTTTTAAAAACTTTAATGTTCGCATATTATGAAGTCTATCAGCTAATTTTATTAATATTACCCTAATATCTTTTCCCATAGCAAGGAACATTTTTCTATAATTTTCAACTTGTTGCTCTTCTACAGAAGCAAAAGAAATTTTACTTAATTTTGTAACTCCTGCTACCATATCAGAAATTCCTTGTCCAAATTCCTTTGTTATATCTGCTTGTGAAGCTTTAGTATCTTCAACCACATCATGCAAAAGGGCAGCACAAATCGTGCTATCATCTAGCCCTATATCTGCTAATATATATGCAACATTAATTGGGTGGATAATATACGGTTCTCCCGATTTTCTTTTTTGATCTCCATGAAGATTTATTGCATAATTATATGCACGCATGATTAACTTTGTATCTACACGCCTTGCATGTTGTTTTCTCTTTGAAATTACATCTTGTATAGTTGCGTTTTTTTGTTCACTCATACATATGCCCCCTTAAATTTTCGTTATATCGATTTCATAATATCTTTTATATTTATCTGCAAATTGTCTACTCCATTAAATGTGTTGATTTCTAGCATTCCTGCAATGTCAATTTTATCTCCTATTTTATACTCATCCGCCAGTTTTCCCATATTAAATCCTATAGCATTAACAATCTGATTATTGTCTCTTAATGTTAGCTTTAGGTGTTTTCCTTCAGAAAGTGCTCTAATAGAATCAATTTTTACATTTTTAAATGCAAAGATTGGCATCTTATTAGCTTCTCCAAAAGGTTCTAGCTCTTTTAAATCAGCTACCATTGATTTATTTATTTCGTTTAAATCTACTTTGGCATCTATATTTACAATTGGTATTATTTCTTCAATTTTATTTTCTTTAGCAATACCTTCGAACTGCTTATAAAATTCATCTAATTTATCTTTTTTTATTGTTATTCCAATCGCCATACTATGTCCACCAAATCTTTCTATTGTATCTTCACATTTCATCAATGCTTCATGCAAATCAAATCCTGGTATACTTCTTCCTGAACCTTTTCCAATTCCATCTTCTTCAAAACTAAGTAATATACTAGGTTTAAAATACATCTCCGTTATTTTTGAAGATACAATTCCGATAACTCCATGATGCCAATTTTCTCCTCCTAGTACTATTGTTCTATTATTACTTAATTGCTCTTTTTCTATCTTTTGGATAGCATCGTTGAAAATACTTTTTTCAATTTCTTGTCTTTCTCTATTATGGTCATTTAGTTTTTTTGTCAATTCATTTACTTGATATATGTCTTGAGAAAGTAATAAATTAAGCGCTTCTTCTGCCTTTCCCATTCTTCCACAGGCATTAATTCGTGGTGCTACCCCAAAAGATATTGTTGTTGAATTTATCTGATTATATCCTGATGAATTAATAATTGACCTTAGTCCTAAGTTTTTAGTTTGTTTTATCAACTTTAGCCCTAATTTTGCTATGACTCTATTTTCACTTATTAAAGGTACTATATCTGAGATTGTTCCCACACATACTATATCTAAATATTTTAGATATGCTTCTTCTCTCATTCCTAATTTTTGTCCAAGTGCTTGCGCTACTTTAAATGCCACTCCAACCCCCGCCAATTCTCTAAATGGGTATCTACTATCTTTCCTTTTGTTATCAATTACAGCTAATGCGTTTGGAATTACATCTCCAGGTTCGTGATGGTCTGTTACAATTACTTCTAAGCCCAATGAATTTGCATATTCAATTTCTTCATTTGCAGATATTCCGCAGTCTACTGTAATCATCAGTTCATAATTCTCGTTATAAATCTTATCTATTGCATTTTTGTTTAGTCCATATCCTTCTTCTAGTCTATTAGGAATATAATATCCTACCTCTAGTCCCGCATCTTTCAAAAAACTTTTTAACACTGTAATACTTGTAATTCCATCAACATCATAATCTCCATATATTATAACCTTTTCTTGATTTTTAATTGCTTTTATTATTCTTTCTGTTGCAATGTCCATATCATTTATCAAAAACGGATCATAAAAATCATTTCTTGTTGGATTTAAAAATAATTCTATATCATCTTTATCAACTAACTTTTTGTTAACTAATATTGTGGCAAGTAAATCACTTATCTTATATTTCTCTTTTATTTCATTTACTTTTTCTTGATTTATTTCACATATTTGCCATTTTTTATTCATATACCTCTCCTAAAATCATTTTATACTATTGTATAACATTTTACCTATTTTTTAAAGCTTTTTTGGTATAAAAATAAAAAAATAGCAAAAATTGCTATTTTATACTCCCATTATTGAATACCCATTGTCAACATGGATAATTTCGCCAGTAATTGCACTCGACATATCACTAAATAGAAAAGCTGTACTGTTTCCCACTTGTTCTATTGTTACATTTTTATGCAATGGTGCTTTTTCTTCAACAACATTTAGTATTGTCCCAAAGTCTTTTATTCCTTTTGCAGACAAAGTTTTTATAGGTCCTGCCGAAATCCCATTCACTCTATATCCATACTTTCCTAAATCTGCGGCTAAATATTTAATGCTAGTTTCTAATGCCGCTTTTGCCACTCCCATTACATTATATCCTTCTATTACTTTTTCTGAACCATAATATGTATATGCCACAATACTTGCTCCATCATTTAATAGTTCTTTTTCCTTTGCAGCTCTTGCTATTGCAGTTAACGAATAACTACTAACATCTAATGCATGAGCAAAACCATTTTGTGTAGTTAATAGAAAATCATTTCTTAAATCTTCTGTATTGGCATGTGCTATAGCATGTAACATCCCATCAACTTTTCCGTGCTTTTCTTTTATTTCATCTAAACATTTTTCTATGTTCGCTTGAACACTTACATCTTCCATTGCATATACACTTGTTCCTGGTAATTCTTCTAATAATGTTTTGACTTTATCTAAATTTTCTCCTGCACATGTGCAAATTACCTCTGCCCCTTGTTCATATGCAGCTTTTGCTGCTCCATATGCTATGCTCCATTTATTTCTAACTCCCATAATTACAATTTTTTTGTTTTCTAATATCATTTTTTACCTCCTAAATTTTATAGTTATATTCATTTCTTTTTTTCAGCAAATCTTCTATTGATATTTTTTGTAATTTTTTAATATTGTCTATTAAATATTGTTTTATATCTTCTGCAATTCTTTCGAAGTCATTTTGTGCTCCATTTTCCGGTTCTTTAATAATTTCATCAATTATATTAAATTTTTTTAAGTCCTTTGCTGTTATTTTCATATTTTCTGCTGCTTCTTTTGCTTTACTTGAGTCTTTATATAGTATCGTTGCAAACCCTTCTGGAGAAAGTATTGAATACACTGCATTTTCTAGCATTACAACTTTATCTCCCACTCCTATTGCTAAAGCTCCTCCACTTGAGCCCTCTCCAATAACTATGCATATTATTGGAACTTTAAGTCTCGACATTTTCATAATATTATTCGCAATGGCTTCCCCTTGACCTCTTTCTTCTGCCCCCATACCAGGATAGGCTCCAGGTGTATCTATAAATGTTATTATTGGTCTTTGAAATTTTTCCGCTTGTTCCATTAAACGTAGTGCTTTTCTATATCCCTCTGGTTGTGGCATTCCAAAATTTCTTTCCATATTTTCTTTTACATTTTTACCCTTTTGCTCTCCGATTATTGTTACTGGAATTCCTTCTAGTGTTGCTATTCCGCCGACTATTGCTTTATCATCTCCATATCTTCTATCTCCATGAAGTTCTATAAAGTCATCAAATATCGTATTTATATAATCTAATGTTTTTGGTCTTTCTGCTTGTCTTGCAAGTGTAACTTTATCCCATGCCGAAATCATAGCATCACCTCTTTCTCATTGTTTTTACTATGTAATTTAATTAGTTTAGCTAGCATATGTCGCATATCTTTTCTGTCAACTATCTTATCCACAAATCCATGTTCTAATAAAAACTCTGCACTTTGAAATCCTTGTGGTAATTTTTGTTTTATAGTTTGTTCTATTACTCTTGGTCCTGCAAATCCTATTAAAGCATTTGGCTCTGCTAAAATTATATCTCCTAAACTAGCAAAGCTTGCAGTTACTCCTCCTGTTGTCGGATCTGTTAAAACAGATATATATAAATTCCCATTTTCACTCAATTCAGCTATTTTGCTAGATGTTTTTGCCATTTGCATTAAGGAAATTATACCTTCTTGCATTCTTGCTCCGCCAGATACACAAAAAATTATTAATGGTAAGTTCTTTTTTATAGCTTCATCAACTGCTAATGCTATTCTTTCTCCTACTGCTACCCCCATACTTCCCATTAGGAAGTTTCCATCCATAACTCCTAGTATCGCACTATTTCCTTCTATTTTACATTTTCCACATTTTATCGCTTCATCTATTTTAATTTTTTCCTTTAACGTATCTACTTTTTTTATATAACCATTAAAGTTCAAAGGATCTTTTGTTGTAATTTCTTTCCCTATTTCTTCAAATGTTCCCTCATCTACAATTTGTTTTATTCTCCTCCTAGCAGATAATCTAAAATGATTACCACAATTAGGGCACACGCTTAAATTGTTGTGGACATCTTCCTTGTATAAGATTTCCTTACATGCATCACATTTTACCCATTTTCCTATCATTTTATCTGATGCTCTTTCATTTTTTAAGCGCTTTACTTCTTTTTTGTTTAATTTTTTTATTTTATCTATAACCAAAAACTTTTCCTCCTTAAATAAAAGAACACTGTTTCTTACAGTGCCCTTATTATATATTTTCTTATTTTCTTTTTCAATTATCATAAGCGGTCAGTTCAAATTACTATTTCTTTTTTTATTTTTTCAAGTTCCTTATCACTAATGTTAGTAGCTTTTTTTATATCTTCATCTTTCATTTTAATGCTTATCATTCCTTTTACTGCTTGTGCAATTCCCTGTGCAATTCCTTGTGCAAGTCCTTTAGCCATTCCTTTTTCCTGCATCTCTGTAAACTTGTCATCTAATAGTTCTGCAAAAAATTTTTCTGCTTTTGCCACAGTACCACCTCCTTTTAATTTATTTTGATATTCTTCAATTTCCTCTTTTGTAAATTTACTATTTATTAAATTTGAATACATTAATATTATGATTAAATACTATTTCTCTTTTTGTGTTAAGGCTTCTATATTTCCAATAGTCTTTTGGGGTTAAAACATTAATTTAATCTTCCTCCTTTGTTTTAGTTGTTATAGTGTTTTTCGACTTTAAAGTCAATGTTGCCTCTAAAGTAAATCTAGCATTTTTATTAGATTTTCTTTATTTTTCTCTTTTTTCACCTTCTTTCACATTTTTATATGTTTTCGCATTGGATTTTTTAGATCTTAAATAATTTAGAATTTTAATGTTTAATAGATATAAATTAATACAGTAACAATCAATAATATACTGTATCGTTACTGTATTCTACTATCTTTATTTTTATTTGTCAATAATGATTTTGGGGTCGGAGAAAAAATCATTATTAACAATTTCGACATGAAAAGACTTTGTTTTTACCTTTTAAGGTTCTACAATCACGGGTCTAAATGATGTTCCATTAGATTGATATCCTTCATTTCTACTAAATATATGTATCCCTGAATATATGTTATTGTCGAAACTACCACTAACTACAAAAAATGGTCTATTTAAACCTGGATAATATGAATAATCATTATTCCAAGATGTATACCCCTTTCCTTGTGTTGATACCTCTCTTACTCCATCTCCCCATATATATTTATTTTTTTTATAATTTTCTGAACTTGTCAAATCTCGATTTGCTTCTGTTTCTTCCAATGATGTATTATCACTTATTTTATCAAATGGATATACTGTTACATATTTTGTACTTTCAGTTTTTAGAATATCTCTATCATATGTTAAATCCTGACCATATCTTTTTAAATTTTCATTTTCGTTTGGAACATATGCCGCTATTCTTTCCCACGTTCCTCCGCTTATGTCATATACACCATACATATTTAATGTATTACTTGCTTTTTGACCTTCAATTTGATTCCATGCATATACACCATCATTAGCATTATTTCCTTGTATTTTATTTATATTTTCTATTGTAGTTATTTTTGTTTTTGATTTAATTTCGCCGGTTGTAACTCCAGAAACTGAATATACACTATCTACACCGTTTCGTCCTGTAGTTTCTGTTCTCTGTTTATTTCCACTATTTAATGTTATATTATTTAAATATGGCTCCTCGGCATTTGTTCCATATTTGCTATGTGTTAAATATTCTAAAGCTCCATACTCACTATTTTTCATCAGATGACTATTTGCTGTATTTTCACTTAGTCCATATATATTATCTTTTTCTGTTAATCGTTTTGAAATATTATAAGCATCGTTTAAGTTAATGTAAATCATTGTATATGTCAAAGGTTGAAATGTAGGATACTTTATCGCTGTTTTACTTTCTCCATATATTCCATCTAGCCAGTTTCTCGCTTCTATATAAACTGTCTCTGAAGTTCCCGCTTCTATTTCCGCTACATATGATAGTGATTTAGTATAATTTGTCGAACTTGCTTTTACTGGCGCATTATTATTCCCACTCGCATATCCTGCTTCAAATTTTGCTACCCATATTCCTGTTAGCTCTTTATCCCATCCACCATTTGCATAATTAATTTTGCTTTCATCTGTAAATGCTGGATGTACATAATAGTCTTTTGTTGTATCAATCTCTTCTGTTGCTGATGTTGCCCTTTTAGCAGTTTTCAAATTTCCTTGTTCATCATAATATTGGTCTGTTGTTCCTACTAAAAATTTTATATCTATTGTTCCACCTTCTGATTTATTAGATAGATTTTTATATGTTATCTTATACGCATATCTTGGTATCCATACCCAATAACTTCCATCTTGAGTTCTAGCATTTGCCCATTTTTTTTCTTCGTAATTATACCAGTTATTTTCATCAAAACCGTCTTGTCCTCTTTCGATTACTTCTCCTTTGCTATTTCCCTTTGGAAGCTTAAACATTACTGCTCTCATTCCATCTACTAATTTTGGGCTATTTATTCCCTTGTTTTTTAAATAACTTTCTCCTGTTTGTTCATTTAAATAACCTTCTATATTATTTAATGCTGCTGCTTCGTTTTTGGCTGCTTGCTCTGTATTTTCTTTAGCTTTTATTGCTTGAGTTATTATCCCATTTTCTCCTGTTAGCATTGCTATTGATACCCCTGCAAGTATTAAAAGCACTATAACTGTTATTACTAGTACAATTAATGTAATTCCATTTTGTCTTTTTAATGTCTTTTTCATTGTTTTTTCTCCCTTCATTTTATTTTTATACTTAAAATTTTAATACCTATCCAACCCTTTTTCTCACTAAAAAAGATAGCAACAAAAGCCTACATTAATAGGCTTCTATTACTATCTTTGCATTTATTTCTATTATATTATTAACTTTTTTATTATTTAGTAAACATAAAGTGTGTGTGTGTGTGTGTGTACTCTCGCAACGGTTTCAGCGTTTATCATTTTTTTCAATTCTCCTCTTTGGTTTTAATATATTCTCATAATACACTATTATTCACTTAATGTCAATAATGATTTTTTTCCTCTGACCACAAAATCATTTTTATTTTAAAAAAACTTACTTTTTTGCTTGAATTTATTTTGCTTTTAGTATAAGATATTGTATAGTTAAAAGAGATTACATAGGAGGACAAAAATGCCAAGAAAAACAAAAGAACAAACAGAATTAGAAAAAGAACTTAAAATCACTAAAAAAGCTGCAAGTAAAAAGCCTGCAAAATTAAAACAGACAGAAGCGACTGCCTCAAAAGCAACTAAACGTACTACAACAAAAATTTCTAATAGTACTTCTAGAAAATCAACAGTAAAAGTACGTTCATCTAAGAAAGCAACCACAAAAAAAACTGCAACGAAAAAAAATACATCAAATAAAGTAACAAAAAAAGTTCCTGAAATCGTGGAATATTATGATTTGCCTTATCGATATAATCAAACTGTTATAAGAGTATTAGCTCAAACACCATCTACTTTATTTATCTATTGGGATATTTCTGATAAAGATAGAAAAAACTTTGAAAAACAATATGGTGAAAACTTTTTTCAAGAAACTAAACCCGTCCTAATTGTTCACAATGACACTTTAGGGTATAGTTTTGAAGTAGAAATAAATGATTTTGCAAATAGTTGGTATTTACATATTGCTGATAGTAAGTGCGATTACAGAATTGAACTTGGTAGGCGCCCTATTGTAAAAACAGAAAAGTTGCAACCTTCTGATTTTATTTATGTAACAACTTCAAATGAAATGGAATCTCCTAATGATAAAATTTTGTTAGATAAAAATCAGAAAATGGTTTATTTCAGAAATGTTAAAACTGGTCAAACTACAGAAAAACCAATTACTACATTATCATTCATGCAAAATATGGGAAAAGTTTATGATATTTATGATTTATACAAAACAATTTATAAAAATGAAAATGTGGAAGATATTTACGATTTAACTAATCCATCTTCTCACCCTTCTTCATAGGCAATTGTTAATTGAATGCAAATGCGGCATATAATTAATTGTGTCGCTTTTGTTTTTGGAAAATATAAAAATATAAAACAAAGGAGATAAAATATGCAAGAGAAAAAAGGTTATGTAAGTTTCGTTCTTCATGCTCACCTACCTTTTATACATCATCCGGAAAGTGATGATTATTTAGAGGAATCCTGGCTTTACGAAGCTATTTCTGAAACTTATATTCCATTACTAACAAATTTTCAGAAATTAGTAGATGAAGGTGTTGATTTTAGAATAACAATGTCAATGACTCCTCCTCTACTTTCAATGTTAGATAACAAGTTATTACAAAGAAAATACATAAAATATTTAAAAAAATTAATTGAATTATCAAAAAAAGAAATTACAAGAACGGCTGGCGACGAACGTTTAAATAAACTTTCTCATTATTACTTTGAACGCTATTCTAATGATTTACATTTATTTAAAGATGTTTATAATTGTAATTTAATTGAAGCTTTTAAGCATTTTCAGGATATTGGTGTGTTAGAAATTATAACATGTGGTGCTACACATGGATATTTTCCTATCTTATATGTAAATGAAAAAACTGTTAAAGCTCAAATAGCAGTCGGCGTTCAAACTTATGAAAGATATTTTGGAAAAAAACCTCGCGGAATATGGCTTCCAGAATGTGGTTATGTTCCTGAGGCTGATAAATATTTAAAAGAATTCGGAATTGACTACATAATTACAGAATCTCATGGAATTTTATATGCTGATCCTACTCCTCTTTATGGTACATTTGCTCCTATTGTTTCTCCTGAAGGCGTTATCGCTTTTGGACGAGATATCGAATCTTCAAGACAAGTATGGAGCTCCATAAACGGTTATCCTGGAGATTTTAATTATCGTGAATTTTATAGAGATATTGGATATGAAGCTGATTATGATTATATAAAACCTTATATTGCTCATAACGGTGTTAGAGTTCATACAGGAATTAAATATTACAGGATTACAGGAGATACTGAATTTAAAGATTATTACAATGTGCAATGGGCAAAAGATTCTGCAGAAAAACAAGCAGGGCATTTTTTAGACTCAAGGAATACACAGATAAACGACTTAGCTCCATATACTGAAAATCCACCTATTATCTTATGTCCATATGATGCCGAACTTTATGGCCATTGGTGGTATGAAGGTCCCTATTGGTTATATATTCTATTCAAAAAGATTTATTATGATGATTGTAATTTTAAACTTATTACTCCATCAGAATATATAGATAAATATCCTAATATACAAGTGTGTTCTCCTTGTCGTTCTAGCTGGGGAGCAAATGGATATAGTGAAGTATGGTTAAACCCTTCAAATGATTACGCTCATAGACATTTACATGTTGCAGGAGATCGAATGTGTGAATTAGCTAATCTTTACCCTAATGCCAGAGGCCTAAAGAAAAAAGCTCTAAATCAATGTGCCAGAGAACTTTTACTGGCACAAAGTAGTGATTGGTTATTTATTATAACTAACGGCACCATGGTAGATTATGCAAAAAAAAGAATTAAGGACCACATTGGTCGTTTTACAAAATTATATTATCAAATTAAAGATAATAAAATTGATGAAGAATTTTTAAAAGATATTAGTAAAAAAGATTGTCTTTTCCCTGATATTGATTACAATATATATGGATAAATTATTAAAAGCCTTATTTTTATGAGGCTTTTATTTTTGGCAAACAAGTTACATTTTTATTTTATCTTCATACAATAATGTATAAGTTTCGTTTATTTAGTAGATAATATTTTTATGGAAGGGAGATTTTTATGAAATCAATATGTATAAAAACTAACAATTCTAATTTAATACAATATCTACTAAATGAGTTAAGACATATAGATTTAAATAATATCTGTTTTTCATTACAAGAATTTAAACATTATAAAAATATAATTATTCATTATAATGGTTCCGATATATATGATTTTTTGAGACAGATTTCGTCTATTTTGTCTTTAATGGTTATTGATGAACTAGAAGAACATTTTATAAATACAATTCTTAGTCAGAACTATTTTTATTTTGATAATACTGAGCGTAAAAAAATATTAAATTTTTGTTTTGATATTATGACAGATAACTTTTCAGTAATATTTGATAAAAAATTTAAAATACTTTATAATTCTTTTTATAATTATCTTGCTAATAATAGATCTTTATATATAAATGGCTTTATACATTTTAGACTAAAAAAATATTTTCTTTCTTTAGATAAAATAGTCGACGAAGCTGTTAATAACTTTATTATTCAAAAAGAATATCTAGAATTTATATCTCTTCTAAAATTATATATAAATTCTAGAAATCCTGCTTGCAATATTATTCATCTTATATATTCTAATACAGAAAATTTACTATTAAATGAACACAAAGAAATTATTAATATTTCTGATAATAATTTAACTGCAAAATATCTAAGCGATATTAGCTTTTCTACAAATGATTATATTCTAAATTCTTTATTGACATTACTGCCGAAGAAAATATATATTCATTTTATAAATTCATATCCTGATGAATTTATAAATACTTTAACATCTATTTTTGAAAATAGAGTTGCTTTTTGTTCTGATTGTAATATTTGTAATTTATATAAAAATGAGATACACACCAAAACACCCGTCAATAAAAACAAGTAAAAATACACCCCAATTATATTTTTTAATAATTGAGGTGTATTTTTTATGATAACGCATTTAAAGTTTCTTCTAAACCTGGTAGTATAGCACTTACTAATGCATCATCAGAAACAACTTTCCATTTTTTATCTATTTTTATGGCATTTATTGTTTTTGTACTTGTTGTTGGTTTTATATCTTCATTCTTTAATTCTTCTAAAAAATACTTTTGGAAATCTTGTTCTGAAATTGGTTGTGTGTTTCCATTAGCAATAGCTTCTTTGGCTGCATTTAATGCTCTCTTTGCGTAATTATTTACAACTGTTTGGAAATCTTTATTTTTTATTTCCACTTCTATTGTTGCTTTATCATTTTCTTGAGTTACTTTTTTTATATTCCATACAAGTTTCTCGAATAACAATTTTTGTGTTTCTTCATCTAATGAAGTACTAGTTAATTCAGTATCCTCTCCTGCTAAATATTCTTGCGCTTTTTCAAAGTTTCCAGATTTCAAATTGGTTAATAATCCATCTAAAGCTTTTTTAGGATCACTTGAAATTATAATCATAACTGTTAATATTGCAATAACAGCAATAACTACAGCTGCTATTATCGCTGTTGGAATCCATGGCTTTTTAGATTTTGTTTTTGTTCCTTTTGCTTTTTTATTTTCTTTTTTTTGCTCTTTATTTACTTTGTCCGCTTCTTTTTTTGTTGCTTGTTGAAATTTAGGTTCCTCTTTTTTAGCTTCTGGAGCTTTCTTTGGGTCTTTTGATTTTTTTGTCTCTACCTTTTCTACTTTTACATTCTCTTTTGGTTCTAATTTTTTATCTGCTTTTTTATCCTCTTTTTTGTCCATACTATCCTCTCCTTACCTTTAACATTAACTGCATTATATATTAATTACTAACTTTTTTCAATATTTTTCGACTTTTTTCTTTAGATTTCCTCTTTTAAAATGCATTTGCCATAGATAAGAAAAACAAAGTTGTTTTTATTTCTAAGTTCTACTAACAATTCTTCTAGTCCTTGTCCTATTTCTTCTTTTTCTTTCATTCTTTTTCCCCTTTTTGTTACATTATATTTCTTTATTTTTAAAAAATCAATAATTTATACGGCTTTATTTATTCCTCTTGATACAACTTCCTTCATATTTTCTATTAAATCATCTATTTCCTTAGGGGTTACTATAAGGTTATAGTCTTGTGGCACTAGAGCTTCCTTTATTTCTTCGTAATTGTCATTTTCCTTCATATCATTTAGATAGTCATTTGATTTTGCTTCATCTTGTAATTTTCCAATAAATAAGTCTAAACTTTCATTAACAAGAACTGCTGTTTCTACAACCGTAGGTATTCCTATTGCAATCACTGGTATTCCCAAAGTATTTATACTAAGTTCTTTTCTTTTGTTTCCAACCCCTGCTCCTGGCGTAATTCCTGTGTCTGATAATTGAATACTACTACTAATTCTTTCAATACTTCTTGATGCAAGAGCATCTATTGCTATAATTAGTTTTGGTTTTATATTATCAACTATTCCTTTTAATATTTCTAAAGTTTCAATTCCTGTCGTTCCTAATACTCCTGGTGCAATTGCACTTACCATTCTAGTTCCCTCTTCTACATATTGTGGCATATATGTCATTATATGTCTTGTAACTTCTATTTCGTTTACGACTTTTGGTCCCAAACTATCAGGTGTTACATATATATTTCCAAGTCCAACTACTAAGATTTCTTCTTGAGGCTCTACATGCTTATTTAAAATTTCTTTTAATTCTTTTGATAACACATCTGATGCTTCTTCAATTTCTTCTTCTTGAAATATTTTTAATTTTTTAATATCTATTGTTACATATTCCCCTTGTGGTTTTCCTATCGCTTTTTCTCCGTTTTCATTTGTTATTTTTACTTTTTCTAATTTTATCTTGTCGCTTATATTTTTACTTTCGCTTTCAATTCCATCAATTTGCCCTTGTATGTTATACGCCTTTTGGTATATCTCTCTTCTTTCAGATGCTAAATCTGTTCTAAAATTATACATAAAAATTCCTCCATTTTTCTTTATCTTTTCTTAGTTTTTATGTTTATACGTTTTTTATACAAAAATAAAGAAAATACTTTTACTTAATAAAAATATTTTCTTTATTTTAATTATCTTTCTTCTTCATGCTTTTCTTTTTCTTCTACTTTTTCTATTTCCTCTTTAAATTTAATTAACTTTGCTTGAAATTCTTGTGATAAATAATTATTATTTAAGCAAGCATCTATAAATTCTTTTACTTCTTGATTTTTCTGTTCTTTTATATAAGCATTTATAATCACCTTTACTTTAGTTTCTAAGTTTTTCAAATGATTATATATTGTTGTTCTCGTTACTCCTAACTCTTTGGCAATATCAGTAACTTTTTTCCCCTCATTAACAAGCTTTAATATTTCTTCAGTTCTTTCGTCTCTCTCTTTTTCTTTTTGAGTCTTAGGCGGTGATATTATTTTTCCATATTTCATTAAGTTGTTAATATCACGACAAACTGTACACATACTAACTTGCATCTCTTGTGCTATTTCTCTAATTGTTTTACCTTCACTGTACAAAATCACAATTTGTTCTTGCCTTTTCTGTTTTCTTATACCACTTTCTATTTTATTTTCTTGTTTCAATTTCTGAATGTCTTTATATATTAATTTATTGGATACTCCTATTAGGGCAGATATTGCGCTTACTGATTTCCCTTCATTATACAATCTCATTACAAGCTGTTGCCTTTCTTTCATCCTTCTTTCCCTAAATTTATTTCTAGGTTGTATTTGACCTCTTTCTGCTAGTTCTCTTATATCCTTCTTTATTGCAGTGGTTGTTACATTTTCTATATTTGCAATTTCTTCTAGAGATTTTCCTTCTTCATATAGCTTTTTGACTCTTCCTTGCCTAAATTCCTGTCGTGTTTTTGTTATTCTATTTTGACGTTTTAATGCACTAATATCCCTTTCTATCGCTCTATGTCCTACTCCCAATATTTGTGCTATTTCTTTGATATATTTTCCACTTTCATATAATTTTAAAACTTTTTCTCGTCTCTCATCTATTAGCATATCTATCTCCTCTTATACTACTATCTCTCTTTTTCATTACTTTGATTTTGTTTTTTTCTTTTATTTTTAGATTCATTTGCTGCCTCAGCTACTTCTGTCCATTTTTTAAAATCAATCAAATTTGCTTTAATTTCATTTGATAGACATTCACTTATCAAACAATCATCTATAAATTTTTTTATTTTTTCATATTCCTTTTCTTCTATAAGTTCTTTTAATTTTTTTATAATATATGAAATTGGTAACTTTCTTCCTTCTTCAATATCTCGTTTTTCTTTCTCTGCCAAATTTTGTTTAGCCAGTTCTGCTCTTTTAGCTTTTTCCCTTTCTCTTCTTTTTTTGTTCCTTTCTTGTCTTTTTCTTTCTCGTTCTGCCTCTTCTTCCTGTTTTATACTTTGTTCTCTTTCTACTCTTTCTTGTTCTTCTTGCTTTCTTCTTAATTCTTCTATTTCCTTTGGTGTATAAATGCTAATATTCATTGCACAAAAATCTTCTCTTACTTGATCTTCTGTCATATGCATTTCTTGTGCTATCTCTAAAATGCTGTGGCCAACTTCATGATATATCTTTACCTTATCTCTTCTTAAACTTACTAGTTTTTCGGCATTTCTTTTATTTAATCTTTTTCCATTGTTTTTTTCTAATACTTGAGCAATTTTAACATTTATAGCCTCTATTCTTTGTTGTAAATTTTGATTTGACGGTATTACTTCAGGAATTCCTTTTATAATTTCTACGTTTTCTAATTTTCCTTCATCTCTTAGCTCTGCAATATATGCTCTTACTGTCGATACATCTACTTCTAATATAAGAGCTATTTCATTTACACCAATTCCTTTATTTAATAGGTCCCCCGTTTTATCTTTTCTTCTCCTTTTTTGTGTATCACTATTAATTTTAATTTCGTTACCATTTTTATCATAAAACTTATTCATATATAATTTCCTCCCTCAAA
The DNA here is from genome assembly GCA_963557965.1 of uncultured Clostridia bacterium. Classification (GTDB taxonomy): domain Bacteria; phylum Bacillota; class Clostridia; order TANB77; family CAG-508; genus CAG-269. The sequence continues at coordinate 31,342 of CAUWEX010000003.1, forward strand.
ACACTTAACATAATTATTTTACCACTTTTTTGATATTTTTTCAATCTTTTACATTGAATTTATCCTTTTTACCAATATAATTAGCTTATATTTCTCTATTTTTATTATCAATTTGAATTTTCTACTATGAGAAAAAAGAACAATGTTTATTGTTCTTTTTTCAGTATTATTTAATTATTTAAATATTTTTTCAAGAATTTTCCTGTATAGCTTTGTTCATTTTTACAAATTTGCTCTGGTGTACCAACAGCTACAATTTGTCCTCCATTATCTCCACCTTCTGGACCTAAATCTATAATATGATCGCATGTTTTTATTAAATCCAAGTTATGTTCTATAACAATTATTGTATTTCCTGTATCCACTAGTCTTTGTAATATATCTACTAATTTGTGAACATCTGCTATATGAAGTCCAGTCGTTGGTTCATCTAGAATATATAAAGTTTTTCCAGTTGCCCTTTTTGATAATTCTGTTGCAAGTTTAACTCTTTGTGCTTCTCCTCCTGATAATGTTGTTGATGGTTGACCGAAGCTTAATATACCCTAAACCTACATCATATAATGTTTGAATTTTTTGCTTAATCTTAGGAATTTTATCAAAAAACTGTAGTGCTTCTTCAACTGTCATATCTAATACATCTGCTATAGTTTTACCTTTATAATGAACTTCTAAAGTCTCTCTGTTATATCTTTTTCCTTTGCATACTTCACAAGGTACATATATATCTGGTAAAAAGTGCATTTCTATTTTATGAACTCCATCCCCATTGCAACTTTCACATCTTCCTCCAGCCACATTAAAACTAAATCTACCTTTTGCATAGCCTCGTAATTTTGCTTCTTCTGTTGCCGCAAAAATATCTCTTATAAAGTCAAACACTCCTGTATATGTCGCAGGATTAGAACGTGGCGTTCTTCCTATTGGAGATTGATCTATATTTATTATTTTATCAATATTTTGCAATCCTTTTACGGCCTTACACTTTCCTGGCTTTTCATTTGCCCCATTTAATTCTTTTGCTATAGTTTTATATAAAACTTCATTTACAAGTGTTGATTTTCCAGAGCCCGAAACTCCTGTTACACAATTAAATAATCCTAATGGAAATTTAACAGATACATTTTTTAAATTGTTTTCTGTTGCTCCTTGTACCTCTATAATTTTTGATTTAACAGGTTTTCTCCTAGTTTTAGGCACTGGTATTTTTTTTCGACCACTTAGATATTGCCCTGTAACAGAATTCTCTACTTGTTTTACTTCTTCTGCGGTGCCTTGAGCCATAACGTTTCCTCCATGAGTTCCAGCTCCTGGTCCTATATCTATAATTTGGTCAGCTGCATACATAGTATCTTCATCATGTTCTACAACTAAAAGTGTATTTCCTAAATCTCTTAATTTTTTTAAAGTTCCTAGTAATTTATCGTTATCTCTTTGGTGAAGTCCTATACTTGGTTCGTCTAAAATATATAATACACCTGTTAGTCCAGAGCCTATCTGAGTTGCAAGACGAATTCTTTGCGCTTCTCCTCCTGATAATGTTCCTGCATTTCTTGACAAGGTTAAATATTCTAATCCTACATCAATTAAAAATTGTAATCTTTGGTCGATTTCTTTCAATATCAATTCAGAAATCATTGCTTCTGTTTTATTTAATTCTAAGACATTTAGATATTCTTTTATATTTCTAATTGACATTTCTGTCAGTTCATTTATATTTTTGTTTCCAACTTTTATTGATAAAATTTCTTTTTTTAATCTCGCCCCATGGCAATCAGGACAATGTGAATTTGTCATGTACATCTCATAAAAATCTCTCATTCCTTGTGATTTTGTTTCATGGTGGCGTCTATCTAAAGTTGGCAATACTCCCTCAAATGGGGCTGTAAATTTTCTTGTTCCTGCAAATGATGAATATTCAAAATCTATTTCTTCATCTCCTGTACCATACAAAATTTTCTCCATAAACCAACGTGGCAAATCTTTTATTTTTTTGTTTTTGATGTCTATACCATAGTGTTTTCCTATACTTTCAAAATACATCTTTGCCATAGTATCGCCTTTTTTCATTGTGCTTGAACCAAACGCTTTTATTCCATCATATAATGTTTTATTCTTATCTGGTACAATTAAGTCCTCATCCATTTTCATTAAATATCCAATCCCTGTACAAGTTGGACATGCACCAAATGGATTGTTAAAAGAGAACATACGTGGTGTTAATTCAGGAAAGCTAAATCCACAATCTGGGCAAGCATAATTACAACTATATAATACTGGACTTTGCCCTATAATATCAATTAAAACTAATTTATCTGCATATTTTAGAGCTGTTTCAACAGATTCCGTTAATCTACTGACAATATCTTCTTTTATTACAAGTCTATCTACAATAAGTTCTATATTATGTTTTTTCTTTCTGTCTAGCTCTATATCATCTGAAAGTTCATACATCTCTCCATCTATTCTAACTCTAACAAAACCATCTTTTTGATAGCCTTCTAGTTGTTTTGTATATTCTCCTTTACGTCCTCTAACCACAGGTGCTAATATCTGTATTTTAGTCCCTTCTGGAAGTGCCATAATATTATCTATAATCTGGTCTATTGACTGCTTTTCTATTTTTTTACCACAATTTGGACAATATGGAACACCTATACGAGCATATAATAAACGTATATAATCATATATTTCTGTAACTGTTCCTACCGTTGAACGTGGATTTTTAGAGGTTGTTTTTTGATCTATAGAAATCGCTGGTGATAGCCCATCAATTCGTTCCACATTAGGCTTTTCCATTAATCCTAAAAATTGCCTTGCATATGATGATAAACTTTCCACATATCTTCTTTGTCCTTCTGCATATAATGTATCAAATGCTAAACTAGATTTTCCCGAGCCTGAAAGACCTGTTATAACAACTAATTTATCTCTTGGAATTTCTAAATTTATATTTTTTAAATTATGTTCTTTTGCACCTTTTATAATTATTTTGTCATTCATATAATAGCCTCCATAATATATAAATTATACTTTATTTATATTGTACACATATTATTATAACTTATTCTAATTATTAAAACAAGAGTTTGGTTTTATTTTGTAAAAAAAGTAAGCGCACCCGAATTCGAATGCACCTACTGGACCACTTAAAGGAATTATTTTAGAAAATACCTTCTATATTTCCTTTTTCATCTATATCTATTTTCTCTGCAGCAGGAACTTTTGGAAGTCCTGGCATTGTCATAATATTTCCTGCTAAAACCACAACAAAACCTGCTCCTGATTTTAATTCTACATTTCTTACATGTATATCATATTCAGCTGTGCATTCTAAATTTTTAGGGTTATCTGAAAATGAATACTGTGTTTTAGCTATACATATTGGCAAATTTCCATACCCTAATTCTTCAATTTTTTCTATTTCTTGTATAGCTTCTTCACTATATTTAACATCTTTGGCCCCATAAATATTTTTAGCTACTTTTAATATTTTTTCTTTTATGGTATCGCTGTCTTGGTACATTCTTTGTAGATTTCTTGGTTTCTTGACTAGCTTTACTAATTTATTAGCTATATCAATAGCACCATCTCCACCTTTTTCCCATCCTTGAACTAGACTTATTTCAATTCCTTTTTCTTTCATTCTATTACATACTAGATCAATTTCTTTTTGTGTATCATTAGTATATTGGTTTAATGCGATTATTACATTTAATCCGAATTTATCTTTCAGATTTTCTATATGCCTATATACATTTGAAAGACCTTTTTCTATTCCCTCTATATTTTCCTGTTGTATATTTTCTTTAGATATTCCACCATGATATTTAATTGCCTTTATTGTTACAACTAAAACAACTGCATCTGGACTAAGATTAGCTTTTGAACATTTTATATCTAAAAATTTTTCTGCTCCTAAATCTGCTCCAAAACCAGCTTCTGTTATTACATAGTCTCCGAATTTTAATGCTGTTTTGGTTGCTATTATACTGTTACATCCATGTGCAATATTAGCAAATGGTCCTCCATGTACTATAGCTGGTGTATGTTCTAATGTTTGAACTAAGTTTGGTTTTATAGCATCTTTTAATAACACAGCCATTGCTCCATTTGCATTTAAATCTTTTGCATAAATTGGCTCATCGCTATTATTATATCCAATTAAAATATTTCCTAACTTTTCTTTTAGATCTTTTAAATCTGTGGCTAAACATACTATTGCCATAATTTCAGAAGCTACAGTTATATCAAATTTATCAGTTCTTGGAACTATTTTTTTCTCTCCAGATAGGCCTGTTTTTATTTCTCTTAATTGCCTATCATTTAGGTCCATACATCTTTTCCATACTACTTTTTTAAACCCTAGTTCGTTTCCAAAATAAATATGATTATCTATCATTGCCGAAAGTAGATTATTAGCAGATGTCATAGCATGGATATCTCCTGTAAAATGTAAATTAATATCCTCCATTGGTGCAATTTGAACTCTTCCGCCTCCTGTTGCTCCACCTTTTATCCCAAATACTGGTCCTAATGATGGTTCTCGTAATGCCAATACTGATTTTTGTCCTATTTTTTGCAATCCGTCTGCAATGGCAATGGAAATTGTCGTTTTTCCCTCTCCTAATGGAGTAGGGCTCATCGCTGTTACTAAAATTAAATGTCCATCTTTCTCTTTTTTTCTTTTTTCATATACATTATCTAAAATTTTAGCTTTATACTTTCCGTATAGTTCAAGTTCTTCTTGCTTTATCCCTATTTTTTCTGCAATTTTAGAAATATTTTCTAATTCTGTATTTCTTGCTATTTCTACATCTGTCATATACTCAGCTCCTTTCCTAGGCAATTAATCCCACTAATACTCCTATTAATGCTCCTACAAATACTTGGGTCGGTGTATGACCTAACACTTCTACTAATCTTTCTGATACTTGTACTCCTGATAATCCTGGTGTTTGTATTAATTTGTTTAATAAAGCTGCTTGTTTTCCTGCCGCTCTTCTAACACCACAAGCATCGTACATAACAACAAATGCCATGACAAATGCTAATGCAAAAATCGGGCTATCTACACCTTCATATTTTCCAATCAATGTTGCAAGTCCTGCTACTACCGCTGAATGAGAACTTGGCATTCCTCCAGCTCCCATTATTCTTTTAAAATTAAATTTTTTTGTTGTTACTAAATCATAAATAACTTTAAATAATTGTATTCCAAACCATAATAAAAATGGTATATATATATATTTACTTTGTACAAAACTCATAAAATCGTTCATTTTCTTCCCCTTTATTCTTTTGCTTCAAAATCTTGTTCTTTTATTTCATCATCATTTTTTATTAAAATTATTATTCTTTTTTCTGCCTCTTCTAAAGTCTTGTTGCATTCTTTAGAAATTTTTATTCCTTCTTCAAATTTGGCTACTGACTCATCTAAATTCAGATCACCTTTTTCTAATTCAACTACAATTTTTTCTAATTTTTCCATTTGACTTTCAAAATTATTTTCCATACATGTTCTCCTTTTAATTTATTGTGGCACTCATTTTTCCATCTGTTACTCTAATTTTTACACAATCTCCTGGCTGTAATTCTTTTACACTTTTAATTACATTTCCGTCTTTTTCTGTTATCGAATAGCCTCTATACAATGTTTTTAACGGGCTTAATGTATCTAGCTTAGCAACTAATTCTGCATATCTAGTTGTTTCTTTTTCTTTTTTTATTTTTATTAAATTATCCAGCCTCTTTATATAATTATCTATTTTTATATAATTATCATTAATTTTTCTTAATGGATCGCGAAAAACTACACTAGCCATACATTTATCATATCTAAGTTTCATTACTTCAACTTTTTTTATTAATGACATTCTTAATCTATCTTGATAGCTTTGTATTTTTCTTTTTACTTCATATACATCTGGAACTGCTAGCTCAGCTGCTGCTGATGGAGTTGGAGCTCTTAAATCTGCTGTAAAATCTGCAATCGTAAAGTCAGTTTCATGGCCTACGGCTGAAATTACCGGAATTTTGGAATTAAAAATACTATGTGCAACAATTTCTTCATTAAATGGCCATAAATCTTCTAAAGATCCTCCTCCACGAGCTATAATTAACACATCTGCTAAATTATTTTTGTTCATATAATCGATGCCTGCTGCTATTTTTTCTCCCGCTCCTTCTCCTTGTACTGGAACAGGTAACAATCGTATGTATACATTAGGGTTTCTCCTTGTTGATACATTTATAATATCTCTAATTACAGAGCCCGTTTGGGATGTTAACACTCCTACAACTTTTGGCATCAAGGGTATTTTCTTTTTGTGTATACCATCAAACATTCCTTGTTTTTCTAATTTGTTTTTTAATTCTTGGTATTTTTTATATAAATCTCCAAGTCCATCTTCTTCCATTATCTGTACATATATCTGATATACCCCGTCTCTTTCAAAAACAGCAACACTTCCCAGTACTATAACTTTCATCCCATCTTTTGGCATAAATGCTAGTTTTTGGGCATTTGATTTAAAACAAATGCATTTTATTAAAGATTTTTCATCTTTTAAGGTGAAATACATATGTCCAGTATAATGATTTTTAAAATTTGATATTTCTCCTTTTACAAGAACTTGGTTTAAATATTCATCATTTGCTATTTTGTTTTTGATATACGTGTTTAAGTCAGATACTGTAACTGCCATATCTGCATATCTCATATTTTCTATCACTCCTTGACAATACTTGCTAATACCCCATTAACAAAATTTTTAGAAGTATCTTCGCCATATTTTTTCGCCAATTCTACAGCTTCATTTATTACAACTTTATATGGTAGTTCTTTGTATTTTATTTCATAAATTGCTAATTTTAGTATAACTAAATCTATTTTAGAAATACGTTCAATTTTCCAATCTGATTTTAAGTTTTTCTCGATGTTTAAGATTATCTCTTCTTTATTTTTTTCTATTCCTAAAACGGCATCTTTTATATATTCGATTGCATTGTTATTAGTAATATCATTGCTTTCTAAATATAAGTCAATTTGTTCTTCTAGTTTTTCATTTTTTTGTATCTCTAAGCTATACATAAGCTTAAAAGCTTGTTCTCTAATTTCTGAACGGTTCATGTCTTATCCTTTCTGATTTTCTATTCTGTTTTTTTCTACATTTTATCAATGAAATTTTTTAATTTTGATTTCACATCGTCTTTATTTTGTTGTACATAGTTTCCTATTAATGCTCCTAAAATTAGTACAACTGCTGCTAATATTAGGTCTTGTAATCGTGTTATTAATATTAAAACCGCAATTACTACTCCTATAATAGCTCCTTTATAATTATCCCAAAATCCTTTAAATCCTGTCATACTTCTTCATTCCTTTCTGTTTTTACTACTCTTTATTTTCTTTTTCGGCAACTTTTTTTACTGTAATATTAACTTCTTTTACATCTAAATCTGTTGCATTTTTTATTTTTTCCTTAATTTTGTTTTGAAGGTTTGAAGATAATTCTTTTATTACTGCATCTGAGTTTATTATTAAATTCACATATACTTTTACATTGTTATCATTATCTAATTCTACTCTAGTTGTTACATCTTCTGCACTTTGGAAATTTAATGCAACTGAATTTACTAAATTTTCTATTGTTTCCTTAGATATTAAAAGTTTACCACTTTCATTTTGTAATAACACACCTTGTCTATCTTTAATTTGTTCTTTTGATGCAGAATCAAAAAATATGCATTTTATTGAAAGTAAAATAAATACTATACTAATACCAAGTACTATTTTGCTTGAAGTTTCTCCTACTAATACTTTATATACTATATCTCCTGCAAGACTTATATCTAACCATCCAAAAATTAATAAACACGCTATTATTGATAATATTAGCATTATGTTGGAATATACAATTAATGTGATTTTTTCTAAAATTTTCATTTCCTTTATTTCTCCTTTAATTTTATTTTTTATTAGTTCTATTTTTTGTGTAAGCAATACATTCTACTCTTCTGTTTCTTCATCGCTTTCAGAATTTGAAGCTGTATCTGTGTTTACACCTTGTACATTTACATTCACTTCTTCTACTTTTAGCCCTGTCATGCTTTCTACCGCTTTTTTTACTCTGTTTTGAATTTCAAAAGCTACATCTGGTATTCTTGAACCATATTCTACTATGATATTCACGTGAATTTTTGCAACATTTTCTGTTATATCAGCTTTTATTCCTTTTGCTAAATTTTTCTTCCCACTGAATACTTCCGAAATTCCGCCTGCAAAACTTCCTGCCATACCAGCAACTCCTGGTACTTCTGAAACAGCCACTCCAGCAATTACAGCTACTACATCATCTGAAATTTTTATCCCATCATTTTCTGTTTCTATGTTTTCATTAAGTTCCACCAATTCTTCGTTTTTTTCATTGTTTTCTTCGTTCATAAAACTCCTCCTAACTGTATTCTTTTAAATGTTTTTTAACAAAAAAAGATATACTTATATTCTGTATAAGTATATCAATTTTTTCCCTTTTTTACAACTATTTTAATAAAATTTTCATGATAATCTTTTATATTTTTATAATAGCCACCTTTGGAAATTTTTCTAAATCTGTTCTTACTTCTTTTTTACTTTCTTCAAAGTGTTTTAACTTTGATATTATATGTTCGTCTATAATTTCTCCTGGTGTAATTATAGGCACTCCTGGTGGATATACCCACATATATTCTTTAGAAATGTAGCCTTCCGCTTCTTTGTAATCTATTAAATATGTTTTTTCATATTCTATCGCTTTTTGTATTGTCATCTTTCTTTTGGGTATTTTTAATTCGATTAAATTTTCTTGTTTTTCTGTTTTATTACTTTTTATTGTTTTATCAATATCAAATAATGCTTCCAATACTTTTTCAAAATTCTCTTGTTTATCGCAAATACTGGTCATAGCAATTACATAATCAATTCCTGACATTTCAGTCTCTATTTTATATTTTTTCCTTAAAATTTCAGCTAATTCTACCCCATTCAAATTACATTTCTTTGTTATTATTACAATTTTTCCATAATCATAGAATTGACTTTCTTCCATGTAATTTCCTAATATCAATAAATTTTGTAATTTGCTACTTTTTCTATAAAAATCGTTTAACTGTTGTTCATACTTTTCAAATAGTTCTCTTCCCTTGCTTTCTAAAATATTCAAGCATTCATCTATTGAAGCCATTAAAATATATGATGGACTACTTGTCTCAAATATAGTAAGTTCTTTTTGTACTCTTTCTTTTTTTATAAATTCTCCTTGTATATGTAGGATTGCACACTGAGTCAGTGCTGGGAGTGTTTTATGTAAGCTTTGAATTACAATATCAGCACCTGCATTTATTGCTTCATGAGTATTATTACTCATGAATTTTAAATGTGCTCCATGCGCTTCATCAACTAATACTGGCACATTATATTTATGTGCAATTTTCACAATTTCTTTTAAATTGCTAATCATTCCTTCATACGTAGGAGATGTTAAAACCAATAATTTTATATCTTCATTTTCGTTTAAGGTCTTTTCTACATCTTTTGGTAATATTTTTTCTGCAATTCCATATTCATTAATTTTAACTGATAAATAGATTGGTTCTAAATCATTTATTTCAATTGCATGATATACGGATTTATGACAGTTTCTCGCTACTAGTATTTTATCTTTATTTTTTACGGCACTTCTTATTCCTGCAAGTATTCCACAAGTACTTCCATTTACTAAAATAAAACTCTTTTTGCTTCCAAAAATTTTTTCTGCTTTTTCTTGAATTTCTTTTATTAGTCCGTTTAGCATGATGCAAATCATCAAAGCCATCTATTTCTGTGATATCTATATTATATGGCAATTTATTTTCCAATAGCTCTAAGTTTCTTTTATGTCCTGGCATGTGCATTGGAATATATCCTTTATTATTATAATTTTCTAGTTCTTTTTGAAAGTTCTTCATTTCTTACCTACTTTTAATTTTCTTCCATAGCTTCTGCAATTTTTACCATTATTGCACATTCAATTCTTTTTCTAAATAGTTTACATCCATAATCATATACACCATTTATACTTCCTGTTGTATTGTAACTATTAGCTGCACATCCACCACTACAGTATAATTTTGCCCAACAGTTTTCGCATTCTTTTCTTGAATACACGTTACATAACTTAAATTCATCTCTCAATTTTGTATTAGTTACGCCTTCCCATACATTTCCCATTAGGAACTTTTTATCCCCTACAAATTGATGACATGGATAAAAGTCTCCATTTGGTGTTACTGCAAGATATTCGGTTCCAGAACCACATCCTGTAATTCTTTTATATATACATGGTCCTCCTGATAAATCAATCATGTAGTGATAGAAGGTAAATGGATTTCCTTCTTTTTTTCTTTTTATCATTTCTTTTGCAAGTATTTCATATTGTTCAAACAAGGTTTCTAAATCTTCATCTCTTAATGCATAATCAGTATCAGGTTTAGATACTACTGGTTCCATTGATAATTCTTTAAATCCTAAATCTGCCATATGGAATATATCGTTTGTGAAGTCTAAATTATTACGTGTAAAAGTTCCTCTCATGTAATATTCTTTATCTCCTCTTTGTTTAACAAAGTTTTGAAATTTTGGAACTATAATATCATAACTTCCTTCTCCATTTAATTTCTTTCTTTTAGCATCATTAATTTCTTTTCTTCCATCTAAGCTTAATACAACATTATTCATCTCTTTGTTTAGGAATTCAATTACATCATCATCTAAAAGCATTCCATTTGTTGTTAATGTAAATCTAAAATGCTTTCCTTTTTCTTCTTCTATACTTCTTGCATATTCCACCAATTGTTTTACTACGTCAAAATTAACTAGTGGTTCTCCACCAAAAAAGTCTACTTCTAAATTCTTTCTTGTTCCTGAATTTTCTACTAAAAAATCTAATGCTTGTTTTCCTACTTCAAAACTCATAATAGCATCTTGTCCGTGGTATTTTCCTTGACCTGCAAAACAATACTCGCAATTTAGATTACATGTATGTGCCACATGTAAACATAGAGCTTTTACTACTGTTTCTCTTTTTTTCAAATCTAAATTTTTTCCCTTGAAGTTATCCTCAGTAAATAATTGTTTATTTTCTATTAAATTATCTACCTCTTCTATTGCTTCTTTTATATCATTGTTACTTAATTCTAAATATTTTTTAGCAATCTCCTTTTCTACTTGTTCTTTACTTAGTTTCTTGTCATACATAGCAATTATGTCATAACTAACTTCGTCTACGCAATGAACTGAACCGCTAAAAGTATCTAGTACTATATTAAATCCATTTAATTTGTATTGATGTATCACTTTTCTCTCTCCTTATATTTCTTTTTTTAGCAAATCTGCATGAACAAATCGTAAAGCCATTAAATTAGCATAATTTTAATCTTTCTCTTAGGCTTTCCTAATATAGAATAAAAATTGCCGACCATTTTTCTTTGGTGTCGGCAATTGGTTTCTTATTCATTTACTATTTATTAGCATTTTCGCATTTTTGGTTTGCTACACCACATGATGTTTTACATGCTGATTGGCATGATGTTTGGCATTCTCCACATCCGCCATTGATTTCACTTTTTTCTAAATTACGTGTATTTAATGTTACTATTCTTTTCATTTTATCCCTCCGTTATCTTTTTTACTTTAACAATTATAACACCAAAGTCTGTTCATGTCAATTTATTTTGTCGATATATGTATGTTTTCAATATCTGCTTTCATTTCTCTGGAAATTATATTTTGAATTTGAGCGATCTCTTCTTGTTTTAATTCTTTAGCCCCTATAATTATACTAACACTTTTACCATTCACAAAAATAACACTGTTGTTAAATCCTTTTGTTTGTAATAAGTTTTCACATATCATTATACTATTTTTAGTTTCGTTTATTTTAGTTATTTCTTTTGTAGCAGATTGTTTTTGAGTTTCTAATGCATTATTACTATTTAATACTTTTTCATATGTTTCTAACATCTGTGAATACATAGTATCTCTTTCTAGTTTTGACTTTGCAAAATATTCATCTGATACCGCTGAACTGCTAGTTTCTGAAGTAACTTCATTCTTGCTAGATACTTCATTTTGATTAACCGAATTATCTGCCGTTGTATTGCTCTTATTAGCATTTATATTTTCACTTATTACATCATTACTGCTAACTAATCTAGCATCTCCTACATTTGCATATTCATTAATACTTGTAATATTTTGATTACTTACCTCTAATGCCTTTTGATTATTTGTAGTATAGCTCATATAGCCTACTACCATTAACAATACGGCTATTGCATATACTACAATTTGATTTTTTTTCAATAATTTCATCTTGTCCTCCTTTTCATTTTCTAAAATTTTATTCTAATTCATTTCAAATACTTGTATTTTATGTGTTGCTAAACCTGTTAACGCCTCTACTGCCTGTATTACATTATTTTTAATTGTTGCATTATTTACTCCTTGGGCAGTAATTATTGCACCTTCTATTTTAGGTTGTATTGTTTTTTGAGTTATTGGTGTTTTCTTTCCATCTACCTCTTGATATATTATGTCTTTTTGACTATCTGTTTCCTGTATTTTTCTATTTCCTCCTGATGTATCACTTTCTTCAGTAGTACTTACTTTTGAATTCTCATTGTACATAGCAACTGTCTCACTACTTTCGGAATAATGTATACATACTTCTACATTTCCCACTCCTTGTATTTTAGATAATATATTTTTTAATTTTTCCTCTAAAGAATTCCCTGTGGCCATTCCTACTTCTTCTATGTTCTTAATATTTTGTGAAGCCGCTAACTTTTTAGATTTATCTTCATTAGCATTTTCTTTATTCGTTTTCTTTCCATTCCATATCATATTAATTGCAACTACTGTTATTATAAGTATTACTATAAAAAACACTAAATTTTCTATCTTTTTTTTATCATTTCCTTCTCTTGGCTCCTCATTTTCGCTTTTTATCAGTTTCTTTAATTTATTTCCAAACATTTTTCATCCACCCCATATTCATCAATTAAAAATCGCTTGATATTTTGTATGTCAATTCTTGTAATTTTTTTAGTTTGATTTTGCTTTGGCTCCTGATTACTATTTTGCTCTTCTCTATCTATATTAGTTTTTTCTTTGTTTACTTGCACTCTTGTATCTATTTCTTTTATTTTTTGAATTTCTGTTACAATCCTATTTTCAGTTGTTCGCTCTTTTTCTTGTACTTCTTTTTTTTCTACTTTTAATCTTATTTCTTTTATGGTATTTTCTTTATTTTCACTAGTATCTCCAATTATTGCTTTTACTTTGCAATTAAGTACTTTAAAACCTTGTTCTTGTATTTTGTTTTTAATGTCTTTTTCTAATTCTTGCTCATATAAACTTTCTATTCTATCATCCATACTCGCTTGATTTACTTCTGATTTATATGTACTCGTATAATTATCAACATCGATTGACGCTAAACTCAATTTATCTTTATTATTTATAAATGGTGAAATAATATTATATAGCACAAATACCCCCAACACCACTCTTATGTATTTTTTTGTTTTATTGTTAGGCAATACCATCTCGAATATTGAAACAAGTACAATAGCTACTCCTAAGCTTTTAGCCCATGAGCTTAAAAATTCAATCATTACATCCCCTACCTATACATCATTGCTCCATTTGACATTTTTAACACTAATGCGGTTGCTATAATTATCATAAAACTTATTGCACATAAAATTCCTAAAAATATCTTAAATATATCTCCAATTTCATCTAATAAGCCCGTTATTTTACTATCTGCAATTGCTTGTGTTGCAACGGCTACCAACTTATAAGATATTGTCAAAATTGCTAATTTTATAATTGGCATTATACATATTCCAATTATTATAATTACTCCTATAATTCCAACTGCATTTTTTAATACAATTCCACAACCTAATACGGTGTCTACTGCATCCCCTAAAATTTTGCCAACAACTGGTATTGCTGAACTTACTACTGCTTTAGTTGTTTTAGCAGTTATACCATCTACACTACTAGATAATGTCCCCTCCAAAGATACTACTCCGACAAAAATTGTCAATACAATTCCTAAAAACCATACAATTCCTGATTTTAGAAATTTCGCTAGTTTGTCCACTTGCACTTGCTCCGATATTTTTGAGATGATTACTAAACTTGTGAATACCAAAACCAATGGTATTATCATAGTTTGTATCATATTTCCTACAAAATTCACCAAAAACAATATTATCGGTTCTAGCACTGTACTTGTAGTTATACTTCCAGTATATGTCATAAGTACTATCAGTAACGGAACTAACATTTGCATAAATGCCACTAGATTATTTGTTGTATCTTGCACTAAAGTTACTATACCTGAAAAATTTGTCATTATAATAGTTACTATCATTATATATTGAGCATAATATATTAATTTTGTTATTCCATCATTTTGTAAACTCTCACTAATGGATTTTAAAATAGCATGAATAATAATTATTGCTAAAATGCTTCCAATAGCTTTTAGATTCATAATTACTTCTTGCCCTAGTAAATTTAAAATTCTTTTGATAATTGTAGAATTATCAACCTCTCCTTTTATTGCTTGATTTAATATTTCTTGTATATCAATTCCTTCAAAAAATTCTCCAGTATATTGTTCAGATTTATCAATAAATTCATTTATTTTAAACTCATCTTGCTGGCTTTGTATAGTTTCTTCTTCACTGGCTCCATATGTATATGTCATAGGAATTATTAAAAATATTAATAATATCATTAACGTTGTTATTCCTTTTTTCATTTGTACTCCTATCTATATATCCTCTGTCTTTGCAATTCTTTACAAATAGTCCATTCATTAAATTATATTAATCTTTTTAAGGTAATATTTTTAATATTATTTCTAATAAACTTGATATAATTGGAATAGACATTGCTGTTATTATAATCTTCGCTCCTATTTCCAACTTACTTGCAATTGCAGCTTCCCCTGCATCTTTGCATATGCTAACGGCAAATTCTGATAAAAAGGCAATTCCAGTTATTTTTATTAACAGTGTTATAAAGCTTGTATTTATAGATGCTTTACTAGCTAATGATTGTACTAAATTAATAATTCCTGACAAATCATCAATCACAAAAACTAATATTAATACTCCTGTAAGCATACTTATATATATCGCAAATTCAGGCTTATATTGCTTTAACAAAATAATTATCACTAATGCTATTAATGCAATTCCTATTATCTTTATAACTTCCATAGTTCCTCCGACACCAAAATCATCATAAATTAAAAATTGTTCTTACTGTATCAAAAAGTCCACTTATTTCTTTTATAACCATTGTTAAAACAATTACAATTCCTGCTAATGTTGTCATCATTGCTTGATCTTCTCGTCCTGCTCGTACAAGTACTTGGTGTAGCACTGCTACTAAAATACCTATTGCTGCTATTTTAAATAATAAATTGATATCCATAACATCCCCCTATTTAAGCCAACACTATTACTATTGTTAAGCCCATAATTGTTCCTAACCTTGTATATAATTTCTCGTTTTTTTGTCTTAGCTCTGAAGCCTCTTTTATCTGATTTTCTAAAAAACTTTCCGTTATTTCTATTTGACTTACTTGTCCTTCGACATCTGTTTGTCCTAACAACTTTGATAATGTTTTTAAAGTATTTTTATCTTCTTTGTTCAAATTACATACTATTTCTTCTATTGTTTGTTCCCATGCAATATCTGCTGTTTCTTGTTTCATTTTTTCTGCAGCATTGTAAAAAATCTTACCTATATTATTTCCTGTATGTTTAGAAATTTCTCTAAATATTTCTGGTATAGGTTCATATGTAAATTTAATTTTTGTTTTTAATATGTTTAATGCATTTTTCATTTCTTTTAATTCTTGTAATCTATATACATATTTTTTAGATAAAAATTTCCCGATTAATGTTGATGTAAGAAGTATGAAAAATAAAATTACATATTTTATCATTTGCATATCATATACCTTGTCCTTTCTTTAGTTTATATTTTTCTTTATATTATATGAATGAATAATATTTTTAGAACCAAAATTTATAAAAATATTATTTTTTCTATTGTTTTATCTTCTATTAATTCATTTATATTAACATTTAATTTTATATCATTCATATTTTTCCCATGCATCGTAAAAATCCCTTTTACCCCTGAAAGCATGGCTTCTTTAATTGCATCTATATCTTCTTTCGAGCCAATTTCATCGCACGCAATTACTTGAGGCGCCATAGTTCTAATTAACATCTTCATTCCTTTTGCTTTAGATACATTTTCTATAACATCTGTTCTAATTCCAACATCATTTTGTGCTATTCCTTGATACATTGCTGCAATTTCTCCTCTTTCGTCGACTATTCCACATGTTTTTCCTACAAATCCTAGACTTGGCACTCCATTACTAATATTTTTAATTAGATCTCTTAACATTGTCGTCTTTCCTTTTCCTGGTGGTGATATAATCAATGTATTGTTAATAGTATTATTTTGAGCATCTATAACTTGTCCTAAAATGCTATAACTACAATTTTCTATCTCTCTTGCTATTCTAAAATTTAAGCTTGATATATATTTTATATTTATAATTTTTTCATTTTCTATAACTACACTCCCTGTAATTCCAACTCTATGCCCACCTTTTACGGTTATAAAACCTTCGCACATCTGATTTTTATATGCATAGATAGAATTATTGCATAACCTTTCTACAGTTTGTAATATTTCATTTTGGCTCACATTATATTCAGTTACCATTTCCGCTTTTCTTAATTTTAATATTATTGGTCTATTTACTCGTACTCTGATTTCTTGTAGTTCGCTTTCTACTCGTCTATTTTCCATTGTTATAGTTTGTAGAAAATCATAAATTTTACTAGGGAAATATTTGTATATCTCTTCAATTTTTTTCAATTTTTCTCACACTCTTTCATGATTTTTTCTTCCGCCCCCAAAATCATCTGACTTCTAAAATAAAAAAAGAAGCATATATTTAAATATATGCTTCTTTTTTTATTTTAGAACTTTTTTATCTTTTATTTTAATTATGAATTTTATTTAGGATTTATTACCACTCTATAAATAATCCCTGTTTCTTGATTTTTTTCAAATTCTACTCTATAATATCCATCTAATTTTACATCTTCTTTAATAAATGCAACATTTTGGCTACTTGCCTCATATTCTTCTCCATTAAAATGTATTTCTGTAATTTTCCTTTTACTATCTTGGCCTTCATTATTTAAGTTAATAGTAGTTAATAAACCTTTTACTGTAACGCCTTGTAAATTAGTACTTTGATACACTTCGAATTTTTGATTAAATGTCTGGATATCCTCTTCACTAATTTTAGTTCCTTTTATTGTTTTTATTAAGTCTTCATAATTGCCAAGTTGTGGTAGTAAATATCCTATTGGATTATCATTTTCTGCTATTCCTAATTGTTCCATTTGCTCAGCATTTACTTCTTTTAGTCTCTGTTTTACTTGGTTCAAAAAATCATCTACCGCTGTATCTTCATATTCGCTAAGTATCAAACTATTTTCTTTATTCATGTCTTGAATAGTAATATTTTGTACAAATTTCACATTGTTCTCTATATTATATGTATATGTATTTTCAGCATTTTCTACACTTAGTGTATACCTTTCTTTTGCCAATTCGTCTGATAATAATTTATCGTAAGATAATATAAGATTTAATTTTAAGCTTTCTCCATTATACATAAGGTTAGCTGTTATGATATATTCAATTTTATCCTTACTTTCAGTTGCCTTTTGAATTTCTATGTTACACTCATTTGTGGCAAGAATAAATTTAGTTATTTTTCCCAATTTCTTATATGTAACAAATTCAAACTTTTGATTTTCCATATCTACATTATTAGTTAGATTTGTTATGTATTCTTCTATCATTTGAGAATTAAGCTTTGTTGAACTTTTAATTGTTTTTAAAAATTTATTCATATTATCAATTGCAACATCATCACTGCTTAATTTTTCTAAAAATTGTACCAAAGTATTCTTTACATCGTCTCCTGATAATTCAAGCTTATATCCCGTTCCACTAGCATCATCTATTTTGGAAAATTTGTCCTCACTAATTTTGCTCATAATTTGTAGATATTCATTTGATGTTGGTTGAGCATTCTCTTTGTTATCTTCTCCATTATTTACCAAGTTTTCTTCCGATGAATTAAACACTATATATTTAGGAGTCAGATAATCTGTTTGTATTCCTACATTATTTTTTACTTTTCTATAATTTATTGGAAATTTTACTTCATCAGAATAGTTTAAACTAATATTGGCTTCCTCTTTTTCTTGACTATTATTTACCTGTCCTTTATATGTTACAGTAAATTTATTTACATTGTCCAAATTCTGATTTTTTGAATTTGCATTAATACTAAAATTCCCTTCATTCATATATGGTATATTATTTTTTTTAGTCATATACTGTATAAGACTACTCTCCATAAACCCGTTTTCGTCGTCTACAATTTGAGCTGCATATTTTAACCATAAATCTTTATTACTTTTAAATAAATCAGTTGTTAAACATATTATTCCTGATAGTACTAACATTATAATAATTATTACGATTATTATTAATGCTACAACTAGTTTGCTTTTCTTTTGCTTCATAATTTTTCTCCTACTACAAAGTATTTTATTCTTCCCAGTTATGGTAAATGTTTGCTACGTCGTCCAATTCTTCTAGTCTTTCTATTAATCTTTCCATTTTTTCCGTTCCCTTTTCGTCTAAACTAACTGTTGTAGTTGGTACCATTTGTACATCAGCTTCTAAAAATTCCAAGCCTTCTTCTTCTAATTTTTCTCTGACTTCTGAAAAACTTTCTGGCTCTGTAATAATTTCATATACTTCATCTAATGCTTGAAAATCCTCTGCTCCCGCATCTAAAGCAATCATCATTAATTCATCTTCTTCTAATTTAGTTGCTTCTTTTTCTACTATTATTACTCCTTTTTTGTTAAACATATATGACACACATCCTGTTGTTCCTAAATTCCCTCCTGCTTTATCGAAAACATGTCTAACATCTGCAGCTGTTCTGTTTTTATTATCTGTAGATGCTTCTACTATTACAGCTACTCCATTTGGTCCATATCCTTCATATACTATTTCTTCATAATTTTCGTTACTACTTGATGCCTTTTTTATTGCATTATTTATTGTGTCATTTGGCATATTAGCTGCTTTACATTTAGCAATTACGTTTTTTAATTTTGAATTTCCTGCTGGATCTGGTCCACCTTCTTTTACCGCAATTAATAATTCTCTTCCTAATTTAGTAAATACTTTTCCTCTTGCTGCATCAGCTTTTCCTTTTTTGGCTTGTATATTATGCCACTTTGAATGTCCTGACATTGTTAATTCCTCCTTTAATTTAATGTTACATCCTTTAAAAAGTCTTTTAAATTATATCACATTATTTTATTTTTGTGTAGAGTTTAATTCATTATCTTGTTTTTTAGACTATGCAATCTGTTTTTTCTTATAAATCTTTCTTTTTACATGTATCAATAAATAACTAATTACAGCCATAATTATTACTGCAATTACTTCAAATCCTGCAAGTGCTGATAATTTTAACAATTTATGGAATAGCAATGCTGCTACATAAAATCCTACTGTAGTTGTTATAAACAAAAATGCATGAACTTTATTAAATGGTGTACACACCTCTTGTACTGCCAAAATGCTTACAAATCCAATTAAAATATACATCATTGTAGTTAATTCATTTTGTGGTATTTGCATTATATTCCCAACAATTGTTAAAATTATGATATTAAACATAATTGTAATTGCAAACGGCATCGCATTCGTCAGAGCCTTAGTTAAAAACGAACCTGTTACTGGAGTTTGATTTCTTTCAAATGTTATGAAGAATGATGTATATCCTTCAATTATCAAATCAATCAGTGTTATCTGTATTGGTATAAATGGGAATTCCATATTAGTTATAATGCAGAATAATGATAATAGCACTGAATATATTGTTTTTATAAAGAATATTCTTGCAACTTTTGTTATATTGTTTACAACTCTTCTTCCTTCCATTAGCACATCTTTTAATACACTAAAGTCTGGATTTAATAAAACTATTTGAGATACTTGTTTTGCTGCATCACTTGCATCTGGTAATGTAATACTACAATCAGATTCACGTAGGGCAATAACATCATTTACTCCATCTCCAGTCATTGCAACTTTATGTCCTTTAGCTTGCAAAGCTTTTACTATTATGCTTTTTTGATGTGGTAATACTCTTGCAAAAATGCTATATCTATCAACTAAATTTACAATTTCTGCATCTGTACTAATTGTTGATAAATCTATGTATGATTCATAATCTTCGAGCCCCGCTCTTTTTGCTATATTCGATACCGTTAATGGATTGTCTCCTGATATAATTTTCACATCAATTCCTTGTTCTTTAAAATATCCTAACATTTCTTTTGCATTTTTTCTTAGTGGGTCCTCTAGTATTATTGAAGCTACAACTTCTAGTTTTGGCAACTCATCAGAAGCTATCGTTTCTTTTGTGTAGGCAACACTTAGTACTCTTTTTCCATCTTTTTGTAACTCAACTATTTTTTCTGGCATATTCTCTTGACTTTTTTCGAATAGTCTTTCTGGTGCTCCAACAACGAGTGAACCTTCTTTTACGAATGATATTGAACTCCATTTTCTTTCTGATGAAAAAGCTATATTATCTGCTTTTTCATATGATGTTTTTCCATCAAAATGTTCTTGTAATGCTCTAAAAGTTGAGTTTGTATCATCCATTCCATTCACAAAAGCTTCCATCATATTATTAAATGGTTGTGGCAATACTTTTTCGTTGTATATCTCTACTTCTGAAACTGACATTTTTCCATTAGTAATTGTTCCTGTTTTGTCTAAGCATATTGTATCTATATGTGCTAAAGATTCTATACTATATAATTCTTGTACTAAAACTTGTTTTTTGGCTAACTTTATTACTCCTGATTCTAATGCAATTGTTATCAGCAAAACTAGCCCTTTTGGTAGCATTCCCAATAATGCTGCCGCCGTTGCTACAACTGACTGTGCAACAGTTGATTCTCTGAAAAAATATGCTTGTATAAATAATACAATTCCTACAGGTATTATTACAAAACTCGTGAATTTTGTAACTTTTTTCATTGAATTAATTAATTCTGAATTGTTTTCTTTTTCCTTTTTAGTTGCATTTACAATTTGACTTGCAAAATTGTCATCTCCAACCTTTTCTACAATCGCATAACATTTGCCACTTACAATATAACTTCCTGAAAGTAGCTTGTCCTCATATCCTTTAACAATTGAGTCTGATTCTCCTGTAAGTAGGGCCTCATTTACTTCTACTTCTCCTTGAATAAGATATGAGTCTGACGGAATTTGATCTCCTTGTTTTAATACAATGGTATCTCCTAATACAACTTCTTCAATTCCTATTTCTTGTTCTTTTCCATCCCTAATTACAGTTGTTTTTGAAGCTGTTAATATTGATAATTTTTTTACTAGATTTCTTCCATGTATCTCTTGAATTATTCCTATTAACACATTAACAACAATAATTGCAAAAAAGAATGTATTCGTATATGCCTTTACTAGCACCAATGCAATTGCAATTAGCAAATTATATAAATTAAATAATGTAAAAACATTATCTCTAATTATTTGCCAATTTGTTTTTAGCTTATCATTGTCTGTTTTATTTACATTTCCCTCTTTTATTCTTTCTTCAACCTCTTGGCTTGAAAGTCCTTTAATGTTTTTTTCGTCCATTGCAATCCTCCAAAATTGTATTTTATATGATATTCTTATTTATATCACAAAAATAAAAAAAAGAATAGTATTTTTTCAACTATTCTGATTTTTTTTAATATTTTTTGTTATTTACTTGTGTCATTTTAAAATAAGTTTCCTCTTTTAAATTTCGAACCTTTTGCTTTATATTTATTTCTTCCTTTGAAGGGTATATCGGCTCTAATATCGTTAAAGTAACATCTTTTTTCTTCTTGAATATTTTTCGAATTCCATTAGGTTCCCTAAAAGAAAATACCATTGGTATTATTGGAACATTATTTTTAACTGCAAATGTAAACGCCCCATCTTTAAAATGTCTTATTTTTTCAAAATACGGAAACAATGCTCTTTCTGGATAGAAATGTACAATATTATTTTTTCTTACAATTTCATTTACTGCTTTCATGAAATTCTCTTTACTTTTTATACCCGATGGTATCGGCATGGCTCTTAATAATTTTATCAATTTCCTTACTAATGGAATTTTGAAACTATCTTCTGCTGTTGTATAATATATCTTCTTTCTTCCTGCAGCCAGTCCTACCATAGCACAATCTAATATTAGCACATGATTAGATACACTAATTGCGCCTCCTTTAACAGTTTTCAAATTTCCTTTTCCTTCTATTTTTAAATCATATACTATTTTTAACAAAACACTTAAAATTGGATATGCAATTCCATAATATATTATATTGGAAAAAGCAAGAAAAATTTTATTTGTTGAAACATATTCATATGTGTCATCTGCTTTGAATTCCAGTGGTTCCCACAATTCTAAAATATGCTCATTTTCGTCTGCCGTTCTTTCCAATTCTTCTATCTCTTCCATATCCTTTAATGCATATTCTCTAATACTTGTTTTCATCTATTCCCCTTATTTCTTTTATTATAAATTCTGCTATTTTTTCGCTTGCTTTTTTATCTACATTTTCTTCTTGTTTTATTGACATCTCTTCTTGCAACTTTTCGTTTTGCATAAGCATTTTTGTTTTTTCTACTATCGCTTTCATTGTATCACATTTTAGAGACATTTTCCTGTTTTCAAAAAAATTAGCATTGCAATTTTCACAACCTGGTATAGGCATTGTGTGTATAAACGGTTTCCTTAATGCTGCAACTTCTGTTGTTGTAAGCCCTCCTGGCTTTGTTAAAATAATTTCACTACTTTTCATGTATAAATCAATATCTTTTGTAAAAGAAAGTGCAATACACTTATCTTTTATCTTTTCTAACATTTTTTTATTTTTTCCACAAGATACTATAAATTCACAATTTAAAATATTACTTTGTAAATTGCTTATCATTTCTTCAATATCTCCAAATCCCATACTTCCTGTTAAAATTAATATATTTTTTTTATTGTTATCTAGTTTCAGCTCTTTTTTACATTTGTCTTTACTGTAATTCTCTTCAAACCTTTTTGCTACTGGTATTCCAAGTGGCAATAGTTTTTCTTTTTTATTTCCTTTTGCAATAAATTCTTGCATTAGTTCTTTATGTGGTATTATAAAATAATCTGGATTTGTTTCATTCCAAAATGGTATTGAAGTATAATCTGTTGCAATTTGTATAAAATGTATATCATGCTCTTTTTTTATCGCCGTTAATGCTTGTGCTGGAAATAGATGTGTTGTAACTACATAATCATATCCATGTTTTTTTATATATTCATATAATTTATTCCTATTTAACCAATTCAATTGATATACTGGTGATTTTAATTTTGTTTTTTGATATAACTCTCCTATTTTATAAACTTGTTTAAAAACTTTGCCATTATTGTTTGTACTATTTATATATAGATTATTTACTTTATCTTTTAAGCGTGGTTCTGTTATTTCTAAATATTCTTTAAAATCCGCCTGCACATTTTTATCTTCTAATGCTTCTTTTACAGCTAATGCTGCCGAATTATGTCCTCCGCCTGTTCCACATGATAATATTAATACTTTCATATTTTTCTCCATTTATGTTTATATTACTTTTGGAATAAATATCATAAGTCCGACTATTCCACTTCCAATTGCTACAACTAATACTGCTCCTGCGGCTATATCTTTAGCTATTTTTGCTTTTTCATTTTTTTGTGTTGTTATCATATCTACAACTGTTTCAATTGCTGTATTAAATAGCTCAGCAGTAATTACTAGGGCAAACAATATAATACATATACACCATTCTACTTTGCTTAGTCCCAATACTATTCCTGCAATTATTACTAATATCATTGTACATACATGTATTTTCATATTTCTTTCTGTTTTAAATGATGTTATTATACCTTGAAACGCATATTTAAAACTATTTAATATTTTTTTTGTTTTTGCTATCATCTTTTCTACCTCTTAAATTATTCTAATACTTAAAAAACTGTTTATTCAACTGCTTTTTCTATTTAGTATAAACATTAAGCTTCTAATTTCATTGCAATTTCTGCTATTGTTTATACTATCACAACACATAATAACCTTTTTTTCTCGTTTTTTCAAGTCTAATATAAATATTCAATCATTCTTTTATAAATTCGACATTAGTTCTCCTATCATATATTCATATGGATTTATTTCTATTATCGTTTTTATTTTTATTATATTTTCACTTTTACTTTTTAACTTTTTTTCTATTTCCCTTACATCTTTTATATTACTATCAACTATTATATATGGTTTAAGTGGATTGTTACTTTCATTATAGCCATTTAACAAGTTTGAATTTTCTTTAAATTTCTCTTTCATTTCATCTAAAGCATCTTGTTTTGTTTTATATATAATTTTTGCATCTTTATCTACATTAAGTATCTCTTGCGTTATTTCATCTAATTGCTCTTTTGATATTTCGTCATTAAAATATATATCCATATTTCCTGCATCTTTAATATAACGCACAAAACTTCCTATGTTTAAGCATATTATTAATAGTAATAATATAGCTGAAAATATAATTATCTTATTTTTTTTATTAATTTTCTTTTTTACATTTTTTAAATAGTCTATTTCTATTTTTTCTTTGTTGTCTACACTATTTTCTTTATTTAACTGCTCCCATATGTCCTTACAGTTTTCACATTTTTTTAAATGCTCGCTAACTAATTCTCTTGAGCCTTGTTTTAAAATGTTATCCTTATAACCAAACAATAAATCTTGTACAATATCACATTCTTTTTTCATAATTCTTCCTCCTTTAATTTTTGCTTTCCACGAAAAAATACCACTCTTGCCCAATTTTCACTCTTTCCCATAACCTCTGCAATTTCTTTATATGTTAGGTTTCCTAAAATTCGTAGGTAAATTACATTTTTAGTATCTTCATCAAGTTTTTGTATGCTTTTAAAAAGTTGTAATTTTTCTTGGTTTTTATAAATTTGTTCTTCAATTATGCCATCTTCTCTTAATTCATATGCATTATCTAGTGGAACTTCTTTAAGTTTGTTTCTCTTTTTTATTCTTCCATACCATATGTATTTTGCAATTTGACATAGCCATGTAGAAATTTTACATTTACCTTCAAATTTGTTGATATTTTTAATTGCTACTTCAAAAGTTTCCTGAACAATTTCTTCTGATATATCTTTCTTTCCTGTTAAGCAGAATACATATTTATATAACATATTGGCATATTCTTGATAAATTTTTCCGATATCCTGCATAACAACTCCTCCTTTCACTATATAAGTGTCAAGAATTATGATTTCGTTACAAATGTTTATTTTTTATTAATTACAAAATAATTTTAGCCACAAAAAATCCTTCATACTCTTCAGTTGGACATACGCATAAAGTTCCATCGATTGATGTAGGAAGTTTTGGTAATCCTTTTAGTTTTTCTTCTTCTATTGGTTTTATTTTTGCTTTTGTTTTTTTCAATACTTGTTTTATAATTTCTTCATTTTCTTCTTTTAATATTGAACATGTTGAATATACTATTTCTTTTCCTGGTTTTAGTATTTTTAAAGCTTTTGTTAAAAGCGTAATTTGTGATTTTATTGATTTATCTATAAGTTTTTGTGTAAATATTTCTTCAGTTTTTATATTGTTTGCATCTAATGTTCCACTTCCGCTACAAGGTGCATCTAATAAAATCTGGTCAAATGAAAAAAAATCATCAATTTTTCTACTATCTGTTACCATTACATACGCACATGTTGCTCCTTGTTTTTCGATATTGTATCTTAATTTTTCTGCTCTAATATTATTCATCTCACATGCAGTAATTCTTGCTTTATTATTCACCATAGCCGCAATTTGTGTCGTTTTTCCTCCTGGCGCTGCCGTCATATCTAATATATCTGTATTTTCCTTAGGTTCTAATATAATCGGCGGTAACATAGAAGATAAACTTTGTAAATATATTTTTCCTTCTTTATATATATCTAATTTTGTAATTTCAGACTCTCTTACATTTTCTATTATAAGAGCATTTTGGCTCCAATCAACCGTTCTATATTTTATATTATTTTTTCTCAAGTTTTCTTTTATTTCTTCGGCATTTGATTTTATTGTATTTATTCTTAAAGTTACTTTGCGTTTTTTAGCATATCCGTTTAATATTTTCTTTGTTAATTCTTCTCCATATTGCTTCTTTAGTTTTTCCTGTAAAAACTCTGGTATCATAGTATTTCCTCCATATTTTTTATCACGCTTTTATTATACACTGTTTTTACTAATTATACAAATTATCCTTGCACAATTTTGAGTTTTTATATATAATAGGTTATACAAAAATTTGTTTTTGTTGTGATTAATATTTTGGGAAGGAATGAATGTTTTATGGAACACTGGAGTGTAGAAGATTATAAGAATTTTACAAGTAATAGTTGTAGAAAAAGTAAATATAGAGCTAATAAAGTTTCTATTGATGGTCATACTTTTGATAGCCAAAAAGAAGCCGATTTTTATTGTGAATTAAAGGTTAGGTTGCAAGCTAAAGAAATTAATGGTTTTTGTCTTCAACCTATTTTTATGCTTGCTCCAGGGTTAAAATATAAACCAGATTTTATTATTTTTAATAAAGATGGTTCTACTGAAGTTATTGACGTTAAAGGCTTTAAAACCAAAGAATACATTGCTAAGAAAAAGGTTTTTGAAGATAAATATAATTTGAAAATTATCGAATTATAATAAATGCTAAAAGTACCGTCCCTTAAGTTAATAACTAACTTAAGGGACGGCTAGTACATTATTGACTACTTACGTCGAGTGTCTCGCATGCAGTCCAGGTTCTCATTCATAACGATGAATAGATTCGGCTCATGGGAATTAATCCTAAGAACCACTGGGTATGCAGTATCCTTTTTGAGCCGTTCGTCATGCGTGATAAGAACTACCGCTTCCTTCATCTCAAGCGGCTCGTCAGAGAATTTCTCAAAGCCTTGTTCAAGCACGTTCCACAGAGCGTTCTCAAAGGGTTCCCTGTCAATGGCTCGGCTAAATTCAAGCCACGTATCACCACCCACGATAAACATCGGTGCTGCATACAGCTTAAGAAGCTTGTTGTATTCGCTTCTCTCTTGGGTTGCCTCATCGTAGTAGCATTCCAGCATCAGTTCGATGCGGTTGTGCCAGCTGTGCCTCTGGGTTTCTAGAGCCTCTCGTACAAGCTCCTCTGCGATTGTAGTCTCTCGTTGGTCCATTAAAGTTCCTCTCATATTGTAATTTTTCTGGACAATGCACCTTTTTTGAGAGCATTCAAGAAAAATATCCCTTCCTCCATTAGAGCTCTCTAATACAATTTGTGCATAATTAATTATACTATATTTCAAATTTTATGTCAAATTGATTACATCTTAATTATTTGTTCCCATGGTAAATCTTTTTTACCAAAATGTCCATAATTTGTTGTTTTTTCATAAATAGGTTGTTTTAAATCTAGATATCTAATAATACCATCTGGTGTTAAGTCAAATTTATTTTTAACTAATTCTACAATTTCCTCTTCTGGGATGGTCCCTGTTCCAAATGTATCTATATATATTGATAGCGGTTCTTTCATACCTATTGCATATGAAATTTGTATTTCACATCTTTTAGCATATCCATTTGCAATAAGATTTTTGGCAATATATCTTAACATATACGCACTGCTTCTATCTACTTTACTTGGATCTTTTCCTGAAAAGGCTCCTCCACCATGACGAGCATAACCACCATATGTATCTACAATAATTTTTCTTCCTGTTAATCCTGTGTCCCCCAATGGTCCACCAGTAACAAATCTTCCTGTTGGATTTATATAAATTTTAGTGTTTTCATCCATTAATTTTTTTGGAATTGTAACACCTATAACTTTCTTTTTTATGTCATGTCTTAATTTTTCTTGATCAACATCAATATTATGTTGTGCAGAAATTAATACAGTTTCAATTCTCTTTGGTTTATCATCTTCATACTCTACAGTTACTTGTGTTTTTCCATCTGGTCTCAAATACTTTATTGTTCCGTCTTTTCTTACTTGCGTCAATCTATGAGCTAATTTATGGGCTAAACTTATTGCAAGTGGCATATATTCTTTTGTTTCATCACTTGCATATCCAAACATAATCCCTTGATCTCCTGCACCACCAATGTCAACTCCTAATGCTATATCAGAACTTTGTTTAGTTATATTAATATGTATATTACAAGTTTTATAATCCATGTCTACTTCTGCATTATCAAAACCTACTATTTTAATTTTTTCTCTTACTAATTTCTCAATATCTACTTGTCCTTTTGATGTAATTTGTCCTGCAATTGTAACTTCATTTCCTGAAGCAAATGTCTCTACTGCTACCCTTGAATTTTTATCTTGTTTTATATATGCATCTAAAATTGCATCTGAAATTGTATCACATAATTTATCAGGATGTCCCTCTGTTACACTTTCAGATGTAAAGTAATATCTACTCATTTGTTTTCTCCCCTATTAATATATTTTGTGAATTTTATTTTCTAAACAATTTGCCAAATAGACCTTTTTCTTTATCTTCTTTTGAATTTTTTTTATTTTTTCTGCTTCGTTCTATATATTTATCTAGTTTTTCTTCCGTCAGTTCATCATCATAATAATCATAATCATCATCCTCAGAGTATTCATCATAATCATCATCATCGTAATAATCTTCATCATAATATTCGTCGTCATCATAGTAATCATCTTCTTCGTAATTATCGTCGTCGCTATTAAAATCAATATCCTCGTCATTATAATCATCGTCGTACTCATCAATATTATCGTAATCTAAGTCCTCATCTAGGTCCTTTTTATTTTCCTCTTGGTATTCCTCTTTTTCTATTATATCTTTTTTTTCGTCTAAATCTACAACTTTATATTCTGACAAGTCTTTATCAAATTTTTCGCTTATTTCTTCTTGGAATGTATTATAAATATTCTTTATTCCTTCTATTCTCCAGTAATTAGAATTGATAACTGTTCCCATATTTATTTTAATATTAGTTACTTCTTCTTGGAAGTCTCGTTCTTTTTCCTGGATTTCTTTTAAATACGTTTTATTATACAATTCTTTATATGCTTTCTTTGTGGCTTTTCCATTTGTTTCTTTTATCAATAAATTATAAAGTTTTTGAATTTGCTCTATATCTACTTGAAAATTTTTGCAGGCTTCTTCCATTAAGCTCTTATGTATAACTTTTCCATTCATAGATGTTATTCGCTCATTATCTAAAAATCCCACTATATACTCTTTTTTGGCATTTAAAAATGCAAATTTCACACTTACATCTCTTAGCAATTTCTCTGATTTTGCAAGCTTTACGTTTCCACTATTTAGCTCTAATAAAAGCTTTTTCATTCTTTCATATATCGCTATATATAAATCAGCTTCTTCCGCAGCAATTTTTATTCTTTCATTAACGGCATTTTCAATCACTTCTGCATTAAACGGAATTCTTTCATTTTTTCCGTTTTTTAGCATTATATTTTTTACTTCTTGAGAATACAATGTTTTTTCCGCTTCTATAAATTTCTTTATATCCTGAATATCTTTTGGTTCAATTTCATCAAAATCTTTAATTGTCTGTTTTAAAGTTTCTAAGTAACTTGCCTCTATTGTCCTGTGTTCTCTTGCAAATTTATTTCTCTCTTTTTGTCTTTCCATAAATATAACAAGTGCTTTTACATATTTTTCTCTTATTTCTTTTAAGTCATAATTTATTTTGTCTAATTTATCTTCAATTTGTGAAATCTTTTGATCCAATGTGCTTGGGTTTTCACTTAAATCATTAAAAATTTGATCTCTTTCGTTTTCTAATTCTATACTAGTTTCATGTAATGTATGTTGTTTTTTTTGTATTTCTTCAATTTCAAGGGCAACTTCGTCAAATTTTTGCATTATTCTCTCTTCTTCTTGTAAAACTCTTTGGTATTCTTTAATTTTTTCTATCATTTGTGCGTATTCTTCATAATTTACTCTTAAGTTTTTTGCTTTATTTAGTCCTAAAACATTAGAAAAATAGTTTTCAAGAACTATTGCACTTCTTTCATACATGTTGACCCCTCCGAATTTTAAATCTTTACATATTATATATAAAAAACATAAAAAAGTCTATATAAAAATAGACTTTTTTGCTGTTTTTAAATTATTCAAATACATCATGTTCATTAATCGAATTTCCTCTTAAAAAATCAGAAATATTCATTCTTTTAGCATTTTCACCTTGAATTTCAATAACCTTTAAAATTCCATTTTTAGTTTTAATATATAAACCGTCTCGAGGCTCTGAAACAATGATTGTACCATTTTTAAATATTTCTATGCCCTCTACCATCATCTCATTTTTTGATACAATATCGACTTTCCAAAATTTAATTTTCTTTCCATTTAGGAATGTATATGCTCCCATAATTGGATTTAATCCTCTTACTAAGTTTTTAATTTCTTCTGCTGTTTGCTCTTCCCAATCAATTTTCGCCATCTTTTTATCCAGCATTGGAGCCATTGAAAAGTCTCCTGTTTGTTTTTCTCTTGGTGCGACTCCTTTTTCTATATCATCTAATGTTTTTACAAGTAATTCTCCTCCAAGTTTTTCAAGTTTTTCCCACAATTCTCCTGTTGTTTCATCTTCTCCTATTTCGATTTCTTTTTTATAAATTATATCTCCTGTATCCATTCCTTCATCCATATACATTGTAGTTATTCCTGTTTTTTTGTCTCCATTTAATACAGCCCACTGAATTGGTGCTGCACCTCTATATTGCGGTAACAATGAGCCATGAACATTTATACATCCTTTTTTTGGAATTTCTAATAATTCTTTTGGCAAAATTTTGCCATATGCAACAACACAAATTACGTCAGGATTTAGGTCTTTAATTTCTTGTATAAACTCTATATTATTTCTTATTTTTGTTGGTTGGTATATTTTTAAATTTTTTTCTAACGCAAATTCTTTAACTGGTGATTGTCTAATCTTCATTCCTCTGCCTTGTGGCTTGTCAGGATTTGTTACAACACCAATAATTTCATATCCAGCATTATATATTGCCTCTAAACTTTCTTTTGCAAAGTCTGGCGTTCCCATAAAAATAACTTTCATATTTATCACCTGCTTTTATTCTAAATATTCTAATGTTCCTGGTATCATTTTTTCTTTAAAAACTTCACCATTTAAGTGATCAACTTCATGTGCAATTGCTTGTGCAAATAACTCTTTTGCTTTTACTTTTACTTTTTTTCCTTCTCTGTCTGTGTATTCTGCCCATACTTCTGCTGGTCTTACAACTTTTGCAAATTCATTTGGAAAACTCAAACATCCTTCCTCCACTTCCTGTTCTCCTTTTGTTTTAGTTATTACAGGATTTATCATAGCTATTGGCCCATTATCGTCATACAAATCTATTACAATAACTCTTTTTAAAACCCCAACTTGAACAGCAGCAAGTCCTACGCCATTATATTTATGCATTGTTTCTATCATATCATCAATTAAAGTTTGTATTTTTTCTGTTATTTCTTCCACTTCTCTTGATTTCTTTTTTAGGATATCGTCCCCTTCATATCTTAAATTTCTAGTTGCCATTTTTTCCTCCACATTTTAATTCATATTATTCGGATTTATGTCAATACCTATTCTGATGTCTTTTAAATCTTTTTTGTATACCTTTTCTAAGTATTCATTTAGAATGTTGTTTATTTCTTCTGTCATTTTAGTTTTTATAATTATTCTATATCTATACCTATTTTGGATTTTGTCTATTGGTGCTGGCATTGGTTTAAACATATTGATATTTTTGTTTTTATATTCTATTTCATTTACTCTTTTAGTTAAATAATTATATGTTGATAACGAAATCTTTTTCAACTTCTCTTCATCTAAACCACTAAACCCAATTATTATTATATCGCAAAAAGGTGGATATTTCAACTGTTTTCTCAATGTGATTTCTGTATTATAAAACATCTTATAATCTTGTTTTTGTGCACATTGTATACTAAAATTTTCTGGATTATAGGTTTGTATAATTACTTTTCCAGGTAACTTTTCTCTTCCTGCTCTTCCTGCGACTTGAGTTAAAATTTGAAAAGTCCTTTCATTAGCACGATAATCATCAATATTTAAAGAACTATCTGCTGCAATTACTCCAACTAATGTTACATTTGGGAAATGATGTCCCTTTACTACCATTTGCGTTCCAATTAATATGTCAATATTTTCATTTTTAAATTTGTTTAAAATCTCTTCATGTGAATTCTTTTTAGTTACTGTATCTACATCCATTCTTATAGTTCTAGCATTGGGGAATTGCTTTTGAATTTCTTGTTCTAGCTTCTGAGTTCCCGTTCCAAAATATCTTATTTTTTCACTGTGGCATTCAGGACATACGGTTACAATATTTTGTTCATATCCACAATAATGACATTTCAATTTTTTTTCACTTCTATGATATGTAAGACTAATATTGCAGTTTTTACATTTTACAGTATATCCGCAATCTCTACACATTATAAAGGTCGAATATCCTCTTCTATTTAAAAATAAAATTGTTTGTCTTTTTTCTTTTAAATTTTCTTCTATGGAACTATATAATTCGTTACTTAACATTGAGCGATTTCCATTTGCTAATTCTTGCTTCAAATCTATTATTGTAACTTCTGGCAAATTAGACAAATTAGCTCTTTTAGTTAATTCTATTAATTCTATTTCCTTTTTTTCTGTTGCTTTATAATATGTATCTATATTGGGTGTTGCACTTCCAAGTAACAATATCGACTTATGTTGTTTTGCTATATATTTTGCCACCTGTTTAGCATCATATTTAGGGTTCGATTCTGATTTATATGAAGCATCATGTTCTTCATCTATTATTATAATTCCTAGATTTTTCAGTGGTGCAAAAATTGCTGAACGTGCCCCTATTACAATTTTTACATCATCTTCTTTTATTCTATTCCATTCGTCAAATCTTTCACCAATAGATAATTTGCTATGTAATACGGCAATTTTATCTTTTCCAAATCTTGAAATAAATCTATCTAACATCTGTGGAGTTAATGATATTTCTGGAACCAATACTATTGCTGTCTTTTCACGTTTTATAGTTTCTTCTATTAATTGTAAATATATTTCTGTTTTTCCAGATCCCGTAATCCCATGTAGTAAAAATTCACTATAGTGATTGTTTTCAATTTCTTCTTTTATTCTACAATATGCATATTCTTGTTCTTCTGTAAGATTTAGGTCTACTGTTCTTTCAATCTTTTTTGCTTTTAACGGATCTCTCTTTATTACTTTGTCTATTATTTCTAAATATCCGTTTTTCGCCAATGTTTTTACTATGGCTCTTGTACAGTTTGTTTGTTCTTCTATTTCTGGTATTGTTATTCCTTCATTTTTTGCAACAAATTCGAAAACTGCTTTTTGTTTTTCTGTTTTTAAATTTTCTATTTCTAATATTTCTTTTTTTAAATATACTGATTGTATCTTTTTATCTTTTGTTTTATTTTCTTTTGACTTAGTTCCAGGTGTTAACATTAATTTTATACAATCTGACACATTACAAAAGTATTCTTTAGACATCCATTGAGCTAATTCTATCTGGTTTTCTGTTAGATTGTTCTCAACTTTTTCAATTTCTTTTACTTTAAAATTCGATTTTTCTTTTATATTTACTACAAATGCTTCTTCTAATTTTCCACTTTTACCAAACGGAACTAAGACCTTACTTCCAATAAAAATAAGGTCTGTTAACTCTTTAGGTATAGCATAGTCAAAAGTTCTATTTAATTTTTTTGCAGTTCTATTTATTATAACTTCTGCTACCATTTTGCTCCTCTTAAAGTAATTATTTTTCCAACCAAGCTTTATATTCTTTTTCGATAATATCAGCAGTTTGCTCTGCTGTTAACTCTGTTGTGTCTATTACTAAGTCATAATTACTTTCATTTTCTTTTCTAACTTTGTATAGTTCCCAATATCTTTCATTTTCTAATCTGTATCTTTTTTCTATATCTGCTTTATGTTCTTCTATCGTTTCAAATTTTTCTGAATCTTTACGTGCTTCGTCATAAAAAGCTCTTCTAGCAGCAACATTTATATCAACTTTTAAATATACTTTAAAAGATTCTGGCACAGCATACCACCCTAAACGTGCATCAATAATAAAATTGTCATGTTCTTTAGCATATTCTGCGGCACTATTTTCTATCTGTCTATCTATTTCTGGATGG
This sequence comes from uncultured Clostridia bacterium, assembly GCA_963557965.1. Taxonomy (GTDB): domain Bacteria; phylum Bacillota; class Clostridia; order TANB77; family CAG-508; genus CAG-269. Next base: position 65,943 of record CAUWEX010000003.1, read on the forward strand.
TCTTTTACATATATATTAAATGTTGTTACATCCATATTCATATCTTTTGCTAATTTTCTAAAGTAATCTCCATTTCTATATATTGTATAATTTAGTCTTTCCATTAAAACTCTAGAAGTTGAACCTTTTCCACTAGCCAACTCTCCACCTAAAGATATAATATGTTTCTTTTTCATTTTATTGCTCCTCTATTTTTACTTTTCCTTCTGCTATTTCCTCAGCAGCTATTGTTACTGGTTTTTCTTTATCCTCTTCTACTCTAGGTTCTGCTCCTGTCGCAATTTGTCTTGCACGTCTTGCTGTCGCTATAACTAATGCATATCTGTTTTCTGCTTTTTTTAATAATTCTGGAACACTTGGTTCTACTATCATTTTTATCCTCTCCTTTATATATTAATCATTTGCAAGTGGCGCTTCTGCCATTTGCCTTGCTATTTCTTCATTTACAGCTCTATCCTCTAATCTTCCAGCTACAGTTTCAGGTTGAACAGCAGATAAAATAACATGTCCTGAGTCCATGATTAATACTGCTCTAGTTCTTCTTCCATATGTAGCATCTACTGCTGTTTTACTATCTTTTGCTTCTTGTACCATTCTTTTTATTGGTGCAGATTCTGGACTTACTATGGCTACAATTCTTTGTGCTGATACAATATTTCCAAATCCTATATTGACTAATTTCATAACCTCATATCCTTTCTTATTCTATGTTTTGTACTTGCTCTCTTAGGTTCTCTATTTCTGTTTTCATTTCTATTACACTATTTGTAACTTCTAAACTGTTTGATTTAGAGCCTATTGTGTTTGTTTCCCTATTCATCTCCTGTATAATAAAGTCCATTTTTTTGCCCTCTGCTTCATCTGATTTCAGTAATTCTTTAAATTGTTTTATGTGGCTATTTAGTCTTGTGATTTCTTCTTGTATTGAACATTTATCTGCATAAATCACCACTTCTTGTGCTAGTCTATTTTTGTCTAGCTCACTTGCTCCCAGAAGCTCTTTTAATCTTTCTTCTAATTTTACTACATATTCTTCAATAAGTCCAGTAGAAAATTTGTCTAATTCGTTTATTTTTTCTTGGATATTGTCTAATCTATTGTTTAGGTCTTCTGCAAGTTTAATTCCCTCTTTTTTTCTCATCTCTACTAAACTTTCTATAGCTTTTATTACAACTTCTGCCATTTCTTTTTTTATCATCTCATCATCTTGAGAATTTTGAATTGTTAAAACTTCTGGATATTTTGCAATATCATTTACTTGTATATCTGCAAGAATATTTTCTGTTTCTGCAAGTTTTTTTAATTCTATAATATATGCTTTTGCAAGTTCATTATTAATTTTTATGTTTCTTCCTTCCATACTATCATTTTGAAAAGAAACAAAAACATCGACTTTGCCTCTTTTTATTTTTTTACTTATTTCTCTTTTTATTAATTCTTCTAAATAACTAATTTGTCTTGGCAATTTCACTGTTATATCTAAATATCTATGATTTACAGATTTCATTTCCACTTCATATTCTCGTTGTTCTTTAGTTATTCTAGCTTTTCCATATCCTGTCATGCTTCTAATCATTTTATTTTACCTCTTTTTTACTTTTCTTTTTCTTTCTAGTTTCCGTCTTTGTTTTTCCTTTATTTTTACTTTGTGGCTCTTCGCTACTTCTTTCTTTTTTATTGGTAACTTCTTTCTCTTCTTTTTGTTTTACTTTCTTTGTACTGCTCTTATTTTCTGTTTCTTCTTGTTTTGTATTTTTTTCTTTTGCTTTTTCGTTCTTCTTAATAGCTTCTTTTTTTACAGGCTCATCTTTTACAATTTCTGAAATATCACTTAAATTTTTTAGAGCTTTTCTTCTATCTAACGTATATATAATTATTGCTTTTAATATATAATATAATGAAAATATTCCTGCTGAAATCACTAAATATTTAATTAAGTCATATTTAAAAAATGTTATTACATGCATTATTGATAATGAGTGCATTGATAGTACTAGCAATTCAATTCCAGTTATTGCAAATATTCCACTATCTTTCTTATATGCCCTTTCTATTGTTAAAATTCCTAAGACTAGAAACATACCTGCAAATACTTGTATATCCACCATTAATCTTTCTATGTTCATTTTATATGATGCAAATCCTAATACCGCAAAATAACAAATTATTCCTACAGCTTTTAGTAAATTACTTGATACTTTTTTCATTTATTTTCCTCCTAATTTTCCAATTCATACATGATAATACTTAGCACATTTAATGCAACAGTTTCTGTTCTTAATATTCTTTTACCAAGTGATATTGTAATTGCTCCATAACTTTGTAATAGTTCTACTTCTTCAGGCGCAATTCCCCCTTCTGGACCTATTAAAACTCCTACTTTTATTTCATCTTTTCCACATTCTTCTTTTAATTCTTGTAGACTCTGTTTTATACTTTTCTCTTTTTCGTTTTCATAGGCAATTAACAAAGCATCATATTCTTTTATCAAACTGCAAATGTCCCTTGTATGAATAACTGATTTTATCTCTGGTATTAAATTTCGTCCACATTGCTTTGCTGCAACTTCTGAAATTTTTTGCCATCTTTGTATTTTTTTATCTTTATCCTTTGCTTGAAGTTTTACTATGCTTCTTTTCATCTCTACTGGTATTATATCACACGCACCTAATTCTACTGATTTTTGTATTACTAATTCCATTTTGTCAGCCTTAGGTAATCCTTGAAATATTGATACTTTTACGTTGCCTTCTGTTTGCTTTTCCAATTCTGCTATAATAATACAATCGATATTTTCTTTTGTTATACTATTTATAAAACACAAATAATCTTTTTCTTTTGTGGTATTACAAATTGTAATTTCATCTTTTACTTTTTTTCTTAATACATTTTTTATGTGATTCACATCGTGTCCTATTATATTTATATGATTTCCTTCCATTTGTTCGTCTGTTACAAAAAATTTTGGCATTTCTTTTCTCCTTTATACAATGGCTATTATATCATACAATTATTAGTTTTTCTACAAAAAAAGAAATTATATTAAACTTAATTAATATAATTTCTTTTTTTGTTTTATACCTTTTATTAATAATTTTCAGCTTTTATTTCAAAATATGCTTTTGGATGGCTACAAACTGGGCAAACTTCAGGAGCTGATTTTCCTATTACTATATGTCCACAATTTCTACATTTCCAAATTCTATCACCGTCGCGGCTAAATACTAATCCGCCTTCAACATTTTCGATTAATTTTTTGTATCTTGCTTCGTGTTCTTTTTCTACTTGTCCAACAGCTTCGAATAAATATGCGATATGGTCAAATCCTTCTTCTTTAGCTTCTTTAGCCATTCTATCATACATATCTGTCCATTCATAATTTTCTCCTTCTGCTGCGGCCGTTAAGTTTTCTAATGTTGATTTTACTTCTCCACCTTGTAATAATTTGAACCACAATTTTGCATGTTCCTTTTCGTTATCTGCTGTTTCTTGGAATATAGCAGCAATTTGTTCATATCCTTCTTTTTTTGCTTTGCTTGCAAAGTATGTATATCTATTTCTTGCTTGTGATTCACCAGCAAATGCTTCCATTAAATTTTTCTCTGTTTTTGTTCCTTTTAAATCCATTATAAATTCCTCCTTGTTATTTATTTTACATGCCTATTTTATATTATAATTCACTAAAAGTCAAGAATTCTTTTCCATATTCATTGCTCTCAAAATTTATTTTATGCAAAGAAAAAGAAGTATGCATCTAAATGCATACCTCTTTTTCTTTGGAGCTTCTATAGGGAATATGATTAGATATCAAGCCTCTATCACATTTTCCCTTGTACAACTTTCCCCATCAGCCTCTTAGGAACTTCAATCCTAATTCGTTCCAGTTCCGCTTTTTCCTGACAATCGCTTCCTTCAAAACAACTTGCATGTATCATGAGAACGCCCTCGTGCGCTTCTGTCTCTATATAAGGTCTTGGATTGCCTTCTACAATCTTTCCTTCAAGAGAAACACGAATAGAATCCTCATCTTGCTCTGTAACTTGCAACGCAATAGTATTCGCACTCATGATAATTTTTTCAATTTCGCGAATTTCCGTTATCACTGGATAAAACAATAGAAAATTTTTGCCAGGCTTTTGGTCAGTTGCTTCAACCCTCTGCACCTTGGCATTTATACGCTTGCTTTTCCCAAAGTGCTTTCTTAATTTGAACATCTTCTCTCCAATCTTGTTACTGTTCTATTACAATAGAACTTACTATGCTTAGTGCTAAAACACTTATTTACATTATAGCACGTTTTACATAAAATTGCAAAAATATCTCATTAATCCCTTATACAATAACCTTCAAATTTCTTTAACTCTAAAATCTTATTGCATTAGTTTTCAAGAAATAAAACCTTGCAGGTGTTGATATTTCAACATTTACAAGGTCTTTTCTTATATTTGTTTTGGTGCCGATGGTGGGACTCGAACCCACATGGTTTCCCGCACGATTTTGAGTCGTGTGCGTCTGCCAATTCCGCCACATCGGCATGTATGTTTCGTAATAAATTATTACGAAACATATCTTAACACATATTCCTATAAAAGTCTAGTCATTTTGTGTTTTATTTTCTAGTATTTTCTTTACTTCTGCACTTAATTCAAAAACATTAATAGTTTTTATATTCATATTAGAAAAATCATCTGCTTCATTTTCAGGCTGTGCTACTTTAAACTTTGTTTGATTTTCCACTTTTAAATTTAATCTTGCAATATCAACTAATATATTGTTAGATAAATCTTGTCCTTCTGGAAGAGTTTTATTTTGATTATCATAAAAAATACAATTTGTATAACTTATTGCATTAGCTCCTGCTGGTAAATTTATTTTATAAAAATTTATTTTACTGTTTCCATTTTGTAGTACATTTTTTATTTCTTCTTCAGGGTTTATATTAAATATATTAATTTTTTTATCGTCTAATTTGTTATCCATTATTGCTTTATATACTGGTATCTCCTCAGGTACAACTACTTTGTTCAGTGCTTCCTTGATATTATTAATAACATTTTCTAATGACATCTTGAACCCTATTTGTTTAGTTGTTTTACTAATTTCCAAAATATTAAATTTATCTTTTGGCATTTCTCTATGTTTTTTATTGTTTATCTTAGAAACTCTTGTGCCGTCCTGTAACATTCCTCCGAATATATCAAACTCTTCATTTGTTAATGTTTTTTCCTCTATCGCCTCTTTTTTAATTTCCTTCAATACATTTTCAATATCTTTAGGCACAAGATCATTTAACTTAATTTTATTTAACAATGGCAATAGCTCAGTTGTTGTAATATATATACTATCTGTTTCCTCTTTATTTAAATTTTTCCTCTGCATTTTGTCCATTGTCTTACCAAATTTTTCGATATCTTCATTATAGTCAAAAACTTTTGTTATTTTTCTTATCACATTAACTTCTTCCGCTTCTCCTTCAGGCAATGAACTCATCTCATCTTTATTGCTATATTTCCAAAATTCAAATATGCTCTTTTTATGACTATCAATTTCAGCTATGTATGCAGTTGCATTTTCGATTTTTTTCTGCATATTTTTGTTTTTTAGTTTTAAACTATTTATATCCATTAGCAAATTTTTCATTTCTTTCTCTTTTTCATTAATTGTTTTGTATAATTCCAACAATTCTTCTATATTATAATTTGCCTTAACCTTTTTCTTTTTTGGAAGCTCTTCATTGTCGTCTGTTGCTTCATCTTCTATCTGTATTGGATTAGATTCTTCATTTTTCATTTTGTTTTTTTGATTTTTTTTGCTATATTTGAAGAAATATTTAAATTTCCCAAAAAATGTTTTTTTACATTCTAAAAATGTTGATATCTGTTTTTCTTTTGCTAAGTATTCAATTTCTTGTGATGCTATTTCTACTTTTAAGTTTTGTAATCTACTTTCATTGTTTTTTATCGTCTCTTCTATATTATCTAGTTTTTCTTCTCCCAACTGATATTCATCTTTTATCCATTTAGCTATATCTTGATATTCTATTTTTCTATCTTCTAAGTAGAACTCGATTTCACCACTTTTTCCTATATCCGTTCTAAAGAAAAAATAATGTGGCAATTCTGTTTGAAGTATAAACATTGCTTTTAATAATTTGTAAAATTGAGTTGCTTTTTCTGCATCTTCTAATTTTATTTTATATTGACTTTTTATTTTTTGATATACTTCTGTTTCTCCTACAATTTGAACACTTAAATTTCCTTTTTTGTCATATACTTCATATATCAATGGCCAGTCTTTAGTAAATAGCCATAAATAATTTTCAATATCTTCAAATTCTGCTCTTTTCAAAAATTCTGTACTATAATCCACATTACGAATTGGAACAAAGATTTTCGCACCTCTTTTTTTCTCAATTTGTTTTTTTATTAAATAAAAAAATGTAGAATAATCAGAATCTTCTGTTGGGACTAACATAAAATATTTATCTGTATTTTCAGAATAATATATTTGCCATAAATAGTTATTTTCATATTTCACTTTAAATGGTATTTTTTTAGCTAACTTATCTTGCTCTTCTTCAATCTTTTCTACTTCTTCTATACTAAATTGATTTAGCATATTTAAGAACGTAGTATAATTTATGATATTTTCTTCAGTTTCATTGTCTAGGTAGCTAGATAATGGCTTTGCTTTTTTATATTTTTCTTCTATGCTATCCAATCTATGTGTTGGAGAAAGTAAAATTTGAATATCTTTTATCGGCACATATCTATATTGTTTATATTGCTTTTCATCATAAAATTTAGGTATTCTAAATTCTAAAGGTCTATATTTTTTGAATTCTTTTGGTATATCATTTAAGTCTAGACCAATATATTCTAATTTTTCTTCTATACTTTTATTTTTATCAGTAGTTTTTTTAGGCAATGTTTTTCTCCCTTCATTTCTTTATTTTATTATTTCATAAAAGTTTTTAAATTCAAATCCTTTATCTCGTAATAAGTGTATTATCTGTGGTAACGTATCAGCAGTAGTTTTTTTCGCTGGTGAATCATGCATTAAAATAACTACACTATTTTTATTACCTACAGTATTATTTAATCTTGACAATTCAAACTCAGGTGTTAATTTATTAGTTTCAGCATCCCCATTTAATGCATTCCAATCTATATGAACTATATTATTTTGACTTAAAAGTTCTTCTGCTTGCTTTTTTACCTCTGCATATTTTCCACCAGCTAGTCCTCCTGGAAATCTAAACAAATGTGAATTGTACTCAGGTTCTCCTAATGCATTTTTTACAGCTTCATTACACATATTGTATTCTGCTAGCACTGCTTCTTGTGAACTATATATTTCAGAATACACATGAGAATATCCATGATTTGCTATATAGTGTCCTTCATCGTACATTCTTTTTATTAAGCCTGGATTATGTTCTACTTTAGAACCTAATACGAAAAATGTTGCTTTTACATTTTCGCTTTTTAGAACATCTAGAATTTGTCCAGTAACCGCAGATGGTCCATCATCAAATGTTAAAAATGCTCGTTTTGTATCAGAATGATAAATTTGTGTCATATTTTGCTTGCCTTCTTCTGTCAGTTTTGGAAGTTTAGCTTGCCTTTCAGCTTCTCTTCTAGCTTCTTCTACCGCCTTCTTTTCTGCTTCTTGTTGATTAAGTGCAATAAGTTGTTCTTCATATTTTTTATATACATGATAGTTTCTTATTGTATTTCCAACATTTATAATAATTAAAATAAGACATATAGCTGATAATAAAATAAATACTGCTAAAAAAATTTTTTTCTTATCAATTTTATCACTTGTATCAAATTTATATACATCTAAATTTTCTTTGCCGTCATTTACCATTTTATACCCTCTACTTTTTTATTATTTCATTAAATTTGTTATATATTCGATTTCTTCTTCTGCATTCAATCTCATAAAAATCGGTTCACCTTTTTCAATTACCTTTTGATTTTCTTCATGCTTGTTGTCTTTTAAAGATTTCCAATTTTTTAAACTTTTATCTTTTATTCCAATTTGCTTGAATATATTTTCTGAGGTTTCATTCATAAATGCTTTTATTAATATTGCTATTTTTCTTAAATTTTCTATCAAATGATACATTACTGATTTTAATTTTTCTGTTTCTTCAGTTTTAGCAAGAGCCCATGGCATTGTTTCATCTATATATTTATTGGTTCTTGATATTAAAGTCCATATTTCTTGTAATGCATTTGCTATTTCATATTCATCCATTTTTTGTTGAAACTTTTCAATTTGCTCTATTGTAAATTTTTCTAAATCTTTATCAACTTCATTTGGTGTACCATTATATTGAGGTACATCTCCTTCAAAATATTTATTTACCATTGATACTGTTCTATTTAATAAGTTACTTAAGTCATTACATAGGTCATAATTATATCTTTCTACAAAATTCTTTGGAGAAAATATACCATCTTGACCTACTGGCATTTCCCTTAATAAGAAATATTTTACACTATCTAGCCCATAACGTTCTATAAGACTTTCTGGATATATCACGTTTCCTTTTGATTTTGACATCTTTCCATCTTTCATCGTTATCCAATTATGAACTAATATTGTTTTAGGAAGTGGTAAATCTAATGCCATTAAGAATATAGGCCAATATATCAAATGGAATCTGGCAATATCTTTTCCCACAATTTGTAAGTCTGCTGGCCAATATTTTTTAAACAATGTTTCATCATCTGATAAATATCCTAGCGCAGTTAAATAGTTTGTTAATGCATCAACCCATACATACATTACATGTTTTGGGTCTTTTAAAACTGGTATTCCCCAGTCAAAAGACGTTCTTGTAACACATAAATCCTCCAAGCCTGGTTTTATAAAGTTATTTATCATTTCGTTTTTTCGAAATGCTGGATATATAAAATCCGGATGTTCTTCGTAATATTTTAATAATCTATCTGCATATTTTTTCATATTAAAGAAATATGCTTCTTCTTTCATTAACTTTACATCTCTTCCGCAATCAGGACATTTCCCATCTACTAACTGCATCTCTGTAAAATATGTTTCACAAGGTACACAATACCATCCTTCATATTCTCCTTTGTAGATATCTCCTTGTTCCATAAATCTATCAAATATTTTTTGAGCAGCTTTCATATGATATTCATCTGTTGTTCTTATAAATTTATCATATTTAATATCCATTTTTGACCATAATTCTTTAGCCATTTTAGCCATTTTATCTACATATTCTTGTGGTGTTATACCTTCTGCTTGTGCCTTTTCTTGAATTTTTTGACCATGTTCATCTGTTCCTGTTAAAAAGTAAGTATCCTCGTCTTTTAACTCATGAAATCTTTTCATACTATCTGCAAGTACCTCTGTATATGCAGTTCCAATGTGAAATCTACCACTTGGATAATATATTGGTGTTGTTACATAAAATTTATCGCTCATTTTTATCTCCTTCTATTTTTATGTTCCAAAATGGACCAGTCTTTTTTCTTTGCTTATTTTATCACTTTTTGTCTTAAATAGCAATAAGCAAGAGAACCTTTTATATAAGATTTCTCTTGCTTATTTATGTTTTTCATTTTATTAAAATTTTATTCATATTTTCTATATCTTACTCATCTTTAGTTGAATTTATTTTAAATAGTTTAAACAATTCTACTATTACAAGTGGAGCAAAAATTAATGCAACTAACTCTATAATATTTTGGGTTGGTAATACTGGTATACTAAATATATTTCTTAATGCTGGTACGAATAATATTACCATCATAAGTAGTGCTGATGCCAATACCGCCCATAATAGTTTACTATTATTAAATACTTTTGTTTTAAATACTGATTTTTTATTATTTCTTACATTAAATACATGTACCAATTCTGACATAGCTAGTGTTATAAACGCCATTGTTTGGCCAACTTCTATTTTAGATTCATCTAATGTTAAGCCATCAATTGGTTGTGTTGTTGTTGCTAATCCTAGCATAAATGCTCCTAATGTAAGTAAACCTATCATAACACCTTGGTATATAACTCTCCAAGTCATTCCTTTTGTAAATACTCCTTTTCCTGGCTTAGCTGGTTTTCTTTTCATTATGTCTTGATTTGCTGGGTCAAATGCTAGAGCTAGTGCTGGTAATGAGTCTGTTACTAAGTTTATCCATAAAATATGAATTGGTAATAATATTTCTAAATGAGTAATATCTGTTATTCCAAACCATTTAGCAAAAAGTGGTGTAAATAATGTTGCTAAAAATAGAACTACAACTTCACCAACATTACTTGATAATAAAAATTGAATTACTTTTAAAATATTATCATATATACGTCTACCTTCTTCAACGGCTGATACTATTGTAGCAAAATTATCATCTGTTAATATAACATCTGCAGCTTCTTTTGCAACATCTGTTCCAACAACTCCCATAGCACATCCAATGTTAGCTGTTTTTAATGCAGGACTATCATTAACTCCATCTCCTGTCATAGCAACAATTTCACCATTCTTTTGCCATGCTTTAACTATTCTTACTTTATGTTCAGGTGATACTCTTGCATATACAGAATAATGTCTAACATTCTTTTCTAATTCTTCATCAGACATTTTTTCTAAATCTGCACCTGTTATTGCTTCGTCTTCATTTTCTAGAATTCCCAATTTTTTAGCAATAGCTGTTGCTGTAATTTTGTGGTCTCCTGTAATCATTACAGTTTTTATTCCTGCTGTCTTACATTTTTCTACTGCTTTTTTAGCTTCTTCTCTTGGTGGATCTATCATTCCTACCATTCCAACAAAAATTAAATCTTTTTCTATGTTTTCCATATCTTCTTTTGTTGGTTTATGGTCTATTTCTTTATATGCACAAGCTAATACTCTTAATGCTTCTTTTGCCATTTCTTCATTATGTTCTCTTATTATTTTTGCATAATTATCTAAATCTGTTTTTATTTCTCCATTTACTAAATAACTATTAGATATTGATAATAGTTCATCTACTCCACCTTTAGTATAAACAATATATTTTCCATCTATTTCATTTACTGTTGTCATCAATTTTCTGTCTGAATCAAATGGAATTTCTTCAATACGTGGCATTTTCTCGTATACACTTTTATCAAAATCTAATTTGAAAGCCATATCAACTAATGCTGTTTCTGTTGGATCTCCTGTTAGACTTCCATCATGGGCAAATTTTGTGTCATTGCAAAGCATATTAGCATATACTAATTTTTCTACATCTTTATCTATATTATTTTTATATTCCTCTACACCCTTTGTTTCTCCATTTATGAAGATTTTTTCTACTGTCATTCTATTTTGTGTTAATGTTCCTGTTTTATCTGAACATATAACTGTTGCACTTCCTAAAGTCTCAACTGCTGGTAATTTCTTTACAATGGCATTTTTCTTTACCATTTTTTGAACTCCTATTGCTAACACTATTGTTGATACAGCTACTAAACCTTCAGGTATTGCGGCAACTGCAAGTGATACAGCTGTCATAAACATATGAATTGGTTCTTTTCCTTGGATTAATCCTATTCCAAAAATAAATGCACATATTACTAAGGCTGCAATTCCTAATGTTTTTCCTAACTTGTTTAATTTCTCTTGTAACGGAGTAATCTGTTCTTCTGTATTATCTAACATTTCTGCGATTTTTCCTACTTCTGTATCCATTCCTGTTGCAACAACAATACCTTTTCCTCTACCATATGTTACTAAGCTTGAAGAAAATAACATATTAGTTCTATCTCCGATTCCTACTTCCATATCTTCGATTACTTGGTTACTTTTTTCTACTGGAACTGATTCTCCCGTTAATGATGACTCTTGTGATTTTAAATTTACTGCTTCTATAACTCTTAAATCTGCTGGTATATAGTCTCCTGTATCTAATAATACAATATCTCCAGGTACTAATTCTTTTGCAGGAATTACAGTTATTTTCCCATCTCTTATTACTTTAGAGGCATGATCTGTTAATTTTTGCAAAGCTTCTAATGATTTTTCAGCTTTTGCTTCTTGTGTTACTCCTATTATAGCATTTGCAAGAACAACAATTAATATTATTATTGTGTCTGTTACACCTTCTCCTTCTGATATTCCAACAATTCCTGATACAATTGCTGCAATAATTAAAATAATTATTGAAAAATCTTTAAATTGTGCTAAGAATTTTTGAAATAATGATTTTTTCTTTTTAGCTTTTAAGGCATTTGCACCATATTTTTCCTGCCTTTTTTTGACCTCTTCTGTGCTTAATCCATTGTTTTCATCGGTCTCCAAATTTTCTTCAACTTCCTTTACACTTTTGTTGAACCAATTTTCTTCTTTCAACTTTTATCACTCCTTTGTAAATATTAAAAGACCTCTAAAAGGTTATATTCCTTTTAAAAGTCTTGCTAACTATTTTTAGCTTACTAGCCAGAACCTTACGGTATCGAGACTGTTGACTAGTAATTTAAAGCTACTCCCTTTTAAAACTTATATATGGTGACCCGTACGGGAATCGAACCCATGATTCCACCTTGAGAGGGTGGCGTCTTAACCGCTTGACCAACGGGCCTCATAAATTAAAAGTACTTAATATTTATACCATTTTTTTATAAGTTCGTCAAGTAGTTTTTAGGTTAAAATTCCACCTTTATTTTATTAAAAATTTCTTTTAGTCTTTCATCTTTTTTTCTTAAATACAAATTACCTACTAAAGCCTCGAAAGCAGTAGAATATGCATATGTTTCTACACTACAGTTTTTGGGTAAATGATGATTTTCTGCATTTCTTCCTCTTCTTACAATATTTTGTTCTTCATCAGTTAACTCATCATAAATGTTTTTTAATATTTCAGCTTGCTTTTCTGCTTTTACATATTGTATACACGCAATATGTAATTTATGAGGTTTTAACTTTGATTTATTTACCAATTCATTTCTTATATATAATTCATATATGCAGTCTCCCACGTATGCCCACACAAGAGGTGGCATTAAGTTTACTTCTACTTCATCCTTTTCTCTGTTTATTAGTTCTATCAATATTATCCTCCATTTTTCTTATTTACAAAATATTCTCTTAAGTTCTATCTTCTGTTGGACATTCTATTGTAATTTTTCCTAATTTTCCATTTTTAAATTCATCTAGTATTATTTTTGATGTTTTTTCTTCATCTATATTTCCACCCGAAATTATGCAACCTCTTTTTTTGCCTATTTCTAACATTATTTCGTATATATTAAAATTCTCTGGTTGTTCTTGTTCTAATATATTTTCTATATATTCTTCTGTAAGACCATATCTTTGGCATAATCTTTCTCTATAATTTTCTAATAAGAATTTTACTAATTGATATGCTATTTCAGTTCTATGTAGTACATTTTCTTTTATTGTTCCTGTAAATGCTAAATTTAGAGCAACTTCTTCGCTTTCAAATTTAGGCCACAATACTCCTGGTGTATCTAGTAATTCTATTTTTTCATTTATACGGATCCATTGTTTTTGTTTAGTAACTCCTGGCTTATTTCCAACTTCAGCAGTTGTTCTTTTAGATATTCTATTTATAAAAGATGATTTTCCTACATTAGGAATTCCAATTATCATCGCTCTTATTTTTCTTCCAATTCTCCCTTTGCTTGCTTGTTCATCTAGCATTTCTTGCATTACTTGTTCAATTTTTTTAATAAATTTATCTATCCCTTTTCCGCTGTTTGAATCCACTAATACAGCAGGTATTCCTCGTGTTTCAAAATAAGCCACCCACTTTTGGTTCATCTTTTCATCCGCCAAGTCTGCCTTATTTAATACAACTATTTTATTTTTGTTTTTTATTCTTCGTTGTATATCTGGATTTTGACTCGCTAAAGGAATTCGCGCATCTAATAATTCTATTATGACATCTACTATTCTTACATCAGCTTCAATTTGCCTCATGGTCTTTGCCATATGTCCTGGATACCAATTAATATTAGTCTTTTTAGCCATTTCTTCGTTATTATTCATAATTCTCACTTCCTCTCTAATTAAGTATTATAATCTTTCTAATAGTTCCTATAATTATTTTTATCTGCCCTTTCATCTAATTGTCTATCATATTGCTCATTATTATAAAACCAATCTGTTTTCTTATCTCTAGGATTTTCTTTTCTTTCTCTATCCCATAATAAATCTAATAATACTGCTATAGGTAATATTATTCCTATTACAGCCATGAACAAATTTGAATATGTTCCAATTTCTACAGTTCCTGTAATTGCATTTGTTAACACTTGTATATTTTCTATTACAGTACTTCCAAAATATAATCCATATGATAGTAAATATAGTAATGCTCCTAATATTTTTCTTTTTACTACTAAAATTATACACAATAATACTACAAATAACAATATTACTTCCATGTTCTGATTTAGTGGCATTAATCCTGCTACATCCCATTTTAATTCATAGGCAACTGCAACTACCACTCTTAATATCCAAAATAATATCATAAACATGACTAACATCCATGTTGAAAATTTTTTCATTTGTTTCCTCCCTCTTTAACAATTATTTTATTGTTTCTTGTATTCTTCGATGTCTTTTTTCTCCGACCCCAAAATCATGCAAAAAGGTAAAGGTAAGAATGTACATTCTTTCCTTTACCTTCTTACTTATAATTAGTCTACAAAATCGAAGTCATCTTTAAATTTTTCTTTAAACATTTCGAAAACTTTATTTAATGTATCTTCATCTTCTATACTAACATATGATTCTTCGTCAGAATTTTCGTCATCATTATCTTCTACTTTTAAGATAACAACTTCCCCTTCCTCTTCTTCTCCTTCTGCTGTAACTGGTAGTAAAACTACATATTCCTCATCGTCTAATTCTACTAAGTCTAAAAATTCAAATTTTACTTCATTTCCATCCTCATCATTTAACACTACAATATTGTCTAATTCTTCATTTTCGTTCATTCTTTTTTTCTCCTTCCTATTTTTTATATTTTAAATTATAATAACTTTTTTATACTATTTTTCCATATTGGACATAGTATTTTTCATTTTTTCTAAATATGTTTCTAAAATATATACTGCAGCTATTGTATCCACAATGCCTCTTTTCTTAGTTTTTTTAACATCTAGAAAGTTCATTGTTCTGTGAGCCTCAACTGTTGTAAGTCTTTCATCCATTGTATCTATTTTCTTTTTGTTATATTTGCACTTCAATTTATGGATAAATTGTTCTGTTACTTTTGCTCTTTCTGAAATTGTTCCATTCATGTTAAGTGGCATTCCAACTACAATTGTATCTACATCATATTTATCAAAAATTTCATCTAATCTTCTTAAAACTATTTTATCAGAGCCATTTCTTTGAATTGTTTCTAGTCCTTGAGCCGTTATATTTAATTCATCTGTTATTGCAATTCCAACTCTAGCTTCTCCATAGTCTATGCTTAATATTCTCATTTTTTAATTTTCTAATCCTATATATTTTTTTACCATTTTTTCTAACAATTCATCTCTTTCAATTGTTCTGATTTTATTTCTTGCATCTTTATGACTTGTTATATATGTTGGATCTCCTGATAATATGTATCCAACAATTTGGTTTATTGGATTATACCCCTTTTCTACTAAAGCTTCGTATACCTCTTTTAGTATTTCTTGGCATTTAGTATTTTCTTCTCTTTCTACTTGAAAGCTCATTGTTTTATCAAATTCCATGTTGCTTCCTCCTTATTTTTATTTTATATATTTGTTATATCACTTTCACTTGGGTTTGCATGATCTAAATATTCTTCTAATTTTTTTAGTACTTCTTCTAGTCCTGTACCCTTATAATATGATGATATAACAAAATTCAATTTTGGCGATGCTATTTGAGCATTTTGATTTTTCTTTTGTTTTCCTGTAACTTCTAAGTTAAAGTTTTTGATTTCTTCTTCTGTTAACGCAATTTTCATTCCCTCTACTTTTTCTTTCATATCATTTAAAAAGTCTGCTATTGAATTTGTTTCTACTCCTGAAAATGCAATTACAAATTTTGGTCCCATATATCTTACAAAAATATATTCTGGAGCTAAGTTTTCTTTTATTAATTTACTAATTTCTGTTATAACTTTATTTCCTAGTTCTCTTGAACATTCTTTGTTGATTTGTTGTATATTAGTTATTTTAAACATACACATTGTTGATATTGTATATTGATCTATTATTTTTTTTCCTTCTCCATATAAATATTCTTCTGAATATAATCCTGTAAACAAGTCTGTTCTTACAATATTCTCTAATGTTTTTTGATGAACTACTGTTTTTAATACAGATACTATATTTTCTTTTATCACTTCTAATACAGTAGTATCCACATTATCAAAGTCGTGTGGTGTTCCACTTTCAATTATCCAATATCCAATATAAACATTGTCTATATATAAAGGGAAAAATATAGCAGATTTTGCTCTTCCAAATTCCATTTGTTGATATGGTAATCTTTCACTTTCATTATTGACCGTTACATATTTAGGTGTAGCTGATTCTATGCTATCTTTAAACATATCTACTTCATGTAGCTGTTTTAAGGCATCCCAATGTTTTTGGTCTACATTCGAAGCTTTTACTTGATATTCCGCTCCATCGAACACAACAATTGTAGAATATTTTATTTCATATCTTTCAATTAATATATCATTAATTTTCTTTATTTTATCATCTACTGCAGATGTTTCTCCAATAGCATTCATAAAATCTTGTACCACATATAAATTTGTGATTTTTTGGTTTAAATTTTTAAATTTATGAATTTTTTTGTGCAACTTTACGTTATATACAATTAGTCCAATTATACATATTACTAATAATCCAACTGCTGCTATTATCACTTATTTTTCCCCCTTAGTTCTATTTAATAACTCTTTTTCATTTGGTCCAATGTTTGTGCCATTCCAGGGCTGAATGTACTCTGACTTCCATAGTTTTTAGCTGATGGTGGTGTATAAGTACTATTGTTTGAATATACCATATTAGCAAGATCTTTTAATCTTTGTAAAAATATTTTTGAATATCCCTTTAATGATACATTACACTCTATAACATTTTCTAAATATTTAATATATGTTTCTTCTTCAAATGGAATTGATGTATATTTTATCATTGTTCTATCAAATAATTCTGTCATAAATGACATTGATGGATCATTATAAAATGCCATTCCACCTATTATAGTTTTATCATTTACTCCTCTAATTTTTACAGCTTTATTTAATACAATCCTTAATTTTTTCTCATCTAAAATATTTTTAGCTTTCAATTCTCTTAAAAATGCTGTTAATGGTTGTATTGTTAAAACATCAAGAGTTTGAACTAAATATATTTCTTTTGATTGTTCAAAATAACGATTTGGTGTTTTAAAATCTGTATCTATTAAAATTAAAGTATGTTTTTTTAATAATGTTTCTAATATTTTATCTGCATGTACTATAAATTCATTATCTTCTGGTAATGCAGTGTATACTGTTAAGTTACTATGTACACGAATTCCCTGTGCACTTCCATCAACTAATTTTTTCATACACTGTGCAGATGTCTCTCTTAATTCTTCTTCGTTTTTAGTATAAATATAATATGAATTTCTATTTTGAGTCGTATCTAATATTGCAACATCTATTCCTGATGTTGAAAGCATTTCCGCCAAATTGTTTACTATAAATGATGTGCCGTTTTTACTAGTTCCCACAAATGAAACAATTTTTTTGTTAGATGATAATAAACTAGAAAGATCTATTGTTTCAACTTCTATATTTTTATTATCTAGTGATAAACCTGGTAGTACTCCATTTGGTATATATGAATTTGCACTTTGTAGATTAGAACTATAATCTTTTTCATATGCACTAATTGATGATACAGACTCATCTATACCTGGAAGAATTGTTTCTTCTTCCTCTTTTTGTTGATACATAGGTGTTTCATTTTCTATTATATCTTGCATAGGCGTTTCTTCTTTATCTAACGGCAATTGTGGTGCGATTTTCTCTGCTGCTACAGGCTCAGGATTCTTTCTTGGTCTGCCTCTTCCTCTTTTTACTGGTGCTACTTTTTCATCTGTTGCAAC
The DNA here is from genome assembly GCA_963557965.1 of uncultured Clostridia bacterium. Taxonomy (GTDB): domain Bacteria; phylum Bacillota; class Clostridia; order TANB77; family CAG-508; genus CAG-269. Next base: position 84,061 of record CAUWEX010000003.1, read on the forward strand.
AGGATTTTTTCTTGGCCTACCTCTTCCTCTTTTTACTGGTGCTGCTTCTACTATAGGTTCTGGGCTTTGGCTTTCTATTTCTGTCATTGTATTAATTGGTTCTTCTTCATCAATATTTTCTAATCCTGGCATAACAGCATACTCTGGCTTTTCTATTTCTTCTGCTGGTTGTTCAACAGGTTTGACAATTGGTTTTACCCTCGTTAATTTTTTCCCACCTGACATATCAACTGCTGATGGTATTACAACAGGCCCTGTCATAATACGTTCTTTTGTTTTTGGTTTTAACAATTTTTCACTTGTTCCATCAACAATTTCTTCTTTAGGCGTCCTAAGCTTGTCAGATACTTTACTATTAAATGACATTATCTGTTGATATTTAGGTGAACGTTCTTCTAATACTGCTCTTACGTTTAATGGCAAAAATTTTGTTATAATTCTTAATTGTGTATCATTATATTGAGCCGCTATATTATCAAAACTTTCTAAATATCTATCTTCATTTTTTCCTAATCTTTTATAGTGAGCTAATATATTTTGAATTTCAACTTCACTTACATCGTTTTCACTTTCACTTTGATAACTCACATTTTCTGATTCAATTTGATAATAAGTTTTTGCTTCTTTTTTTGTACGAGGTCTATTAATCAATCTACATACTTCTTCTACGCTTCTATCTGTTCCTATAATTGCATTATAAATACCTATTCCAAATAATTTAACAAGCATTTCCTCTGATTTTACTCTTCTATCTGAACAAATTAAGATAATAGGAATATCATTTCCTCTGGAGTTTGAAGCTTCATCACTTATCCCATCCAATTTTTCGAATATAAATTTATCAATTTGATCATATTGTGTATGTGTAAATGCTTCTAATTCTTCACTTATGACTATTCTGTCATAAGATTTATCTTTTTGTATTTCTTTTAATATTGCATTAAAGTAATATACATTTTTGTAAGAAATAATTTGTTTGTACTGTTTTTGATATTTCTTAACAATTGATTCTGAGATTTCTTCATTACTTACAGCAAATAAGACTTTCATTTGTTACCCCCTTCCAAATTTTACGAACACTGCAAATGCTAACGGTAAAATTTGGCATATAATTAATATTGTTACAAAGCTTACAATTAAAGCCATACCTTTTTCTAATGTATCTAATTTTCTGATACCAATTACATATTGATGTATTGCTCCTATTGCAATTCCTAAAAAACATAGTGGAATACTATAAATTCTAACTAAATTTAAGATATATGCTACAAGCCCATATACATCTGAACCATATTTATCTTGATAATCAGCAAGTGAACTTGCCGCATTTTCTTTTAGTTCAATAATTTTACTTTCTGTAGTCTCATCAATTGCTTTTTCTACTGCAAAGACTTGTGTTGTAGCAAAAATTGCTCCCATTATTACTATTAATATAGTAAATATTAGTAGTCCTTTTTTCATATTTTTGGCCCCTTTCTATGGTCTCCTTTTGGCAAAATTTTCTAAAGCCTTATACTTTTATATCATACAATAAAATATAGAAAATAGCAAGATTTTTTTACAATTTATTATATAAATATTGCATATGTTTATATACTCCATTTGCCCAATTTTTATCTGTTGCATATTTTTTATTTATGCCACTTAATGTATGTCCATTATAATATGTACCCGCAGCTTTTTCCCCACCATATATTGATGTTCCTTTTGGGTTTAAATAATATTTAACAAATACCCTTGCAATTAAATCTATACTTTCTGAATAATTAGTGAATTGATAAGCCCCATTATAAGGATTTGAATCATATGCTCCATAACCAAAAAGATTATGTTTATTTTGTGCTATTTTAGAAGTTCCCCAATTGCTTTCGTGAATTCCTACTGCGGCAACAAAAAGACCATTTATATTGTATTGTTGCTCTATGTAATAAAAATATTGTGCGTTATTTTTAAATATATTGTTTTTATCTTTACTATCTGTTAATACTTTTTTAAATTGTTCTAAACTTAGTCCGCTTGGCTTATTTAATGCCATATCAAATCTTAAACTTTGTATATTATTTTTATTCTCTAAGTTGTTGTTTATATTTCCTTCATATTTTGCATTTGGATTTATATAAGTGGTATTTTCTCCTTTAATGTATCCATCTACACCTTGTCCACTAATTTTGTACCAACCATTTTCAATAACGACTATTTTTACATCCATACCTTTTGTTAATGTTGCAATTTTTTGAGCTTCTTCGCTTGGTTCTGTCATAACACTTGCTCTGTCTGATGTTACATATACAGTGTCTCCCACTTTTACTTTATATGTACTTCTTCCTTTTCCTGAACCAACTTCTACTATTTTGTTAATTGATGCTTTTGTGATTTTACTAGAAATTTGTTCTTCTAAAACAACTTCTCCATTTTTATAACTTCTTTTAGTTGTTATTTCTTGTTTTCCGTTTCTTCCTTCTTGAATAACCTGCATAACTCCTGTTGGTAATTGTTCATTTTGTTGATATTTTGTTATGTATTCCAATTCAGTTTCTTCTACATAATATTCATCTTGTTGTGCTTCCTCTGCATTCTTATTCATAATTTCTTCGACATTCAAAGCACTTGCATTACTTATTTTAACATTTTGCACATTTGTATTAGTTTCTTTTGCGTATACTTCATCTTTTTGAAAGAAATATGCATAAGCCACGATTATATTTAATACAATAATAATAGAAGCTAAAAAAACAACTATTCCCTTTAGCGATACTTTAGCATGCTTTTTTATTTTATCTTTTGATTTCATCTTATCACCTAATACAATTCTACCTTTTTAGTCTATTTTTGTCAATTTAAAATATTGGAATTTTTTTATTATACTACTAGGTCATACTTGATTTTATTTTGTTTTTATACTATGATATATATGTTTTACAAAGGAGGAACTATGGACAAAGAAAAAGGCCATACTAAAATAAATAAGTTTATATTAAAATTAAAAAACATCAATAAAAATATAATAATTTTATCTATTATTGTTATACTCTTATTTATTTTAGTATTAATACTAAGTAATATGTTGTTTTATACATATACATCAAAAAGAAATTTTGAAGATGGTGTTTTAGCATTTTCGAACAAAAATGACAAAACTATATTTGAAATTAAAGATATTACCTTTTTTAGTAGCTGTGATGCAAAAAACAAGAACGCATCTAGCAGTAATTTTACAATAGAAAATCTATATCAATATACTGATATGGCATTGTTTGTTACGAGTCCATCAAAAGAAAAAACTTTAGAAAACACATTAAAAGAAGTATATATAGATAATGTTAAATTCACAAAATCGCCTACTTTAGGTTCCCCAAGATTATATTACAAAAACATATATAATTTTGCAAAAAGCGATATTGTGCAAAACAATTTAATTGACAATCGATTGAATTTTACTATAACTTCTGAAAATGAAGCAAATCTTGATTCGCCTACTTTATATAACAACTTAGCAAATCCTATTGTTCTTAGTTTTGTTAATGAAAATATAAAGTCAGATTATACAATAACAGATACTTCAAAGCCAATCACATATGATGGTTCGTTATTAAAAAGATGTGAAGTATTATTAAATTCAATTTCTACTTCTATGTCTTTTGACATCTATATTGTAAACAATCTAAATCAGGAATTTAAAACCACCATATATATTGACATACCTTTAGATTCTGAAGAGAAATCTCTATATGATGGTAATATAACTTTAAAAAAAGATGTGAATTTTATTTTTTACAGATATAAATAATCGTAATTTGGGAGGATATTATGAAAGAAAAATTAAATGTAGCAGAACAACTTAAGAAAAAATACCATAAAACTGAAGAAGTAACAAATTTAAAAGAAATGTTATATCGTTCTTGTGATATTTACCAAAATAGAACTGCTTTTAAAACAAAAGATGAGAATGGAAAAATAAAATATGTAAAATATTCTGAATTCAAGAAAGATATAGTGAATTTAGGTACAGCATTAATTGAAAAAGGATTTTTAAATAAAAGAATTGCCGTGGTTGGAAAAAACTCATATGATTGGTGTGTCTCATACATGGCTGCAACAATTGTAGGTGTTGTAGTTCCAATTGATAAAGAATTGCATTCTGATGATATTATTAATTTTATGAATGTATCTCAAACAGTATGCATTTTAGGTGATAAAAAAATCTTAGATGAATTATTAAAAAATATTTCAAAAGTCGAAAACCCTGATACTTTATACGTATCTTTTGAAAAAGATTTTTCAAAACTTATGGAAAAGGGGCAAAATTTATATAAAAATGGGCTAACAGATTTCGATAAAATAGAAATTGATCCTGACGAATTACGTATTTTACTATTTACTTCAGGAACTACAGGAAGTGCAAAAGGTGTATGTTTATCACAACGTAATATATGTTCTAATTTAGTTTCTATTTATGGGATTGTAAAAGTAAAAAGAAGCGACTTATTCTTCTCTGTACTGCCTTTACATCATACATACGAATGTACAATAGGATTTTTACTTCCTATATATAGTGGTGCTTCTATATGTCATTGTGAGGGATTACGTTACATAGCTAAAAATATGCAAGAATACCATCCTTCTGTTATTTTATGTGTTCCATTATTATTAGAAAAATTACATAAAACAATTGTAAAAAACATGAATAAAACATTACCTGAAAAATATAGGAATAAAAATAACGAAAATCCTTATAACAACTTGCCTGCTATAATAAAAAAAGTTGTAAGAACAAAAGTCAAAAACACTTTAGGAGGAAGACTACGTGTATTTATAGTAGGTGCAGCTCCTGTAAACCCTAATATTGCAGCTGATTTTAGAAAACTAAAATTAAATACCCTTCAAGGATATGGCTTAACAGAATGTTCTCCTCTTGTTGCTGGTAATACAGACTTTTTCCAAAGAGATGATGCCGCAGGTTTACCTATTCCTAATGTTGAATATAAAATAGACAATCCTAATTCCGAAGGTGTTGGAGAAATAATTGTAAAAGGTCCAAATGTTATGCTCGGATATTATGAAGATGAAAAGAAAACAGCTGAAACTATAATTGATGGTTGGTTCCATACAGGAGATTTAGGAAAGATAGATGAAGATGGATATTTATATATTACAGGTAGATGTAAGTCAGTAATAGTAACTAAAAATGGTAAAAATATTTACCCTGAAGAAGTTGAATATTATTTAAATGATAATCCTCTTATTTCTGAATCTTTAGTACTTGGAATTCACAAAGAAGAAGATGACGAAACATATGTAAATGCTCAAATCTACCCTAATATTGAAGCTATTACAGAATATTTAAAAGGAAGTGTTCCTACAAAAGAAGAAATTTGGAAAGTTATTTCTGATGTTGTAAGTAATGTTAATAGCAAACTTCCAAATTATAAACATATTAAACATTTTATTATTAGGGATAAAGAATTTGAAAAAACAACAACTCAAAAAGTTAAACGTTATGGAGATAATATGAATATGAAAAAATAAGAAAAAGGATCCAACTCTTATTTTTCTAACTACGCATATATTTAACAAAATCGCCTAATATAGGCGATTTTGTTGTTTGTTTTAAGTAAGAAAACTAAGATTTATACCCCTTTTCTCATTAATCAAAAAATTTTTTAAATTCTTCTTCATTTATCTTTTCTTTTTCAATAAGAGTTTCCGCAATTGCATCTAATTTATCTCTATGCTCATTTAATAAAGTAATTGCATCATTATATGCTGTATTTATTAGTGCTTTTACTTCTGCTCCTATTTTGTCTCCAATATTTTCACCAAATACTTGCATTTCATATGGTTCTTTGCCTTGTAAATCAATTGGGCCTAGAATATCACTCATTCCATATTTTGTTACCATATCTTTTGCAATCCCTGTTGCTACCTCTATATCATTACTTGCTCCTGTTGAAATTTCATTTAACGCTAGTTTCTCAGCAGCTCTACCACCTAATAACGCAATAAGTTTTTCTTGCATTTCTGTTCTTGAAATATAGTATTTATCTTCGTCAGATTTATACATTGTATATCCGCCAGCAACTCCTCTTGGTATTATTGAAATTTCTTTAACGTTTGATTGTGTTGGCAAGTAATAACTTACTACTGCATGCCCTGCTTCATGATATGCTGTTAATTTTTTGTCTTTATCAGAGTACGTTCTTTCTCTTTTTTCAAGACCTACTGTAACTTTCTTAACAGCTTCCTCTATATCACTATTATCTATGTCTTCATGCTTATTTTTAGTTGCAATTATTGCTGCTTCATTTAAAATATTTTCTAATTCTGCTCCTGTAAATCCGGCAGTATCTTCAGCAATACTTTCTAAGTTAACATCATCTGATAATTTCTTATTTTTACTGTGTATTTTAAGTATAGCAAGTCTTCCTTTTAAGTCTGGTGTTGGTATTGTAATTCTTCTGTCAAATCTTCCTGGTCTAAGTAATGCTTTGTCTAACATTTCAGGTCTATTAGTTGCCGCTAATACAATTATAGTTTCTTCTGAACTAAAACCATCCATTTCTACTAGTAATTGATTTAATGTTTGGTTATTTTCTGTTTCTGCACCACTGTTAGATGTTCTTCTTGAACCTATGGCATCTATTTCATCTATAAATACAATACATGGTGCTAGTTTTCTTGCTTTTTCAAATAATTTTCTTACTCTTGACGCTCCTAAACCTGCAAACATTTCAATAAATTCTGACCCACTCATTGATATAAATGGTACATTTGCTTCGCCTGCAATAGCCTTGGCAATTAGTGTTTTCCCTGTTCCTGGTTTCCCATATAATAGAACCCCTTTTGGAACTCTAGCTCCCATTTTTGTAAATTTGTCAGGATTTTTCAAAAAGTCTACGATTTCTAACATTTCGCTTTTTTCTTCATCCAATCCTGCAACATCATCAAATTTTATTTTTGTTTCTCTTTCTGTATCCTCATAAACTTTTCCCTTTTCTCCTAGCCCTTGCATTTTAAATATCATTATAAATAATGCAAGCATTATCGCTGTTGGTAAAAGTGATATTATCATTCCTGGCAATTGAGAAATAAAACTTTTAGGTTTTTGAATTAATTCTATTTCATTTCCTTCTGCTACTTTCGCCTGTACAAGGTCCATAAAACTTCCAACATTTGGGACTATTGATGTTTTTTCTTCTTCATCATTTTTTATTTTTACTTTGACTGTTGTACTTCCTGTTTTCATTTCTATTTTTTCCACATTACCATATGACATTTCTTTAATTAAGTCTGTATATGCTAGTGTATTTTCTTCTTCCTTCGCTTTGTTTTTCATAAGATACATTGATAATATTGCAAGTACAGCTAACAAGATTACAATAACTGTTATAATTAAATATTGTTTGCTCTTAGCATTGTTTTTTTCTTTATTTTGGCTCATTTTTCCTCCTTCTTCCCCTTAAATTCTATAAAGTTAAGCATTTGAGCTCTGTGGTTCTTCTCCAACATTGTTATCAGATTTCTTTTCTTCTTTTTTCTCTTGTTTATCTTGTTTATCTTGTTTTTCTTTCTTCTCTTTTTTTCTTTGCTCTTCTTCATCTTGTCTATTTTTTTCTTCTAATTGTCTTTTTATTATCTCTTGTGTCTCAGCAATTTTCATTAATTCCATTTGTTTACTCATAAAATCCGTTTTAAGGATTAGAATTGCTGCTACTAAATAAATCGCAGATACCGCCATATACATCACTTGGAAATATTCCATATTAAATGGTACAAATATATTTACAGCAATATACAGTATAGTTAGCATACTAGATAATGTTAATGCATATACAGCCATGTTGAATATTGCTACAAATCTCATTCGTATACGTGCAAGAACTGTTGTTATATATCCAAAGAAACTTAGAAGTATTGCATTTGAAACAGTTGATAAAAAATACATAATAAATGCATATATAAACATTGTGATAAATACACTTACATACATTGTTATCATTTTACTACTATTTATATAGTTTATAACATCTTGTTTTGTGAACTCATTTACTTTAAAAGATGCTAATGTGTCTTTATATGAATAGCTTATTATCCCTGCAACAGCTGCGTTTTTTATTCTTACTTCATTTTTTAACACTACTATTCCATCTTTAGCTTCACCAATTTTATTTAGATATTGATTTATAGTTTCTTGTTCTTCTGTATTAGTATCTATAATTATATCTCCAAATACGGGATTTTCTTTTATTTCTATTGGCGTTTCACTTTCAACGTTTAAAATTCCATCTTTATATGAAAATTCAGGAAATTCGTTTTGTAAATAGTCTACCCCTTGTTGTATTAAATTATGTGTTTGATATAACATTCCTATACAAAGTACTATAGCCATTATAGCAACCACTTTTGATAAATAGCCCATAGCTTTTCCCAGTCCTTGAGCCGCCATGTCTGGATATTTTTCTATTTTTATTATTGAATACCATAATTTTTTAAAGAAACCTTGTTTATTTATATTATTTTCTTGATTATTACTGGTATCACTTTCCTTGGCATCAGTTTTTAATTTATTATTAAGTTTATCATCATCTTGTTTCATTTTATAATGCTCCCTTCTCCTACTTATTACTTGTTTAATATTTTTCTTTTTAATTGTCTTAATGTTCTAAATGTTTTTTCTGAGAATTTATAAAGCTTATATCTTAGTGGTTTAAATGGCAAATATATTTCGCCTATAAACTCTGTAAATGTTGCTCCAAATCCTTGTTTAAATCTATACAATCCATATTGAGGATGGCTTTCATCTACTACACCAGACACACCTCTAAAATCATATACATCGTCATGTCTTGCAATCGCCATTTTCATCATTTCCCATTGTAACAAGTAATTAGGCATTAAATTTCTGTGTTCGTTACTGCTGGCTCCATATAAATACCATGTTTTATTCCCATAAAATATTGGTATTACTCCTGATATTGGTTTTCCTTCATGATATGCCATTAGCAACTTCATGTGTTCTGGTGCCATACAGTCGTACATTTTTTCAAAATATTCTAACGGTCTTATAATAAATCCATCTCTTTTTCCAGTTTCGACCATTATTCTATGAAAATCCTTCATATCTTCTTTTGTTCCTTCTTTTACTGTTACACCTTTTCTTCCTGCTAAACGAATATTATATCTCCACTTTTGCTTAAATCCCGCCATAACCTCTTCTTCTGTTTTTCCTTTTATATCTAAACGGAATACATATCTTGGTTGAATTTCGTCTTTAAAATCCTTTGCATCATCTTTTATTTTATAACCTAAATCAGTTACAATTTCTCTAAATTTTTCATCTGAACTCAATACATCTGGTTCATTTCTTAAAACAAAAGCATTATATTTTTTAGCTAATTCTTTTGCTCCATCTGTTAATTGCTTCATTATTGAAGCATTGTGTATATCTCCAACAGGTCCTCTTGATGCATACATCATATTTCCAAATATCGGCATTTTACGTATCATTACACAAAGTGAGCCTATTATATTTCCCTTGTCATCTTCGGCTAAAATTACCTCTGGCTTCCAATTTGGCTTTTTTAATTCTACCCATTCTAATGATTGTTGAAAATTACATCTTTCATCAT
>CAUWEX010000004.1:0-74204 GCA_963557965.1 uncultured Clostridia bacterium
GAGCAAGGGACTGAAAATCCCTGTGTCACTGGTTCGATTCCAGTTCGAGGCACCACGTAACCTATAAAACATTATGTTTATAGGTTATTTTTAAATGAAAATGGAGACGATGTATAATATGGATAAGACAAAAGTTGTTATAAGAAAAGCTAAGGCTGATGACTTTGAACAAGTTCATGAATTATTAATGGCTGTTCATAATTTACATGTAAAAGAAAGAGGAGACATATATAAGGAAGATAGTCCAATAAGTATGGATGCATTCAAGGAAGAATTATCAAATATTAACAATATGTATTTAGTAGCAGAAAAACATGAGAAAATTGTAGGAATTTGTTTTGCTGAAATTAAAAATATAGCAGATAGCAAAATTATGAAAAAAAGAAAGATATTAAATATTAAAGAAATAAGCGTAAAAGAAAACGAACAGAGGCAAGGTATTGGAAAAAAATTATATGAAGAAATCTCAAAGTGGGGACAAGAACAAAAAATAGACAGTATAGAATTGTTGGTTTGGAAATTTAATAAAAAGGCGATTCAATTTTATGAAAGTTTAAATATGGAAGTGAAAAATATAAGATTTGAACAAAAACTACATAAATAGTTGCATTTGTACATATGCGATCCTGTACGCCTTAAGGAACTATAAATGTATAATAAAAATAATAACTACTCAGTAAAATGGGTGGTTATTATTTTTGTTATGTGGAATGATTATATTGGAGTAAAGAAATAAAAATTGTACTTTTTATAAAAATATGCTAAAATATCAGTAGAGTTTTAAGAGAAAGTATAAATGGAGGATTGAAATGGAAATAAATTACCCACCATACACAATTACTGATAAAATGTTAAATTATGTGTCTGATATAATGAAGAAAATAGGAGAAGCAAATTATTTTGAAAATTTAAATAAATATCCAGAATTAAGAAGAAAATCGAGAATAAGGTCAATACATTCATCATTAGCAATTGAAAATAACCAATTATCATTATTTCAAGTTGAAGATGTAATAAATGAAAAACCTGTAATTCGGAGAACAAAAAGATATTCAAGAAGTAAAAAATGCCTATAATGCTTATGAACAAATTGATAAAGTAAATCCATATTCTGTGGAAGATTTAAAGAAAATACACGGAATACTAACATTTCTAATTGAAAAAGATGCTGGCAAATTTAGAAATCATGGTGAAGGTGTTTACGATGGGAATGTATGTATTTTTACTTGTCCACCACATAGATTAGTACCGAGTTTGATGGATAATTTATTTAATTGGATGAACGAAGTAAAAGGTAAAATAAACCCTTTGATTTTATCCTCTATATTTCATTATGAGTTTGTATTTATACATCCATTTCATGATGGAAATGGAAGGACGGCAAGATTATGGCAAACCGTATTGCTTTCACATTGGGAAAAAGCATTTACGTATTTACCAATCGAAAGTATGATAAAGAAAAATCAAGAAGAATATTATACCGCTATTCAAAATTCTAATAGTGCTGGAAACTCAACAGAATTTATAGAATTTATGCTAAAAATGATAGATAAGACAATAAATGAAATGTCTTTAAAACAACAAGAGACTACACAAGAAACTACACAAGAAACTACACAAGAAAAGATAATAAATTTAATTAAAAAAAAGCCAGCTATTACACAAGTTGAAATGGCAAAAGAGCTTAATCTAACAAGAGATGGTATATCATACAACATAAAAGCTCTAAAAGAAAAAGGTGTGATTGAAAGAATAGGGGCCACCAAAAAGGGAATTTGGAAAATAAATTTAGTAGAATAATAATAAATAAGATAATTGAAACTTTTGGTACGAAGGAATATGAAAATAATGTAAAAGCAGCAAATAAGAAATAATTTTTTCCTCCGACCCTAAAATCATGGGAGGTTTAGTATATGACAATAAAAGAAACAATGAGAAAAGGTATGATTAAACTAAAAACAGGGAATGTAACAGAACCAAATTTAAAATCAAGATTACTTATGCAATATATATTAAATAAACCTCGACAATATTTAATAGTTTATGATGACCAGATATTAACACTAAGACAAGAAGTAGATTATTTTAAATCAATAAAAAGACTTATCGAAGGAGAGCCAATTCAACATATAACACATCAACAAGAATTTATGAAATTAAATTTCTTTGTAGATGAAAATGTCTTAATACCACGCCCAGATACAGAAATTTTGGTAGAGGAAGTAATTAAAATTGCTAAAAAGACTAAAGCAAAAAAAATATTAGATTTATGTACTGGAAGTGGTGCGATTGCAGTTTCTTTGGCAAAATATTTAGGCGATGTAGAAATAACCGCAATCGATATATCAAGTAAATCATTACAAATTGCTATCAAAAATGCAAAGTCAAATCAAGTAGAAGATAAAATAACATTCATAGAATCTGATTTGTTTTCTAATATCACAGACGATAAATATGATATTATTGTATCAAACCCACCATATATAAGAAAAGATGTGATAAACACATTAACTAAAGAAGTGCAAAAAGAGCCCAAAATAGCATTAGATGGAGGAGAAGATGGACTGGAATTTTACAGAAAAATAGTATGTGAAAGTGATAAATATTTAAAATTTAGAGGATATTTATGTTTAGAAATTGGATTTGATCAAAAAAATGATGTAATAAACATAATAAATAATGAAAGAAAATATGTAGGAACATATTGTAAGAAAGACTTATATGATAATGACAGAATAGTAGTAACGGTACTAGATTAAAATATAAATAGGAGATATAAAGATGTCGTTTTCTTCAGATATAAAACAAGAGTTAAATAAAAACAATAAATTAGCAAACAAAAAATTAGTAAAATATGAATTAATAGGATACCTAATATCAGGAAATATAGATATGTTGGAAAGAAATATGGTTAGATTTTCAACAGGAAGTGATTATAATATAAATAGATTTTCGAAATTATTAACTAACTTAGATATTAACCATAAAATCGATATATTAGGTAAAAACTTTAGTATAACATTTAAAGCTACTAAAGTAGAGGACTTTGTAGACATCAATGCAAAAAAAATTAGAATAAAAGAAGAAATAAAATATGATAAAAATGAAGAAGAACTTAAAGCTATTATAATAGGTGTATTTATGGGGTCAGGGTCTGTGAATAACCCAGAAAAAAAATATCATTTAGAAATTGATTTTAAGGAAGAAGTAAATTTAAGAGAAGTAAAAAAAATTTTAGAAAACTTTGGAATAGAAGTAAAAACAATGAATACAGAAAACAAAAAATCTTTATATCTAAAAGATGGAGAAGATATATCAAAACTATTAGCCCTAATTGGTGCTAATAAAGCAGTTATGCAATTTGAAGACATTAGAATTCAAAAAGAAATGAGAGGCAAAGTAAATAGGCTAGTGAATTGTAAATCAGCCAATCTGAATAAAACAATAAATGCTTCAATTGAACAAATTGCAGCAATAAAAAAGCTAAAAGATAGCGGAAAATTTAGCAGATTAAGTGATAACCTAAAGGAAATTGCAGAATTAAGAGTTGAAAATCCTGATATGTCATTGTTAGAGCTTGGTAAAAAACTCAGTGAACCCGTGGGGAAGTCTGGTGTAAATTATAGATTAAAGAAGATAATGGAGATAGCTAATGAATAAAAAAGAATTAGGTATATATATACATGTTCCATTTTGTAAAAGTAAATGCTATTATTGTGATTTTGTATCATTTCCGAATAAAATAAACGCGGTTAATGCGTATATAAATGCATTAAAGAAAGATATGGAACAATTTGATGTATCAAATTATAATGTTACAACAATATATATTGGAGGAGGAACTCCATCATATATTGATGAAGAAAACATAAAACAAATCTTTGAAATTCTAAATAAAAAATTAGAAAACAATGATACTAGAATTCAAGATATGGAAATAACCATAGAAATAAATCCAGGAACAGCAACAATAGAAAAATTAAAAACATATAAAAACTTAGGAATAAACAGAATAAGTATAGGGCTACAAAGTACACAAGATAGATTATTAAAAGAAATTGGCAGAATTCACACATATCAAGAATTTTTAAGTACATATAAAATGGCAAGAAAAGTTGGTTTTAATAATATTAATGTAGATTTAATGATAGGACTTCCTACACAAAATATAGAAGATATCAAACAAAGTTTAGAAGAAGTGGTAAAGCTACAACCAGAGCATATTAGTGTATATTCATTAATTGTGGAAGAGGGGACTGTAATTGAAAAAAGATTAAATAATGAAGAAATTGAATTACCACAAGAATATGTTGAAAGAAGAATGTATTGGTACGTTAAAAACTACTTAGAATTACAAGGATATTTACAATACGAAATATCTAATTTTGCCAAAAAAGGATATAGTTCAAAACATAATTTAAATTGCTGGAGACAGAAAGAATATATTGGTTTTGGAGTTGCAGCGCATTCATATATAGAAGATACAAGGTTTGGCAATATAGATAATTTAGAGGAATATATAAAAAATATAGAAGAAAATCATTTAGAAAAAAATAGAATAATAGAAGAAAAACAAACTAAAGAAGATAAAGAAAAAGAATTTATGATGTTAGGTTTTAGAAAAACTGAAGGAATAAGTATTTCAGAATTTAAAGAAAAATTTATAGATAATCCATTGTTTGTGTATCATAAAGAATTAGAAAAGTTGGTTAGGCAAAAGTTAATAGAAATAGACCTTGACAATATTCGATTAACTAGCAAAGGACTAGATTTTGCAAATCTTGTTTTTGAAGAATTTATATAAACAAAAAAATGTTCGTAAAAAGTATTGACAATATTACAAATTGGAGATACAATAAAAACGAACATTTTTTCTGTAAAAATATATAAATTTTAGGAGGGAAATTATGATAACAAATTTACACATAAAAAACATTGGAATAATTGAAGATGTTAATATAGATTTAAGCAAAGGCTTAAATGTTTTAACAGGAGAAACAGGAGCTGGAAAAACACTTATAATAGATTCTTTAGAGATAATTTCAGGAGGAAGATTTTCAAAAGAAATGATAAGAAAGGGAGAAAATAATTCATTTGTAGAATTATGCATGTATATGCCAAATTCTCCTAAATCAGAAGATGGAAATATTATTGTATCACGTGAAATACATACCAATGGAAAAAATATGTGTAAAATTAATGGAAGAATGGTAACAGTAAGTGAGTTAAAAGAATTTATGTCAGAATTACTTGAAATCCATGGACAAAACGATACACAGAGCTTATTAGATAATAGAAAACATCTTATGTATTTAGACGGATTTGCAGGGAAAGAATTAGAAAAAATAAAAGGAAAATACCAAAAGTTATACGAAGAATACATAAAAATTCAAAGTGAATTAAAGGAAAACTATGGAGATGAAAAAGAAAAACAAAGAAAGATAGATCTTTTAAAATATCAGATAAGTGAAATAGAGGAAGCCGGACTAAAGCAAAATGAAGATGAAATATTAGAAGAACAGAGAAAGAAAATGATGAATTCTGCTAAAATATCAGAAAATTTACAAAATGCTAATAGTTTAATAGAAGATGGTGGAATAGACAATATAAGTATGGCTATTAGAGCGTTAGAAAAAATAGAAGACATAGATAAAAAATATGAGACAACAGCAATAAACTTGAAAAACTTATACTATGAATTACAAGAAATTTCAAGGGATATAAGTAGTTATAAGGAGGATGTTTATTTTGATGAAATCGAAAGAAATGAAATTGAAGAAAGATTGGATTTAATTCGTACATTAAAAAGAAAATATGGAAATACAATAAAAGAAATACTTAAGTATAAGGCAGAAATTAGCCAAGAATTAGTTAAAATAGAAAACGCAGAAGAATACAACAAAGTTTTAAAAGAAAAAATAAAAAGTTTGGAAGAACAAATGGAACTATTAGCTAGTCAAATGCATTCTATTAGAAAATTAGAAGGAAATAGGTTAAGTGTAGAAATAAATAAAGAACTTCAAGAACTAGAAATGAAAAATGCTAAAATTACTGTAAAAGTTAAATATATAGAAGAATATCATCAAACAGGAAAAGATGATGTGAAATTTTATATATCAACTAATATTGGAGAAGAAGAAAAAGAACTTTCTAAGATAGCATCTGGAGGAGAAATGTCAAGAATAATGCTTGCCATAAAAAAAGTATTAGCTGAATCTGATAATATGCCAGTATTAGTCTTTGATGAAATTGATACAGGAATTAGTGGAAAAGCTGCTAACAGTGTAGGAAATAAATTAAAAGTAATAGCTAAATCACATCAAGTAATTTGTATTTCACATTTGCCAAATGTTGTTGCAAAAGCAGACAACAACTACTTTATAAGTAAAAATGTAGTGAAAGATAGAACTAGAACACACATACGCTTATTACAAGAAAATGAAGTAATAGAAGAAATTGCTAGAATTTCATCAGGAGAAATAAATGAAATAACCTTAAAATATGCTTCAGAATTACGAAATAGAAAAGCGTCATAAAATATAAGTTGTAATAAAAAATGCATAAATAATACCAATATAGGATAAGATATAGTGAATATTGAAAACTATATGGAGGTATGAGATGATAAAGAATTACGTGGAAATTAAAGATGTTAGAGGGATGCAGATTCTGGATTCTAGAGGAAATCCTACAGTACAAGTAGAAGTAATAGCAGAAGACGGAAGCTTTGGAAAAGCATCTGTTCCTTCGGGGGCATCAACAGGAAGCTTTGAGGCGATTGAATTACGAGATAATGATAAAAATCAATATGGTGGAAAAAGTGTAAACAAGGCAGTAGAAAACATTAATAAAAAGATTGCTAAAACTATTGTAGGAATGAATATTTTTGACCAAAGAGCTATAGATGACGCAATGCTAAAATTAGATGATACACCTAACAAATCAAATTTAGGAGCAAATTCGATATTAGGTGTATCACTGGCAGTTGCTCGTGCTGCTGCAAACTCACTCGGATTAGAGCTATATAGATATTTAGGAGGGATTTATGGCAATCAAATACCGATACCAATGATGAATATCTTAAATGGCGGAAAGCATTCAGATAATAATATTAATGTACAAGAATTTATGATAATGCCAATAGGGGATATAACATTTGAAGAAAGACTTAAAAGAGGAACAGAAATTTATCATGAGTTAAAAAAAGTACTAAAAGAAAAAGGATACAGCGTTGGTGTTGGAGACGAAGGTGGTTTTGCACCAAATTTAGCAAATGAAGAAGATGCGTTAGAATATATTATAGAGGCGATAAAAAAATCTGGATATGAGCCAGGAAAAGACATAGTGCTTGCCTTAGATGTTGCTAGTACGGAAATGTATGAAGAAGCTAAAAAAAGAGGAAAAAATGGATATTATTTTTGGAAAACACATATATTAAAAAACAGAGAGGAAATGATAGATTATTTAGTACAAATATGTGATAAATATCCTATTTATTCTATTGAAGATGGCTTAGCAGAAGAAGATTGGGAGGGGTGGAACATATTAACTAAAAAACTAGGAAACAGAATTCAACTCGTAGGAGATGACTTATTCGTAACTAATCCTAAAAGACTAAAAAAAGGTATTGAAAAAAATGTTGCGAATAGCATCCTAATAAAACCAAATCAAATAGGGACATTAACAGAAACACTAGATACAATAAAATTGGCAAATAAGAATGGATATAAAACAGTTATATCCCACCGCTCAGGCGAGACCGAAGATACAACAATTGCAGATATTGCAGTTGCTGTAAATGCGGGACAGATAAAAACAGGTGCGCCTTGTAGAACAGATAGAGTTTCAAAATATAATAGACTTTTATATATTGAAAAAGAAATATATTAAAGAAAATAACAAGAAAAAAGATGATAATTTATTACCATCTTTTTTCTTGTTACAAAATATTAATGTTTCATATTTTTATTTAAAATAGTTAATTTTACAAAAGCAAATATTGCAAATCCTGAAGCAATTAATGTTCCTGTGATTAATAATGTTGTAAGTCCTGCTTTTGGTAGTTCTACAGGAGGTTCAACAAGTTTTAATTTTGGAGTTACTTCAGTTGTGTCTTGTTTAGAGTTTCCTTCAAAATCTGTATAACCAATATCAACTTTTTCATTTGTATCTAATATTTTATCAACAATATTGTTATTAAAGTTTTGTTTTAATTTTAATTTATATTGAACAGTAGCAGTTTCACCACTAGCAAGTTCGGGAATTGTCCATGTAATAGAGTTATTAGTAGTATCAACTTTAGCAGATATATTTCCAATATTAGCTTCTGTAACATATGCAAAATCAAAATTATCTATGATTTCTTTTGGAAAATAATCGACTATAGTTATATCCTTATATGATTGAGCAAGTGGAACTAAAGTATCATATATGGTTTGAACAGTTTCATTAATTTTATCATCTGTAACATAATAGAATGTTCCATAAGTAGGTTTTTCAACGGTTCCAAAAATTTCCTTTATAATTTCTCCATATGTTTTAGAAGTAGCAGGAGGCACATGGCTTTCATCTTCTATTCCAGTTAACATAGTAAAAAGAGTAATGTTGTCTTTTTCAAGAGACTGTAATTTTGCTTTTGTAGCATTTATTACATCATCTGAGTAGTAAGGGTTATTGTGTTCTAATGCGATATTAGGTACACCATCTGTTAAAACTATCATATATTTATTTGTAGCTTTTGATGAAAATTGCTTACTAGCTAATGTTAAACCAGCGTCTAAATCTGTTCTAGGTCCGTTTGCTTCTGTATTGGAAATAGCAGTAGACAAAGCTTTGGCATCATTTGTTAATTTTGAAACTAAATGTGCATCTTCTAAAGTACCTTCTTTAGATACGTCAACATTACTAGAAAAACTTACAACACCTATTTGTAAATCTTTGTTGTCTTTTAATAAATCAGTTACTAATTTTTGAGCAGAAGAAAAAACTAAATCTTTTCTTGTGATAGTTTCGCCTGTTTTAGTATTTTTAGTTATTTCAGTATTCATACTATCAGAATTATCTAATACCAACACGATTTCTCCAGTTGGTTTTTTACGCTCTTCTCCGTTAGTAACTTGTAATTGTAAAGTAACTTCTTTATTAGTTAAATCTTTACTAATTAATTTTTTCTCGAATTTTGAATTGGTTCCAAATTGAATAGTGGCAACAGGTTCTTCTACAACAGTCATTTGGACAGTTGAGTAAGAAGCAAAAGATAAGTTAGCCAATAAAATTAAAACCAAAAACAAAACGGCAAATGTTTTCTTTTTAATACTTGTCATAAAATCCTCTCCTTTAAAATAATATATACAATTTATATTGTAACATAAGGAAGAAAATATACAATAGTTTTTAAGAAAGAAAATGAAATGTAATAATTCTGTAATCTAAAAAAAATAAAATTAAATAAAAAATGTTAAAGTCTTGAACTTGTAACTAATACGTGCTATAATAAAAAACGTAAGTTAAGAGAAAACCAATTAGAAAGCAAAGTATATATATTAGAAGAAAAAAGAGAAAATGGTCGTGGCTGAAAACCATTTAAATAATATATAGAAATTTCACTTTTTAGGTCCTTTTTTGAAATCATAGTAGAAAAGGGCGGTTGTACCGTTAAAACTATAATGAGGTTAGTGCAAGCTAATAAAATTAGGTGGTACCACGGAAAAAAAGCCATTTCGTCCTAAGTTGAGGATGAGTGGCTTTTTAGTTTTATATAAAGAGATAGAGAGGAGAAGAAAGATGGAAGAAAAAATATCAGAAATAAGAACACATTCTATTGAAGAAATAGAAAAATGTAAAACACAAAAAGAGTTAAACGATTTAAAAGTAAAATATTTAGGAAAAAAAGGAGAATTAACAGCTGTATTAAGAGGAATGGGATCCGTAAGCCCAGAAGAAAGACCAGTGATAGGTAGTTTAGTTAATAAACTACGAGATGAATTAAATGAGCTAATTGAAAACAAAGATAAGGAATTTAAAAAACAAGAACTTCAAGAAAAGCTATTAACAGAAAATATAGATATTACAGAACCAAGCAAAAAGATACAATTAGGTTCATTACATCCAATAACACAAGTTATTAAAGAAATAGAAGACATATTTCTAGGAATGGGATATAAAATAGCTGACGGACCAGAAGTAGAAAAAGCAATATATAATTTTGATAAATTAAACACACCAATAGATCATCCAGCAAGGGATATACAAGATACATTTTATATAAATGATGATATAGTTTTAAGAAGTCAAACTTCAACTATACAAGCTAGAGTTATGGAAGAACAAAAACCACCAATAAAAATCATCTGTCCAGGAACAGTATACCGCTCAGATAGTGTTGATGCTACACATTCACCAGTGTTCCACCAAATAGAAGGATTAGTAGTAGATAAAAATGTTTCAATGTCAGATTTAAAAGGAACATTAGAAATGTTTGCTAAAAAATGTTTAGGTGAAAATACAAAGATAAGATTTAGACCACATCATTTTCCATTTACAGAACCAAGTGCAGAAGCTGATGTATCATGCTTTGTATGTGGTGGAAAAGGATGCAGAGTATGTAAGCAAGAAGGTTGGATAGAATTACTAGGATGTGGTATGGTACATCCTAATGTATTTAAAAATTGTGGAATTGACCCAGAAGAATATTCAGGATTTGCCTTTGGATTTGGTGTAGAAAGAATTGCAATGGCGAAATTTGGAATAGAAGATATGAGATTGTTGTATGAAAATGATGCAAGATTTTTAAAACAATTTTAAAAAGTAAAACATACTCAATTAAATTTTAAGAAAAACGATAATTTAAAAGTGAAAAGGTAAGAAGGGAGAATATAATGAAAGCAAGTATTGAATGGTTAGAAGAATATAGCGATATTGATGTAGATGCAGTAGAATTAGGAAATATTTTAACAATGACAGGTTCAAAAGTAGAAGAAGTAGCTCAAACAGGAAATGATATTAAAAACGTTGTTATTGGAAAAATACTAGAAATAAACAAACATCCAGATGCAGATAAATTAGTAGTAACTAAAGTGGATGTGGGAGACGAAGTGTTACAAATAGTAACAGGAGCAAAAAATATAAAAGAAAACGATATAGTTCCGATTGCCAAAGATGGAGCAGAACTTCCAGGGGGAGTAAAAATAAAAACTGGAAAACTAAGAGGAATTGAATCATGTGGAATGATGTGTTCTGTAGGGGAATTAAATCTTAATATAAATGATTATCCAGACCAAATAGAAGACGGTATAATGATATTAGATAAAAAATATGAGAAAGATTTAGGAAAAGACGTTGTAGAAATTTTGGACTTGAAAGAAGAGATTATAGAATTCGAAATTACTCCAAATCGTCCTGATTGTTTATCGATAGAAGGAATAGGAAGAGAAACCGCGGTATCATTAAATAAAACATTTAAAAATCCAAGAAAAGATATAGATAATATACAAGTTCAAGATAAAAGCGATATTGAAGGCTTGACTGCAGAAATAACAGAACCATCACTATGTTATAGATATATTGCAAGAATGGTGAAAAATGTAAAAGTAGGACCTTCGCCAGAATGGATGAGAAAAAGATTAAAAGCATGTGGAATGAGGAGCATAAATAATATAGTAGATATAACAAATTATGTTATGCTCGAAATGGGGCAACCAATGCATGCATTTGATATCAATTCAATAGAAGGAAAACATATTACTGTAAGACGTGCTAAAAATGGAGAAAAAATAACAACATTAGATGAAGAAGAAAGAATATTAGACGAAAATGACTTGGTAATAGCAGATATAAATAAGCCAGTTGCTATAGCAGGTGTAATGGGTGGAATGAATTCAGAAATAGAACAAAACACAGACACAGTTGTATTTGAAGCCGCAATGTTTTACGGAGGAAATGTAAGAAAAACGGCCAAAAAGTTAGGACTAAGAACAGAAAGCTCATCAAGATTTGAAAAAGGATTATCTGCTGAAAATACTTTAAGAGCCATAAATAGAGCAGTGCAATTAGTAGAAGAATTAGGAGTGGGAGAACCAGTAGATGGAAAAATTGATATATATCCAAGTAAGCAAAAAATAAACAAAATAAAATTAGATGTAGAAAAAATTAATAGCCTAATAGGTACAAATCTAAGTAAAGAAGAAATGATAGATATTTTGGAAAAATTAGGAATAAATGTGGAAAATGATATGGCAATAGCTCCATATTTTAGAATGGATTTAGAATTTGTAGCAGATTTGGCAGAAGAAATTGCAAGATTTTATGGATATGACAAATTAGAGACAACATTAATTAGAGCAGAAACAACGATGGGAATAAAAAATAAAGAGCAAAAAATAGAGGATATAATTCAAAACATATTAGTTACAAATGGACTTTCAGAAATCTATACATACGGATTTTTAAGCGAAAAAGATTTAGAAAAATCAAAGATAAAGAAAGAAATAATAGATAATGCAATTACTATTATAAATCCATTAGGAGACGAATTTAAACTTATGAGACCAACTACAATTCCAAGTATGATGCAAATTTTAGCTGGAAACAATAACAAGAAAAACCAAAATGTAAAACTATTTGATATTTCTAAAAATTACAAAAACACAGACGGTCAAATTGAAGCAGGGGAAGTTCCCGTACAAGAAAACATATTAACAATTGGAATGTATGGAGATGTTGTAGACTTCTATACATTAAAAGGACTTGTAGAAAATATTTTAGAAGCAACAAATGTAAATAGGTATGATATAGAAAAAGAAAGAGAAAATGAATCATATCATCCAGGAAGGTGTGCAAACTTTAAAGTCGGAATAGATACCATTGCAACATTTGGAGAAGTGCACCCTGAAGTATTAGCAAATTATGATATAAATAAAAGAGTGTATTTAGCTGAAGTAAATATCACAAAAATCACAAAATATTCTAAACCTGATAAAAAATATACAGAAGTACCAAAATTTCCAGCCATAGAAAGAGACATAGCTATTATTGTTGATGAAGATGTACAAGTAGGAGACATCGAAAAAGCAATCATAAATAAAAGTAAAAAGATGTTAAAAGGAAAAAAAGGTTTAGAAGAATTACAATTATTTGATATTTATAGAGATGCCAAGATAGGAGAAAACAAAAAAAGTATTGCATACAGTTTGATTTTTAGAGATATGACAACAAGCCTATCAGATGAAGAAATAAACCCAGTTATGGAAGAAATAACACGAGAATTGTCTAAACAATTTGGAGCAGAACTTAGAAAATAATATAAAACTATAGACAAAACAAATGAAATATAATACAATAATGTAAAAATTAAAACAAAGGAGAAACAGATATGGAAGAAACAGTAAAAGAAGAAGTTAAAAAAGATGAATTCAAAGAAGTAAAGAAAAAATCAGGAAAACATTCTAAATTAAGTCCTGCAGCGACAGTTTTATTAACTATTGCAGCAGCATTAGGAGCTTTAGTAGTGGTAGCAGCTGTTTATGGAATATTTACTTTAATATAAGACTGTATTATGAAATTAGGTAAGTATTAACAAAAAACTAGAGAATACATTATGAAAATGTTCTCTAGTTTTTTTGTTATATAATTATATTTCAAAAAATGTAAATATAGACTATATTAAGTGGACAAATACTAATAAATGTGCTAAAATGTAGAAACGACCTAAGGGGGGAGCAACTATGGAAATGACTACTGTTTTTGAATTACGAGATAAGTTTGGAGGCAAGAAAGAAACCGGATATGACATCGACGAAGAAACTGGAAACATCATTGTATACGCGTTAAATGCCATTTACAATGATGGACTGTACTATTCGATGACTGATGGACATGTTATCAGTTTTGATAATTATGTCAAAACTATTCGCGCCTATGTAGAGCAACAGCCCATACATGTTCCTGGCACAGGAGTAGTTGTTTATCGGAAATGCAAAGATGGTCAAACTTTGATTTTGCTTCAACTACGACAAGACTTTGGACAATATGGACTTCCGGGCGGCGGAATAGAAGCGGGCGAGACGTATCAAGAATGTGCGGCTAATGAACTTTTACAAGAAACTGCACTGATAGTTCCAAAAAAAGAACTAGAACTTGCTAGTGTATATGCCGGCCCCAAGCATATTACCAAATATCCTAATGGGGACATTGTGTTTCACACAGTTGTGGTGTTTAAAATTGCATATTCTAAATGCAAAAAAGCAGCACATGACGTAGATAAGGTTGAAACCAAAAGGCTCGATTGGGTTTCTCTTGATAAAATTCAAGAGCTAATTAAGGAAGGTAGGGTGTTTCCAAACAATATCCCCATATTAGAGGATGTTGTTAAGATGTCTTTTGATTAAAAGACAGGAGAAGTTACTAAATGCGGTGGCTTCTCTTTTTTTGTTGTATAGGAAAAAATCATTTTTTATATAATAAATAGGAAAAAATATGTAAATTTCAAGAAAATAGCTTGACAAATTTTAAAAAATGGTGTAAAGTATATTAGCATTACAAACAGAAAAGAGGTAATCATATGGATAAAAATGTTGAAATTAGTATCTTATGCCAATTATATGGAAAGTTATTAAGCAAAAAACAATTAGAATTCATAGAAGATTACTACAACAATGATCTATCTCTATCAGAAATAGCAGAAAATCATGGGATAACAAGACAAGCTGTTAGAGATGTGATAAAGAAGGGGGAAAAGAAACTTTTCGAATACGAAGAAAAGCTATTGTTTATGAAAAGGATGTCAAATCAAGAAAGAAGAATAGAAAGAATTTTATTGAAATTAACAAAAATACAAAAAGATTATACAGACAATGAAATAGCAAGTGTTTTGGAAAATGTAAAAAAAGAATTAAACTGTTTGGTATAGTAAACAAAAGAACCTTAAAACAAATAAAAAAGGAGAGAAAGATATGGCTTTTGAAGGATTATCTTCTAGATTACAAGAAATAACAAGAAAAATCAGAGGAAAAGCGAGGATAACAGAATCTGACTTAAAAGAAATGTTAAGAGAAGTTAAACTTGCACTTTTGGAAGCGGATGTAAACTATAAAATAGTAAAAGAATTTACAGAAACAATAAAAGAAAAAGCACTTGGGCAAGATGTGTTGAAATCTTTAACACCAGGTCAACAAGTAATTAAAATAGTAAAAGATGAATTAGTGGAATTACTTGGAGGAACAGAAAGTAGAGTAAACTTTAGCCCAAATCCACCAACTGTAATAATGCTTGTAGGTTTGCAGGGCTCAGGAAAAACAACGACAGCAGGAAAACTTGCAAATTTATTTAGAAAACAAGGTAAGAAACCATTATTGGTTGCATGTGATATTTATAGACCAGCTGCTATACAACAGTTACAAGTAGTTGGAAAACAACTAAATATTCCTGTATACAGTAATGAAAATTCAAAAGATGTAGTGCATATAGCAAAACAAGCGATGTCAATAGCAATGTCGAAGTTAAACGACGTAGTGATTTTAGATACAGCAGGTAGATTACATATTGATGAAGCTCTGATGGATGAGTTAAAAAATGTAAAATCAGGAGTAAAACCACATGAGATATTACTTGTAGTAGATGCTATGACAGGTCAAGATGCTGTAAATGTAGCTTATAAGTTTAATGAAGCATTAGGAATTGATGGAGTAGTATTGACAAAATTAGATGGAGATACACGTGGTGGTAGTGCATTATCAGTAAAAAAAATCACGGGAAAACCTATCAAATTTGCGGCAACAGGTGAGAAACTAAATGATATAGAAGTATTTCACCCAGATAGAATGGCAAGCAGAATATTAGGTATGGGAGATATTTTATCAGTTATAGAAAAAGCAGAAGAAACTTTCGATATGGAGCAAGCAGAAAAGCTTGAAAAACAACTAAGAAAAAGTGAATTTGATTTAGATGATTACCTAACACAAATAAGACAAATAAAAAAAATGGGTTCATTTTCATCATTGTTAAAAATGATACCAGGAATGAATCAATTAAAAGATGTTAAAATCGATGATAAAGAATTTGTAAGAATAGAAGCTATAATTTGTTCAATGACAAAAGCGGAAAAAAGAGATGTTAGACTTTTAAATGCAAGTCGTAGACAACGTATAGCCAAAGGAAGTGGAACATCAGTACAAGAAATAAACAAATTCATAAAATCATTTGAAATGACACAAAAAATGATGAAGCAAATGAAGAGTAATAAAGGTGGAATGAAAAAGCTTATGAAAGGAATAGACGAAAACACCTTAAAAAACTTCAAATTTTAAATAGTTATTAAATTTTTAAATTTTATATATAATAAAAATTTCGGAGGTGAATTAAATGGTAAAAATAAGATTACAAAGACAAGGAAAGAAAAGAGCTCCTTTTTATCACATTGTAGTAGCTGATTCTAAATCTCCAAGAGATGGAAAAATCATTGAGCAAATTGGAACATATGATCCAATGACAAAACCATCAACAATAGTTTTAGATAAAGCAAAAGTTGAACAATGGATAAAAAATGGTGCACAACCAACACCAACAGTTAAAAACTTAATTGAAAAAGCACAATAATATAAGTTGAACTGGAGGAAAAAATGGAAAAGTTTTTAGAGACAATGATTTTGAATTTAGTAGAAAATAAAGAAGCTGTTGAAATAAACAAAGTAGACAACGAACATTCTACAACATTTGAAGTTAAAGTTGCACAAGAGGACATGGGAAAAGTAATTGGAAAGCAAGGTAGACTTGCAAAATCAATTCGTACAATCATGAAATCTGTAGCAGCAAAAGAGCACAAAAAAGTGCAAATTGAATTTATAGGATAATTGGAGTATGAAAGTATGACAAAATATCTTGAAATTGGTCAAATTGTAAATACTTTTGGTATTAAAGGAATGGTAAAAATAAAACCATTTTCAGATAATATAGAAAGATTTAACAATATGGAAACAATATATATCAAAAATAAATCAGGTATAAATGAATACAATGTTCAAGAAGTGAAATATCATAAAAACATGATATTAATGAAATTGGAAGGTATAGAAAATCCTGAACAAGCAGATTTACTAAGAAATAGCTATCTTATAGTAGATAGAGACAAAGAAGAACCTTTGGAAGAAGGAACTTATTATGTAGTAGATATGTTAGGTTTGGAAGTATATACTGATGAAAATGAATTACTGGGAACTTTAGATGACATTTATAATACTGGTAGTAACGATATATATGTAGTAAAAAACGAATTGGGAAAAACGGTTCTTTTACCAGCGATAAAAAAGGTTATAAAAGAAGTAGACATGGAAAACAAAAAGCTTATAGTACATATAATACCTCGGACTAATGTAAAAGGAGAAAACAATGAAATTTGATGTTTTAACACTTTTTCCGGAAATGTTTAATTGTTTAAATGAAAGCATAACAGGAAGAGCGATAAAAAATGGAAAAATTGATATTAATTTAGTAAATATCAGAGATTTTTCCAATAATAAACATAAAAAAGTTGATGATACTCCATATGGTGGTGGAGCTGGAATGGTAATGATGCCAGATGTTGTATATAGAGCGTATCAATCTGTTAAAGATACAAATGCAAAAGTTATATACATGACCCCACAAGGAAGAACATTAGATCAGAGAAAAGTTGAAAAACTATCTAAAGAAGAACATCTTATAATACTTTGTGGTCATTATGAAGGTATAGACCAAAGGGTAATTGACAAGATTGTTGATGAGGAAATATCTATAGGAGATTACGTACTAACAGGTGGAGAAATCCCAGCAGTAGTACTAATTGATAGTGTAAGTAGGTATGTGGATGGAGTTGTAAAAAAAGATTCTATAAAAGAAGAAAGTTTTTCAAATGGATTACTTGAATATCCTCAATATACAAGACCAGAAGTTTTTGAAGGAGAAAAAGTACCTGAAATATTACTATCTGGAAATCATCAAGAAATTAATAAATGGAGAAAAGAACAGTCTTTTGAAATAACAAAGAAAAAAAGGCCTGATTTGTTACAAAATCAGATACTAATTGTAGATTAGAAAAAAACAGGTTAGACGTACTTGAAATAGAGTACCGCTATAATCAATATAAGGAAAAGGAGGAAGTTCTAAATGGATATAATAAAATCTATTGAACATGAGCAATTAAAAAACAAAATACCAGAATTAAAAGTTGGTAATACAGTAAGAGTACACGTAAGAATCAAAGAAGGAAACAAAGAAAGAATTCAAGTATTCGAAGGTACTATAATAAAAGTACAAGGTGGAGGAGTAAATAAATCTTTCACAGTTAGAAAAATATCTTATGGTGTAGGTGTTGAAAAAACATTTTTAGTACATTCACCATTAGTAGAAAAAGTAGAATTAGTAAGAGTTGGTAAAGCAAGACGTGCTAGATTATTCTACTTAAGAGACAGAGTTGGTAAAGCTGCTAAAACTAAAGAACAAATTGGGGCTAGAATTGAAAATAGAGAAATCACAATTAAAGAAGATTTAGTAGAAGAACCAGTAGTTGAAGAAGTTGCAGAAACTGTAGAAACACCAGCTGCAGAACCAGCTAAAGAAGTAGTAACAGAAGCTGCAGAAGAACCAAAAGCTGAATAATATATAATAAAAGGACTCTAAAGGGAAACCGTAGGAGTTCTTTTTTTTGTATAATAGGAAAGTTATGCTGACTTTCCTATTATACAAAACCTTATTGTACACAATTTTACGTTAGTAAAATTGGTACACGAACAAATTACTGGAAAGCCTAAGAGAAAGATTAAAATTATGCTAATTTAATAGCTTTTCGATTTGTTCCAAATTTTAATGCAAATCATATTTTAAAAAAATTATAAGGTGAATTTATTGGTAATAAAGGGATACAGAAAAAGGCGAACAAACTTTTTGAAAAAATCATAAAAAAGTATTGACAAAATGAAAAATGAAATGTAAAATGTATTCAACAAAAGCGAACAATAATTTGCAAAACATAATTTTGAATAGGAGTGATATGTTATGAGTATGGTAAAAATGAGAATAAGTGCAAAAACAACTGTAAATACAAGTGTTGAGAGACATCCTGTACCAATATTGGGAATAGACTATAAAGTTAGGATTACATATAAAAGTGTTAAATTCGTTCAATTAGATGTAGAAGAAAAACTAATAAATATATCACTACCAAATAGGTATAAAAAAGTATCAAATGTAGAGATATTAGATTTAGCAATAGACAAATTATATGAACAAGTAGCCAATACAGAAATAGAAAGGGCAATGGAGAAAACAAGAATAATGCTAGGATTTGCTCCGGAAGAATACGAAATTGCTAAAATGAAAGTTTTAGGAAAATGTGAAGAGGGAAAAATAACAATAAACCCTGAGATTGTAAAATATGGCAGAAGATTAATCGATTACGTGGTATTACATCAATATTGCCACCTAAAATTTAAAACACATGCAAAAGGATTTTATGAATTACTAAAAAAATATGAGCCACGTTATAGAGAATACGAAAGAATATTAAAAGAAATATAAACGAAAGATACTAAGTTATTAAATGATAAATAATATAAATAGCTTAGTATTTTTTGTATATATATAAAATTTATAAAAAAAGTGAAAAACTATTTATAAAATGAAAAATATCTGATATAATGAAGGCAACATTGGGGTATCGCCAAGTGGTAAGGCATCGGACTCTGACTCCGACATTCCTGTGTTCGAATCACAGTACCCCAGCCAAGTTTATTATATAACCAATGGAGGAAAAACAAATGAAGAAAAATAGGGGAATAACATTAATTAGTTTAGTAATTACCATAATAGTATTATTGATATTGGCGTCTATAGCAACATACGCTGGTATTAACGTAATTAGGGATACCCATTTTACAAGATTTGCAACAGCATTAAAAATTACGCAAACAAAAGTTAATGAAATGTATGAAAGTTATACTAATAATAAAACAATAGAAGTTAATGGGCAAAAATATACAGGAAATGAGATTTTAAATATAGGAAAAGATATATCGACTGTTCAAGAACAAGCCAATAAAGTTTTTACTGCAAGTGAATCAGGAATAACAGATACTACAGGATACAAATATTATGATAAATTTCTTGTAGAGGAACTTAATATAGAAGGCGCAAAAGACGAGGAATTTTTTATAAATATAGAAAAAAGAAGTGTAGTAAGTTATGATGGAATGTCGTATGAAGGAAAAAATTATTATACTTTAGCACAAATTCCAGATGGATTATATAATGTTGAATATGAGGATAAAAACACGGGAAAACCAACATTTGATGCAAGTGCTGGAAAAAATCAAAAAGGAAGTTATACCATTACAATATCTAATATACAATTTAGTGGATATATAGATAAATGGCAAGTAAAATATCAAAAAGAAGGCCAAGATTTTTGGTCAACATCAGATGAACTTAAATTTGATGTAAATGAAAGTGGAAGATATTTAATATATATTGAAAATGGCAATGTAAAATCGGATATAAACAATGTAAATACAGATAAGAAATTAAGTTCAATAACAGGAAATGAGACTAATAATAGTGTGGCGCAAGACAGTTTGGGAAATCAAGTGGTAGTACCACCAGGGTTTATAGTACAAAATCCTAACGATAACGTAACAGATGGAATAATAATACAAGACGTTGATAAAAACAGACCAACATATGGAAGTGAATTTGTTTGGATACCAGTAGGTACGGTAAATAAACCTGATGGTGGGATAGAGACAATTAAGTTGAGTAGGTACAAATTCGGAAATTCAAATCAAAGCTTTCAAGAATACGGTGAAGAAGTGATAGACAACCAATATGTAGAACAAGAAATGTCAAATTTAGGAAATACAACAGCAAAAAATCTCACAGACTTCAAGACAAGCGTTAGTAAAAATAAGGGATATTATATAGGAAGATATGAAGCACGAGACGCTTGGGCTAGTGGACCACGTTGGGGCGGAAGCGGAACTTCAAGTCCTGTAACGTGTACAGCCAACAATTATATATACACATATGTTACACAACCAAAAGCTGCACAATTATCAAGAAATATGTACAAAGATGAAGTAGTACATAGTGATCTACTGAATAGTTATGCATGGGATACGTCTTTAGTGTTTATACAGAAATTTGGAAAAAATAAAGGATATTTACAGAGCACGGGATCTATAGCGGCAAAACTTGACAAAGGAACAGTGAATACATCTTATGAAGATGTTGAATGCCATATATATGATTTAGCAGGAAACGAAATGGAATGGACAACAGAAACAATTATTAATAATGGAAATTACTGTTGCCTTGCAAGAGGAGGATATTATTTTAATAGTGGAAGTTTTGCGGCAGTTGGAGTAAGAATGCATGAAAGCAATTCAACGGGAGATATTAATAGTGGTTATTACTCGTTCAGACCAATTTTATATATAAACTCATAATCAACATGCGAAACCTTTACATCTCAAGCAATTTAAGGTATAATATAATACGAATAAATAAAAAGGAGAGATAATAATGTCAGAAAACAAAAATCAAGAAGTAGAAGAATTAGACATTAATCATTTAATGCAAATAAGAAGAGACAAGTTAAAAGAATTACAAGAAGCAGGAAAAGATCCATACGAAATCACAAAATTTAATAGAACAGTAACAGCAGGAAAAATCAAAGCAAACTATGATAAATTTGAACAAAAAGATGTAACAGTAGCAGGAAGAATAATAGCAAAAAGAATAATGGGTAAAGCATCATTTTGTACTATTCAAGATAGTGATGAAAAAATCCAAAGTTATGTAAGCATAAATGACTTAGGAGAAGAAAATTACAAAGCATTTAAAACATGGGATATCGGAGATATTATAGGTATTACAGGATTTGTATTTAAAACAAGAACAGAAGAAATCTCTGTACATGCTAAAGAGGTAACATTACTTTCTAAATCATTAAGGCCATTACCTGAAAAATATCACGGATTAAAAGATACAGACTTGAGATATCGTCAAAGATATGTAGACCTAATCATGAACCCTGAAGTAAAAAAGACTTTTGAAATGAGAAGTAGAATAATTACAGAAATAAGAAATATCTTAGATGCAAAAGGATACTTAGAAGTTGAAACACCAATGTTAAATACAATTTCAGGTGGAGCAACAGCAAAACCATTTATAACACATCACAATGCTTTAAATATTGATATGTATTTAAGAATTGCAACAGAATTAAACTTAAAAAGATTAATTGTTGGTGGATATGACAAAGTCTATGAAATAGGTAGAATATTTAGAAATGAAGGTATGGATGTTAGACATAACCCTGAATTTACATCAATTGAATTATATGAAGCATATAGCGATTACAATGATATGATGGATATAGTAGAAGAATTATTTTCTAAAGTAGCTATGAAAGTATTAGGAACAACAAAAGTAACTTATCAAGGAAAAGAAATAGACTTAGCACCAGGCTGGAAAAGAATCACAATGATAGATTCTATAAAAGAAGTAACAGGAATTGATTTTAATGAGATAAATACTGACGAAGAAGCTGTTGCTTTAGCAAAAGAAAGAGGAATAGAAATACCTGATAAAACAAAAGAAACTAGAGGAGATGTAATTAGCTTATTCTTCGACGAATATGTAGAAGAAACTTTAGTACAGCCAACTTTTATATATGATTATCCAATAGAAATATCACCACTTGCTAAAAAGAAAAAAGAAGATCCACGTTTAACAGAAAGATTTGAAGCTTTTATAGATGGTAGAGAATATGGAAATGCATTTTCTGAGTTAAATGACCCAATAGACCAATATGAAAGATTTAAAAAACAAGTAGAGGCAAGGGAAGCAGGAGACGAAGAAGCTGGAATGATGGATGACGACTTTATTCAAGCTCTTGAAATTGGATTGCCTCCAACAGGTGGTTTAGGTATTGGAATAGACAGAATGGTAATGTTATTAACAGATAGTGAGTCAATAAGAGATGTATTATTATTCCCAACAATGAAGCCTTTAGATGGTGGAAATAAGAAAAATGATGTAAAGGAACAGCATTTTGAAACACCTGAAAAGATTGATTTTTCTAAAGTAAAGGTTGAACCAATCTTTGAGGAAATGGTTGATTTTGATACATTTGCAAAGTCTGACTATCGTGCAGTGAAGATTTTAGCTTGCGAAGCTGTACCAAAGTCAAAGAAACTTCTTAAATTCACATTAGATGATGGAGAACGCAAAGATCGTGTGATTTTAAGCGGAATTCATGAGTATTATGAGCCAGAAGAACTTGTTGGAAAGACAGCTATTGCAATTGTTAATTTGCCACCAAGAAAGATGATGGGAATTGATTCTGAGGGAATGTTGATTTCAGCGGTACATGAAGAAGATGGACATGAAGGTTTAAATCTTCTTATGGTAAATGACAGAATTCCAGCAGGTGCAAAGCTTTATTAAAATAATAGACAAAGAATTATATCAACTTTATAAAATTGTTAAAAAAAACCTTGATACTAAAATGTAAAATAGTTTTACCAAAGAAAATAAAAGAGGGAAAAAAGGAGATAATATGTTTAACTTTTCTTTAGATAAAAGAGTTCTTTATATAGTTATAGCTATAATGGTATTAATGACATTAGTTAATTTGGTAACCGAACCAGGAGCATTATTTGCATTGCTTGCAAGTGCTCCAGCGGTATTAATTGCAATAACATTTCATGAATTTGCGCATGGATATGTAGCATACAAACTAGGAGATAATACAGCAAAAAATGAAGGTAGACTTAGTCTAAACCCATTTGCACATTTAGATCCAATAGGAACCTTAATGTTGTTGTTTGCTGGATTTGGTTGGGGAAAACCTGTACATGTAAATCCACTAAATTATACACGAAAATTCTCAATGGAAAAAGGAGAAGCACTTGTATCAGCAGCAGGACCTATAATGAACTTTATATTAGCATTTATATTCACGCTAATATATTGTGCTGTAAAAGCTTTTGCAGGAACAGCATTTTTGTCATCAACAATAGGTGGAATAATTATACTAATGTTAACTTATGCTATAAGCATTAATGTAGGTTTAGGAGTGTTTAACTTATTACCATTACCACCATTAGATGGTTCAAAAATAATAATGCCATTTTTACCATATAAAGCAAAACAATGGTTTAATAATAATGAACAAATATTTTATCTAGTATTCGTAGTATTATGGATAACAGGAATAGCAGGAATGATAATTTCACCAGCTATTTCATGGATAACAAATGGATTTTTAAATATAGGAAATTTAATTTTTTAGAGTATTGTCAGGTTTCAGATTGTCTAACTAAAAGGCAGTATGAAACCTGAAATTGTTTTAAGCTAAGACAATAAAAAAGAAAGGACAGAATAATGCAAGATATATTAACATGTGGAATAGAAAGTAGTTGCGATGAAACATCAGTATCAATCGTAAAAAATGGAAGAGAAATTTTGTCAAATGTAATAGATACACAAATACCAATACATGAAAAATATGGTGGAGTTGTACCAGAAATTGCTTCAAGAAATCATATAGAAGCGATTTCGAGGGTAATGAAAAAAGCATTAAAAGAAGCCGATGTAAAAATAGAGGACATTGATGCAATAGCACCTACATATGGACCTGGTCTAGTAGGGGCTTTATTGGTGGGACTTTCTTATGCAAAAGCTGTTGCGTATGCCAATAATATTCCGTTGGTGGGAGTAAACCATGTTGCTGGTCATATTGCTGCAAATTATATTACATATACAGAATTAGAACCACCATTTATATGTGTTATGATGTCAGGTGGAAATACACAGATAATAAATGTAAAAAGTTATACGAAATTTGAAGTTCTAGGAAAGACAAGAGATGATGCAATAGGTGAAGCGTTTGATAAAGTTGCTAGAGTAGTAGGTCTTGGGTACCCAGGAGGACCTAAAGTAGACAATTTAGCACAACAAGGAGAACCTAATATAGAACTACCCAAAACGCATTTTGACACAGAAACACTAGATTTTAGTTTTAGTGGAATAAAGACAGCAGTAATAAATTTACATCACAAAAAGCCTGATATAAACAAAGCTGACCTATGTGCTAGCTTTGAGAAAAATATTACAGAGACATTGTTAGATAATGTCAAAAAAGCAATAAAACAGACGGGGATACAAACAATAGCCTTAGCAGGAGGAGT
This sequence comes from uncultured Clostridia bacterium, assembly GCA_963557965.1. Classification (GTDB taxonomy): domain Bacteria; phylum Bacillota; class Clostridia; order TANB77; family CAG-508; genus CAG-269. Next base: position 25,218 of record CAUWEX010000004.1, read on the forward strand.
TTCAGCTAACTCATATATTCGAAAAGAATTTAAAAAATTGGAAGAAAGTGGCGTAAAAGTATATATGCCAGATTTAAAATTATGCACAGATAATGCAGCAATGATAGCATCAGCGGGATATTATAATTTTATAGAAGGATATAGAGCAGATATAAACTTAAATGCAGTCCCAAATTTGAAATTATAATAATGAAAAATAATTAATATGTTAAACGTCTCAAAGGAGGAGAAAATGTCAATTTTTACAATAGGAGATTTGCATTTGTCTTTTAAGGAAAATAAGCCAATGAATATATTCGGAGAAAATTGGGATAATCACGAAGAAAAAATAGCAAAAGACTGGAAAAGTAAAGTAAAAGATAATGACCTTGTAATTTTGCCAGGAGATTTTTCGTGGGCAATGTATTTAAAAGACTCAGATGAAGATTTTAAATATTTAAATAAATTACCAGGTAAAAAGCTATTGTTAAAAGGAAATCATGACTATTGGTGGACTACAGTAAGAAAAATGAGAGAGTTCATAGAAGAAAATAAATTTAAAAATATAGATTTTATATATAACAATTCATATGAATTTGAAAATACTATTATTGTAGGAACACGTGGCTGGAGTCAGTCAGAAGACACTGAAGATATACGATTATTTAAAAGAGAAGCATTACGATTAGAGCTTTCGATAAAAGAAGGAATAGCAAAATACGGAGATGATAAAAAAATAATAGCATTTACACATTATCCTCCAATAAATAGATCATCTATAGAGAAAAATGAATTAAATGAAATACTAAAAGTTCTAAAAAAATATGACATATGCACATGTTATTATGGACACTTACATAGTAATTCAATACTAGAAGCAGTAGAAGGGGAACACTTTGGAATTAATTTTAAATTGGTAAGTGCAGATGCTTTAGATTTTAAATTATTAAAGGTAAAATAGTGAGTTTGCAGGAGAAATATATGATAAATTTAGAAGAAGATGTAAAATATATAAAAGGGGTAGGTCCTAAAAAAGTAGTATTACTTAATAAATTAGGAATTTATACTGTAAAAGATTTAATTACATACTATCCTAGAGCGTATGAAGATAGAAGTAAACCCAAATTTTTATATGAATGTGAAGATGGAGAAGAGGCTTTAGTAGAAGTAATTGCATGCAGTAGAGCAACAAATGTTAGACTAAAAGGAAAAACAATGCAAAGATTGATTGTAAGAGATGAAACAGCCTCTGCAACAATAACATGGTTTAATCAACCATATTTAAAAGATAAATTTTCCATAGGAGAAAAATATAAAATATTTGGAAAAGTAAGTAAAAAAGCTGGAAAAATTAGTTTTAATTCGCCAACTTTTGATATAGGAGAAGCCCAAAAAAATACAGGAAGAATAATACCTATATATCCCTTAACATATAGTTTATCTCAAAATACATTACGAAAAATAATGGAGGGGGCAATAGAAAAAGTATATGGAAATTTAGAAGAAACTTTGCCACAATATTTATTACAAGAATATAAACTAAAAAATATAAATGATGCAACAAGGGACATACATTTTCCAAACGAATTTAAAGATTTTAACATAGCAAGGAATAGATTAGTATTCGAAGAATTATTATCAGTTCAATTAGCATTATTAGAATTAAAAAACAATTACATGTCAGATAAGAATGGTATACAATTTAGTAAAGAAGCTAAAATGTCAGATGTAATAAATTCGTTACCATTTAAGTTGACAAAAGCTCAATTAAGAGTAATAGAAGAAATTGACCAGGATATGGAAGATAGCAAAAATATGAATAGATTACTACAAGGAGATGTTGGTTCAGGGAAAACAGTTGTAGCAATGTGTGCTGCATATAAAGCGGTAAAATCGGGATATCAAGCTGCAATAATGGCTCCAACTGCAATTCTGGCAACACAGCATCTGGAAAACTTTAAAAATATATTAGAAAAATTAGATATTAAATGTGAACTTTTAATATCTGGAATAACTAAAAAACAAAAAGAGGGAATCCTAGAAAGATTGGAAAATGGAGAAATAGACATATTAATTGGAACACATGCTATTATAGAAGAAAACGTAAAATTTAAAAATTTAGGACTAGTCGTAACAGATGAGCAACATAGATTTGGAGTAAAACAAAGAACAAAAATAGCCGAAAAAGGAGAAAATCCGGATGTGTTAGTAATGACGGCAACTCCTATACCACGTACATTGGCTCTTATTTTATATGGAGATTTAGATATATCTATAATAGATGAATTACCACCTAATAGAAAGAAAATAGAAACATATGCTGTAAATAAAAACATGACTGAAAGAGTAAATAAGTTTATAGAAAAGCAACTTAAAGAAGGAAGGCAGGCATATATTGTGTGTCCATTAGTAGAAGAAAACGAAGAAATGGATTTACAATCAGTAGAAAAATTATACGAACTATACAGCCAAGAAATTTTTCCACAATATAAGGTAGCATATATACATGGTAAAATGAAGCCAAAAGAAAAGGACGAAATAATGGGAAAATTTAAGTCAGGTGCAATAGATATACTAATATCTACAACTGTAATTGAAGTCGGAGTTGATGTACCCAATAGTAATATAATGGTAGTAGAAAATGCAGAACGATTTGGGTTGGCACAATTACATCAATTACGCGGAAGAGTTGGTAGAGGAGAATATAAATCATATTGTATATTAAAATTTGAAGGAAAAAGCGACAATATAAGAAAAAGAATGAAAGTTATGACTGAAACTAATGATGGATTTATAATATCAGAAAAGGATTTAGAGTTAAGGGGTTCAGGAGACTTTTTTGGAACAATGCAACATGGTCTGCCAGAGTTTAAAATTGCTAATTTATTCGAAGATATAGAGATGTTAAAAAAGGTGCAAGTGGTTGCATATAAAATATTAGAAGCGGACCCTAAATTGGAAAAAGAAGAAAACAAATTATTAAAAGAACTTATAAAAGATAAATTTAGAAACAGAATTGAAATATAGTAAAAATTCCTACAAAAAGATAGTGTTATAAACATTGACTTTTTGTAGGAAAAATAGTATATTTATAGCAGTTGATAAAAGGATGTTGATGAAATGTTTAAAATAATAATTAGCTTACTTGCAAGCTTGATGATGCTAGCAGGTGTAATACTAATATATGACGCACGTATTATTACGAAAAAGTTTTTTGGTTTTGGAGACCAAAATGAGGCATCTACAGGGCTTAAAATGCTGGGTTTTTTATTGCTTATGATAGGTGGATTAATTTTGTATTTTAATTACAGATAAACTCTTGACAAATGATATAAATATGTGCTAATATTAATACTGTCATTGAGATATGCGGATGTGGCGGAATTGGTAGACGCGCTGGTCTTAGGAACCAGTGCCAACGGCGTGGGGGTTCAAGTCCCTTCATCCGCACCATAAGAAAAATCGATGTAAGTAGCTTGTATCTGAGGATACAGGCTACTTTAACGTTTGGTAACTAATAAATTTATTGTATAATTTCTAATATTTATTTTTCACTAGAGCCACAAGGGATTTCACGATTTTTAATTTTTATTAATTTTTTGTAGTAAAAACTGTTCACTCAACAAAAATTGACTATTTTGTACATGTAAACTACAGAGTATAGTTGTTTGAAAAAACGTTGAGTGAAATCTCTGAAGTGCAGTAGAATAAATGATTTTAGCGGTTGGAGTTGTTGAGTGAACGTGTAATATTATTTAATTTTTTATAATTCTTTTTCACTTTCTGCTAATTGTTTTGGCTGATTTAAAGCTAAATTTTCTCTTAAATAATATTGATTTACTTTATCAATTTCATTTTCCTTAAATTTATCAAAAACAGAAGTATATGTATTTAAAGTAATACTAATATCTTTATGCCCCATAAGTCTTTGAACTACAACGGGAGCCATACCGCTTTCAATACATCTTGTTCCGAAAGTATGTCTTAAACTATGAGTAGAAATATCAGTAATATTAAACTCTTTTTTCAATATTCTTTTTAGCTCATTATTAACATTAGAACGTCTAACATATTTACAATTTAGAGGCTTAAATAACAACTTTTCATCATTGTTTATTTGGGTATTGGCAATTTGCATTTGCTCAACAATATATGGGTATAAAAAATCAGGAATAGGCAATATTCTTTTTCCAGCATATGTTTTAGTTTTATTACCCATTATAACATTTCCGATTTCATCGATTGATAAAGTTCTATGAACATTGATCTTTTTATGTTGCAAATCAATATCATGAGTAGATAGGGCAAGAGCTTCACCGACACGCAACCCCATATACATTTGAATTAAAAATACATTTCTGTATTTATATTTATCTACAGGCTTATTAATTAACCAATGTGTGAAGTTTTGTTGTTCTTCTACTGTGAGTGCTCGAACAATTTTATCTTCCTTACTACTTTGAGGTCTAATAACATTAAGCATAGGATTTCTCATTATATAACCTTTATCCATTGCTATTTTAAAAGCTTGGTTTAATTGTTGATAAGCTTTTTTTATCATAGAATTACTTAGGTTATCTTTTAGAGAAGTTAGGTATGCTTGTAATTCTTCTGAAGTGATATCAGATATATTTTTATTACCAAAAGATGTTTTTTCTAAATTTTGAATTGTAATAAGAACCCTACCGTATTGAGAAGCAGATATTTGATTAGTATCTCTTTTTAAGTTTAAATTTTGTTTAAGAAGTTCACACATAGGTATTCCATGGTGTTCGATATATAATGCGTTTCCTTTTTGATACATAATTGTACTTAAATATTTTTTTGCTTCTTCCTCTGTTTTAAAACTTTTGGTTCGTCTTACGGTTTTTCCTTTGTTTACATCATATTCATAAAATTGTGCTAACCAATTTTTTCTTTGCTTATTAAAATATATAGAACCTTCACTACTTCCTTTAATAGGCATATTATACACCACCTTTTCTATTCATTTTCCAAAGTAGATATGCTGCTAAAGTTATAGTTTTTCTTTTGCCAATATTAATACTTGGAAAATCTTGTTGTTTAAATAAGTCGTATGCCTGGTTTATTCCAATATGTAAATCTTTTGAAACATCTTGAACAGATAACATAGCAAAAGGGTTAGTTACTTTACTTAAATAATTTATAATAATTTGCTTACTTAAATTTGTATTATCTTGTGTATCAATTATATTTAAATTGTGTGTATTATTCATTTCTATTATCTCCGTTTCTATTAGATTTTAATAAATTAGCTAATATTAGTTCCAAATTAGAAAGAACATTAATTAGGCTTATTTCAAAATTATGATTATTAATATTTTTAAAATAATTTTCTCTACTTCGACTTTCTTCAAAATCTCTTTCATATACTGATGAGACTTTTTGATTATTAGCTTGAGAAATATACAAAGTAGCTGAAGGGGGAAGAGGACTTTTATTTATTAAGTCTTTAGTAAACCATATAATATCTTCTTGTGATAACGAATTAAATTCACGTTCTTGAGGGTCAATATTTACGAGTATGAGATCTCCTCTAATACTTCTAAAAGGCAGCACAATATTAGCTTTTCTATATTTCATTAATTTACTGTTATTACAAATTATATAAGAACCTTCATAAGGGATAATATCAAGATTTCTTTTTACAATTGCTTTTTTTAGAGTAGATATATTTTTTATAATTTTTACATGTGGAGTTTGACCAACTTTTTTATATATAACTCTAACAGGAAAGCTATTACGCGATTTATTAAGAAGTCGTGTAGATATTTCTTTTTTATTCATCACATTTTACCACCTTGTTGTATTTTATTAGCTTTATATAAAAGTTCTAAGTTATGTTTAAAATGAGCTATACCTTTTGAACGTAATTTGATAACTTGGTTTTTAGATAATTGTAAGTTTTTACATATATCATTTAGCCTAAGATTTTCTATATAAGAGAGATATAGTACTTTTCTTTCGATAAGTGGAACGATTTTCATTGCTAAATAATAAGTTTCATTTGTAAAGATATTTTCTAAATGATTGATATTAACATCTGCATTATTTACTTTTTCCATTGAATTTTTATAATAGTTATTTTCTATCATCTGTACAATTGCTTCTGTTTCGAGAACTGTTTCAACAATTGAATTAAATTCTTTTCTATCTTTTGTTGGTTGTACGTTTTTACTTTTTTGATTTTTCATTTTCTAAAACCTCTTTTCTAAAATTTAGATTTCTAGAAATCTTTTTGTTGTTCGAACTGGCTATATAATAAACTAAATAACTGCTAAAATGTATTTTTGTAAGGTTTTTCACTAAAATGTATGAATTTGTAAGGAGAAGTAAGAGTTTGTAAGAACATGTAAGAAAACAAAGAAAATGTAAAGACTGGAAAGGTGCTAAAACAAGCATGGTGCAGCGATTTTTTTTAATGTTTTACGACAAAAAATAAAAAATGCCTAAAACCTAGTCTATAACTAAGTTCTAAGCATTTTGGCTGTTAATGATATTATATAAATATTTGAAAGTATTATTGATATATTTTATATATTTTCAAAATCATATGTATCTGTAATATCAAGATACAATATATTAGTTTTATTTAAGGTTTCTTTTTCTACATCAGTAATTTTTAGTTTTTCTAATAATTCGTCTGTAAATGCTATATCATCTTTTGATAGAATACATTTTCTAATACTAGGCACATATTCGCCATTGGTACAATGGAAAGTTCCTAACATTAATTTATTAGTACCATCAACTATATTTACTATAAGATGTGAAAGTTCAAAACGTAAGTTGTTTTCTTTGTGATTTTCAAAAACAAATGTTGCTATGTGGTGGTCCGCTTGTAAGTATCCTGATAGATAAATGAAGTCTGTTTTATAGTCTAAAAAATCTACTTTGCACATATCAGGCTTTTGTGTGAGTTTTAATTTGAAGCGTGCTTTTGCATATTTCTTTGATTTTGGGTAATATGCGATATAGTATAAATAAAGCATATCAGTTTCAAATGGGTTTATACTAGTTTCACTATTATTAATTTTTCTTTGACTATTAAAAAGTTCATATTCATAAATTCCTAATGTATCACATATTAGAGAAATGTGTTCAGCATTTGGAATAATTTCGCCATTTTCATATCTAGCAATTGTAGCTGTAGTTTTTCCAATAGCCATTGCTAGATTTTCTTGACTAAGCCCTTTGAGCTTTCGATACTTTTTAATATTTTGACCAAAATCTTTACTATTAAAACAAGACATAAGATCACCTCATAAATAAGTTATAATAATATTATAACACAGGTAGACATAACATTACAATAAAAATTGAAATATTTACCATAATATGGTATAATTAAATTACTATATAGTAAAAGGAATGGCAAAAGCTGTTTTACAAGTTGCAATACTTGTGTTCAATAATGATTTGAAGTTCAAGAATTGCAACTGCTCGTACACCTCGAGATATGCTAAACTTTGTTATCTTCTCTTAATCATAATTGGATTTTTGCTTATAGAATATAAGAGAGAGGAGAGTAACAGATGGAACATGAATTTTGTATTGGTGGACGGAAGCCCAGGAGCTTAAGCCGTTCGACAGTAAAGGGAGAAATAATTTTCTCCCAATATTTTTGTGATAAGTAATTAGATAAAATTTAATCAATTACTTGTTTTTTAGTAGGATATATAGTATAGTAGAATTTATAGGAAATGAGAATAAGCAGATGTGGTTTGCCTCCTACATAAGAGGAGGTGAGGCGTATGGTAGAAGTACAAGTATTATTATTAATAATTAAATTACTTTTTGCTGGTCTAGTATCAGTAACTATCATTGCGTTTGCCTTGATTATAGCAATAGTTGTAATTATTAGCAAACAAAAATAACCAATAAAAAAACACATCTGTAACTTGTGAAGTGCACCCAAAAAATTAGACAAAAAATCTAATTTTGGAGGTGCATTTTTGATGTCAAAAAAAATATATACAACAGACATTAAATTACAAGTAGTAAAATATGTCGTTGATGAGAAACATTCAATAGGTGAAGCAGTTGAACATTTTAAAATTCCTTATCAATCAATGAGAATGTGGATAAAACACTACGAGCATATTGGTATAACGGGATTATCCATAAAAAATGAAAAATATACTGGTGCTTTTAAGGTTTCTGTAGTAAAATATATGTATGAAAATAAATTATCTTTAGTTGCAACAGCAGTACATTTTTCAATACCAGACCATACTATTGTAAGAGCTTGGAAAAAAATATATGATAATAAGGGACCTATGTATCTACTGCAAGAGCAACGAGGAAGGTCTAAAAAAAGTAAAATGAAATCAAAAAAAGTGAAGAAGATTAAAGAGGAAAATAACTTAACAGAAAAAGAATTATTGAAAAGAATACAATATTTAGAAACGGAGAATGCTTACTTAAAAAAATTGAATGCCTTAATTCAAGAGAAGGAAAAATCAAAGAAAGAGATAAAGTAAAGACCATCAATGAATTAAGGCAAAAATATAATTTGATGGTATTATTAAAAATTGCTGGAGTAACTAGAAGTACATTCTATTATCATTTGAATCGAATGAAAGAACCGGATAAATATAAAGAAATTAAAGAAGAAATAAAAACAATATTTTTCGAGAATAAAGGAAGATATGGATATAGAAGAATATTATTAGAATTAAGAAATAGAGGATTTAATATAAATCATAAAACAGTATTAAGGTTGATGAAAGAATTAGGTTTAAAGAGTATTCAAAGACCTAAAAGGAGATATAATTCATATAAAGGAACCATAGGAAAAATAGCTGACAATATTCTAAATAGGAATTTTAATGCAGAAAAGCCTAATGAAAAATGGGTTACTGATGTAACAGAGTTTAAGATAAATAATGAAAAACTTTATTTATCACCTATTATTGATTTATTTAATGGAGAGGTAATAAGTTATAATCTTTCACGACATCCTGTATTTCAACAAGTAGTTGATATGATAGAAAAGGCATTTAAAAAAATACCTGACAATACAAACCTAATCCTACATTCAGACCAAGGTTGGCAATATCAAATGAAACAATATCAGAATATGCTTCAAGAAAAAGGTGTTAGACAAAGTATGTCAAGAAAAGGAACTTGTTTAGATAATAGCTTAGCAGAGAATTTTTTTGGAATATTAAAATCAGAATTGTACTATGTTAAAGAAAAAGAGTACAATAGTGTAGAAGAATTAGAAAAAGATATAATAGAATATATAGAGTATTATAATAATAGGAGAATAAAGAGTAAACTAAAAGGAATGACTCCTGTTCAATACAGAATTCATTCCCAAAATGTTGCTTAATACTAAATCAAAAAAATGTCCAATTTTTTGGGTTCAGTACACTTGGCGGTTCAATGTGTTTTTTTAACATATAACTGGCAAACCACTTTGTGGTTTCTCCATTTCCTATCTTTATTATATACAACTTTTTTATTATTGTCAAATAATATTCAAATTATATTTTTGTGTTACGTAAAACGTAATATTTTGTAATTTTAATATATTGTTATGGTATTTTAACTAAATTATAAAAAATAATATAAAAATGAACCTAAAAATTTGCACAAGAGGCAAAAACTATTGCATCTTATGCAAATTTATTAATTTTGAAAAATATATGTAAACCTGTTATATTCATAATACTAAAATATAGGTAAATTGAATATACTATAGGGGATGTTAAAATTGGAAACAACAATAGTAATTTATAATATAATAAGAAAACTAGGAATAATACCTACACTAAAGGGGAGTAAGTTATTAGTAAAAGCAATTGAAATTCTAATAGCTAATGAAAATGAATTTATTGTTTTTGAGGATTTATATAAAATAATAGCCATGCATTATAGCCACTCTAATAGTGTACAAATTAGAAATGCAATTAAATATGCAATAGATAATAGAGATGAAAACAAAGCGATTACAAATTTTGAAAAGATTTTTGGTTATGAATATAGCCCATATTATTTTACTAATAAAACTATAATAGAAGAAATTGCAAGAATAATAAGAATAGGGGATATTCTTACTTAGAATTTTTTATATAATGTACTAAAAAAGAAATAATCGAAAAATGTTGACAAATTTGAAAGGCTTGTATAAAATAAATATGTAAAAAAAAAGAAACAAAAGAGGATGAATAAAAAATGAAAGAAACAACTGATGCAAGCCTTGTGGCTGTAAGAGAGAGAGAGAGAGAGAGCTATACTTTACTAAATCAAAGAATAGCTTTAAAAATAGATGTTTTAAAAAGGATAGCAATAGAACCTGAATAAATCAGGTTTTTGTTGCTGTCTTTTTTCGTGAGAAAAAACAAGTTAGTGAGTAGCAATGCTAAAAAGTAGAGTTCAAGCTAAAACTTATTTTCTCATATAAAATAGTTATTAAATTTTTAAATTTTAAAATATAAAAAAATAAAGGAGGAAAAAACATGAAAGAAAAATTAAAAGGAAGGAAAGGTATTACACTAATTGCGTTAGTAATAACACTAATCGTGTTATTAATTTTAGCGGGTGTATCTATAGCAATGCTAACAGGAGAAAATGGAATATTAACACAAGCAACAAGTGCAAAAGAAAAAACAGAAAAGGCGGGAATAATAGAAAGGGCACAAACAGACTTATTAGGACAACAAGTAAAAACAACAGATGGACAAGTAACTAAACCAATGTTAAAGGCAGTACTGGATACATATTTTAGTGATGTACCTGAAGCAGATGCAATAGAGTTAAGTACAGAACTAACATCTAAAGAAGGAAATTATAAAATACAAGTATCAGAAATTTATAATGGAACATTTGGAACAGGGGAAAAGCCAACAGGAGGAATATCAAGTTCAGAAATAGCAAATGCAGCAGATAAAAGCGAATATTATGGAGCGATAGTAAATGGGTATGAACTACCAAGTGGAACAAATACAGATGTAAAATGGAAAATATTTTACGCAGATGAAAGTAATATTTATTTAATAGCAGATAATTATGTAGAAAAAGTAAATTTACCAAATAGTACAACAGAAGCAGGGGTAACGATAGAGGGAGCAAACCACAAGCCAAATGATGGAAATAGCAGTTATCCGAGAGCAGCATATTTTAGTAATATACTAGGAGATTATGCCGGTTCAGCAAGGATAACAGACAGAAAATTAAAAGCATTAAATAATAGCTATTTTAATGAAAATAATTTTACAAGTACAAATAATAATATGAAATCAGTAGCATATATGATGGATACAAACGCTTGGAACAGTAAATTTAAAGATGTAAATAATAAGGCAGAATATGTAATTGGTGGACCAACAGTAGAAATGTTAATGAAATCATATAGTCAAAAACATGGAGTAGATTATCAAGCAAGGGCAGAAAATGCTACAGGATATAAAATAAGTAACGATGGAGGAACAAGCTGGGAATATTATTATTCAGGAATGTTAGATACAAGTGATAGCTTATATGTAATAAGCTCACAGAGCGATGCTTATGGAATGTGGGTGGCTAGTCCCTCTGCCGATGGCGCTGCCTATGTAATGAGTGTGCGCTGCAGCGGCGGTGTGATCTATAGCAGCTATATCAATGACTACTATGGGTTCCGTCCGCTAGTTTCTCTAAAATCTGATGTCCAACTTCAAAAAAATGAAGACGGAACATATACAATACTATAAGATGGGCGAAAAAATAAAAAATAAAGAATAGTGGGAACAGGCCTAGTGTCTGTTGCCACTAAAGGGGTTATAAATGAGTGTTATAAGTATGGCAAGAGATATAAAAAAGGTTCATCCAAATGATACTGTAATGTATAAGGTGGGAAACTTTGTACAAGCATTTGGAAAGGATGCATATGTATTATCTTATATATTCGACTATAAATTGAGAAATACCAAAGATAATATCCAAACATGCGGATTTCCTAAAAATGCTATACCAAAAGTTATGAGCAAATTAGAACAAAAGAAGGTTAATTATATCATTATAGATACAAGGAATAATTATGAAGTTGATGAAACTTTTGACAATAAAAATTTAAATAGTTATGAAGAAACAAGTAAAAAAGCTCAAAAGTATATAAAAATAAAGAAAAGAATTCAAAAAATAGAAGAAGAGCTGGTTGCTAATATGGATAGTATAAAAATAATGGATAAGATAAGAAAGATAGAAGAAATCGTATATGAAAACAGAAAAGTTTAAAGTAATCCAATTTATTAGGGAATTATTAATTATTATAGATAAAAACATGGATAATTTTCCTAAAAAAGATATCGAATTAAAAAATCGAATAAGAAGTAACACATATGACCTATTAGAGATTGCATATGAAGCTAATAGCATAGAAGATGTTAATATAAAAAATCAGCTATTAAATAAAATGATAGCAAAAATAAAAGTAATAGATTTCTTACTAAATTTAACATATGACAAACAAATTATAACGGAAAAGAAATATTATAAACTTGGAAACAAACTTGATGATATAATAAAATATATCACTGGCTGGAAAAATGCACTTAAAAAATAGGGTATGGTTGAATGCGTGAAAGCTCATTGCGTTTGAGGTTCGTTTTTGTTTGGGTGGCTAGTCCCTCTGCCAATAACACTAACAATGTAATGAATGTGAACTACAACGGCAATGTGAACAATAACAACTATAACAATAACAACAATGGGTTCCGTCCGCTAGCTTCTAAAAAACTGTGGTTATATCTACTATGGTAGAATAAGAGAAGGTTTAGATAGAAACAAACCATGTCCATTAGTTAAGACATTAACTATAAAATATAAAATAGATAATTAAATTTGTTAGTAGGTATTATTATATTCGAAAGGGAACTTAATTTAGAACTGTTTTAAGTAGTACATTTGATTGTACTACTTTTTTAACGTAAATAAATTATTTCTATTGGATAAACTTTGATAACACCTTAAGCTAGAAATAAAACTTCCAAGAGGAATTTTATTACTTTTATATAATTTATATCTACTCTTTAATTTTCGTTTGACATTTCTATATCTAGCATATTGAAAATTAGAATTTCGACCTAAAAATAAAAAATTATTAGTATTTTTATATATCCTGGTTTTTATATTTAATTCTAGTTTTTCTTTTTCTAAAAAATTTGTGATTTCAGATAAGCAATATTTCAAATAGTCTTTTGAAGGATGAAACAACAAAAAATCGTCTTGGTAACGCACATAATATTTAATCTTTAGAGTTTCTTTTATAAAATGGTCTAAATCGTTCAAATAAAATATAGCTAAAATTTGACTAGTCATAGAACCAATAAATAGACCTTCAGTATTGCTATCAATAATATCAAATACAATTTTGATTGCATCTTTATCTTTTATTCTTCTTAATAGTTTTTTCTTTAAAATATCATGATTAATATTAGAAAAAAATTTACTAATATCACATTTTAGAATATAGTATGAACCATATTTAATTTTACATTTTTTATGAAAAGAAGCTGCTAATTCTAGGCCCTTACTAGTTCCCATATCTTTTCTACTAGCTACATTAACGTCAAGTAAACAAGGTAAAATTGCAGGATATAAAATGTATCTTGCTACTAAGTGATTAACAATTTTATCTTGTACATTTTGACTTACAATTAATCTTTTTTTGGGTTCGTAAATAATGAATTTATTATATGGTCCTATTTTATATTGTTTGTTTTTTAATATTTCATGAATTCGTGAGATATAAATTGATTTATATTCTTTTAAATTTTCTACTCTTCTTTCATTGCGTGTATTTTTGCAAACTTCATTATAAGCAGAAATAATATTATTAAAATTATAGATATTAGAATATAAATTTCCTTTTCTTTTCATATGTAACTCCTATAGAACTAATTTACAACTTTAAATATATAACATTATATGTAAGATATTAACAGCTAATATCATTATAAGATAGTTAGATATAATATGCAAGACAAATGGCAAAAATTGTTAAACAATAAATTTACGATAATTAAAGAATGTTAAATAATTAATAAAATTATAGTAATTTAACGTAAAAATGTGTTATAATAGTAGAACCACATCCAATAACAAAAGCAGATTATGAGAATAATTCGAACCCTTTTGTACAAGAAGTAATGAATACGGGAATTGAACTAAAAGTAGCATGAGAAACAAAAAAGACGACTAGCAATGCTAGCCATCTTTTTTGTTATCTATCGAAAGTTTTTATAAAATTATCAACTAAAGATTTAAAAGTATGTATAGGAAAATTAAATAGGTGTTTTATAACTTCGAAAGTTTTATCAATATAATTCTTTAGGTTATGATTTTCCTGTTTTAAAGTAATATTTTCTTTTTGTAGATTTTCTACTTTATTTATAGCAAAATAGGCTTTGCTTAGTTGTAATTTTAATTTATTATTATTTTCAATTAAAGTTTGATTTTGCTTAAGTAATAAATGTGTATCTTGTGTAGGAATACATTGTTCTTGTTTATTTTGTAGTTCATATTTTATATTATCATAATTAGTAACTTGTTTTAATGTTTTTATTGGGATATGGACATTATCTTTAGTATTGCCGCGTTCTAAATCAAAACCATGTTCAATCATATAAGTATAAAAACTGTCTTGTAATTTCCTATAACTGTCTTTGCCTTTCCAATATTGACTACAAGCAATTTTTTTAATAGGATTACCATTTTTATCTTTTGTATGAACAACTGGAACAAAAACCAAGTGTAAATGTGGAGTGGTTTCATCCATGTGAACTTTGCTAGATAAAATATATTTTTCACCTAAATTTTTATAATTTGCAACAAAGTTATGAGCAGTTTGAAAATATCTTTTTGTTTCTTCTTCTCCAATACTTTTGAAAAAGTCGTTATCAGAAGTAATTATAAATTCACATACTACGTTTGTTGTTTTTATTATTCTTCCTTGTAAGTTATTTTCCTGTATTAATTTTTTTAGTGCATTTGAATATGTAGTGTTACACTGTTTAATTGAATAATTTTTTATTAAATTATTTTTACTAATATCTTTGTTTGAGTAATTAGTATTTTTTCTTTCGTTATGTTTATATAATCCTGCTAAATTATCTTTCTTATAATTAGCATTTCTAATAATAGCATAACTCATTTTTTTATTTTTCCTTTTCTATAGATTGCCTTCGAAGGCTTACTTAAATTAAAATACCCCATTTGATTTTCTTGAATAAACTTTTTTTAGTTTCTAACATACTAGAACGTCGCGGACGTTCTGTATGGTCAGGGAAAATACTTTTCCCTAACAACCCTTTTTAGAAAGATAAATAATAAAATTCTTACGAAGTTTATCAATTATCTTTCTTTGCACGATTAATATTTAATTTATTTCGCTTACGCTACATAAATAAAATATTTTAATCGTGTTATAAAAATATTCGCTTTTAAGCTCATATTTTTATAATTGATTTTGCAAGCTAAAGCTAGCAAAATTTGATAAGCATTTTCTTTGTGGTACGTAATTATTAATAATTTTTAGTAATTTATTTTAATTTTTTATAATTATTATTAATTTTTCAATAATAATAAAAAAATATGGCAATTTAAAATAAAAATGTGATATAATATATAACATAGGAGATGATGTTATTATGACAATGAAACAACAAGAATTGTATGATGTTATTGAAAGTTTACCAGAAGAACTTTCAATAAAAGCAATTGATTATATAGAATACCTAAAATTTACTTATTCATTTATTAAAGCTCCAAGCGACCTAATTGTAAAAGATGAAAAAGACTTATTAGTAAAACTACAAAAAGGTATAAAAGATACTGAAGAAGGGAAAGTATGTTCTGTTGAAGAAGCTTTTGCAGAAGTTAATGAAATCTTATTAGGTTAAGATAGGAGGTTTTTATATTGGACAAGTATAAAGTAGAATTATCAATACAAGCAAAAAATGATTATAAAAGTATTATTCATTATATAAAGTATGAATTATTAGAACCTACTATTGCAGAAAAATATGCTAATCTAATAAGAAATGAGCTTACTTCTTTAGAATATCAACCTAGTAAATTTTCTATTATTGACCATAATGAGATTAAAAAATATCAGTTTAGAAAATTAGTTATGAAAAATTATATTGCGTTTTATCGTATTAATGATAAAGATAAGATAGTGAATGTTGAGAGAATTTTATATAATGCTAGTAATTGGATGGATAAATTATAAAAAATTTATGTTAATTTTATAAAACTAAACAGTTAATTTAGCTTTATAATTGATTTTGCAAGCAATTTCTTTGTAGTTATTAATAATTTTTAGCAATTTATTTTAATTTTTTATAATTTTTATCAATTTTTTATGTGCCAACAAGCTATAGAAAAGTTAAGCAAAGGTATATACGTATATACTTTCGATAAAGAAGCACCATTTACTCATAATATTAACGTTATTTTAAAAGATATCGATAAAGTTATAAATTCGATTGAGTATAAAAAATTTGAATCTTTATTTGCAACTTTAACATCATTTTATATAATAGGTAGATATGATGTATATAAACAAAAAATTTCAAAAGATTTAGATAATAAATCTAGCAAAGAATTATTAAATAAATCAAAGGAGGCGTTTGTATGGTTAAAGTCCCTTCAAACATAATTAAATTAATTGAAAAATTTATTAAATTACTAAAAGAAGAAAATATAGTGGTTGAAAAAGTAATTCTATTTGGTTCTTATGCTAAGGGAACATATAGAGCAGATAGTGATATTGACTTGGCAATTGTCTCTCCTAACTTTAAGGAAGAAGATTGTATTGAAAATATGACATTTCTATTATGTAAGGCTAACATACTAAAGGCAGATATTCAAACTTTGCCTTTTAGTATAGAAGAATACAACGAACCTAAAGGGATAATGGAAGAAATTTTGAATACTGGAATAGAACTTAAAGTTGCATAAGGCAATATTAATTAGTATTAATTTTTAGTAATTTATTTTAACTTTTTTCGACAAAACGCTTAACTTAACAAGAATAGCTGAAAGTGTTAGAATAGGCGATATAGTTCATTCATCCGCACCATAAGAAAAATCGATGTAAATAGCTTGTATCTAAGGATACAGGCTATTTTAACGTTTGGTAACTAATAAATTTATTATATAATTTAAAATATTTATTTTTCACTAGAGCCACAAAGGGTTTCACGATTTTTAATTTTTATTAATTTTTTGTAGTAAAAACTGTTCACTCAACAAAAATTGATCCATTTACGTACATAAAAAATAATAATTTAAAATTAAGAAAAAATAAATAGACTATTCATAAAAATAGTGTATAATATAAAGAAGGGGTAAAAAGGAGCGTAAAATGAAAAAAGAACAGAAAAACAAAATTATAAAAATCATCATATTTATATTAGTCATAGCACTTTTAGTAGGATTTACAATATACTTATATCCTATAATAAAAGACCTATTCAATCCAGAAGGAAGAGAAAACTTTAAAACAAAAATTCAAAGTTCTGGTATAGCAGGAGGGTTAATGCTTTTTGGGCTAGAAGTAGCACAGATTTTAATGCCAATATTACCAGGAGAACCAATAGAAATATTGGCGGGAATGTGTTATGGAACTGTTGGAGGATTTTTCTTTATTTTGATATCAGCAATGTTGATTACAACATTTATATTTTTTGTCGTTAGAAAATTTGGTAGAGACTTTTTATATACTATGATAGGGAAAGAAAAAATAGATAAAATTGAAAATAGCAAACTATTTAAAAATTCTAAAAAAATAGAATATATAATGTTAATACTATTTTTTATACCAGGAACCCCAAAAGATTTATTAGTATATATAGCAGGAATATTGCCAATAAATCCATTAAGATTTATAATAATATCAACATTAGCAAGAATTCCATCAATAATTTCATCAACAGTTGCAGGATCAACTTTTGTAGAAGGAAATTTGCATATTGGATTAATAATGTATGCGGTTATTTTTGTTATAGTAGGAATTATTTTATTATTAGCGAAAAAATTTGATAAATCAAATATAACTCAAGAAATATTAGAAGAAAGCAAAAAAGTAAAATAGGAGAAATTAAAATGCCAGTAGAAAAAAACAAAGAATATATTGTAGACATAATAGACAATGGATTCGAAGGAGAAGGAATTGCAAAAATAGAAGGATATACAATATTTATTCCAAATGCAATAAAAGGAGAACGAATAAAAATTTTAATCGTAAAAGTGTTGAAATCACATGCATTTGGAAAAATAGTAGAAATTATATCACCATCAAAAAACAGAATAAAAGAAGATTGTACAACATATAAACGTTGTGGAGGGTGTGATTTAAGACATATAGAATATAAAGAAACATTAAAAATGAAACAAAACGCAGTGCAAAGCTTAGTTAATAAAACTTTGAAAAACACAATACAAGTACAAGAAACTTTAGGAATGAAAAATCCGTTATATTACAGAAACAAAGCACAATATCCTGTTGGCATAGATAAAAATGGAAATGCTACTATCGGAGTTTTTGCCAATAGAACACATGAAATCATACCAATAGAAACGTGTTTAATTCAAAATAAAACAAGTCAGGAACTTGCAAAATTTATAATAAATTTTATTAATGAAAATAAAATCAGTATATACAATGAGCATAAACAAAAAGGACTAATAAGACATATTGTAACAAAAGTAGGCATGCGTACAGGTGAAGTAATGTGTATCTTAGTTATAAATGGAAAAAATATACCTAAAGAAAAAGAACTTGTACATACTATCATAAACAATTTTCCACAAGTAAAAACAATTGTAAAAAACATCAACATGAAAAATACAAATGTGATATTAGGAAATAAAAATATTAATTTATATGGAGATGGATATATTACAGATGTTTTGGGGGAATATACTTTTAAAATTTCTCCACATTCATTTTACCAAGTTAATCCTATACAAGCAGAAAAGTTATATAAAATTGGAGTTGAAGCAGCTAATATAACTAATAATGATATTGTTTTTGACTTATACTGTGGAATTGGAACTATATCGCTATTTATGGCCCAATATGCAAAAAAAGTTTATGGAATTGAGATTGTAGAAGAAGCCATAAAAGATGCCAAGGAGAATGCTAAACTTAATAACATTAAAAATGCTGAATTTATAGCAGGAGACGTTGAAAAAATTTTAGACAAGTTAATTAATAAAGATAAAATTATACCAGATATTGTTATGATAGACCCACCAAGAAAAGGAATGGATACACAAAGTGTTGAAAACATATTAAAAATTGAGCCTAAAAAACTAGTGTATATTAGTTGTAATCCAGCAACACTAATTAGAGATTTACAAAAGCTAGAAGAAAAATATGAAATCAAAATGATAAAACCTGTAGATATGTTCCCTTTTAGTAAACATATAGAGTGCATAGCAGTTTTAGAATTATTGAAAATTTAAAAATATATCGAAAATATAAGAAAGTGAAGTAAAAAGATACTTTCTTTTTTTCTATTTTTATGGTAGAATTGTAAAAAATAAAAGAAGGGAATAAAATGATAAAAAGAGAAAAAATATATAATTTATATTGGTATTTTGCAGCAGAAAGACAAAACATTTTTTATAAAAAGCTAAATGGTGAAGAAGCTCCTTGGACAAAAGATTTAATATTGCAAGAATACAAATTTTGTAATAGCTACAGAGCTAGTGATAGAGTATCACAATACTTAATAAAAAACGTAATATATAATGGTAAAAAATATAGCAATCAAGATATGATTTTTAGAATTATATTATTTAAACTTTTTAACAAAGAACGTACATGGGAAATATTATGTAACAAACTAGGAGACATCGTATTAGAAAACTTTGGCTTTAATGAATATTGTAAAATTTTAGAAGAAGCGAAAGAAAAAGGAGAAAAAATATATACAGATGCATATATGTCATGTGCCAATAAAGCCTATGGTTATGATAAAAAACACGAAAATCATATAGCTTTAATAGAGCAAATGTTCATAAAGGATAAAATGCAAAATAAAATATTAAATGCTAAAAACATGGAAGAAGCGTTTAACATAATAAAACAATACCCATTAATAGGAGATTTTATGGCATATCAACTAATAACAGATATAAATTATAGTGAAGCAACAAACTTTAGTGAAAGAGAATTTACTGTAGCAGGACCAGGTTCTGAAAGAGGAATAAAAAAATGTTTTATCGACAGAGAGGGCATGACAAAAGAAGATATAATAAAATGGATGTGTAATCATCAAGAAGAAGAATTTGAAAGACTCGGAATTCAATTTAAAAGATTAGGAGAACGACCACTACAATATATAGATTGTCAAAATCTATTTTGTGAATTAGATAAATATTGTAGACAAGCTGTACCAGAATTAAAAAGCAATAGGACAAAAATTAAAAAGAAATATGTACCAAAAGCTGATAAGATAGAATATAAATATCCACCAAAATGGAACATAGAAATATAAAATATTTTGATAGCAACGAGACTAGTTTCTACAAATTTAGCAATAAAAAGTTGTATAATAAATAAAAAGGAGCAAACAAAATGAAACAAGAAGATCAAGAATTTAAATCAGGATTTGTAACACTAATAGGAAGAACGAATGTTGGAAAATCAACATTACTAAATTTATTAGTAGGAGAAAAAGTAGCTGCAATAGCCAATAAGGTACAAACAACGAGAACAGCCATAAGAGGAATTGTAAACAGACAAAACTCACAAATTATATTTACAGATACTCCAGGAATTCATAAACCTAAAACAAAATTAAATGAAACAATGATAGAAACATCTTTTACAAGTCTTGCAGATGCAGATGTGGTTTTGTTTTTAATAGAAGCAACAAGTGATGAGATAGGAAGAGGAGACAGTAGAATTTTAGAAAAAATAAAAGAAGCACACGCCAAAACAATTTTGATTATTAATAAAATTGATTTGGTAAAAAGAGAAAAACTTTTAAAGCTAATAGATATATACCGCAAAGAATATAATTTTGAAGCGGTTATACCAATTTCTGCAACAGATAGCAAGTCAAGAGAAGTGGTATTAAAAGAAATTGAGAAGAACTTAAAACCAGGTCCTGCATATTATGATAAAGAGGAATATACAGATCAAACCTTAAGACAATTGGCAGAAGAAACAATAAGAGAAAAAGCACTTAAATTATTACAAGATGAAGTGCCACATGGCATTTATGTTGAAGTGGAAAAAATGAGAGAAAGAAAAAATAAAAATGGAGAAGAAATATACGATATTGAAGCTACAATTTATTGTCTAAGAAATTCACAT
Organism: uncultured Clostridia bacterium; assembly: GCA_963557965.1. Lineage (GTDB taxonomy): Bacteria > Bacillota > Clostridia > TANB77 > CAG-508 > CAG-269. Next base: position 46,537 of record CAUWEX010000004.1, read on the forward strand.
AAAGGGATTATTATTGGCAAAAATGGAGAAATGTTAAAAAGAATTGGAAGAGCAGCAAGGATAGACATGGAAAATAATTTTGGATTTAAAGTAAATTTAAAAACATGGGTAAAAGTTAAAGAGGACTGGCAAGATAATAACTCAATAGTAAATAAATTTAAATTATAAGTATAAAAAATAAAAAAACGCAAAAGATAAATTAAAGGTAAAACTTTAAAAAGGAAGGGACGTTTATGATTAAGGAAATCGCATGGGATGCTTTTAAAAATACTGGTGATATCAATGCATTTTTAGAACTAAAAGAAATTGAAAATTTAGAAAGAAAATTAAAAGAAGAAAAGGACATAGAAATAGATGGCAAGTATGAAACTAACGGGAATAATATTATCTGAAAGTAATGTGGGAGACTTTGATAAGATGCTGACTATGTTAACACCAGGATTGCGGGAAAATATCTTGTGTTGCTAAAGGGGCTAGAAGACCTAAAAGTGCCCTTTTAGCAGGAACACAGATGTTTTGCTTTGGCGAATATTTAGTATACAAAGGAACAAACACATTCCACATAAATTCAGTAGAGCCAATTGAAATTTTTTATAAATTGCGAACAGATTTGGACAAGTTAAAATATGCAGTACATATTAATAAAATAGTACAAGATGTAACACATGAAAATCAAAATAGTTATTATATTTTACAACTATTATTAAATACGTTATACACAATATCAGAAACAGATAAAAATTTGGATTTAATACTTAGCATATTTAAATTACGATTGTTGTGCATTTTAGGATTTAGTCCAAAAATACATTCATGTGTAAATTGTAAAGAAAAGGAAAATATACAGTACTTTAGCATAAAAGACGACGGAATAAAATGCGGAGCTTGTGGCAAACAAGATAAATCAGCAATTACAATTAATGAAAGCACCAAAAATGCTATAATATATACAATCACAGCACCTGCTAAGAAGTTATATTCTTTTACTATTAAAGATGAAGCGTTGGAAGAATTTAATTTAGTAGCAAAATTATATTTTAATCAAAAACTTGAAAAAGAATATAAATTGGAAAATCTATTTTAAGAATTAAGTTATTAGCAATCAGAAACTAATGGCTTAATTTTTTTGTTTAAATTGAACATTAAATTTACATGTTTGTTAAATTTTAGACAAAAGGCTTGAAAAAAATAAGAATAAAATATATAATAAAGATATCAGCAAGACAAACTAAAAAGAGAAGGGAGCGATTTTTATGAAAATAAAAATAACAGGAAAGGAACTAAAGATAACAGAAGCAATAAATGATTATGTTGAAAGAAAAATGGAGAGAATTGATAAATATTTCAAAGACGTAGACAATGCTGAAGCTGAAGTAACATTAAGAACAGAAAGAGAAACACAAATAGCTGAGGTGTCTCTAGTAGTTAATGGAGAAAAATATAGAGCATTAACAGAAGATAAAGACATGTATGCTTCTATAGACAAAGATATGGATATATTAGAAGGACAAATTAGAAAGGCAAAAACTAAAAAAGAAAAAATGATGAGAGACGCATCATTAAAAAATGTAGAAGTAGAAACATCTAAAACAGCAGAAGTTGAAAATGAAATAATAAAAACATCATACTATAGTATAAAACCAATGTTACCAGAAGATGCAGTTATGGTATTACAAGAAAAACCAACACATAATTTTTTAGCATTTATAAATGTTGAAACAGGAAAAGTAAATGTAGTTCATAAATTAAAAGATGGAAAGAACTATGGTTTAGTAGAACCTGAAGCTTAATGATTTTGGGGTCGAAGGAAAAAAATATGTCCACTTAGGATTCAAGTCCAAAGTGGGCATTTTTATATTTCTTAAATAGTTTTAAAATGATTTTTTTCTCCGATTTTCAAAAAAACATTTTTAAAGGCAGGAAATCAAGTCCTGCCTTTATGTATTTTAAAATATATAAAAGCAAAAGTTAACTTCCTACCTTAAATAATTAATAATGACTTTTGGTTATACGATAGTTATTTAGAATCTAAAAGTTATACTATTTCATATTTCTTTCAGCTTGTTCTATCATTTTCTTAACCATTTGTCCACCTATTTTACCAGCATCTCTAGCTGAGATGTCTCCGTTGTAACCGTCTTTTAAATTAACACCAACTTCACTTGCTACTTCATATTTGAATTTGTCTAAAGCATCCATAGCTTCTGGTACTAATTTTTTATTACTTGAGTTTGCCATTGTTTTTTCACCTCCTGTAAGTTACGACTAGAAAAAACTTTTGCTTTTTCTAATACTATCATTTGCAAAATTCAGAAAAATAAACAGGAAATTTTTAGAAAAATTGTTGCAATTAAAAAAATATATTATATAATAAAGTCTACACAAATGAAAAACATATAAATTAAAAAATAACGATATTAGAAACAAAACAATATAAAACTACAAAAGAATATATCAAGTTCATAAAAGTATGAAAATGATAAGAAAGGAGAAAAGGTACAATAAAGTATCTTTATGAAATATGTATAAATTAGTAGCGATAGATTTAGATGGAACATTATTAAATAGTCATGGAACTATAAGTGAAGAAACTAAAAGAACATTGGTAGAAGTACAAAAGCAAGAAGTAAACATTGTTCTTGCATCAGGAAGACCAATTGATTCAATAAAGGCAATTGCAAAAGAAATAGGAGGGCAAAAATATTTCATAGCTGGAAATGGAGCAATTGTATATGATATTGAAAATGAAAAAATAATATACGAAAAATGTTTACCAAAAGAAAAACTTTTGAAAATTATAAAAATATGTGAGGAAAATAGTATTGGATATAGTGTATATACAGAAAATGAGATTTTAACATCTGCATTAAAATATAATGTGTTGTACTATCATAAAGAAAATGCTAAAAAACCAGAAAACCAAAGAACAAAAATAAATCTGATTAGTAATATGTACGAACATATAAAAAATGATGAAAATTCGCGATTTTTAAAAGTAACAATATGTGATGAGGATAAAGCGATTTTTAATTCTATTATAAGAAAAGTGAGAGAAATAAGTGATATAGAAGTTTTAGATGTAGCACATATGGCAAGAAAAATAATAAAACAAGGAACTGATGAGATACCAGTAGAATATTATTATACAGAAGTTTCTCAGTCTAATGTAGATAAATGGTATGCAATAGAATTTTTGGCTCAAAAATTAGAAATAAAAACAGAAGAAATTATGGCAATTGGAGACAACATCAATGATAAAATAATGATTGAAAAAGCTGGGTTAGGAGTAGCAATGGAGCAAAGCACGCCAATTATTTTAAATATTGCAAACGAAGTAACTAAGAGCAACAATGAAGAAGGTGTGGCAAAAATATTACAAAAATATTACAAAAATATTAACTTTTAATAACACCTATATTTTTCGTTGATTTTATACACCATTTGCGTTAAAATTAAATAGATGATTATTTTGTAAAAAAATATATAAAAATAAATTTAAAGGGAGGAATTTGTCATGGCTACAAATCCAATGCAAAGAAAAGCAAGAAACTCATTTTTACTAGGAATGCTAGTAATGCTATTGATATCAGGGGTGATTATAGCATTATTATTTATGCAATTGATGGGGAAAATGAAAGAAGAAAAAGAAGAATTAGCAAACAGCTATACAGCATATGTATTAAATCAAGATGTTAAAGCAGGGCAAACTATAACTGAAGATATGTATGTTACTAAAACTGTAAATAAAGCATTAGTACCAAGTAATGCAACTAGTGATTTAAGCATTATTCAAAATTATGCATTAAAAGATAAAGAAGGAAATGCAGTAACTACAGAATATCGTACAGCAAATGGAGAAACTGTTGCAACAATGTATATTACATTAAATAATACAAAATATGAAGTTAAAAAAGAAGAAGAAACAGACAGCTATTATATAACAAGAAATGGGCAAAAAGAATATTTAGATCTAGTATCAGCACCATTAATAGCAAAAGTAAACATGAAAAAAAATACACTAATAACAACAGATTTACTTTCACAAGGTACAGTTAAAGATGATATTAGAAGACAAGAATATAATGTTGTAATAATGCCACTTGATTTATCTACAGGAGATTATATTGATATAAGACTTATGTTACCAAATGGACAAGATTTTGTAGTAGTTTCTAAAAAAGAAGTAGAAATTCCTAGTGTAGGAGGAGTAGATTCATCAGATACAATGTGGGTTAACTTATCAGAAGATGAAATTTTACATATGAGTTCTGCAATAGTTGATGCAGCTAGCTTAAATGGAGCAAAAATTTACGCAACTAAATATACAGATCCAGGAATACAAAATGCATCTACGCCAAACTATGTAGTAAGAGATGCAGTATCTAAAGAATTACAAGCAGATCCAAATATATTAGCAAGCGCTATGGAAACATTAAGAGCAAGATATAACGCAATAGATACAGGAACAATGAATGCATATAGAGAAAATGCTCTTAATAGCCAAGGAGATCAAATACAAACAAACTTAGAAACTAAAATGGAAGAAAGTATAACAAATTCAAAAACTACAAGAAAAGACTACTTAGAAGGATTAACAGGAGCAACAACAGAGTAAAGGAGAAGAAACATGAAAAAAATAGGGTTTATAGGGGCTTATGATAAAACAGATTTAATTATAAATATAGCAAAAATATTAACAGTGTTAAATCAAAAAGTACTAGTAATTGATGCTACAACAAATCAAAAAGCTAGATATGTGGTGCCTGTTATAAACCCTACAACAGCATATGTAACAGACTTTGAAGATATGGACATTGCTGTGGGGTTTTCAGGCACAGAAGAAATAAAAAGATATCTTGGTGTTGCAGATGATCAAGATATGGAATATGACGTTATGCTTGTAGATACAGATAACTACAAAGGATTTGAAGATTTTAAATTAACAGAAGCACAGAAAAACTACTTTGTGACTTCTTTTGATGTATATTCATTAAAAAAAGGGCTTGAAATATTAAGCGGTCTATCTGAACCAATAAGTATAACAAAAATTTTATTTTCTAAAGAAATGCTAAAAGAAGAAGACGATTACTTGAACTTTTTATCACTTGGATATAAAACGATATGGGATGAATATAGAATTTATTTTCCAATCGAAAATGGCGATTTAAGTGTTATTTATGAAAATCAAAGAGTTGCAAAAATAAAGTTTAAGAAATTAAGTGTTCAGTATAAAGATGGACTAGCATATATATCAGAAGAAATACTAGGGGACGCAAATGAGGCGAGAGTTAGACGAGCCATAAAAACAATAGAAAAAGGAGTATAGAAATGTCAATTATTACATTTTGGAATGATGGTAAAGAGCAAACAGGCAAAACACTATCAATGGCTGCAATTGCAACATATATGGCTATTGAACATAATTACAAGATTTTGGTGATTTCTACAGGACATAAAGATGAAGTATTAGAACGTTGCTTCTGGGAAGAAAAGAAAAAAAGAAGAAATCTTGGTTTGTTTGGACCTAACACTAATACTGGAATTGAAGATGGAATAGTTGGGATTGAAACTGTTATGAGAAGTAACAGATTACAACCTGAAAATATTACCAATTATACGAAAATTATATTTAAAGACAGATTAGAAGTGCTACCATCATTTAAAGGTGAAAAGATAGAATATGAAGAAATAAAAAGAAATTATCCAGATTTAATAAATTTGGCTAATAAATACTATGATATGGTTTTTGTGGATTTGGATGCAGAGCTTGGACCTGAAATAGCAGACGCTATTATACAAAGTTCTAATCTTATAGTTGCAAATCTAAGCCAAAGACTATCTAGTATAAATAAATTTATGAAGCTAAGAGAAGAAAATCCGATATTAAATTCAAAAAAATCATTAATATTGATAAATAGATATGACAAATTTTCTAAATACACTATAAAAAATATGACAAGATATATGGGTGAAAAAAATAAATTATTAACAATACCATACAATACATTATTTTTTGAAGCATGTGAAGAAGCAAAACTTCCAGACTTATTTTTAAGGTTTAGAAGAGGTATTGATGAAGAAGATAGAAACTATATCTTTACAACAGAAGTAAAAAGAGCTTCGGATGCAATTGTGTATAGAATACAAGATTTAGCAATGAAAATTTAGCAAGTAAGGAGGGTGGACTAGAACCATGACAATAACCAATATTGTTTTAATACTAGTTGTTATAGCTGTTGCAGGATATGTAATATACTATAGCATTAAAAAGAAAAAAGAAGCACCAGTTGAAACAGCAGTAAATGTTGATGATAAAACTTATACAATCGATATGATGATGAATTTTGTCAAAAGAAGATTAGATGAAATTACAAAAATCAACTTATATGATATAGGTCTTTCAGAAGAAGAATTAAAAAGAAGAAAAAATAAAAAGTATGAATTGAAAAAAGCATTAAAAGGCTGTACATATGGTGATGTAAATGACAAAAAATATGTTAAAGAATTAATTTTTGACTTATTAGAAAAAGAATATGGGGTTACAGAAGCCAATATATCAAAAGCAATTCCTTTTGATATTCCATCTTTACTTACAGCACAAGACAAATTCGATATTTTGATTTATGCATATAAAAAAGAATTTGGATATGAAGCTTTAACAGAATTAATAAAAAAATACAGCTTAGCTGAATTAAAATATGTAGAAGGAGAGACAAAACCTTCTTATGTTATAACACCAGAAGAAATTGAAGATATTTACGAAAAAGAAAAAATAGTATTATCATTTGCTGATAAATTAAGTGTAGTTGTACAAAGGATATATCAACGTTACAAAGGATATAGTGCTATAGATGAAGTAAGAGACATGAATATAGACGGTGTATCTGGAGGTGTATCTGGTTTACCTGAAAGCTTTTTAAGCCAAGTTGCACAAACAGATGGAGATTATTTAAACCAAGTAACAGAACATAAAGTTCCGAGAGCATGTGATAGTATCTGGATATTTTTCCAAGGTAAATCAATACGTTTAGCATTTTTATCATTTGGTACAGAATCAGAATTAAAAAGGGTATGTCAAAACATTTATAAATACAATAATCCAGGACAATTATCAGATACAAATGGTTATAAAATTAACGAAATGAAAGATGGTTCTCGTGTTGTTGTTGTAAGACCAAGTTTCTCTGAGACATGGGCATTCTTTGTAAGAAAATTTGACGTTAAAAGAGCAACATTAGAGCAATTGGTAAGAGATCCGGGAAAAGATGATGCAATAGAATTGTTAAAATATTTAGTAAAAGGAGCAAGAATTACAGCAATTACTGGAGAGCAAGGATCTGGTAAAACAACATTGCTTATGGGTATGATAGAAAATATCTACGAAACAATGAACATAAGGGTTCAAGAAACAGCATTCGAGCTTCACTTAAGAAAAATATATCCAACAAGAAATATTTTAACTTTCCGTGAAACAGATACAATTTCTGGACAAGAAGGTCTGGATGTTCAAAAGAAAACTGACGGTTCTGTTAACATCATAGGTGAGGTTGCAACAGACCCCGTAGCATCTTGGATGATACAAGCAGCTCAAGTTGCATCTAAATTTACATTATTTACTCACCATGCTAAAACATTCCCTAACTTAGTAACTGCATTAAGAAACTCAATGTTAAGAACAGGGGTGTTTACAGACGAAAAAACAGCAGAAGAACAAGTTGTACAAGTTTTAAACTTTGATATACACCAAGTAAAAGACTTTAGAGGAAAAAGATATATAGAAAGAATTACAGAATGTATTCCAATAGAAAGTAAAAGCGAATACAATTTTGATCACAGAAAAGAAAAGACGTTAGAAGGAAAATTTGATAAATTTTTTGATAATGCTACAAGATTTTTTGAAAAATCAACAGATAAGCAGTTATATACATATAGAAACATAATGGAATATATTGATGGGGAATATGTAATAACAAACCCAATATCAGATCAAAACTTAAGAGATATGAGAAACAACATGGATGCTGCAGATGTAGAGCAGTTTGATAAATTCGTTGAAAAACATTGGGGAAAACAATTAAACAAAACAGCGATGGAAAAAGAAACAGTAACAGTATCAGCAGAAGCAGAAGAAAAGCCAAAAAGAAGAGGAAGAAAAAAGAAAACAGAAGTTTAAGTACTAAATATAAAAAGGAGGTGCTAATTAAAATTGGACAATACATTTATATACTATATAATGGGTGGGGCAGCAGGAGCCTTTGTAATTATCATACTTTTATATTACGTACTATCTAAAAAGATGCAAACTTCTGAATATAAAAAGATTCAAAGATTACAACAAGGAACAAAAGAAAAGAAATTTTCAACAGAAGTATTATTTCAAAAATTATACTTAACTTATATAAAAATACCTTTTATAAAAAGATATGCTTTAAAGATTAGAAGAAGGCTAGAAATTATCAATATAGATGATGAATACAACACAAGAAAAGGAACAGCAAAAATATTGACAAAATCACTTTTAATAGTAATCCCAATAATGGTAATTACTATTATGATTACAATGCAAAACTTTTTGCTAATGAGCATATTACTATTGTTTGAATTATTTATGATTGATACTTTTATAGATGGTTCAGTTGATAAAATAGATAATAATATATTAAAAGAACAAATAGACTTCTTTTCTGAAATAAGACATGCATATCATGAATATAACATGGTTGAAGAAGCGATATATCAAGTATCGCAAGATGATGAAAAAGATATTTCACGTCAAGGTGAAAAAATATATGAAATCTTAATATCTGATGACCCTGAAACAGAATTAGAAAAATATTATGATATAGCACCTAATAATTTCTTAAAAGAATTTGCAGGGGTATCATATTTAACAAAAGAGTTTGGTGATAGAAAAGTTGATGGAGCATCATTATATTTAAAAAATGTAAACAACATTACACAGGAAATGCAGCTAGAAATATTAAAAAGGGACAAATTAAACTATGTATTTCAAAGTTTATCAGTAATATCAATTGCGCCGGTATTATTGTTAGAACCCCTAAAAAACTGGGCAATATCAAACTTTTCATTTACAGCGAGCTGGTATAATGGAAAAGCTGGTATGATAGTACAAATTTTAATATTATTAATTACATTTGTATCTTATATTTTAGTAAGAAAACTAAAAGATAATGGTTCAACTGCTATGAATACTAAAAATACAGAGAACCCATGGCAAGCAAGAATATATAGAAAAAAACCGATAAAGAAAATAGTTGACTTATTTATTCCTAAAAAAGGAACAAAAGAATATAGAAAAGTACAACAAATGTTGAAAGATGCCGCATCACCACAAAAAATGGAGTGGCTATACATAAATAGAATATGTATTGCAATAGTTACATTTTTTGCTTCGGTTATTCTATTTACACAGTTACATCAAGTTGCGATAAACTATATTTATACTGAGCCGACCACAGAATATGACATAATGGGAGGCTTGTCGGATAAAGACGAACAGAAAGCTTTAGAATTAACAAAACAAGATAATATTATACTTGATAAATTTAGAGGAAAAACTAAAACGACACAGCAGCAAATAGAAAAAGCAGTTGCAAAAGAAAAATTTTACGAAGAAGCAAGCGATGAAGAAATAGTTGCAGCAGCAGAAAGAATTTATGGGAAATTACAAGTTATAAATACAGAATATATGAAATGGTTTGAATTACTACTGGCATTTGTTTTCTCAATACTTGGCTATATGGCACCACTTGGAATTTTATTCTTCCAAGTTAAAATGAGACAATTGGAAATGGAAGATGAAGTAATGCAATTCCAAACAATAATCTTAATGCTTATGCGAATTGAGAGAGTAAATGTTGAAATCATATTAGAATGGTTAGAAAGATATTCCGATATATTTAAACCATCAATCACAAAATGTGTTAATAACTATGAAGCTGGAGCTTGGGAAGCTCTAGAAGCTATGAAAGACGAAATAACGTATTTACCATTGATTAGAATTGTAGAAAGCTTACAAGCAGCAGTAGAAAAAATACCAATAAAAGATGCGTTTGATGAATTAGATTCAGAAAGAGATTATTACCAAGAAAAGAGAAAAGAATCAAATGACAGACTTATAAAAAGAAAAGGAATGATAGGAAAAGCTATAGGTTTTGCACCAATGGTTACATTGTTTGTAGGATATTTAATTATTCCATTGGTATTTATAGGACTAACAAGTATGTCAACATCATTTACAAAAATGACTGCAACAGGTGGCGCTGGAATTAAATAAATTTAAGGAGGATAACACATGGAAAATGCATCAAAGGCTTTGATTATAGCTGGAAGTGTATTAATAGCGTTAATGATAATAGGTGCATTAGTATTGATGTTTAGCAATTTAACAAATTACCAGAACACTAATATAGATACAACTAGAACAGCTCAAATTGCACAATTTAATAGCAAATATGAAACTTATAATAGACAAGATGTGCGAGGAAGTGAGTTATACTCCTTATTAAATAAAGTTATAGATTACAATAGGAGAGAGTCTGTAGAAGGAACGGGATGGTCTGATAAAGGTCAAACCGTTTCGTATGAACAAATGAAAATAATATTTAATATAGATAGAACTAAATTAAGTGCAGATGGAAAGAATAGATTATTTAAAAGTAGTAGTTATACAATAGAGAGAAACACAAATGCATTTGAAGTTGAAATTAAGGAAACAGTTGACGGCTTAGAAAAAAAATATGGCCAAAATTCTTTAACAAACTTAACAACTGGACTGACTTCAATATTTATAGATGATACGAAAGATAAAGATGAACAACAAATGGCTTTAAACAAATTTAAATCTGCTATAAAGTCAAATAGAATAAATGCAACTTGGGACGACATAAAGCCAGGTGGAAAAATTAGAGAAGATGTATATAAATATTATGAGTATATTCAATTTAAAAGGGCATATTTTAAATGTACAGGTACAGAATATAATCAAAATACAGGAAGAATTATAAAACTAAACTTTGAATTTACTGGAAAATTTAATTAATAGGAGTATAAAATATGGAAAATGCATCAAAAGCATTGCTTATGGCTGCTGGGGTGCTAATAGGGATATTAATATTATCATTAGCAGTATTCTTATTTACAAACTTTGGCTCAGCATCAGCTGAAATTAACAAACAAAATGAAATAAAAAGAATAAATGAATTTAATGTACAATTTACTGTATATGAAGGAAAAGAATGTACAATACATGATATAGTTTCGGTTGCAAATTTAGCTATGAATAATAATTCTAATTATTCTTTAACTGCACAAGCAGACAACAATTATTATATTTCTGTTAATATAAAATCAGGACAAGCTGATTTACAAGAAATTTTAAAAGAAAATGATAAAGTAAATGAGTTAATAATAGATGAAACTAATAAAAAATATAGATGTAATGTCGAGATAAGTGAGAATACTAAAAGAGTAAAAACAGTAAATTTTATAGAAATTAAACAATAGAGGATTTATATGAAAAAAATAGCAATATTTTTCTTATGTGTAATTATTATTATAGTAGGGATGTCGTATATGTACTTAAACTACAAAGCTAATTATCACGAAGCTAAAAGAGAAAATGAACAATTTTCAAGCTACTACAATAAAGAGTTTAAAGGAACAGTAGTTGCAACTTTAATAAATAAAGCATATGACAATAATTTAACACAGAATGTATCAAAAAACACAAAAGGAAAATTTATAGAAAATGACAATAACTCAATAAAAATAGAAGTGAAAATGTTAGATATAGATAAAACATATGATATGGAAACTTTATATTCAGGAGGAATTGATAATTTTGTAAAATATTATGGACAAATAACTTTTAAATGTACAAAAATAGAATATCATCAAAAAACTGGAAAAGTTAAATATATGTTAATCGAACAAATTACGCAATAAATTTTAAATAGTTATTAACATTACCAATTGAAAAATATTGGTGGGAAAATATAAACAAAAGTAAAAAAAGGGAGGAATTTATTATGGAGAATGCATCAAAAGCATTAATTATCGCAGGTGCAATATTACTTGCAATTTTAATTATTTCATTAGGAATAATGATTTACCAACAAGCAGCAGGAGTTGTAAACAGCAATGCTATGAGTGGTGTGGAGATACAACAATTTAACAGTCAATTCACACAATATGAAGGAACTAATGTAAGAGGTGCTCAAGTTAATGCACTATTACAATTAATTCAACAAAATAATGTGCAATATCAGGATGATACAACAAAGCAAATTACTGTAAAGGTTAATGCTACACAATGGCAAACAGGTAACAAACCAAGTGGAACAATAACACAAAGTGGATATGCCAAGGCAAATACAGGAGCTACATATAATGTAACTTCAAAGACAAATGAAAAAACAGGATTAATTAATGAAATAACAATTACAAATGCAAAATAGTCTAGTAAGGAGGGGATATTATGGAAAATGCAGCAGAAGCATTAAAAATGGCAGCAGCCGTATTAATATTTGTGTTAGCACTATCTATAACTATCAACTCCTTTACTGAAACCAGAATTGCAGCAACAACAATTTTAGAATACAAGGATAGAGAGTATAATTTTGATTATGTAGAAGATAATGGTACTACAGCAAGGATAGTAGGATTAGAAAGTATAGTTCCAACAATTTATAAAGCATATAAAGAAAACTATAAAATTGTATTTGATAGCAGTGTACTAGAAGATGGCGTTTATCAAAAAATTGATGAAACAGGAAAACCGCAACCTATAAATTACATAGATTTACAAAAAGAAGTATTAGGCAGCGATACACAAAAAGAACAATTTATTAAGGCATTATTATATGGAAAGAAATACAAATCATCTAAAGATGACCCTTCAAATTTTAAGATAGTGAAAGATACATTTGAAAAAAATTTTAAAATTATATTGAACGAAATAGGATTATATGATAGAATAAGAAATATAAAGCTCAAAGAAAGTATAGGTATATACTACCTAGAAGAAGTAAACGATACTCAAGAAAATGATACAAACTCAAATGTACCAGATGCCAATAAAACAGAAAAAAGGGTAATAACTTATACAAAACCAAAACCATAAATGATACTAGTTAAAGTATCTAAAGGAGGAAAAAATGGGAGATACATTAATTACTGTAATAGCAATAGTACTAGCTGCTATATTAATGTTTGTGTTTCCGCTAATGACAATGTCAGATAGGACGGATGATGTATCACAATTAGCGGTAGAAACAGCAACAACAGATTTTGTGGATGATGTAAGGACAACAGGAAGATTATCAATGGACAAGTATAGTAAATTTGTTGAAACTATTTCAGCAACAGGAAATAGTTATGATGTAGAAATGGAACTCAATGTTTTAGATGAAAATCCAGGAAAGAAAACAACTCAAGCTGAAACAACTAAAATCGGAGAAAATGTATATTATACGATGTATACATCTCAAATCTTAGATAAAATTAATCCATCTAATGGAGTAACAAAGATATTAGCGTTAAAAGAAGGGGATTTGTTTTCTGCTAGTGTAAAAAATAGCAATACAACATTATCACAACAATTAAAGAATTTCTTTTACTCTGTAACAGGAAATGATACATATACAATTGCAGCAGAACATGGTGGAATAGTTACAGCAAATGGAAGTGGAAATTAAGATAGTAAAACTTATTAGCTTGTAATATGTATATTACAAGCTTTTATAATACAAAGGAAAGTGAAATATGAAAATTCAAAATTTAGCCGTAATATTTATAATAATAATATTACCAATTTCATTAATATTAACTGCATATGTGCAAAATCAGGTAAAAACACTTGAATTACAAATGAATTATGATTTTAAATTGACACAAGCGACCTATGATGCTGTAAAGGCTTTTCAACTAAATACAGTAAATAGTAGTACGTCTGATTTGGCCAATTCTAAATTACGAGATATTAAAGCGTCTGTAAATACATTTTTTAATTCAGTTGCAACTCAATTTAATTTATCCGGATATAATAAAGATATTTTAAAGACCTATGTGCCAGCACTTGTATATACGATGTATGATGGATATTATATTTATTCTCCATTTACAAACACTATACAAGGGGAGGATGAAGGTTCTACATATAAAAACGGAGATAAAATATCAGATTTGAAACCATACATTCATTATAGTACGAGATATGTAAAAGGAGGAATAGATGTAGTTATAACATATTCATTAGATAACTATATAACAGTAAAAGGATTAATTAATGGCACTGCTGTCAACAAGGCAGGATATTTATTAAATAATATAGATGATAATGGCAATATAATAAAATATAGAGGAATAGAGATACCTACAGAAATACTAACAGAAACGAATGCTAAATTCAGCAACGATGACGGACTTACAGCAACAGGAGAGAATACTACATATATTTACAATAAAATAAATGGTGTTAAATATTACAAAGATAATAATAGTGATGAATGGTTTTCAATAATAAATGGAACTAAATATAAACAAAATACCCAATATAGAAATGAAAATAATGCGGGACAATTGTATTATAGAGAAGCTAGAGAATTTACAGATTGGATAAATAAAAATCTAAGTTCATTAACATCTCAAGATGCAATTGATGAAGAAGGAAACAAATTAGCGGAAAATTCTAAATTATTTAATAATAGCGATAAGATTTTTGAACTACAAAGAGGGGATATTTCTATAGAAGACCCAAATTCGAATTTTAATCAGCATAGGTCAGCCGTAATACGTTACTCAATAGAAAAGAATTTATCTATAGCAATAGCAAATTACAATAACTACTCTAATGTAACAACCAATTTTCAGATGCCAACTTTAACAGAAGAAGATTGGGAAAAGATTTTAAATAATGTGTCTGTAATAAGTTTTTTACAAGGCCTAAGTATTGGTGGAAAGGTTTATAATGGATATTCAATTGTTACGAATACGAAAACAGAAGAAGTGGTAAATACAGATTCAATATATATTATAGCAGATGGAGAATATCATAGAGCAACTGAAAATGGCTTGAAAAGTAAAAATATAGAAAAAGCGTTTATGAATGTTGATTTTGAAAGAAAATCTGTAACGAATAATGATAAAACATCTTATTTTTATCCACATTGGGAAACAGGCTGTTATAATTCAATAGTTACCCAAAATGATGTTAATGATTTAACTGATGATAAATACAAAGGAAGCATTTATAAATATATGCAAGATCAAGGAGGAAGCTTAGCTCAAGTATATTATACAGCCTTAGGAAGAGAAAGATATACCATGTATAGAACGAATAATAATGTAGAAGAAGAAAACAAAAAATTCCAAAAAAACGAATAAAAATAAGAAATTTTTAACAAATTAAAATTTTAAAAAATATGTCATAAATTTTAAAGTATATAAATACAAAAAAAGTAAATACTAATATTAGCAAATTTAAAGGAGACTTAGAATGAAAAGAACTTTTAAAATGCTAGTATTAGTATTTTTTTTAATAATTATATATAGTTATATATTAATAATAGAAAAAATTCCTGACAAAATAACATTATTTGAAGGAGAAGAGATTAATTTAAAATCAATAATGGGAATCGAGATAGAAGATAATGAACCAGCAATTGAAACATCATCAAATCAAGGTGGAAGAAAAAGCGTGGAAGTTAATTTTTTTAATAATATACCGATAAAGAATATAGATGTAAATATATTACCAAAAACTAAAGTGATACCAGTAGGAAACATAGCCGGAGTTAAATTATATACCAATGGAGTACTAGTTGTTGGAATGTCAGAAATAGAAGGAAAAAACAATGAAAAATATAAACCCTATGAAAATACAGGAATAGAAGAAGGAGATACAATATTAAAAATAAATGATATTCTAATAAATTCTACGGATGAATTGGTACACAATGTTAACAAATCTAATGGAGAAGATATAAAAATAGACTATATACATGATGATGAATCAAAAGAATGTAGTATCACACCAGTAAAAACAGCGGATGATGAATATAAAATAGGGTTATGGGTACGAGATAGCGCAGCAGGAGTTGGAACGGTTACTTTTTATGAGCCATCAACAAAAACATTTGGGGCTTTAGGTCATGGAATAATAGATATAGATACAAATGAATTAATTAACATATCTTCAGGAGAGTTCATAACTACTAGAATTCTAAATATAGAAAAAGGAGAAAGAGGAAATCCAGGAAAAATACAAGGAACTATAGAAAATCAAAAAGGTATAGGCGTAATTGGAAAAAATACTAAGTTTGGAATTTATGGAAAAGTAGATAATATCTCTGGACTAAATTTAGATGCTTCAAAAGAAATGGAAGTTGCATTAAGAGATGAAATAAAAACAGGAAAAGCAACAATATTATGTAGTTTGGACAATGATAGTCCACAAGAATATGAAATAGAAATTGAAAAAATATTTAAAGAAAACAATTATGATAATAAAAGTATGCAAATTAAAGTTACAGATAATAGGCTAATAGAAAAGACAGGAGGTATAATTCAAGGCATGTCAGGTTCTCCAATTATACAAAATGGAAAATTCGTAGGGGCAGTAACACATGTTCTTGTAAATAATCCTCAAGAAGGTTATGGGGTATTTGCCGATATTATGATAAAGAAATCTAAAGAACCATGATTTTTGGGAGCAAAGGAAAAAATCATTTTATATTGATAGACTATATTAAAAGCTAGTAAATAATCTTTACTAGCTTATGATATATGAATATACTAAATTTTTATTTTATGCCTGATTTGAATTTAAAATGATTTTTTCCTTCGACACAAAAATCATTTTAAAAGCATAGGACCGATATTAGTAACAGTTCCTGCTCCTACAGTAATAACAATATCATTTTTTTGTACATGAGATTTGATATAATCAACACACTCATCAAAATCAGGAATATATAAAACATCTTTTGCTAAAGGAGATAATTTATCTGCTAAATCTTTTGAAGAAATATTGTAAGTATTAGTTTCTCTAGCTGCATATATATCTAATATAATAACATGGTCAAAATCTTTTAAAGAATCAGCAAAATCATCTAACAATAATTTTGTTCTACTATAAGTATGAGGTTGGAAGATTGCCCATGACTCATTATACTTTTTATTTTTAAGTGAATTGTAAGTTGCTTTAATTTCTGTTGGATGGTGTGCATAGTCGTCATATACACTAACTTGGTTATTTAGTAATTTTCCTTTAAATTCAAATCTTCTATGAGCACCTGTAAATTTGATTAATGAATTTTGAATATCTTTTTTCTCGATACCATATTCTGTGCAGATTGCAACACAAGATAGTGAATTTAAAATATTGTGAATGCCAGGAACTGATAGAGTAAGAGTCATAAAGAACTCTCCACGATAGAACACGTCAAATTCAGGAAATCCATCGTTGTCAAATACAATATTTTTGGCAACAAAATCAGCATTTTCGTTTTCAATTCCGTATGTAACTATTTTAGCATTTGTATGTTCTTTTAAATCTAAGCAGTTTTGATCATCTGCATTTAAAATTAATAAACCATCATCAGGCAATAATTTGACATACTTAATAAAAGCACTTTTTATATTGTCAAAACTTTTAAAATAATCCAAATGATCATTATCAATATCAAGGATAATTTCTGCTTTTGGACTAAATTTTAAAAAGCTTTCAACATATTCACATGCTTCAATTATAAAATGTTCACTATTTCCAACACGATAATTTCCATTTAATTGTTTTAACATAGCTCCAACTTGAATGCTTGGATCTGTTAATGCATCCATAAAACAAAGTGAAACCATGGATGTTGTAGTAGTTTTTCCATGTGTTCCTGAAATACAGATAGTATCTTTATAACAACGAGTAATTTCTCCTAAAAAATCAGCTCTTTCAATTGTAGGAATATTAAGCCTTTTAGCTTCTAACATTTCTGGGTCAGTTGATTTTATAGCTGCTGAATAAACAACTACATCAGAATTTGCTACATCTTCTAAACTATGACCTATAACAACTTTAATTCCTTTAGTTCTTAATAATTGAACGGCTTCGGAGTCTGCTGCATCAGAACCTGTTACATTGAACCCCCAGTTTTGAAGGATTGCTGCAATACCGCTCATGCTTACTCCGCCGATTCCAATCATATGTATATTTTTATATTTCTTTATATGTTCAATGTTTGGCATAAAAAAACACGCTCCTCTTTATAATATAGAATTATATAATTTTATCGATTAAATTTCAATAGTTTATGGTAATTTCTAATATATAATATGTAAAAAAAATAAAAAGTTGAAAAAATACAAATATTATTCAAAAAAATGTAAAAAAAAGAAGGAAAAAAAATTTTTATGAAGAATAATATAATTGTACATAATATAAACGATATGTACAAATATTTAACATAAGGAAGGCGGTGCATTATACAATGCAAATCACAGATGTACGTTTAAGAAAAGTAAATTCAGAGAACAGAATGAAAGCTGTTGCTTCTGTAACATTCGATAACGAATTCGCAGTTCATGATATTAAAGTTATCGAAAGCCAAAATGGATTATTCATAGCTATGCCAAGCAGAAAAACTCCAAACGGAGAATTCAAAGATATAGCTCATCCAATCAATGCTGAAACAAGAGAGAAAATTCAAAAAGCTATTTTAGAAGCTTATGAAGCTCCAGAAACAGAAGAATCAGCAGAATAATATAAAACGTAAAAAGCACTTAATTTAAGTGCTTTTTGTGTGCCTTTTAATAGCAATAGACGTATAATAAATGCCTATTGTTACTTTTTTTATTCAAAAACTTGAAAAAACATCGAAAACACTGTAAAATAAATAATAGTTTTAATAAGGAGAAAAAAGATGTATTTAATAGTAGGCTTAGGAAATCCTGAAGAAGATTATAGTAACACAAGACATAATATGGGATTTGATACAATTAACAAATTAGCAAAAGAATATAACATAGAAATAAACAAGAAAAAATTTAAGGGATTATATGGAACAGGACTTATAGAAAATCAAAAAGTTATATTGTTAAAACCTCAAACTTTCATGAACTTGAGTGGGGAAAGTATAAGAGAAGCAATGACATTTTATAAAATAACAGAAGAAAATCTAATTGTAATTTATGATGATATAGATATAGAGCCAGGAACAATAAAGGTAAGAAAAACAGGTGGACCAGGAACTCATAATGGTATGAAGTCTGTTATAGCAAATTTAAATAAAAAAGAATTTGCAAGAGTGAGAATTGGAATTGGAAAGCCGGAAAGAAAAGGAATGTTAATCGAATATGTAATAGGAAGTATTCCAAGTAAAGACAAAGAAGTCCTAGATATTGCGACAAATAAAGGAAAAGACGCAGTAGTAGAGATATTAAAAGATGGAATAGATATTGCGATGAATAAATTTAACTAAATTAACGAAAAGGAAGATAAAATATGACAGAAATATTTATACAAAAATCAAGAAAAGAGAAAGAAATTGCACTTGTAAAAGATGGACATTTGATTGAATATTATAATGAAAACGAGGCTTCTGATAGAAACGAAGGAAATATATATGTAGGGATTGTAAGAAATATAATAAAGGGGATGCAATCAGCCTTTGTGGATATTGGAACAAAAAAAAATAGTTTTATACATGTAAAAGATATACTACCCAAAATTGACGAAACAAAAGAACATCAAAAAGAAGAAAAAAATATAACTGATGTTGTAAAACCAAAACAAAAAATATTGGTACAAGTGAAAAAAGATAGCAACAGTCAAAAAGGGGCTAGAGTATCTACACACATTAATTTACCGAGCAAATATATAGTTCTAATGCCTAATACAGATATAGTAACAGTTTCACAAAAAATCGAGAATAAAGAAGAACAAAAAAGACTTATAGATTTAGTAAAAAAACAGTTAACAAAAGGAAATGGAGCAATTATTAGAACTTCTGCTGAAGGGAAAAGTCAGGAAATAATAGATGATATAAAAAGAGTAGAAAAATTATGGAAAAAAATAATAAAGACAAGCATTGATCCAGATTGTAACCAAGCAAAATTGTTATATAAAAGCGATGACATAGCAACAAAAATACTGATGGACTTAATGGAACAAAACATTTCAAAAATAATAGTAAATGACGAAAAAGAATTTAGGAATATACAAAAATTAATACAAGAAAATGAAGAATACAAAAATATAAAAGTAGAAATAAATAAACAAAAAGAGCTACTAGAGATATATGACATAAGACGTCAAATAGAAAAATCAAGAAATAGAAAAGTTTGGCTAAAATGTGGAGGATTTATCACAATTGACAAAACTGAGGCTCTAACTGCAATTGATGTAAATACAGGTAAATTTACAGGAACTAATAATGACTTACAACAAACTATATTAAAAGTAAATAAAGAAGCAACTATAGAAATTGCAAAGCAATTAAGATTAAGAGACATCGGAGGAATAATAATAATTGATTATATAGATATGGAAAAAGCAAAAGATAAAGAAGAAATAATAAAATTAATGAAAAGTGAGCTAAAAAAAGATAGAACAAAAACACAAGTTGAAGGGTTTACAAAATTGGACTTAATGGAACTAACAAGAAAACATATATGTAGCCACAACGAATAAGAAAGGAATAACATGAACGTAGGATTTATATCATTAGGTTGTAGTAAAAATTTAATAGATACAGAAATCACAATAGGGAAATTTAAACAACATAAATTTAATATAGTAAATGATGAAAATAAGGCAGACATAATTATAATAAACACATGTGGTTTTATTGATACGGCCAAAGAAGAGGCAATTCAAACAATATTAGAGATGGCAGACTTAAAAGAACAAAGATGTAAGTATTTAATTGTAATGGGATGTTTAGTTCAAAGATATTATGATGAACTTAAAAAATCTCTTCCAGAAGTGGATTTGTGGATAAAGATAGATGAATATGACTACTTATGGGATAAAATAGAAAAGCTAGTAGGAAGTGGAGTTGCAGAAGAAAGCAAAACTAATACTAGCAAACAAATTACTAAAATTCCACCTATGCCAATGTTTGAACAATATGACTTTATGAATAGAACGATTACTACTGGTAAAAACTTTGCATATTTAAAAATAGGCGAAGGTTGTAGTAATAGATGTACATATTGTGCTATTCCATATATAAGAGGCCCATTTGTAAGTAGAAGAAAAGAAGATATTTTAGCCGAAGCTAAAATGCTTGCAGATGAAGGAATACAGGAATTAATTGTAATTGCACAAGACACCACAAAATATGGTGTTGATATCTATGGTGAAAATAAATTAGCAGAATTATTAGAAGAGCTAAGTAAAATAGAAAAAATTAAATGGATAAGATTTTTATATTCATACCCAGAAGGAATTACAGATGAACTAATAAGTGTTGTAGCTAAAAATAAAAAAATAGCTAAGTATTTTGACATTCCAATACAACATATTTCAGACAGTGTATTAAAAAGAATGAATAGAAAAACGAATAAAGAACAGATAACAAACTTAATACAGAAGATAAGAAAGAATATTCCAAATGCAACAATAAGAACAACATTGATAGTGGGATTTCCAGGAGAGACAGAAAATGATTTTGAACAGTTATTAGAATTTGTAAAACAAGCTAAATTTGATAAATTAGGAGCTTTTCCATATTCTAAAGAGGAAGGAACTCCTGCCGCAAAGCTACCAGAACAAATTCACGGAAATACTAAAAAATCAAGATATAATAAAATAATGAAAATACAACAAAAAATATCTAATGACATCTTAAAAAATAAAATTGGAAAAGAATGTGAAGTATTAGTAGAAAGTATGACATTTGACGAAAAATATTATGTAGGAAGAACGATGCAAGATGTACCAGAAATAGATGGGATTGTTTATATTAAAAATGATTACGAAAATAATATTTTAAACAATTTTGTAAAATGTAAAATTATAGATGTAAAAGACTATGATTTGATTGCAAAAATCATATAGTGAAAGAAGTGATAAAAATGCGAATTGATTTACCAAGTGAAGGTATAGTAGAGATACAAGTAAAACAAGGGAAAAACGAGCATATATATGAATACTATATAGGAAGTATAAAAATAGGGATATTAGATACAAATGTTATGCAAGATAATATTTTAATAATAGATGGAGTTATTAAAAACGAAGAAATAGCAAATCAAATTAGAGACGAAATAAATTGTATGCCAAGAGACGCTATAGAACGTGAATGTGAAGAAAATAAGGAAATTGCTGATTATATAAATGAAAGATATGGAGAGCTAGAACAACTTGGAGAAATAAGAAAAATAGAATTAGAACAAGACGAAGAAGAAGAAGAAAAAGAAAAAGAAGAGAAAATCCAAATGCTAACAACTAAAGATATTAATGTTAAACAAAGTATCGATTTAGACGAAAGAGCAAACGATATGCATGATATGAGAAAATGGCTTGGAAATAAGATACCAAAAGAATTTGATAGAATAGGTGTAGTAGAAAGTTATCAAATGAATAAATATGGCTCTAAGAATACAACTAGATATTCACTGGTGGTAATAAGCAAAGAAGGTATAGTAGAACCAATGGAAAAATACTTACCAGAATTGAAACAAAGAAATGACGAAGGAAATAATCCACGAACAGAAAGTTTACAAGTTAGAACAGATGGAAGTGTAGAAAGAGATAGTGTACTTAGTGAATATGAGCTTGGAAATAAGATAATTCAATTAGATAATAAAGAAATGGGCCGAGTTGAAATGAACATAGGAGCAGAAGCACGAAATTCTAATAAAACTGTAACTCAAGAAGTAAGAGATGAAAATACAACATTTGTAACAGATGTAGAACAACGAAGTGTGGTAGGAGAATACGAAGCAAACGGTGAAGACACAGTTGAAGAAAGCATAAAAGAAGCGGAAGAACACGAAAAAGCAAATCCGGAATGCAAAAAAATGAATGTTAGTGAAATCGATGGAGATAGAAATACAACATCTCATGTTCATTATAATGATGTGGAAGTAATTTTACAAGATGGACAAAAAGTTACATTTGAAAGGTTGGCAGTAAGATGGGGGTTATTTGATGATAATGGACAACCAGATATAGAACATGCTAGAGATAAATATTTAGAAACACAAAGAAAAAATATAGATAATACTCCAGAGGAAGTCATAGAATTAGTAGACGAAGAATACGAAGATCCACGAACATTAGAAGGAAGAAAACATTAATTTTGTAATAAATTTGCTAATACAAAAATTAAGTGATATAATAAAAAAGTACAAAAGGTAAATTAAAGAGGTGGAAAAATGACGGCAGTATTTGCATTAATATATATATTGATATTTGTCATATTTGCATTAGCGGCGTATGCAGTGCTTCAAATTAAAATGTTTGGAATGAAAGTAAAGGATTTTTGGTCATTTATAGAGGCGAACCAAATGTTAGATAAACTATATCGCTTTGCAAGACAATATGAGAGCATGTCTCCGCAAGAGCAAATTATTTATCTATCAGAGGCGGAAAAGATATTTAAAGCATTTGATAATGTTCCAGATGAATTGTGGGAAGAAGAATATCAGAAATATAAAGATGTATTAAAAAAATACCAAGATATAAAAATGCTTAGATGGGCTCAGAAATGATTTTGGGGTTGGAGGAAAAAGTTATTTTCCTTCGACCCCAAAATCATTATAGCCTTATAATTAGTAAACTCATAAGAGCATATGAATAACGAATAGCTTTTTTCATAAACAATCTTGATTTTAAAACTTCAAAAGTTTCAGACATTGCACAATATTTATCAACAAATGTTAAAATCAAACCTTCAATAGACTTTGGAAATTCCACAGTAACAGGCCACATATGCTTTATTATAATGTCTTTTTCTTTTTCGTTTAAATCGAATAATTTACAAGCATTTTTACAAGCAATTTTGCCGTGAGTAAAAGCATGTAAGCTATTACTGTTAGGTTGTTTGACTCGCCAGTCATATAAAAACAAATCATGAAGCATTGCTGCTCGTGTAGCTGATTTATAATCTAAATTATATTTTTTACAAATTAAATAACAATAATATGCAGCACAGTAACAGTGGTCAAAACATGTCGTTTCATAATGTTGTCTAAAATCTTTCATGCGTAAAACAGTATCATTGTTAATTAATGGTTCAATAATTTCTTGAAATTCATCATCTTTGTAACTTAATTCTTGAATATATTGTCTCATAAAAACTCCCTTTTATACATTCTTTTATTAATCTTATGCACTTAAGTTATTATAGCATACACAAAACATTAAGTTCAACTAATTTAAGAAAAACTTAATAAAGCTTAAGAAGCGATAAATATGAAATATACCAAAAAATAAAGAAAACGAAAATTTTATAAAAAATTAAGAAATTGTGAAAGCGTTGATAAATAAATAAAAAACTGACCAACTCGTATAAAAAATGTCGAATAATGAATAAAATTTTATTAAAATATTGCAATAATTTCCCAATGATAGTATAATAGAAATTGTAGCATAATAATATTAACAAGAATATTATTTAAAGAGAGGTAAAAAAATGGATTATTTATATATACTAAGAGAAGCGTTAGTATGGACAATAACAATATTTTGGCTATATCAAGTTTTAGTAAGTTTATGTTCTTTGGTAAAAATAAAAGATAAACCGCTAAAGGTAAAAAAGGACCATAGATTTATGGCAATAGTACCAGCACATAATGAAGAAGCAGTAATCAAAAATCTTGTTGAAAGTTTAAAGGCACAAAACTATAATAAAGATTTATACGATATTTATGTAATTGCAGACAACTGTACAGATAACACAGCAAAAATTGCAAGAGAAGCTGGGGCAATTGTATATGAAAGATTTAATAATAGTAAAAAAACTAAAGGATATGCATTAGATTGGTTTTTACAACAAAAAATCAAAGAAGATGCACCATACGATGCATTTTTCGTATTTGATGCAGATAACATTGTAGACCCTGACTTTATTAAAAATATGAATATAAAACTATGTCAAGGTGAAGATGTTGTACAAGGATACAGAGACATCAAAAACCCAACTGATAGCTGGATTACAGCGGGATATGCATTATTCTATTGGACAATGCACAGATTTTATCATTTAGCAAGATATAATTTAGGCTTATCACCACTATTAAACGGAACAGGATTTATGGTAAGATTTGATGTAGTAAAACCACAAGGTTGGGACACAGTAACATTAACAGAAGATATTGAATTTTCATTAAAAAGAATTATAAAAGGTAAAAAATTAGGTTGGGCAACAGATGCGATAGTATATGATGAACAACCAGTTGGATTTAAACAAAGTTGGTCTCAAAGAAGTAGATGGACAGTAGGACATATGCAATGTATAAAAGAATATACAAAAGACTTAGCTGTTGCAGCTAAAGAAAATAAAACAATGATGAACTTTGATGGACTATTATATATTGTTGGAAGTATTCCAATGTTTGTAATAACAATAGTTTTACTGTTAACAAACTTCATAATGTATGGAGCAAGTCAAATGACAGAAACAGAACTTGTTATAAATATTTTTAGATATTTAATACCAACATTCCTTTTACCAATAGGAACTGCAGTAATTGCAATGTATTTAGATAGAAGACCAATAAAACCAATGTTAAAAGGATTATTATGTTATCCACTATTTATGGGGTCTTGGTTATTGATTAACTTTAAATGTTTATTTAAAAGAGAAACAACATGGGAGAAAATAAACCATGTACGTGATATCAAAATTGCAGATGCCGGCTTACAAGTTGAACCAACAATTACTGAGGGGAGAAATTAGTAAATAAAATAGAAAGAATAGAGATAAAAAATTAAAAAACTCTATTCTTTTTTTTATATTAATGATATAATAACAACCATATAAAGAAAGGAAGAAGAAAGGGGAAGAAAATGAAAGAAAAGACATTAAAATATGTAAAAGAAAATTGGCTTTTCATAGCAATAATTTTATTAGGAACAATATTTCTATTAATTCCAGCATTTCATGAAAATATATGGTTTGATGAGTCATATAGTGTGGCAATAGTAAACCATTCATTTGGAGAAATTTGGACAATTGGTTCACATGACGTACATCCTATTTTATATTACTGGATGTTAAAAGTGATAAATCTTATTTTTGGAGAAAGTATATTAGCATATAGAATTTTTTCAGTAATAGGAATTGCTGTGTTAGGAATATTGGGATTAACACATATCAAAAAAGATTTTGGTAAAAATATGGGACTATTATTCACATTCTTTAGTTTTTTCTTACCAGTAATGTTAAATTACGCATTAGAAATAAGAATGTATTCATGGACAATAGTATTTGTAACTCTTACAGCAATTTACTTATATAGATTTATCAAAGACAAGCAATTTAAAAATATATTACTATTCGGAATATTTAGTATAATAAGCTGTTATATGCATTATTATGCATTACTTGCTGCAGGCATTATGAATTTAGGTCTTATGATATATGTAATAAGAAAAAGAAAAGAAATTGAGAAAAAAACAATACGAAATTTTGTTATTATAGAAGTAGCACAAGTATTATTATATTTACCTTGGCTTTTAGTTTTTATAATGCAGGCGCTAAGAGTTGGATCAGGATTTTGGATTACATTAGAATTTCCACAAATTTTAATCGATGTTCTAAACTTCCAATATAAAGGAAGCTTAGAACAAACAATACCAACAATATTTTCAATAGCATTATATATATATGTATTGTATATCATAATAAAAAATATAAGAAAAAAAGAAAATGTAAAAGAAGGCATAATACCAATAGGGATATATTTATTAGTGATATTAGTGGTAGCGTTAGTGTCAAGAATTACACCTATTTTATATGCAAGATATTTATTTACAATATCAGGTTTACTTATATTTGGTATATGTTATTTCATATCAAAAGAAAACAACAAATTTATAATTGGATTAATATGTGGAGCTGTTATTATAATGTCAGCTATGAATTTAATTCAAAATATTCAAGCCAATTATAGTAAAACAAATGAAGAACCAATAGCATACTTAAAAGAAAACTTGAAACCAGAGGATATTATAATATATTCGGATATGAGAAATGGCGGAGTTGCAGCTACAAAATTAAGTGAAAATAAACAATACTTTGTAAACTTAGGCAACTGGTCAATAGAAGATGCATACAAAGCATATGGACCACAAATGGAAGTGGCAGCAACGCCAGAAGAAGCAATGAAAAATGCTACAGGAAGAATATTTGTTATTGGTGGAGATTTAACTTTATACGATAAAGTCAAAGACAGTAGCAATTATAAAACTGTATCTATGAAGAAATTTGAAGCAAAATATCACGATTATGTGTATAATATAGCTATATTAGAAAAATAAGTATAGGAGAGAAACAAATGAGAGAAAACAAAGGAATAACATTAATTGCATTAGCAATTACAATAGTACTAAATTGCTCGTTCCTCGCAATGGTATAAATGAATAAAAGGTTGAATAAAAAAGTAAATTCCAGTAGAAAAAATTTAAAAATTTAAATTAGAAA
>CAUWEX010000005.1:0-71144 GCA_963557965.1 uncultured Clostridia bacterium
TTTTTACATACAAAAAAATCTAGTGGTGGTTTTTAATTCCACACACCAGATTATATACCATCAGACTTATAAATGGAGTAAAAAACCTTGAAAACCTTACGGAAAAGCCTTGACTAGACGACTTTGATATGATAAAATATTAGGCAGATATTTTTAATTCAAAAGTTTAAAATTAGAAGAAGAGGAATTAAAGCCAAGGAGCCCTAACACTTCAAGCTGTGTGAGCAGACAGTGTTGAATGTTAGATAAGCAAATTGTGTTTTAAGAAGGACTTCTTTTAAAATAAATTTAATTTCTGCTTAAAAATTTTTATGAGGTGATTTTTTTGAAAGTAAAAGAAGTTAACTACGAGAAAGCTTCTCGTAAAGATTTCGCAAAAGTTGGCGACTTTATTGAAATGCCAAACCTTATTAAAGTCCAAAAAGATTCATACGACAATTTCATACATGAAGGATTAGGAGAAGTATTAAAAGATATTTCACCTATTGAGGACTATTCAGGCAACTTAGTTCTTGAATTTTTTGACTATTACATGGAGGACAAAACAAAATACTCTGTAGAAGAAGCAAAAGAAAGAGATGCAACATATTCTACAAGATTACATGTAAAAGTACGTTTAATTAATCGTGAAACAGGAGAAATAAAAGAACAAGAAATTTACTTAGGTGACTTCCCTCTTATGACAGATAGTGGAACATTTATTATAAATGGTGCAGAAAGAGTTGTAGTAAGCCAGTTAGTACGTTCACCAGGTTGCTATTATGCATCTGATTACGATAAAGTAGGAAAAAAACTATTTACAGCAACAGTTATGCCAATTCGTGGTGCATGGTTAGAATATGAAACAGATGGAAATGATGTATTCTGGGCAAGAGTTGATAGAACAAGAAAAATACCTGTAACTACATTATTAAGAGCAATTGGCTTAGAAACAGATGAACAGATGATAGACTTATTTGGAGAAGAACCTAAATTATTAGCAACAATTCAAAAAGATCCTATCAAAACAGTAGACGAAGCATTAATAGAAATTTACAAAAAATTAAGACCAGGAGAACTTCCTACAGTTGAAGCAGCTAGAAGTTTATTCACAGGATTACTATTTGATGAAAGAAGATATGACTTAGCAAAAGTAGGTAGATACAAATATAATAAAAAATTAAATTTAGCAAATAGAATTACTGGATATGTTGCTTTTGATGATATCATGGATCCATCTACTGGAGAAGTTTTAGTAGAAAAAGATAATATCATTACAGAAGAGATTGCCAATGAAATTCAAAATTCAGGAATTAACATTGTAGATATCAAAGTAAATGATAAAAAAGTAAGAATTATAGGAAATGGAACAGTAAATATACACAATGTAGTAACAAACATTGATATTTCTGATTTACATTTTAAAGAAGAAGTAAACTATGCAGTATTACAATCAATACTAGAATCAACAGAAGAAAAAGACTTACATAAAGTATTAAAAGAAAGAAAAGGGGAATTAATTCCAAAACACGTAACAAACGAAGATATAATTGCATCAATAAACTACTTATTTAACTTAGACCATGGAATTGGTGTAATGGAAGACATAGACCATTTAGGAAATAGACGTATTAGATGTGTTGGAGAATTATTACAAAATCAATTTAGAATTGGTTTAACAAGACTTGAAAGAGTAGTTCGTGAAAGAATGACAATACAAGACTTAGATGTTGTAACACCTCAAACATTAATAAACACAAAACCAATAACATCTGCAATTCGTGAATTCTTTGGAAGCTCACAATTATCACAATTCATGGATCAAACAAACCCACTTTCAGAATTAACACATAAAAGAAGAATTTCAGCATTAGGACCAGGTGGATTAACAAGAGAAAGAGCTGGATTCGAAGTACGTGATGTTCACTATACACACTATGGTAGACTTTGCCCTATCGAATCACCAGAAGGACCAAACATCGGTCTTATATCTGCACTTTCTTGTTTTTCACAAATCAATGAATATGGATTTATAGAAACACCATATAGAAAAATTGATCCAGAAACACATCAATTAACAGATGAAGTTGAATACATGAGTGCTGATGTAGAAGATAATTACATAATAGCTCAAGCATCAGAACCAGTAGATAAAGATGGAAGATTTATAAATCAAAGGGTTAGAGTAAGAAACAGAAATGAAGTTATAGAAGTTGACAGAGATAGAGTTCAATATGTAGACGTATCTCCAAAACAATTAGTTTCTGTAGCAGCAGCAATGATACCTTTCTTAGAGCATGACGACGCAAAAAGAGCTCTTATGGGTGCCAACATGCAACGTCAAGCGGTACCTTTAATGGTAACAGAGAGTCCAATCGTTGGAACAGGTATGGAATATAGAGCTGCAAAAGACTCTGGAATTCTAATCTTAGCAGAAGACGATGGTGTAATTGAAAAAGTTACAGGTGATTATATTACTGTAAAATACAACAATGGAAAAACAGTAGTACATAAATTACGTAAATTCAAAAGAACAAATGGTGGAACATGTATTAACCAAAAACCAATTGTTAAAAAAGGTGAAATCGTTAAAAAAGGTGATGCAATAGCAGATGGACCATCAACTAAAAATGGAGAAATGGCACTTGGTAAAAACGTATTAGTTGCTTTCTCTACATGGGAAGGTTACAACTACGAAGATGCTATCTTAATTAACGAAAAACTTGTAAAAGAAGATGTATTTACATCAATTCATATCGAAGAATATGACTGCGAATGTCGTGATACAAAACTAGGAGCAGAAGAAATCACAAGAGATATACCAAATATTGGTGATGACTCATTAAAAGACTTAGACGAAAATGGAATTATCAGAATTGGTGCAGAAGTAAGGCCAGGGGATATCTTAGTTGGAAAAGTTACACCAAAAGGTGAAACAGAACTAACAGCTGAAGAAAGATTATTAAGAGCTATCTTCGGTGAAAAGGCTAGAGAAGTAAGAGATACATCATTAAGAGTACCACATGGAGAAGCTGGAACAATAGTAGATGTTAAAATATTTACTAGAGAAAATTCAGATGAATTAGGACCTGGTGTAAATCAAATTATTAGATGTTACATTGCAACAAAAAGAAAAATATCAGTTGGAGATAAAATGGCTGGACGTCATGGTAACAAAGGTGTTATCTCAAGAGTATTACCAGAAGAAGATATGCCATTTATGCCAGACGGTACACCAATAGACATCTTATTAAACCCATTAGGTGTTCCTTCTCGTATGAACTTAGGTCAAGTTTTAGAGGTTCACTTAGGTGGAGCTGCAAAAGCATTAGGATGGAAAATTTCTACTCCAGTATTTGATGGAGCTACAGAACAAGACGTAAGAGATTTACTAAAAGAAGCTGGAATGAGTGAAGATGGAAAAACTACATTATATGATGGTAGAACAGGAGATCCATTTGATAAACCAATTACGGTTGGTGTTATGTATATGTTAAAACTTCACCACTTAGTTGATGATAAAATACATGCTCGTTCAACAGGACCATACTCACTAGTAACACAACAACCACTTGGTGGTAAAGCACAATTTGGTGGACAACGTTTTGGAGAGATGGAAGTTTGGGCATTAGAAGCATATGGAGCAGCATACACATTACAAGAAATGCTAACAGTAAAATCAGATGACGTTGTAGGACGTGTTAAAACTTATGAAGCAATTGTTAAGGGAGAAAACATCCCAGAACCAGGAGTTCCAGAAAGCTTTAAAGTATTAGTTAAAGAACTTCAATCTTTAGGATTAGATGTACGTTTATATTCTGAAGATAACCAAGAATTAGAATTAAAAGAAAATATCGAAGAAGGTATAGAGTACGATCCTGAAAAAGATAAAAAAATCTTATCAGAAGATGAGGTTGTTGCAGAAGAGGACCTAAATGACGGATATGGCGAAGAAGTTGAAAACGACGTTTTATTAGAAAGTTCAGAACCTGAAAGTGATGAGTTATTTGAGGACTTAGACGATGAAGGAGAAGAATTTTTATACGGAAATGATTTAGCACAAGACAATATCGATAATGATGAAGATAATTTATAGAAAGAAAACTAACTGAATAAATTTTAAAAAGGAAAGAGGCGACAGGAAGGAATTGCAAGAGCGGTGGTTAGTCCTCTTAACCTGTTTTAAAATTACCAAAACAAATTCGTACGAAGGGAGAATAATAAGTGGACGAATTAGATGTTTTTGATAAAATAAAAATTGGAGTTGCATCAGACGAAAAAATAAGAGAATGGTCAAAAGGTGAAGTTAAAAAACCTGAAACTATAAACTATAGAACATTAAAACCAGAAAAAGATGGTTTATTCTGTGAAAGAATATTTGGACCAACAAAAGACTGGGAATGCCACTGTGGAAAATATAAAAGAATTCGTTATAAAGGAATCGTTTGCGACAGATGTGGTGTTGAAGTAACAAAAGCTAAGGTTAGACGTGAAAGAATGGGACATATCGAACTTGCTGCACCAGTTGCACATATTTGGTATTTTAAAGGAATTCCAAGTAGAATTGCTTTAATGCTTGATATTTCACCAAGAAACTTAGAAAAAGTTATATATTTTGCATCATATGTTGTAACAGACAAAGGAACTAGTGGTTTGGATAAATGCCAAATTTTAAATGAAAAAGAATATCACGAAGCACAAGAAAAATATGGTAGAGGTTCTTTTACAGCTAAAATGGGAGCAGAGGCTATTAGAGAGTTATTAGAACAAATTGATGTAGAAAAATTATCAGAAGAAATTAAAAAAGATTTAGAAACAGCAAGTGAACAAAGAAAAGTAAAATTAATAAAAAGATTAGATACAGTAGAAGCATTTAGACTTTCAGAAAACAAACCTGAATGGATGGTTATGAATGTTGTACCAGTTATTCCACCAGAATTAAGACCAATGGTACAATTAGATGGTGGTAGATTTGCAACATCAGACTTAAATGACTTATATAGAAGAGTTATAAACAGAAATAATCGTTTAAAAAGACTATTAGAATTAGGAGCACCTGAAATAATAGTAAGAAACGAAAAAAGAATGTTACAAGAATCAGTAGATGCTTTAATTGATAATGGTAGACGTGGTAGACCAGTAACAGGAGCTGGAAACAGACCATTAAAATCATTATCAGATATGTTAAAAGGAAAACAAGGACGTTTCCGTCAAAACTTACTTGGAAAACGTGTTGACTATTCAGGACGTTCAGTTATCGTTGTTGGACCTGAACTTAAAATATATCAATGTGGTTTACCAAAAGAAATGGCAGTAGAACTATTTAAACCATTTGTTATGAAAGAATTAGTAGGTAGAGGAATTGCCCAAAACATTAAAAATGCAAAAAGAATGGTAGAAAGATTAAGACCAGAAGTATGGGAAATATTAGAAGATGTTATAAAAGATCATCCAGTAATGTTAAACCGTGCTCCAACACTACATAGACTTGGTATTCAAAGCTTTGAACCAGTATTAGTAGAAGGTAGAGCTATAAAACTTCACCCATTAGTTTGTGAAGCGTTTAATGCTGACTTCGATGGAGATCAAATGGCCGTTCACTTACCATTATCACCAGAAGCACAAGCAGAATCAAGATATTTAATGTTATCTACAAACAACTTATTAAAACCACAAGATGGTAAACCAGTTGCAACACCTAGACTTGACATGATTTTAGGTTCATACTATTTAACAATGGTATTAGACGGAGAAAAAGGCGAAAATAAATACTTCAAAGACCCTGAAGAAGCAATTATGGCCTTTGAAAACCATGATGTAGGTATCCATGCTAAAATCTTTGTAAGAATTACAAAGGAAATAGACGGAGAAATGAAATCTAAAAAAATAGAGACAAGTGTTGGAAGAATTATCTTCAACCAAGGAATACCACAAGATCTAGGATTTATTGATAGAAATGAAGACCCATTCCAATATGAAATTAATTTCCCTGTTATGAAAAAATCAATGGGAACAATTATAGAAAAAGTAATTAGAACACACGGATTAACAGAATCTGCAAAAGTTATAGACTATATCAAAGCATTAGGCTTTAAGTATTCTACACTTGCTGGTATCACATTCTCAATGGATGACGTAAAAGTACCACCAGCTAAAAAAGACATATTAGCTCAAGCGGATGAACAAGTAGAAACTGTTAGAAAACAATATGTACGTGGTTTAATAACTAACGAAGAAAGATACAATGCAGTTATTAACATTTGGGAGAAAACAACAAATGAAGTTAGTAAGGCAATGGAAGATAACTTCGATGAATTAAACCCAATATACATGATGGTTAAATCAGGAGCCCGTGGTAACATGAACCAATTACGTCAAATTGCAGGTATTCGTGGACTTATGGCTAGTACAACAGGTAAAGCCGTAGAAATTCCTATCAAATCATCATTTGCAGAAGGATTAGATGCATTAGAGTACTTTATTTCTGCCCATGGTGCTCGTAAAGGACTTTCAGATACAGCTTTAAGAACAGCCGATTCAGGATACTTAACAAGAAGATTAGTTGATGTATCACAAGATATAATTGTTAGAGAACATGATTGTGGAACAGATGAAGGTTATGTTGTATATGACATTAAAGATGGAAATCAAATTATTGAAAAAATGCAAGAAAGATTAGTTGGAAGATATGCTGTAAATAATGTATATCATCCAGAAACAAAAGAATTAATTGTTGATACAGATACAATGATTAATGAAAAAATTGCTGATGATATCGTTGCAGCTGGAATTGACAAATTAGAAGTACGTTCAGTACTAGGATGCCACTCAAAACGTGGTGTATGTCAAAAATGTTATGGTATGGGATTAGCAAGAAGAGACTTAGTTTCAATAGGAGAATCAGTAGGTATAGTTGCTGCACAATCAATTGGTGAGCCTGGTACACAGCTTACAATGAGAACTATCCACTCAGGTGGTGTTGCAGGTGTAGCAGATATTACACAAGGTCTTCCTAGAGTTGAGGAATTATTTGAAGCTAGAAAACCAAAGGGATTAGCAATAATCACAGAAATAGCTGGTAAAGTAAAAATAAAAGAAACTAAGAAGAAAAAAGAAGTTATTGTAACATCTGGAGATGATTCAAGAACTTATACAATACCATTTGGTTCAAAAATGAAAGTAAAAGATGGAGACATGGTAGAAGTAGCACAACCACTTATTGAAGGTTCTGTAAATCCAGGAGAATTACTAGAAATCAAAGGACCAGAAGGAGTATTTGAATACTTGATTTCTGAGGTACAAAAAGTATATAGAAATCAAGGTGTTGATATCAATGATAAACACGTTGAAGTAATTGCAAGACAAATGCTTAAGAAAATCAGAGTAGAAGACAATGCAGATACGGATATGTTCCCAGGAGCATTAATCGATATGTATGAATTCGAAGCAAAAAATAAACAAGCAATAGAAAATGGCAAAAGACCAGCAACAGGAAAAAGAGTACTACTTGGAATTACAAAAGCATCACTTGCTACAGATAGCTTCTTATCTGCTGCATCATTCCAAGAAACAACTAGAGTATTAACAGAAGCAGCTGTTAAAGGTAAAGTGGATGACCTAGTAGGATTAAAAGAAAATGTTATCATTGGTAAATTAATCCCAGCAGGAACAGGTATGCAAAAATACCAAAATATTCATATTGATACAGAAAAAGAAGAAGAACCAGTTGCTGAAACTGAAGAATAATTTCGAGAGCTGAGGAAAAACATTTTAATATAATTTAATAAAAAATCTAGTGTAATATTTTTAATATAGCACTAGATTTTTTTAAAATTAAAAGGATTTTTTCTTCAGACCTCAAAATCATTTTGTTGACAAACTGTGCTTTTATTAGTAAAATATAATAGAATAAATAGAAGGAGATTATTATGCAAAATAATAATAGAAAAGTATTTGAAACAATAGTATCAAGAACTAAGATATATTTAGCCATTATTTTAGTTTTATTAATCATAGTTAGTATAGAAAATGTGCACATGTTAATTCCTGCAATAATAACATATGCTGTTGTTGTAGGATATACTTATTATGCCAATAAAAAAAGAAAAAGCGAAATTTCAGAAACTCTTCAAGACTTGACTTTAACTGTAGACACAGCAGCTAAAACAAGTTTAATAAATTCGCCATTTCCACTAATTATATTAGAAACAGATGGAAATGTAATTTGGAGAAGTACAAAGTTTGCTACAGAATTTGCTAATATAGATATAAACACATATATGAGTGAATTAACAGAAGAATTAAAAAATAAAATAGACCAAGGAAC
This sequence comes from uncultured Clostridia bacterium, assembly GCA_963557965.1. Lineage (GTDB taxonomy): Bacteria > Bacillota > Clostridia > TANB77 > CAG-508 > CAG-269. The sequence continues at coordinate 8,306 of CAUWEX010000005.1, forward strand.
AGAAGTAGACAAAAACAAAGACATAATAAAAGAAAGCAAAATAGGAAATAAAACGTATAAGATAATAGGTAGATGTGTTAATTTTAGAAACAAGGCTAAAGACAGAAAGAGCAAAAAAGAATACATGATTATTTTATATTTTATTGATATTACTGAAAGTATTAAATTACAAAAAGAATATATGGACTCTAAATCATGTGTTGGAATTATCATGATAGATAATTACGAAGATAATATGCAAAGATTAGATGCAAGTGAAAAACCACAGATTTTGGCAGAAATTGATAAGGAAATGTATGACTGGGCTAATAAAGCAAATGGAGTTTTAATAAAATCTGATAGAGATAGATATGTGTTCTTATTTGAACAACGTTATTTAGAAGATATCAAAGAAGACAAATTTAGTATTTTAGATAAAATAAAAGATATTGACACAAAAGAAAAAGTACAATTTACAGTAAGTATTGCTTTATCAAATGAAGGAAAAACAGATAAAGAAAAATATAAATCTGCACAAGCTGCAATGGATGTAGTACTAGGCCGAGGCGGAGATCAAGCTGTAATTAGAGAAAATGAAATATATAAGTTCTTCGGTGGCAGAGTAGAAGAAGTAGAAAAAAGAACTAAGGTAAAGGCAAGAGTAGTTGCACATGCTTTAGAAAATTTAATAGAAGAATCTAGCAAAGTAATGGTTATGGGACATGTTAATGCGGACATGGATAGTATAGGTTCTTGTATGGGAATTTATAGATTAGCCAAAACATTGAATACAAACGCATATATAGTTGCTAGTGAGGATTCTCCTTCGCTAGAAACATTTATGAAAGAAATAAAAAAAGATGCAGAATATGAAGATGTTATAATTAATAAAGAAGTTGCATTGGAAAATATAGATGAAGATACTTTGTTAGTTGTAGTAGATACTCACAAAATAAACTATGTAGATAGTCCGGAGTTATTAGAAAAAGTAGCAAAAATAGTTGTGGTAGATCATCATAGAAGAAGTACAGATTTCATAGAGAATGCAACATTAATGTTCCAAGAAGTATATGCTTCATCTGCAGCAGAATTAGTTACAGAATTACTACAATATGCAGAAGTGAAAATAGATCTTAAAAGAACAGAAGCAGAAAGTTTATATGCTGGAATTATGATGGATACAAAAAACTTTACATTCAAAACAGGTGTAAGAACTTTTGAAGCAGCTGCATATTTACGAAGATGTGGTGTAGATATAATAAGAGTTAAAAAATGGTTCCAAAGTGATTTCGAAAGCTTTAATACGGTTGCAGATATCGTTAAAAAAGCCGAATTATTAGGAAATGGAATAGCAATATCAACATATGATGAAATAACAAAAGATGCAAGTCTAATTTGCGCAAAAGCAGCAGATGAATTACTTACAATTAGTGATATAACAGCATCATTTGTATTGGGAAATACAGGGGATAAAATTTGTATAAGTGGACGCTCAATAGGAGATATAAATGTACAAATTATACTTGAAAAACTTGGTGGTGGAGGTCATATAACTTTAGCAGGTGCACAAGTTGAAGATATGACAATGGAAGAAACTATACAAGAATTAAAAAATAGAATAAATGAGTACTTCTCAGAGGTTGAAGCGTAAAACAAAAGATGGGAGAAAACAATGGGAGTTTTGAAGAAGATGAAAAATAGTGAAAGAGGTTCAGTAACAGTATATGTGTTATCTACATTATTAGTTCTTATTTTGATTGCAATAACGGTATATGTTAATATGGCTAATAAAGTAACCTCTCAAGAAAAACAAGTTAATAAGATACAAGATGGATATAGCGTAAGTGAAGATGAAATGGATGAGGAGTATAATAATGGAACCAAAGGAGATTTGGAAATTGGAGATACTGTAACATATACACCAAGTGGGACATATAATTGGCAAGGAAAATATTATTCAGCAACTACAAATCAAGATATGATACTAAATAGTGGGAATGCAGAATTTAAAATAATCGAGTGGAAAGTATTAGAAATAAAAAATGAAACAGTTACATTGCTTCCAATAGCTCCGACAGATGGAAGAATAATATTGTCTGAAGCGCCAGGATATAATAATGCCGTCAAATTATTAAATGATGCATGTAATAATTTGTATGCAAATCCTTCAAAAGGAATAAGTGCAAGAAGTATAAAAATAGATGATATAAACGACAAATTAAATAATTTAGCATGGAATGAAATTTATGGGCCAAATTCTAATTATAATACACAACCACCAAACGAATTTACTGGAGAGAATAGCACATATCCGATTATATATCCAGAGGAAAAAAATGCAGTAGTAAGTAATGCTCCAAATGATGGAAATTTGGGAGAGAGTGAACAACCAACTTTGTTAGAAAGAGACTATATGGGAGCATATGATGGAAGGCTAATATTACCTACTGCTAGAATTAGACCATATAATACATATTGGACAAAAGAAAATGATTATTTAATGACTGCTTTTAAAAAAGCTGATAATGGAGTAAATTATTATGATTTATTTTTCCCAAAAGGAAATACTACCAATTATGTTATAGCCACAAGATGCATTTCAAATGGTCCAATGAATGCGATATTTGCCATCAGACATATTTATAATGGAACAATGAGTGGAATGGGAATGTACGATTCTAATGATGGAACACATGGCGCAAAAGAGGCCCCATTGTTTCCTGTGTTGACGTTAAACCGAAATTCGATTATAGGAAATAAAACAGAGGGATATTTTGTAAAATAAAGCAAAAAAGCACATTTAAATGTGCTTTTTTACGTATTAAAATTATTTTTCCTTTAAAAATCTTTTCAATAAAAATTCTAAGAAATAAGGGAAAGTATAAAACTTGCTATTAAGATTATACAAAAATAGTCGTAAAATCACAATTTACTATTTATTTTATCTATCCATTTATCGTCATCACTTTCAAAGTTTTCTAAAAATTTCAAAATATTAGTACTTGAAATATCTTTATCATTATTGGATAAGTTTTTTATATTATTTTTCATAGTTTCATAATTAGCTCTGTTTATTTTACTAAATAATTCTTCTCTTTGTTCTTGTGATGCTTTATAATGGGATATGCCTGTAAATTGTTCAATATATTTTGAGTTTATAGTTTTGCTTTGACTAGTCAATTTTACCTTGCCAAAATGAGAAAGTATTATTTGCATTGTACAAGGATTTCCAAATATAACGATATCGTTGGAAACATCAGCATCGTGAAAAGCATCTATTTTTCCTTTAATCTGTCTTGTCATTCATATCCACCTCCAACAGCGTAGATATTAAGTCTGGGTCAGGGATAGCTCCAAAAGCACCTTTGCTATACCTGTCTTGTATATCTGTAGTATCTGTTCTTACACCACTTTGCTCGTAACTAAAATCTTTCAATGAGTATAACTCTGTGTGTTCTTCATTTTTATCTGTAAACCATATTTGCTCTTTTCTAAACATTTTTTTACAATCTAATAAGCTAACATGATGAAGAGTTGCTATTAATTGTGCACTTTCGTTTAAATCACTGTTAAACATAATAATAATAGCTCTAGTAATTTTAAAATGCAAACTACTATCCAATTCGTCAATTATTAGTGTTTTCCCATTCTCAATTGCTGTTATAACATAACTAGCTAAAGCAGCAATTTTTCTTGTTCCAAGAGAATCAAAAATTATACTAGGAACAGGCCTTCCCTTATATACTGATACTATTCTCATTTGGTCCATTATATCTTGATTTTTTAATATTTTTTCTTCTGCTTCTTTATCATCAACTTTTAATTTCATTTTTTCATCATATCTATAGTCATCTAAATATATATCTGCACTTTTTATAAAGTCTACAATTTTTTTAGTTTCTTCATCTTTATTTTTTAATATTTCGATAGTTTTAGCATTAGGAATATTATTCATATCAACAATTTCAATGCTTTGAGAAATACCTGTCAATATATCCTTAATTGTCTTTAAAATATCAAACTTTTCAACTTGAACGGTATATATTAAAATATTGTTTGTTGAAGCGATATTCAAAACTTCTTGCAACTTTGTATCTGATGGACACTCATAATGTTCATTTAAGGTGTCTTTTATAAAAAGTATCTTTTCACCTTCATTATTATATTTATCTCTTATTATTTCAACCATTTTTTCATAAACATATGAACCATTATTACAGTCAAATTTATACTCATAATTATATTCTCTATCATTATATATAAAAGAAAATGATGCGGAAGCGATTGGATTATTAGCGAATATATTAGCTGAAAGATTAATTGGCTGATTTTCCAAAGTTCTTTTTAATATACTGATACACCTTAGTAAGCTGGTCTTTCCTGTATTATTGGGACCATATATTGCAATTGATTTTAAGATATTTAAATTTTGATTTAAGGTAATTACATTTGAAGAAAACTTTTTGGTTCTCATATCTGCTCGTAAAACCATTTCAACAGGTTTATTAAAAGCAAAGCAATTATCAAATTTAAAACTTGTTATCATAATAAATTCCTCCTAGTCAATATGCTATCCAAATTCTTCTTTCTACTTGAAAATTCACCCAAAATAGTGTACAATAGAGCGGTATAGAAAGGCGTGATAATATGAAAGTAATATTAAAAGCAGATATAAAAGGAGTAGGAAAAAAAGACCAAGTAATAAATGCATCAGATGGATATGTAAGAAATTTCTTATTCCCCAAAAAATTAGCTGTAGAAGCTAATGCAGAAAATATGAGTAAACTACAAGCTCAAGAAAATTCAAAAGCATATAAAAAAGGACAAGAAAAAGAAGAAGCAAAAAAAGTAGCAGAAAAGATTGCGGGAATTCAATTAAAAGTACCTGTAAAATCAGGAGAAAATGGAAAAATTTTTGGTGGAGTTTCAGCAAAAGAGATTGCAGATCTATTAAAAACAAATTATAAAATAGAAGTTGATAAAAAGAAAATTGACTTAAAAGAGACAATAAAAACGTTAGGACTAAGAACCATAGAAATAAAACTATATGAAGGTGTGGTTGCAAAATTAAAAGTAGATGTTATTAGCAAATAAAAATGTTTTATTGATAGCAAGTTCAAAGTACAGGAGTGATGTTTTTGAACCTGCTTTTTAAAACTTAGGAGGATAAAAATGGAGTTAGGAAAAGTACCACCACATGACATAGAAGCAGAACAAGCTATTATAGGTAGTATGTTAACTGATAGAGATGCAGTAATTTCTGCTGTTGAAGTATTAAAAGAAGAAGATTTTTACAGAGAAGACAACAAAGCCATATATGAGGCAATTCTAAATTTATACAATCGTTCAGAGCCAATAGATATTATAACTGTAAAATCTGAATTAGAGAGCATGGGAAAATTTGATCAAGTTGGGGGATTGGAATATTTAGCGGAATTACCTGAAAAGGTACCAACAACAGCAAATGCCATGAAATATGTAAAAATAGTTGAAGAAAAGTCAACATTAAGACAATTAATAAAAACTGCAAATGAAATTATAGAATTAGGATATAACCCAACAGAAGATGTAGAAGACATAATGGAAGGTGCTGAAAAGAAAATTTTCAACGTCATGCAAGATAAAAACCAAAAAGGGTATGAGCCAATTAAGGATGTTTTGGTAGAGTCTTTTACAAAATTAGAAGAACTATATAATAGAAAACAACATATTACAGGTGTGCCATCTGGATTTATAGGATTAGATTATAGAACTTCAGGATTTCATGGTTCAGAATTAATACTAATTGCAGCAAGACCTGCTATGGGAAAAACGGCATTTGCACTAAACATAGCAACAAATGCAGCAGTAAGAGCGAATGTACCAGTTGCAATATTTAGCTTGGAGATGTCAAAAGAACAATTAGTAAACAGGGTTTTATGCAGTGAAGCAATGGTTGATAGCAATAAAGTTAGAACAGGAAAGCTAGAAGAAGACGACTGGACAAAATTAGCAGGAGCAATTGGTCCACTTTCAGAAGCGGAAATATATATTGATGATACCCCAGGTATAAATATTACTGAAATAAGGGCAAAATGTAGAAAGTTAAAATTAGAAAAGAACATTGGAATGGTGGTAATAGATTACTTACAATTAATTCAAGGTAGCGGAAAAAGAAATGGAAGTCGTGAACAAGAGATTTCAGAGATAAGCCGTTCTTTAAAAATACTTGCAAAAGAACTTGATGTGCCTGTAATTGCTTTATCACAGCTATCAAGAGCTGCTGAACAAAGACCAGACCATAGACCAATGCTTTCAGACTTAAGAGAATCTGGAGCGATAGAGCAAGATGCCGATATTGTTATGTTCTTATATAGAGATGACTATTATAATGAAGATAGCGAAAAGAAAGGCATAGCCGAAGTTATACTTGCAAAACATAGAGGAGGTTCAACAGGAACCGAAGAATTGTTATGGTTAGGAAGCTATACAAAATTTGTTAATATAGAAAAACGTTTTGATGACTGAGACGAGAGGAAGTAAGTTTCCTTTGTCTCAAATTTATTTATGAGAAAAAAAGACCCAGACCCAAAATTCTCAAGAAAGAGATGTTAAATATGAAAGAAAAAGTTTTAGAAACAATAAAAAAATTTAATTTGATAGAAAATAGAGATATTGTAGTTGCTGCTGTATCAGGAGGACCTGACTCTATTGCAATGTTAGATATTTTAATTAAACTTCAAGAAAAGATGAAGTTTAAAATTGTTGTAGCACATATTAATCATATGATTAGAGAAGAAGCAATATCAGATATGGAATTTGTTAAGCAATATTGTAAAAAATATGGTATTGATTTTTATTCTAAAAGTATAGATGTGCAAAAATTGGCTAATAATAATAAAATAGGAACAGAAGAAGCCGGAAGATTAGTACGATATCAATTTTTTGATGAAATTTTAGAAAAGGTTGGAGGAAATAAAATTGCAATAGCACATAATAAAAATGATAGAGCAGAAACAATTATAATGAATACTTTAAGAGGTAGCGGAATATCAGGATTAAAGGGAATTGAAGCTAAAAGAGAAAAATATATTAGACCACTAATTGAATGTGAAAGGGCAGAAATTGAAAGCTATTGTAAAAGCAATGGAATAGATGCAAGGATAGATAAAACCAATTTAGATAATACATATACAAGAAATAAAATACGAAATGTTGTAATTCCGTATATAAAGAAAGAATTTAATCCTAATATAATAAATACTTTAGAAAGATTATCTGTGTTAGTTTGCGAAGAAGAAGAGTATATCGAAAAGCAAGTAGAAAAAATTTACAACGAAATTCTTATAGAAGAAAGCATTCCAAACGAAATAATCTTAAATCTAAAACTGTTTAATAACCAAGAAAAAGTCATAAAATCAAGAGTTGTGTTATATACTATAACGAGACTTTTTAATTCAAGTAAAGGAATTGAAAAAGTTCATATAGATGATGTAATAAAACTATGTGAAAAAAATATAGGTAATAAATATTTAACACCTAATAAAAAAATTAAAATATTAGTGAAAAATCATAAAATTTATTTTTTAAAGCAAGTATAAGTATCCGTAGATATAAGCTGAAAGTGGCTTTATATGTAATAAAAAAGACACAAAAAAATTATTTACAAAAAAAAATTAATATGTTATAAATCAATATGATAAAAATAAGGGGAACAAGAGGAGGAAATTATTTTGAAAAATGGAATTAAAACATTAGCAATGTGGCTAATAATAGCTGTTATATTTTTAGTATTATTATCAGCATTAGTAGAAAACAGCAATTCAAATTTAAAATATTCAGAGCTGATAGCTGATATAAACAGTGGAAAAGTAGAAAGTATTGAGCTAGATTCAAATGCGAAAACAGCTACAGTTACGCTAAAAGATGACAAAATAAAAAAAGAAGTAAACATACCAAGTGTGGACAATTTTATGGCGTCAACAGAAGAATATTTAAAAGAAGGAGCATTTACATTAACTCAGAAATCAGAGTCAATTTTTATTGCAATTCTTAGTTTATTAACACCATTTGGTCTATTAATAATATTCTTTGTATTCTGGTTCTTAATGATGGGCGGAGCTGGAAATGGTAATGCAGGTGGAAAAACAATGACATTTGGAAAAAGCAAAGCTAAAATGATGACTCCAGCTGATAAAAACAGAATTACATTTGAAGATGTTGCTGGTGTTGATGAAGAAAAAGAAGAATTAGAAGAAATAGTAGAATTTTTAAAAAATCCTAAAAAATATACAGATATGGGAGCAAGAATTCCTAAAGGAGTTCTACTTGTAGGGCAACCAGGAACAGGTAAAACATTACTTGCAAAAGCTGTTGCTGGAGAAGCAGGAGTACCATTCTTTATTATAAGTGGTTCAGACTTTGTTGAAATGTTTGTTGGTGTTGGAGCATCACGTGTAAGAGATTTGTTTGATCAAGCGAAAAAGAATTCACCATGTATTATATTTATAGACGAAATTGACGCTGTAGGACGTCAAAGAGGTGCAGGACTTGGAGGAGGACACGATGAAAGAGAACAAACATTAAACCAACTATTAGTAGAAATGGATGGATTTGCTGCTAATGAAGGCGTAATAGTACTTGCAGCAACAAACAGACCAGACGTACTAGACAAAGCTTTACTTAGAGCAGGAAGATTTGATAGACAAATAGTTGTAGGAATGCCAGATGTTAAAGCAAGAGAACAAATATTAGAAGTTCACTCAAGAAAGAAAAGATTAGCAGATGATGTGGACTTAAAAACAATAGCTAAAAATACATCAGGATTTGCAGGAGCAGACCTTGAGAATGTATTAAATGAAGCAGCACTTTTAGCTGCAAGAAGAAATTTAAACGAAATAAGTATGAGAGAAATCGAAGATGCTATGGTTAAAGTAACAATGGGACCTGAAAAGAAAACAAAAGTAAGAAGTGATAAAGAAAATAGATTAGTTGCATATCATGAAGCTGGTCATGCAGTAGTAAGTCATTTCTTATCTACACAAGACCCAGTTCATCAAATATCAATAGTACCAAGAGGCATGGCTGGAGGATATACAATGTATCGTCCAACAGAAGATAAATCATTTATGTCAAAAACAGAAATGGAAGAAAATATAGTATCACTATTAGGTGGTAGAGTAGCAGAAGCTCTTATATTAAATGATATATCAACAGGAGCAAGTAATGACATTGAAAGAGCTACGAAAATTGCAAGGAGCATGGTTACACAATATGGTATGAGCGAAAGAATAGGAACAATAACACTTGGTCAAGGTCAAGAAGAAGTATTTTTGGGTAGAGACCTAGCTCATGCAAAGGAATATTCAGAAGAAACAGCTGCAGTTATTGATGAAGAAACAAAAAGAATTGTGGATACTGGATATAATAGAGCAAAACAAATTCTAACAGAAAATATTGATAAATTACATCAAGTTGCAGGAATATTACTAGAAAAAGAGAAAATCGAAGCTGACGAATTTGAAGAAATCTTTAGATGATTTTGGGGTCGGAGGAAAAAATCATTTTCATTTTTAGATTATAGATATAAGCACGTAAATATTATTTTTTAATACTTTGGTGTCGCAACCATACAAATTAATATTATGGTTAGTTGCTCCAATTCGCACTCGCGCTTGCCAGTGCTCGTTTGATCGCTTACGCAGTATTAAAAATATAATATTTGCGTGCTTTAAATTTTATAAAGTATTTGGTTAAATGATTTTTTCCTCTGTCCCCAAAATCATCTATTGATATTTTATATTTTTTAGTATAGAATATATAACAGATAAACAAAAACAAAAGAATTGAGGAATATATATGAAAAATTATTATGATTTATTAGAAGTAACACCTAAAGCTTCAAATGAAGTAATAGAAAAAGCATATAAAGTATTAATCAAACAATGCCACCCTGATTTATATGTAGGAGAGGAAAAAATATATGCAGAAGAAAGAACAAGACAACTAAATGAAGCTTATCATGTACTATCAGATTCTTTTTTAAGAAGCCAATATGATATCGAATTAAAACGAGAGCAAGAATTAAAGAGAAGTATGAAGCAAAGAAATAATGGCGTGGAAAATAAATACAACAATGCAACCAATAATGTTAATCATAATAAATCAAGAAATATGAATAGACAATATGATGCTGAGCAACCACAACAAGTGAAAACGCATAAAGTAGGTTCTTTTATGGGGGTTGTAGATGTATTTAATGCTGTTTTCAAAAAAAGAAAAATCAGTTCAGGCGAGCCTAAAAAGTTAGTACGTGAGGATTGGATAGCAGGAATTTTAACCTTAGTAATTGTTGTAGTATTAGGAATAATACTATGGTTTGTACCAGCAACGAATGGGTTTATCAGAAGCTTGATTCCATTTTAAACTTATTTAGAGTGTAAGTATTGACAAATTGTGCTATTTTAGGTTATAATGGATATCGTTATAAGGGTTATCCCACATACCGTTTTGTATGGACCGGAAGGAGGGGAAATAAATGTCAGAGATAAAAGTTAATAATGGTAATATAGAAGATGCTTTAAAGAGATTTAAAAGACAATGTGCACGTAATGGAGTACTTCAAGAAGTACGTAAAAGAGAACATTATGAAAAACCTAGCGTAAAAAGAAAGAAAAAATCAGAGGCAGCTAGAAAAAGAAAATTTAATTAGTAAACAATAAAAAGGGGAATTAGTATTAAACTAATTTCCCTTTTAACAGTTTATTTAAATATTATTTAACATATTCATTTAAAGGTTTTACCTTGAAATTTAATTCTCCAAATTCGCAAGTTGGAACATATCCAGGTTTTGAATTTATAACATCAGGAATTCTATTTACAACTGACCCACAAGTTAGCTCAACAGTTGCAGGTTTAGCAACAACAATTGAAGTATTAGGTTCTCCGTAAACAGTCCATTCGTTTTTATCAAACTCATCAGGAGCATAGACTTTTCCAATACATTCGCTTTCTATGGTAATTCCTTCTTCGGTTTCAGTAGTAACAACGGCACTCATACCAGTTGCATCTCCTGATTTTATAGTCATACCTAAAGTTGATGAATATAAATCTTCTTTATATGTTTGAGGTACGCATTTTTGAGTTTGAGATTTAACAGTTAAACCTAATTTCTCACATAGCCAACCATTAACATTCCACATGTACGAAGGTAAATAATTACCTGAATTAATGATTTTTTGTCTTTCCTCATCACTTATTTTATCTACAGAAGCAACCTCTTTATCAAAATTGTCCAAAGTAAGACCTGCACCATGAGCTTTGGCAAGTGCAATTCCATATTCTTCAACATTGTAACTTGAAGAACCTTTTATTTTTGTGATTTTTTGTGTTGAACCAGCAATAGAAGAAATTAATTGTCCCCAGTAAATATCTTGATATCCACTACCAGTAATAGTACAATTATTAGCTTTAGCTAGCTCATCTATTTTATCGGTTAAAGTAGGATTAGAATTGCTAGGATAAAATGCTTCTTCACATGTTGTAATAGCATTAATACCTAATTTAGCACATAGAAGCAAAGCATCTTCAACATCTTTTAATAAACTCATAGTTGTAACAATTGCAATATCAGGTTTTAATTGTTTTAGCATTTCTTCTGCTTCATTAGTAGATATAACTTTAACACCTTTCTTTCCAGTATTCAATATTTCTCCGATATCTTTTCCGATAACATCTGGATTTACATCAACTGCTCCTACTATTTCTGCACCTTTTTCATATACATATCTCATAGTATATAAACTCATTTTGCCTACACCATATTGTACAACTTTAATTTTTCTATCCATAGAAAACCTCCAATTCCGCCAATTTGGCTATATAAATTTTCATTTAGCTAGATATATTTTGATAGCCTCATTCTAACAATATTATTTCCAAATTTCAAGTTTTTATAAGTTTTATGTGATAGAATAAAGAAAAAAGTTAATAAAACTTAAATTATAGTGTATAATAGATAACAGTGAACGAGGAGGAATATTAATGAATTATAAAAATGTAAAAATAAAAGAAGGCATTAGCATGCATATAATAAATACTGATAAATTTAAAACAAATCTGATGGCTGTATTTTTAACAACAAAATTAACTAGAGAAAATGTAACTAAAAATGCCTTAATACCCATGGTATTAAGACAAGGAAGCGTTGGAATGAGAACTCAAGAAGAAATCAGCAAGCAAATGGAAGAATTATATGGAACAATTTTTGACAGTGGATTAGACAAAACAGGCGACAATCAGGTTATTAAGTTATATATGGAGACAATAAATGATAAGTATATACCAAAACCAAGTAATAAAATGATACAAACATTAGTTGAAAAGCTACTTGAAATATCTTTTAAGCCATATGTGGAAGATGGTGGATTTTCAGAAAAATATGTAGAGCAAGAAAAAAACACATTAAGAAAAATAATAGAATCTAAAATAGATAATAAAGCAAGATATGCTCAAGAAAAATGTATAGAAGAAATGTATAAAAATGAACCATTTGGATTATATAAATTTGGATATGTAGAAGATTTAGACAAAATAAATGCTAAAAATTTATACGAATATTATAAAGAATTATTAAACACATGTAAAATTGATATATTTTTATCAGGAGATGTAGATGAGAATGCAGAAAGCATTATATCGAATAATGGAAATATTGTAAAACTACAATCAAGGGAACCAAATTATAATGTTCCTATAATAGTTAAGAAAAATACAGAAGAAAAGATTGTAACTGAAAGTATGGATATATCTCAAGGAAAGCTAGTTTTAGGTCTTGATATTGATATAAATAACAATGATGAGAAATATGAAGTATTAATGTTTAACACAATGCTTGGTGGTTCGGCAAATTCTAAATTATTTCAAAATGTACGCGAAAAGGCTCATTTAGCATATGTTGCATCATCAAACTATTATAGGTTTAAAAATAACATTATTATAAATTGTGGAATTGAAATAGCAAACTTTGAAAAAACCTTAAAAATAGTTAAACAACAATTAGAAGATTTTAAAAATGGAAAATTTTCAGAAGAAGATTTACAAGACTGTAAAAAAATAGTAGAAGAAACAGTAAATGCAATTGAAGATGAACAAGATACAGGTATAACTTACTGGTTTTCACAAGAATTGGCCGATACGCATGTGGGCCTTAAGGAATATATTGAAAAAGTAAATAAAATAAATAAAAACGACATTATTAAAATAGCCAAAAAAGTAAAGGTAAATACAATATATTTTTTAAAAAACTAGATTTAGCTAAAAATAAAGTTAAAGGAGAAACGTAATGAAAATAATTGAAAACTCAAAAATTAGAGAAAAATTATGTATTGAAAAGCTGGATAATGGGTTAACTGTAATTATTGTTCCAAAACCTGGTATACAAAAAAAGTACATGATATGGGGAACAAACTATGGTTCAAACGATAATAAATTTATTGTGCCGGGAGAAACTGAAATTACTGAAGTTCCAAATGGAGTAGCTCATTTTTTAGAACATAAGTTATTTGAACAAGAAAATGGGACTAATAGTTTAGACACATTAACTGCTTTAGGAGTGAATGCAAATGCGTATACTACAAACGACCATACAGCATATTTATTTGAATGCATAAATAATTTTTACCCTGCAATGGATGAACTTATGGACTATGTTCAAAAGCCATATTTTACAGATGAAAATGTGGAAAAGGAAAAAGGTATTATAGGGCAAGAAATCAGAATGTATGATGATTCACCAGAATGGTGTGTATATTTAAATGCCCTAAGAGCTATGTATGCTACTAATCCAGTTAAAATAGATATTACGGGAACAATTGAGTCAATAAATAAAATAGATAAGGACATTTTATATAAATGCTATAAAACATTTTACCACCCATCTAATATGACAATGGTAATAGTAGGAGATTTCGAACCAGAAGATTTATTAAAAGAAGTAAAGAAAAGACTTATAAATAAAAATAACGAAAAAGCGATAGCAAGAATAACTGAAAAAGAAGAAGAAGGAATTGTAAGACCATATATAGAACAAAAACTAGAAGTGAGTTTGCCACTATACACAATAGGAATAAAGATGGATGCAGAAGATATACAGGAAAAAGTAAAAAGGGAAATTGGAATTGAAATTTTGCTGAATTTAATATTGGGTAAAAGTTCAAAATGGTATAAAAAATTATATAGAGAAGGTATAATTTTTTCTGAACAAAACTTTGGATATGAATATGGTAGAAAATATGCACATATTTTAATAAATGGGCAATCACCAGAACCTAAAATAGTATATCAAGAATTTGTAAATACAGTAAATCAACTAAAAGAACAGGGAATTAAGAGAGAAGATTTTGAAAGAGTTAAAAAGAAAATCTATGGTGAATATATAAGAGAATATAATGATGTTGCAAGTATTGCTCGAATGGTTTTAACAGATTATTTAAGAGGAATTTGTAGTTTTGACTATTTAGATAAAATAAATGAAGTAAAAGTAGAATATTTGTATGAATTGTTAGAAACTGTATTTAAAGAAGAGAAAATGGTACTTTCTATTGTGAAAAATTAAAAGAAAATGTATAAAAAAGTAAAAATAAAAAATGTAGTAAAAACGGTATTTATAAAATAAAAAAAATGATACCGTTTTTTGCTGTCTAAAAATGTCGAAAAATGAGATAATTCGTCATACGAAAGTTGCTTAAAACCCTTGAAAATACTTGACTTATAAAAAACGATATGTTAATTTATAAATATACAAAAGAAAAGAAAAAAGAAAAAGGAGAGATTAGTATGTTAAATGATGAAATTTGTAAACTAAGAGATAAATTAAACAAAAGTATAGAACAGGGAGAAGAATATAATGTTATTTACAAAATCAGCATAGAACTTGACGAACTTATTGCGCAATATTACAAAGACTGTTAATGCATATTATGTGTTAATGGTCTTTTTTATGTGAATAGTAATGTTATTATATTTAAAAAACAAATTATAATATATGTATTACTTGAAAAGTAGAATAATATATATTATAATAACAAAATAGAAAAGCATTATCTATAATTAGATTTCGCTTATGTAAAAATAAAGGTTGTGACAATATGGACACAAAAAATAAAATAATAGTATTAAAATTTGGAGGGAGCTCAGTAGCTGACAACATAAAATTAAATGTTGTAGCTGAAAAAATTATTAGTTTAAAAGAAAATGAAGCAGAAAATATAGTAGTGGTAGTTTCTGCACAAGGAAAAACAACAGATAGACTAATAAAAGAGGCACAAGAATTATCAGCTGTGCCACAAGAAAGAGAAATGGATATGTTACTTTCAACAGGAGAACAAGTAACAATATCTAAATTAAGTATTTTGTTAAATAGAAAAGGATACAAAACAGTTTCTTTAACAGGATGGCAAGCAGGAATTAGGACAAATGTTGTCCATGGTAGTGCCAAAATAAAAGGAATTTATACAAATAGAATTGAAGAAGAATTAAAAAGTGGAAACATTGTAATAGTAGCAGGTTTTCAAGGGATAAATGAAAATGGGGATATAACTACTTTAGGCAGAGGTGGTTCTGACACTACAGCAGTAGCTTTACAAGCAGCATTACATGCTGACAAATGCTACATTTTTTCAGATGTAGACGGTATATATTCTGCAGATCCCAATGTGGTTACCATGACTAAAAAATTAGATGAGATATCTTTTGACGAGATGCAAGAAATTGCAGATGCAGGAGCAAAGGTGCTACATAATAGATGTATTCAAATTGGTAAAAAGTTCGGAATTGATATTATAGCAAAATCTACGTTTGAAAGTGATGGAGGAACTAGAGTTTGTGAAGGAATTGAAACAAGGGAGGTAAAAAGCATCGTAAAAAACGAGGCTTTATTGACGATTTCTTTAGAAAACAAAAAGGTAGAGAATAAAGAAGAATATAGACTATATGAAGACTTATTAGATAGAAATGTAATAGTAGAATGGTTTGAAAAAAGACCAAATGGATTTAGCTTTAGAATAAAAAAAGCAGAATTAAACAAAGTACAAGAATTATTAGACGATAAATATTCGGATTATGAAATTTCACAAAAACAATTAGTCAAATTATCAATAATAGGATATGGAATTGTACAGGATAATAAAGTGTTAAATCAAACAGTTAAAATTTTAAAAGAACACAACATTGAAATCGAAAATGTGAATTTAACACAATCAAAAATAGAAATTGTCTTAGACAATATTGAAGATGAACTTATAGACCTATTACATAAAAATTTAATAAGAAAGGAAGCGTGAAGAATATGAAAAATACAATATTCAAAGGCTGTGGAACAGCAATTTCAACACCATTTACAGAGGACGGAGTTAATTTTGAAGAGTTTAAAAGATTACTAGAAGAACAAGTAAAAAACAATGTGGATGCAATAATAGTTTGTGGAACAACAGGAGAATCAGCAACTATGACTGAGCAAGAAAGAAAAGATACGATTAAATGTGCAATTGATACTGTTGCAGGGAGAGTAAAAGTAATCGCTGGAACAGGTGCCAATAACACAAAAGCTGCAGTAGAGATGTCAAAATATGCTGAAGAAGTTGGCGCAGATGGTTTGCTAGTTGTAACTCCTTATTATAATAAAACTACTCAAGCTGGATTGATTGCTCATTATAGGGTTATTGCAGAAGCGGTAAAATTACCAATTATCATGTATTCTGTACCAAGTAGAACAGGGGTAAATATAAATCCGGAAACATGTTTGGAACTTTCAAAAATAGAAAATATTGTTGCTATAAAAGAAGCTAGTGGAAATATTTCACAGGTAGCAAAAATTGTCGCATTATGTGGAGACAATTTAGACATTTATTCAGGAAATGATGATCAAATTATACCAATATTATCTTTAGGAGGAAAAGGTGTAATATCAGTTTTATCAAATGTTATGCCTAAATATACTCATGACATGACAGATAAATATTTTAATGGAGAGGTTGAAGAAGCTGCAAAAATGCAATTACGAGTAATAGATTTAATTGATGCACTATTTGCAGAAGTAAATCCGATACCAGTAAAATATGCATTAAATTTAATGGGATATGACTTTGGAAAACCACGTTTACCACTAATAGAATTATCAGAAAAAAATCAAGAAAAAATGAAAGAAGTTATGAAAAAACATAATTTGATATAGAGGTGGAAGTATGAAAGTATTAATAAATGGAGCAAATGGAAAAATGGGAGAAGAGGTGTTAAAAGCAATAAAACAACAACCTGAATTTGAAGTTGTATGTGGATTTGATTGTAACACAGAGACAAAAAAAGAGTTTCCTATTTATTCTGATATTGAAGAAATACAAGAAAAAGTGGATGTAATAATAGATTTTTCAGTACCGAAAGCGACATTTGCAATTTTAAAATATGCCGTAAAAACTAATACACCAATAGTAATTGCAACAACAGGATTTACTGCAGAGGAAATTAAACAAATTGAAGAAATATCTAAACACGTTCCTGTTTTTAGAAGCTCAAATATGGCATTTGATATTAACTTAATGGCAAGCTTAGTACAAGAGATTGCAAAAGTATTAAAAGATGCAGACATTGAAATTGTAGAGACACATCACAATAGAAAAGTAGACAGCCCAAGTGGAACGGCAATTTTATTAGCAAATGCTATTAATGAGGTTTTAGAAAACAAGAAAACCTACGAATTTGATAGAATGCAAAAAAGAGAAGCTCGTAAAAAAGAGGAAATTGGATTTTCATCAATAAGAGGTGGAAATGTTGTAGGTGAGCATACTGTTAAATTTTTTGGAGAAAATGAAACATTAGAATTAAAACATACAGCATATTCAAGACAAGTATTTGCAGAAGGAGCATTACGTGCTGCTAAGTTTATAGTAAAACAAGAACCAGGTTTATATGATATGAAAAATTTGGTGTAATAATAAATTATTTAGTTATTAAAAAATATATAAAATTAGTATTAAATAATAAAAAAAGGACTTTTGAACTTTACTTTTTAAGTGTAGTTCATTAAAGTCCTTTTTGTGTATAAAAAATGGTACAAAGGTTTATTTTGTAACCTTATGTTTAAGATAATTTTTCAATTAATTTTTCCATAATTTGAACAGCATTACTTGATGCACCTTTTCTGATATTATCAGCAACAACCCAAAGGTTAACTCCTGAAGGTACACTATAATCTCTACGAATTCTACCAACAAAAACGTCGTCATGCCCTGTAGCATTGATAGCCATAGGATATTCATTGTTTTGAGGATTATCAACTACGACTAAGTTTGGAAAATCTTTCAAAACTTGCACTAACTCGTTTAATTCGAAATCTTTTTCAAACTCAAGATTTATTGATTCAGAGTGAGAATTACTAACTGGAACTCTAACAGTTGTTGCTGTAATTCTTAAATTTTGATTGTGCAAAATCTTTCTGGTTTCATTTATCATTTTTAATTCTTCTTTGGTATAACCGTTTTCTGTAAATGAGTCAATATGTGGTAAACAGTTATCATATATAGGATGAGGAAATTTCTTTAATGGCATAGAACCATCAGTGTTGTTTAAATCCTCTAAAGCTGATTTTCCGGCTCCTGAAACTGCTTGATATGTAGAGTAAACAATTCTCTTTATTTTATATTTATCATTTAAAGCTTTTAATGGCAACATTGCTTGAATTGTAGAACAGTTAGGATTAGCTATAATTCCCGCATTACTGTAAGCATCTTCAATATTTACTTCAGGGACTACTAAAGGAACATTTTCGTCCATACGAAAATAGCTACTATTATCAATAACAGTACAACCTTTTGAAGCTGCTATAGGAGCAAATTTTTTTGAAATTTCTCCGCCTGCTGAAAATAATGCAAAATCAAAACCACTATCAAAAGATGTTTCGGTTAGTTCTTGAATTGTATATTCTTTCCCTAAAAATGTAACTTTTTTTCCAGCTGAGTTTTTGCTTGCAAATAAAGTATAATTTTTGATTGGTAATTTTTTTTCTTCTAATACTGTTAGAAAAGACCTACCAACAAGGCCTGTTGCACCTACAATGGCTACTTTTAAATCTTTCAATTTAATACCTCCTAATTAGGCAATTAGTATAAAATGAATTTTAATTAAAATTCATTTACATTATCGTATTACATTGTACTACATTATGTGTAAAAAATAAAGTAAATATTATATAAATTTAAAAGAAGGATGTGTTTTTATGAGTGAAAAAAGAAATATACTAACCTTGATTTTTAAGCAAAAATAGGATATAATATTTTGCCAGGTGGAGGGGAAAAATATGCTTGTAAATCCTATGATTTTAGAGGACTTATATAACGACAGTGGAATGACACGAAAGGAAAAGGCAATCAAATATCAAAAAGAGAAAAAAGTAGAAATAAAAAATTTTGAATATGAAAATGCTAATAACTTTGAAGTAAGTGCTACTGTATATGGAAATAAACCATATAGAACATATGTAAATATAAAAGATGGAATTTTAGAAGATGTAACTTGTACATGTGAAGATTATTATAACCATTACAGCATTTGTAAACATGCGCTAGCTACAGTACTAGAAATAAACAATAATCCACAACATATAGGACAAAAAGTGGATAATAGGCAAGAATTAGACAAAATAAAAGAAATTAATATGGAAACATCAAAAGACCAAACATATAGAAACTTTAAACAAATTGTAAATTTGCTATATCAAGAAGAAATGGAAAATATAGCGGAAGATACAGAAGAATTAAAAATAAATGGAAATATAAAGCTAGAACCAATTATTTACTATGACAAATTTCAAGGAGATATGAAAGTAGAAATGAAAATTGGAACTAGTAAAAGAATGTATAAGTTAAAGAATTTGCCAGAATTTTATACAAGGATGATGGAAAAAGATTACTATAAATATGGAGAAAAATTAGAATTTGTACACACAAAAGAAGCTTTTAATGAAGATAGTCAAAAAATATTAGAATTTATTATGAAATATGCTGAAATAATAAAATATGCAAATTCAAATTCTAATAGTAATTATAGATATTATGGAAAAGCTTTAAGCGAAGGAAATATAATTGTAGGAAATAGTGGAATAGATGATTTATTTGAAACATTAAATGGCAAAGAAGTAAATTTTAAAAGAGATTTTGTAAATGGAAAAATAATATTTACAGAAGAACAGCCCGATATAAAATTTATCATGAAGAAAAAAGAAGATGGAAAATTTAGATTATATCCGAATGTTAAAATCTATGAAGAAATAATATTAAAAGGTAGAAAATATAAATATGTTTTAGATGATAAAAAAATATACAGATGTTCAAAAGAATTTGAAATATCTACTCTTAAACTTCTAGAAATATTTAAACAAAATTATTTAACAGAGATAGAATTTGGCGAAAATGAGCTTCCAGACTTTTACTCAATTATTATGCCGAAAGTAAAAAACTCAATTATGATGAAAAATGTTAAAGACGAAGAAGTGGAAAAATACAAACCAAAAGAGTTAATAGTAAAAATGTTCTTAGATTTTAATAAAAATAATTATTTAGTTGCTGATGTAAAATTTTGTTACGACAAAGATGAAGTAAATCCGCTATTAGATGACATTAATGCTAATATTTCAAGAAATAAGATAAAAGAAACGAAGGCATTAAATATGTTGAGAAAAACAGGATTTATGTTAGATACTAAAAATGCAAGATTTATATTACCAGACGACGAAGATATTTATAGATTTTTAACACAAGATATTAATTATTATATGAAATATTTCGAGGTGATGGTAACTGACAATTTTAAATCTAAACAAATTAGGATGCCTAAAATAAAAGAATTAGGTGTGCGAGTAGAAAATGATTTGTTAACAATCGATATTAGTAAAATAGATATCGATATTAAAGAACTAAAAGATATAATGGAAAAATATGTACTTAAGAAAAAGTATTATAGACTTAAAGATGGTAGCTTTATTAATTTAGAAGAAAATAAAGAAATTGAATTTTTAGACAAACTATCAACAGGCATGGATATTAATTATGATGAACTAAAAAATGGGGAAATTCGATTACCGGTGAATAGAAGCTTATATTTAAACCAGCTATTAAATGGATTAAAAGGAACGGAGTTAATAAAAAATTCAGAATATAAAAATATTATTGGAGGGCTAAATAAAGAACGCTTAGAAGAAAACATTGATATACCCAATAATTTAAGTGGAACATTAAGATATTACCAAAAAACAGGATATCAATGGTTAAAAACATTGGATAAATACCACTTTGGTGGAATTTTAGCAGATGACATGGGACTGGGAAAAACGGTTCAAATGTTATCTGTAATAGTAGATTATGCTGAAAATATTGGTGGGCGTGCAAGTTTAGTTGTATCACCAAGCTCATTAACATTAAACTGGTTAAATGAAGTGGGAAAATTCACACAAAATTTAAAAACATGTGTAATAAGGGGAACTCTAACAGAAAGAAAAAAAGCGATAGAAGATATAGATAAATATGATTTAATAATTACATCATATGATTTATTAAAAAGAGATATTGAATTGTATAGAGAAAAAGACTATAAATTTAGATATATAATAGCCGATGAGGCTCAATATTTAAAAAATAGTACAACACAAAATGCAAAAGCAATAAAACAAATAAAAGCAGATACTAGATATGCACTAACAGGAACGCCAATAGAAAATTCGTTGTCAGAATTATGGTCAATTTTTGATTTTATAATGCCAGGATACTTATTTTCATACAGAAAATTTAAAAGTACATACGAACTTCCAATTGTAAAAAAAGAAGATGACAGGGCAATGCAAAAATTAAAAATGTTAATAGAACCATTTGTGTTAAGAAGGAACAAAAAAGAAGTATTAACAGAACTTCCAGATAAAACTGTTACGGTTTTAAATAACGAGATGAATGATGAACAACAAAAAATATATTTAAATTATTTAGCACAAGCTAAGCAAGAATTAAAAGAACAGATAGAGTTAAACGGATATGAGCATTCTCATATGCAAATATTAGCAGCATTAACGCGTTTGAGACAAATATGTTGCCACCCTAGTTTATTTATAAAAGATTATAAAGAAGGAAGTAGTAAATTAGACCAATGCATAGAAATTATACAAGATGCAATAAATGGGGGACACAAAATTTTACTATTTTCAGGTTACACGTCTATGTTTGAAATAATAGAAAAGGAATTAAAAATAAGAGGTATAACATATTTTAAATTAACTGGATCTACAAAAGTAGAAGATAGAATACAACTAGTAGATGAGTTTAATGATAATTCTGATGTGAAAGTATTTTTAATATCGTTAAAGGCTGGTGGAACTGGTTTGAATTTAACAGGAGCAGATATGGTTATACACTATGACCCATGGTGGAATATATCAACTGAAAACCAAGCGACAGATAGAGCATATAGAATTGGACAGAAAAATAATGTACAAGTATATAAACTAATTACCAAAAATTCTATTGAAGAAAAAATTTATGAACTTCAAGAAAGGAAAGCTCAATTAGCTGATAATATGTTAGATACTAAGACTAAATTTATAAGTAAATTGTCTAAAGATGAAATAATGGATTTGTTTGAATGATTTTGGAGGAGAAATGAGAGATTATATAACAGTTATAGGTGGAGGCTTGGCAGGATGTGAAGCCGCCTATCAAATTGCCAAGCAAGGAATAAAAGTAAAATTATATGAGATGAAACCTAAAAAGTTTTCACCAGCACATAGTAACAAGGATTTAGCAGAAATTGTATGTAGCAATTCGTTTAAATCCAATTTATTAACAAATGCATGTGGTTTATTAAAAGAAGAATTGAGAAGATTGGATTCATTGCTTATAAAAATTGCAGATAATACAAGTGTGGCTGCAGGGCAAGCACTGGCTGTTGATAGAGATGTATTTGCGAAAAAGGTTACAGAAGAAATTAAAAACAATCTATTAATAGAAGTTGTTAATAAAGAAGTAACAGAAATAGGGGAAATAGCCGAAGATGGGATTGTTATTATAGCGACAGGACCTTTGACTTCTGATGGACTAGCAGAACAAATTTCAAAGATTACAGGACAAGATAAATTATATTTTTATGATGCAGCTGCACCAATAGTTAGCAAAGCTAGCATAAATTTTGATATAGCATTTTATGGAGATAGATATAAGCAAGAAAAGAAAAAGGAAGAAGAGATAGACGAATGGAAAGAAAGAATACAAAGTCAAGAAGGAAAAGAACAAAGCTATATAAATCTTCCATTGTCGCAAGAAGAATACGAATTGTTTTGGAATGAGCTTGTTAATGCTGAAGTAGTTACATTACATGATTTTGAAAAAAGAGAAATCTTTGAAGGCTGTATGCCGATTGAAATTATGGCTAAAAGGGGAATTGATACATTGCGTTTTGGTCCGTTGAAACCAGTTGGGTTTGATGACCCAAGAACAGGTAAAAGACCTTATGCGCTTGTTCAATTAAGGCAAGATGATAAGCAGGCGAGTATGTATAATTTAGTTGGATTTCAAACTAACCTAAAATTTGGGGAACAAAAAAGAGTGTTTTCTATGATACCTGGATTAGAAAATGCTGAATTTATGAAATATGGAGTAATGCATAGGAATACGTATATCAATTCTAGCAACTTACTAGATGAAACATATAATTTAAAAACTAATAAAAATATATATTTTGCTGGACAAATAACAGGTGTAGAAGGATATGTAGAATCAATATCATCAGGATTGGTTGCAGCTCTAAATGCGTGTGAAAGATTTAAAGGGATAGATAACGTGGGAAAAGTTACTTTCCATGACGAAACAGTAATTGGTGCTTTGGCTAAATATATTTCGACTCCAAATTCAAAATTCCAGCCAATGAATGCAAATTTTGGGATATTACCAGAACTTGAAGGAAAGAAAATAAAGGATAAAAAAGAAAGATATATGAACTTAGCAAGAAGAAGTCTGAAACATTTCGAATAACAATACGACAAAGAATTTAATATAAAAGTAATAAAAAGTGCAACTATTTTAAAGAAGGTTGCACTTTTTATATTACAAATATTACTAAAATATGACAATTTAGTTAAAATGCTTCAAAAACACCTGAAAATAATTGCAAAATAAATAATTTATGGTATAATTTAAATTAGTGATATACTATGGATAAAAGGAGGTTAAGCATGGACGAATTAACCAATTTGGGGATTAACAAAGAAAATTTAAAAGGAATGTCTACAGAAGAATTAGCAGATCTAAAAATTGAATTAGAAGATTTGATAATGAAATGTGATGAACTATTAAATAGTTAGGAGAGGAATAAAATGGAATTAAATGACAAAGTAAATGAAGAATACAAACAAGATAAGGTTGCATACAATAAAATGCAAAAAGCTAAATCAATTGTTGAAAAACTGGCTAAAGACTTAAAAATGACACAAAGAGAAGAACAAGATGCAGCAATAAGCGAAATAAGGGCAAAAGAAGATAATGACAAAGAGGGCGAAAAAGAAGCAAAATTAGCAAAAGAAGCGGCTCAAAAAAAAGTAGAACAAATAAAAACTAAAATCGAAAAATTACAAGGAAAATTACAAGAAAGTCATGACAAAGTGGACAGCTATATAAATGAATTGAAAAAAGACCCAGAATTTGAAAATCATTTGAATTCAATATTAGAAAAAAGATATAACAGAAAATTAAAAGCTGCAACACAAGAAAAAGCTCAAGTCGAAAATATTATTGCTCTATGTAAAGCACATCCAACATTAAGTAATAATTTAAAAGGAATGATACGCGCTCAAGAAGAGTTAGAAAAATTGAAAGAAGAATTAGAACCATTAGATATAGAAAAAGACAAAGTTAAAATAGAAAAAATTTCCGGAGAAATAAGAGCAATGGTTACTAAAAAAGAGAACAATTCTAACTTGTTTATAGCATATTGTGAGAAAAACAATGTAAATGTCAGTAAAGAGTTTTTAGAAAAGTTAGTGGAAGAAAAAGGTTTTGCTCGTGATAAACAAGGTAATATTAAATTAGAATCTACACTAAATAACATTTCTAAAGGTTATACTAAGCAAATAAAATCATATCAAAAAGCAATTGAAAAAGTTCCGAATGCTAAGGTCTTTGCTGATAACAGAGTTGTAAAGGAAGAAATTCAAACACCATTATCTGTTATTAGTGGAGGAGATTTAGAAAAAGAAGAAACTTCTGAGTTACCTGTACCTAAGTTTAAATGGTATGAATTTAGAAAAAGATTTAATGCTTGGAGAGAAAGAAAAGCGGCAGAAAAACAAGATAAAAAAGTTGAAGAAGAAAGTAAAGATGAAGCTGCAGAAACTAAAGTTCTTCCAATAGAAGAAGTAAAACAAAAAGCTTCTGATAAATTTAGAGAAGCATATAAATATGATATCGTAAAAGATTACGTAGATGCACAAGAAAAGAATATATATAAAGAGGCTAGTAAAGAAGTAAGAAAAGAAAAATCAAATGAAGATAGTCAAGAAAGATAAACGTTGAAAAACTTGGATTTTATTCCAAGTTTTTCTTGACTTATACAGTATAACGTGATAAAATAATAAACGTTATAATAAATTGCATGAAATGTGCAATTCCGTAACAATATAACAGATTTAGTAAAATTAAAAATAGGAGGTGAAATTTAAGTGCCAACAATTAATCAATTAGTAAGAAAAGGAAGAAAAGACAAAGTAGCTAAAGTTACAGCACCAGCTCTTCGTCATGGTTACAACTCAAGAAACAAAAAATTAACAAATAGTAGATCACCACAAAAAAGAGGAGTATGTACAGTTGTAAAAACAGTTACACCTAAAAAGCCAAACTCAGCTTTAAGAAAAGTTGCCAGAGTTAGACTTTCAAATGGTTATGAAGTTATATCATATATTCCTGGTATAGGACATAACCTACAAGAACACAGTGTTGTATTAATTAGAGGTGGTAGGGTAAAAGACCTTCCAGGTGTTAGATACCACATCATCAGAGGAACATTAGATACAGCAGGTGTTAAAGATAGAATGCAAGCTCGTTCTAAGTATGGAGCTAAAAAACCTAAAAAATAGATAAAACAAATTGAAAGCGGTAACTTGCACATTTTAACTAAATAATTCAAACTTCGACGTACCCACGTACGCATTTAGCTTGTATTATTTATCAAAAATGCACAATTTACTACTTTGAATTCGTTTTAAATAAACTAGACTAGGAATTTAGCAAATAAATTAGTGCTTGTAATTCTTACTAAACTTAAGGTACTTAAATTTAGAATAGATTTATTAGCGCTATACGGAAAAGTAAAAAACTTTTCAGAGTACCTAGATGCTTTCAAAATAAAGCATCAAACATAAAATTCAAGGAGGGAAGAATAGTGCCAAGAAAAGGATATATAGCAAAAAGAGATGTATTACCAGATCCAATGTATAATAGCAAAGTTGTTAGTAAATTAGTAAACAACATAATGTTAGATGGTAAAAAATCAGTTGCTCAAAAAATAGTATATGATGCATTTGACATCATAAAAGAAAAAGAAGGAAAAGATCCTTTAGAAGTTTTTGAAGCAGCATTAGAAAATATCATGCCAGTTCTAGAAGTTAAAGCTAGAAGAGTTGGTGGAGCTACATACCAAGTTCCATTAGAAATTAGACCAGAAAGAAGACAAACTTTAGGGCTAAGATGGTTAGTAAACTATGCTAGAAACAGACATGAAAAAACAATGGCTGAGAAATTAGCTGGAGAAATCATGGATGCAGTAGCTGGAAATGGTGGAGCATTCAAGAAAAAAGAAGATACACACAGAATGGCAGAAGCTAACAAAGCTTTCGCTCATTACAAATGGTAAAATTTTATGGCAAACAGTATGTATATACTTTTGTTTAAAATTAAACCAAAATATATTAATAAAAACCTAGAAAGGGGGATTTTATAAATGGCAGGTAGAGAATACCCACTAGAAAGAACTAGAAATATAGGAATTATGGCCCATATAGACGCGGGAAAAACTACAACAACAGAAAGAATTTTGTTCTATACAGGTAAAGTTCACAAAATAGGAGAAACACACGAAGGTGCAGCAACTATGGACTGGATGGCTCAAGAACAAGAAAGAGGTATTACAATTACTTCAGCTGCTACAACATGTTTCTGGAATAACAATAGAATTAACATTATTGATACTCCTGGACACGTTGACTTTACAGTAGAAGTTCAAAGATCTCTAAGAGTATTAGACGGTTCTGTTACAGTATTAGCTGCAAGAGGTGGAGTTCAACCACAAACAGAAACAGTTTGGAGACAAGCTGATAAATACAATGTACCAAGAATGGTATATGTAAATAAAATGGATATCACAGGAGCAAACTTTATGCTTTGTGTTGACCAATTAAAGAATAGACTTCATGCAAATGCTATTCCTATTCAATTACCAATAGGTGCTGAAGATAATTTCCAAGGAATTGTCGATTTAATCAAAATGAAAGCATTTATTCACAAAGATGATTTAGGAAAAGATGTTGAAGAATGCGATATCCCAGCAGACATGAAGGAAGATGCAGAAAAATTTAGAACTCAAATGATTGAAGCCGTTGCTGAACAAGATGAAGAATTAATGATGAAATATCTTGAAGGGGAAGAATTAACAGAGGAAGAAATCAAAAAAGGACTACGTAGAGGAACAATTGCCAATACAATAGTACCTGTAACATGTGGTTCTTCTTACAAAAACAAAGGTGTTCAAGAATTATTAGATGCAATCGTTGACTTTATGCCATCACCAATAGACATACCTCACATTAAAGGTACTGACTTAGATGGAAACGAAGTAGAAGTTAAAACTTCTGAC
Source organism: uncultured Clostridia bacterium (assembly GCA_963557965.1). Lineage (GTDB taxonomy): Bacteria > Bacillota > Clostridia > TANB77 > CAG-508 > CAG-269. Next base: position 36,194 of record CAUWEX010000005.1, read on the forward strand.
AAAGAACCATTTGCAGCTTTAGCATTTAAAATTGCAACAGACCCATTTGTTGGAAAATTATGCTTCTTTAGAGTATATTCAGGAACATTAGAAACAGGTTCAACTGTATTAAACTCTAACAAAGATAAAAAAGAAAGAATTGGTAGAATTCTACAAATGCATTCAAATCACAGACAAGATATTGAAAAAGTATATGCAGGAGATATTGCTGCAGCTGTTGGTATAAAAAATGTTACAACAGGAGATACTTTATGTGATATGGATCACCCGGTTGTATTAGAACAAATGGAATTCCCAGATCCAGTTATAGATATAGCTATTGAGCCAAAAGACAAAGTAGCTCAAGAAAAAATGGGAATCGCATTAAGCAAATTAGCTGAAGAAGATCCAACATTTAAAGTTCACACAAATCATGAAACAGGACAAACAATTATAGCAGGTATGGGTGAATTACACTTAGATATAATTGTTGACCGTTTAAAAAGAGAATTTAAAGTTGAATGTAATGTAGGTAAACCACAAGTTGCTTACAAAGAAACAATTAGAGAAAAAGTAAGAGTTCAAGGTAAATTTATTCGTCAATCTGGTGGTAAAGGACAATATGGTGATGTTTGGTTTGAAATGGAACCATTAGAACCAGGTAAAGGAATTGAATTCGAAAGCAAAATTGTTGGAGGAGCTGTTCCTAAAGAATATGTTAAACCAATTGAACAAGGTATGAGAGAAGCTGCTGAAACAGGTATCTTAGCTGGTTACCCAGTTACAGACTTCAAAGTTTCATTAGTTGATGGTTCATACCACGAAGTTGACTCTTCAGAAATGGCCTTCAAAATAGCTGCTGCTATGGCATTTAAAGAAGGTATGAAACAAGGTAAAGCAGTTATATTAGAGCCAATTATGAAAGTTGAAATCGTAGTACCAGAAGAATATATGGGAGACGTTATAGGAGATGTAAACTCAAGACGTGGTAGACTAGAAGGAATGGAAAATGTAGATGGAACACAAGAAATTCATTCATTTATCCCACTTTCTGAAATGTTTGGTTATGCAACTGAACTTCGTTCTAGAACACAAGGTAGAGGAACATACTCTATGGAACCTTCTCATTATGAAGAAGTTCCAAAATCAGTATTTGAAGCTATAGTTGCTTCAAGAACTAAAAAAGACTAATATCATTTACAGGAATTTCACTGTAAAAGCTTGCATTTTTTACAGAAATGTTATAAAATGCTAGTGCAACAAAGTTATTAAATTTAATTATATAAATAGCTAACTAGAAGCTAGAAAAAAAGGAGGAATTTAAAAATGGCAAAAGCAAAATTTGAAAGAACAAAGCCACACGTTAATATCGGAACAATTGGTCATGTTGACCACGGTAAAACAACAACAACAGCTGCTATTACAAAATATTTATCATTATTAGGAAAAGCTAAATTTGAAGCATACGATCAAATCGACGGTGCTCCAGAAGAAAAAGCTAGAGGTATTACAATTAATACAGCTCACGTTGAATATGAAACAGACAACAGACACTATGCACACGTTGACTGTCCAGGACACGCTGACTATGTTAAAAACATGATCACAGGTGCTGCACAAATGGATGGTGCTATCTTAGTTGTTTCAGCAGCTGATGGACCAATGCCACAAACAAGAGAACATATCTTACTTGCTAGACAAGTTGGTGTTAAATATATTGTTGTATATTTAAACAAATGTGATATGGTTGACGATCCAGAACTATTAGAATTAGTAGAAATGGAAGTTAGAGATTTATTATCAGAATATGGATTCCCAGGAGATGAAATTCCAATTATAAAAGGATCTTCATTAAAAGTATTAGAATCAACATCAACAGATCCTAATGATCCAGTATATGCACCAATCAAAGAATTAATGGCTGAAGTTGATAGTTATATTCCAACACCAGAAAGACCAGTTGACCAACCATTCTTAATGCCAGTTGAAGACGTATTCACAATCACAGGTCGTGGTACAGTTGCAACAGGTAGAGTAGAAAGAGGAGAAATCAAATTACAAGACGAAGTTGAAATCATTGGTTTAACAACAGAAAGAAAGAAAACTGTTGTAACAGGAGTAGAAATGTTTAGAAAACTATTAGACCAAGCAGAAGCAGGAGATAACATCGGAGTACTTCTACGTGGTATTGATAGAAAAGAAATAGAAAGAGGTCAAGTTCTTTGTAAACCAGGAACAATTAATCCACATACAAAATTCACATCTGAAGTTTATGTATTAACTAAAGATGAAGGTGGACGTCATACACCATTCTTTAATGGATACAGACCACAATTCTACTTCAGAACAACAGACGTTACAGGAGTTATCGAATTACCAGCAGGAACAGAAATGGTTATGCCTGGAGATAACGTATCTATGACAATCGAATTAATTACACCTATCGCTATCGAAAAAGGATTAAGATTTGCTATCCGTGAAGGTGGTAGAACAGTTGGTTCAGGAGTTGTAGCTGATATTATCGAATAATATTAGAATAATAGTAAAAAGAAACACTTAAATGGTGTTTCTTTTTTACTATGGAATAATAAAGAGCGTTATTGTTTACAATTATGTAAATTTGTGGTATAATATTATTATGCTGCAATAAGGCAGCTGTTAGTAGAAAGGCAGAACAATGCTAGAAAAAGACTACGAACAGACAGAACTTGTGGTTCTGTTGCTCGACAGGCTCGTTGAGAAGCGAGCAGAGGAGTTGTGCAAAGAGCACTACAAGTGGGAGGCTATCGATCAGGTGTATGGACAGCTACACATGGAAGAGCGGTGCGGAGCAGAGAAAGCGTTGGGAGAACAGAACAAAGCTCACGCCGACGAATATCGGAAGATGGCAGACCTGCTACTTCGGATTCCATACGGAAAGGCTGCTTTATCTAAGCGAGATGTTGAGACTTTTGACAAGCTGATTACATTCTATGTTGATGACTTCTCTCGTCTCAGAGATGAAGAGACGGCTCGGATTAGAGCTCTTAAGCTTGTAAATGCGGACGAAAATTTTAGCAAGGTCCAAGCTTCAAAAAACATCTACCTTGAGACCAGGCAAGAACTCGGAGAGAAAGAGCAATACTTCCGAGCAGGTGTGAGCTGGCTCTCTAGTTTGAAGCTCGAACTTGAGAGTTCTGAGGAATAACGAAGAGCTTGCCTCTTGAAAGCGATTCTGCCAAGGTACCAGTTTTATTTAGACTGGTACCTTTTTTTGTGAAATATAATTAAGAGACCTTTTTTATTATTTTAAAGCCAAAAACACTTGCAATTTTAATAAAAGCATAATAAAATAAGTATATTATAAATAAAATTAAATAATACCAATAAAAATGGAGGAATCAACATGAAAATTATACTAGATGCCATGGGGGGAGATAACGCGCCAGATGCTAATATCAAAGGGGCAGTAAATGCTATAAATAAAGTAAAAGCTGAAGTTGTATTAGTTGGAAAAGAAGAAATAATAAGAAGCAAAGTCAAAGAATTCTATGGAAAAGAAATTGAAGAGATATCAGATAGATTAAAAATAAAAAATGCTACTGAGACAATAGAGATGGAAGATACTCCAACAGTTGCAATAAAACACAAAAAAGATTCATCAATGGTAGTAGGGTTTAAAATGCTTAAAGAGGATGAAGGAGATGTATTTATTTCCGCTGGAAATTCAGGAGCATTACTTACAGGAGCAACTTTAATTGTTGGAAGAATTAAAGGAATAGATAGACCTGCGTTAGCAGGGATACTACCAGCATACAAAAGTCAATTACTACTAATTGATGCAGGTTCTAATACAAACTGTAAACCAATTAATTTACTACAATTTGCACAAATGTCTAGTATTTATTTAAAAAATACATATGGAATAGAAAAACCTGCAATAGGCTTGCTAAATATAGGGACAGAAGAAACTAAAGGGAATGAATTAGTTAGAGAAAGCTATCAATTATTAAAAGAAAAATCAGAAGAACTAGGGATAAATTTTGTAGGAAATGTGGAAGGAAGAGATGCATTTTCAGGAAAAATACATGCAATTGTAACAGACGGTTTTACAGGAAATGTATTTTTAAAAACTACAGAAGGACTAGGAAAATTTGTGAAAAAATCTTTAACAGAAAGTTTTACTAAAAATATTTTGGCAAAGATTTTATCTATTCCTGCATTACCAGCATTAAAAAGATTTACAAAAGTAATGGACTATAAATCATATGGAGGAGCACTATTCTTAGGAGTAAAAAAACCAGTGGTAAAAGCTCATGGAAGTAGTGATGCATTGCTTTTCGAATATACAATAATTCAAGCAGAAAAATTTGTAGAAAATAAAGCAGTAGACAAAATGAAAGAAGAATTTGAAAAACAAAGAGAAAAAGAGAAAAAACAAGAAAATAAATAGAGTATAAATTGGAAAAGTGCTAATATTAATAATTCTGACCTGATAGTATAAATTTATAAAAAAACATCATTAAGGCTTGACAAAAATCAAAACATATAATATAAATGTGATAGCAAATATAACATTTGTAAACTTGAGAGGAGGTGAACTCAAAGGCAATGAGTTCAGAAGAAGTTTTAGAAAAAGTAAAAGGAATAATTGTTGAACAATTAGGAGTTTCAGAAAGTGCTGTTACCATGGAAGCATCTTTTATAGATGATTTAGGAGCTGATTCACTAGATATCGTTGAATTAGTTATGGCATTGGAGGAAGAATTTGATATAGAAATTCCTGACAGCGATGCTGAAAAAGTTGTAACAGTAGGAGACGTAGTAGACTACATAAAGGAAAATGTAAAATAATTAGATTACCTATGACACTATAAAAGTGCATAGGTTTTTTCTATATATAAATAAACCCCAAGAAAGGGGTTTGCTCATATAAAATCATTTAATATATAACAATAGTTTTTAAAGAAATTAGTAAAATAAAATATAATATCTTTTTTTTGAATTTCATTAATTGAAACTAAATTACCACCAGAAATTACAATATCTCCAGCACATACTTCATAACTACCCAAAATAGTATCAGCCACAATAGGTGCTGGAACAGATTGAGAGATATTAAATTTTATATTAAGAAAAGAAATATCATTTTTGTTTATAGGAATAATAGGATAGTTAATGGGGGCATATGTAATATTTAAGTTATTAGATTTACCTTTTATAATATCAAATGTATTTTTATCACTTTTTTTCCATTCTAAAAGACTTTTTTCTATAATCTCTTCAATATTAACATATTGAAAATTATCAAAGCAGTAATTTATAAGATTGATACTATCTTGCCCTCTAAATTTTTTCGTGTCGCATCCAAGTACTACACAAATTACATCCATTCCATTACGCTTGCATGCGGTTACTAAACATCTATTAGCTCCATTTGTAAAGCCGGTTTTAACGCCATATAGCCCATCTACAATACCTAGTAGTTCATTAGTATTAGTTATAGCTTTGGGATATCCATTAATAGTTACAGTATATACTTTTGTGTTTACAATTTTACGAAATTGTTCATTTTGGAGGGCATAATCTGTAATCAATGCTAATTCATAAGCAGTTGTATAATGACCATCAGAATCTAGCCCATGAGGCGTTTCAAAATGGGTATTATTTAAGCCTAGTTCTTTTGCTTTTTCATTCATGCAATTACAAAATTCGTGTATACTACCTGATAGATATTCAGCCAAAGCAACAGCGGCGTCATTGCCTGAGCAAAGTAATAAACCATAGAGTAGGTCGTGAACAGTAATCTTATCATTTATCTTTAATCCTAATCGAGAACCGCCGGTATTTGCCGCTTTTTTAGAAATATTGACAATATCATTTAAATTACAATGTTCTAAAATAACAATGGCGCTCATTATTTTAGTGGTTGATGCCATTTTTACTTTTGAATATTCATTTTTTCCAATTAAAACTTTTTTACTTTTTCTATCTAAAACAATATATGAACGAGCATTAATATTAAGTTTTTTATTAGAAGCATAGGTGTTGTTGTGTATGTTCAAACAAAAAATTAAACATAGACATATTAAAAGGAAGTTTTTTAGTTTTAAAAAATTTTTAAACATAATATCACCATTAAAAATATATGAAAAATACATTAGAAATATGAAAAAAACTCTAAATATACGGCGATAAGGAATACAGCTACAAATTCACATAAAATATTGATTTTGTAGTAAAAATGTAATATAATTGTAATGTGGGGTAAAAATTCTATTAAAAATTGTAAAGCCTACTTCCGTAGGGGGATTAGAGGACAAATAATAAAAGCTTTAAATATAGAAAAAATATCCTGTTGACTAATACGCAAAATATAGTAAAATATAGACAGTAAGACTATTTAAAAAAGTAAAGGAGAGAAAAAAATGAAACAGAAAAAAATCTTAGTCTCAATAGTAATACTAGTATCAATGCTATTATTATCTATAATAGCTCCAAGTGTATATGCTGCAACAGCTACAACACCATTGTATTTAGGTATTACTGAACTTAGGAAAAACGATACTCCTAATTTTGGATATGCTATAGGTGATCCAAATACAAACGGAGAAACAGGAAATGCCGCTAAACTTTGGAATATATTAGAATATACAAGTGCGGCAGAAGATGCACAAGAAAAAGCAAATGGAAGTAAAAATATTTACTGTGTTAAAGCAGGTGTAGGATTTAGTAACACACATAGACGTGCAACTTATAATGTCTTTTTTGATATGAAAACAGAAAGAGAACAAATTAAGGCACAAAACGAAACATTAAAAAGTATTGTAGAAGGAACAATATCTGTTGATGGAGGAAAAACTATAAGTAAATATGATGCTTTACTTGCATTATCAGATAGACTATATCTTATTGATGATAAAAATGACAATGCAGTGAAGGTTGAATTCTTGAAAAATGCAGGAATTACAGAGGAAGCATATGACTATCTATTAACTAGAGACGATATTGCTGCTGTTCAGCAAGCTGCGATTTGGTATTTCACTAATTACGGAGAAGAAAATAATAAATACGACAAAACAGGAAATACAGGTTGGCTAAACTACACAACAGATGGAGTTAAATATACAAGTTTAGGCGATTATAATTTAGGAACGAACGAAGGTCGTCAAAGACAAGAACAAGCCGAAATACTATATAATTATTTAATTAAAACTGCAAAAGACAATGCCAATAATTATTCAAATTCAACAACTTCAACAGGAGCTCCAGTAAAATTGACAACAAAAACATTAAATTATGAAGAAGCTGAAGGAAAATATATAGTAGGACCAATTCATATTGACAAAACAGAAGGAAATTCTAATCCATATACAATTGATTTTGCTGTAAAAAATGGAGATTTAGCAATAAACGATTATAAATTATTGAATAGCAATAAAGTAGAAGTAATGCAAGGCACGACAGTTAAAGACCTTGTAGGTCAAGATTTCTATGTTTCAGTGCCAAAAGATGGCGTAACGCAAATTTCTGTTTCAATTAAAATAAATTATGACGATACAAAACTTACTTTGTGGGCGTCAACAACTAACAACAAAGAACAACCCGTTATGATACCTGAAAAGAAACCGGAATCAGAAGAAGTAACATTAACTGTAAAGCCAAATGAAAAAGCATTTGATTTAGCTTTAAGAAAATATATAACAAAATTAAATGGAAAAGAATTAACAGGAGCAAATGCTAGAGTTCCTAACATAGATGAGGCAACATTAAATGGTGGAACAACAGCAACATATAAACATAAAAAAGACCCTGTAATAGTAAAAACAGGCGATACAGTTACATATAAACTTACAATATATAATGAAGGTAATGCTCAAGGACGAGCTACAAAACTTGTAGACCAATTGCCAACAGGATTAAAATTTAGCAAAGTAGTCAGTGGAAATTTTGAACTAGACACATATGTTGAAAATACAAATACATTAAACTTAAAAAGAAAAGCTGGAAATATAGATAACCTAGCTGGATATACAACAGGAAACTTAGCATCAGAAACTATAGAAATTGAGTGTACAGTTGAAGCAAAACCAGATACAACGAATAGTAAGATACTAACTAATGTTGCATGGATAGCAGAAGAAGTAAATGCAGAAACAAATGTAACAATAACAAATCAAAAAGGTTTAGATAGAGATTCAGAACCATCAACAAAGCCAGCTGTAGATAAAGACAATATGTCAAATTATACAGGAAATGGTAATAAAGAAGACTTAAGTGATAAAGATTATTATTATAAAGGACAACAAGATGATGATGACTTTGAAAAATTAATTTTAATGCCAGAATCTTTTGACTTGAAATTAATAAAAAGGATTGTTGCGGTAAATGACCAAAATGTACCAGAAAGAATTGAAAAAGTAGATGTTAGTAAGTTAAACACTTTAGACGAAAAAGGAAATTTAATTACAACAGGTAATTACACATTAAACAAAGAACCTGTTGGAGTAAAAAAAGGTGATATAGTAACATATACATTTAGAATTTATAACGAAGGTACAATAGATGGATATGCTTCAGAAATAACAGAAGATGTTCCAGATGGCTTGGAATTTATGTGGTCTGAAAAAGAAGGCGAAGAACTTAAAAATGACAAAAACTTAACAGACGAAGAAAAAGAAGCTATAGAATTTAACCAAAAATATTTATGGAGTAAATTTAAATATAATGACAGTAAAGATAAAATAGTACAAATATCTTCAAGTTATTTATCAAAAGAAAACGAAACAACAATTGGAGGAAACTTAATTCCTGCATTTGGAAGTAATGATGGAACAAAAACTGAGAAAGATATTCATTACAAAGAAATCTCAGTAAAATTTAAAGTAACATCAGAAAATATAGGAACAGTAATAAGAAACGAAGCATGTATATCAGCAGATACTGATGCAAATGGAAAAGATGTAACAGATAGAGATTCAGATCCTGATAAATGGGTTAAATATGAAGATGACGAAGACTTTGATAATATCATATTACAATCATTTGACTTAGCTTTAAGAAAATTCATTGTAGCAGTAAGTAGTGATGAGAAAATAGAAAATTCAGAATATTTAAAAAATGCTGACGGTTCATATAAAAGAGCACCAGTTGTTGATACATCAAAATTAAATACAAATGATGAAACCGGAAAACTAATAACAACAGCTATATATAACCATACAAAAGAGCCAGTACTAGTAAAACAAAATGACATGGTAGTGTATATGCTAAGAGTTTACAATGAGGGAGATGTAAATGGTTATGCATCAGAAATAAAAGACCACTTACCTCCATACTTAGAATTTGTAGACAATGAATATAACAAAAAATATGGATGGGAAGTATCAGAAGATGGTAGAACAGTAACAACCAAATATTTAGCAGATAGTCTAGTAAAAAAAGCAGAAAAAGATAAAGATGGAAAATATGTATTATCATATGTAGAAGTTCCAATCATGTGCAGAGTATCTGAAAAGGCAAAAACAAGTGAAAATATTACTAATATAGCAGATATAACAGAATACAAAGATGAAAACAAAAACATTGCTACAGATAGAGATTCACAGTCAAACAATGTTAAATTACCATCAGATGATAAGTTACCAACATACAAAGATGACGAAAAAGGAGAATATGTTCCAGGTCAACAAGATGATGATGACTTTGAAAAAGTGATTGTAAAAATATTCGACTTAAGCTTAAGAAAATGGGTAACACAAGCAATAGTAACAGATAAAAATGGTACAGTAATTACAGAAACAGGACATCAACCATATGATGACCCAGAAGAAATAGTAAAAGTAGACTTACATAGGAAAAATATTAAAGATGTAACAGTTAAATTTAGATATTCAATTCGTGTAACAAATGAAGGAGAAATTGCAGGATATGCAAAAGAAGTAACAGACTATATTCCAGAAGGATTAAAATTCTTAGCAAAAGATAATCCAGGATGGACAGATGAAGGAAACAATGTGATTTCAACAACATTATTAGCAGATAAACTATTACAACCAGGAGAATATGCAGAAGTAGAAGTTGTATTAACATGGATAAATAGTGAAGACAATATGGGACTAAAAGTAAATACAGCGGAAATATCAAAAGATTACAACGACTATGATGTACCAGATATAGATTCAACACCAGACAATAAAAAACCAGGAGAAGATGATATAGATGACGCACCAGTTATGCTATCAGTTGCAACAGGTGCAGCTAAGACATATTTTACATTAGGAGGAATTATACTAATTACATTAGCAGGAGGAATAATCTTAATTAAAAAATACATCTTATAATAGATAAATGATGAGACAATGAGGGATATCAACCCCTTGTCTCATTTTTATGAAATAAAGTTGATAAATTTTTAATCTTGTAGTAAAATATAAGTGCTTAAGGAAGGAAGGATATAGATGCAAGAAAATTTATTTAAATTAGCAGAAGAAGTAGAAAAAGAGCTAGAGCTACAATTTAAAGAGTTAGACAGACTATGTGAAAAAAACAGTCAAAAAGTTTTAAATGCATTTCAAGAGTGTGATTTACAAGAATCGCATTTAAATTCTTCAACAGGATATGGTATAGATGAACCAGGAAGAAATAAAATTGAAGAAATTTATGCAAAAGTATTTAAAGCAGAAGATGCATTGGTAAGAACTCAATTAATTTCAGGGACACATGCATTAACGGTAACATTGTTTGGAATTTTGAGACCTGGAGACACAATGCTTAGTATATCAGGTGAACCATATGATACATTGCAAACTGTAATAGGGACAAGTTCAGAACAAAGTAATAGTTCATTGAAATCATTTGGAGTAAAATATGAACAAATTGATTTAGTAGACAATGAATTTGATAAAGAAAAAATACAAGAAAGATTATCTAAAAAAGATATTAAACTTGTAGAAATTCAAAAATCAAGAGGATATTCAACAAGAGAGAGTATAAATATTAGTAAAATAGAGAACATAATAAAAGCAATTAGGGAAGTAAATGACGAAGTTATAATAATGGTTGATAATTGCTATGGTGAATTTGTAGAAGAAAAGGAACCAATAGAAGCAGGAGCTGATATTGCAGTAGGTTCGCTTATGAAAAATTTAGGTGCAGGAATTGCAACATCTGGAGCATATATAGTAGGAAGAAAAGATTTAATACATTTATGTGCAGAAAGACTAACATCACCAGGAATAGGAAAAGAAATAGGACCATCATTAAATCAAAATGCATTATTGCTAAAGGGATTATTTTTTGCACCAACAGTTGTAAGAAGTAGTGTAAAAACAGCCATTTTTGCAAGTAGAATGTTAGAAAAACTAGGGTACAATGTAGAACCAAAATCAAATTGTAAAAGAGCAGATATTGTGCAAACATTGATTTTAAATTCAGAAGATAAATTAATAAAATTCTGCCAAGGAATTCAAAAAGGCTCACCAATTGATTCAAATGTTCTTCCATATCCAGGAGATATGGGAGGATATGAAGACCAAGTAATAATGGCAGCAGGGACATTTACACAAGGGTCAACAATAGAATTGAGTTGTGATGGACCAATACGTGCTCCATATATAGCATATATGCAAGGTGGACTTACATATGAATATGGAAAATTAGGAATTCTAAAAGCGATAGAATTTATGGAAAATTAGGAGGATAAAAATGGTAGTAGTAGTGATTTTATTAGTATTAATTGTTTTAATTACAGCAATTTTAATATTTGGGGGAAGTGCTGCGAGAAAAGAACAAAGAAATATTGAAAAAGAGAGAAAAGAAGCACAAAAAAAAGCCAAAAAAGAAATACAAGAAAAGAAAACAGAGACAAAAAAATCGAATTCGGAATATGTTGATTTATTTAAATTAGTTGAAGAAACAGAAGCTAAAGAAGATAGTTTATCAACAAACACAGAAGAAATTGTGGATAATGTAGAAAATTTAAATAGCGAGATTGAAAAAGTAGAAGAAAAGCAAGAAAAAGCTAAAGAAGCTGGAGAAAAGGAAAATAGCGGAATTGAATGGTTAATGCCAAATGTAACAGAAACAAATGTAACAGAAGAATTAGATAAACTTGAACAAGAAGCTAAAAGTTCGCATAAAGGATATTTAAATGATGATGATGAGCCAGAAGAAGAAAAAACAACAAAAACAACAACTAAAAAAGCTTCTAGCAAAACTGGAACAAAGAAAAAAACTGGCACGTCAACTGCAAAAAAATCGCCATCTAAAACAGCAAGTAAAACAACAAAGAAAACAACAACTAAAAAAGCAGCAGATAAAAAAGAAGAAGTAAAAACAACTACCAGAAAAAGAGCAACAAAAAAAGAAGAAAACTAATAAAAGGGAAGGCTAACTAAATGAAAACTATAGTAATAGGTGGAGGACCAGCGGGAATGATGGCAGCAATAGAAGCTAGCAAAAACGCTGATAATCATGTTATATTATTAGAAAAGATGACATCATTAGGACGAAAATTATTAATAACGGGGAAAGGGAGGTGCAATATAACCTCCTCTTTACCTATGGAAGAGTTTATAAAAAATACTCCAGGAAATGGAAGGTTTTTATATAGCTCTTATATGCAATATACTAATAATGATATAATAAAATTTTTAAAAGAGCAGGGGTTACAAGTAAAGGAAGAAAGAGGAAATAGGATATTTCCTGTAACAGACCATTCACAAGATGTTTTAAAATGTTTTACAAAAAAATTAAAAGAGAATCATGTAGAAATAATGTATAATGCAGCTGTAAAAGAGATATGTGTTAAAGAAGAAAATGGTCAAAAAGTAGCAATGGGGGTAAAAACAGAAAATCAAACCATTTGGGCAGATAATATAATATTGGCTACTGGAGGAAAAAGTTATCCATTAACAGGTTCAACAGGAGATGGATATAAAATGGTAGAAAAGTTGGGGCATAAAATAGTAGAGCCAAAGCCATCTTTGGTACCATTAGAAATTTATGAAAATAATTTAGCAAAAGAACTACAAGGTCTAAGTCTTAGAAATGTTTCAATAAAGGTAATAGATGAAGAAAAAAACAAAAATATATATGATGACTTCGGAGAAATGATATTTACTCATTTTGGAGTATCAGGCCCAATAATTTTAAGTGCTTCAGCTCATATGGTAAGATATAAAAATATCGGAGATAAATGTAATAATAGAAAAATAAAAATTTTAATAGATTTGAAACCAGCTTTATCAGAGCAAAAGTTAGAAGCGCGAATTTTAAGAGATTTTGAAGAGTTAAAAAACAAACAATTTAAAAACAGTTTAGATAAATTATTGCCACAAAAGCTAATTCCAGCAGTAATAGAGAAAAGCGGGATTAATCCTAATAAAAAAGTAAATGAAATTACAAAAGAAGAAAGAAAAAGAGTAGTACAAATATTAAAAAAATTTGAAGTAACAATAAAAAAGACGAGACCTATAGATGAAGGAATAATAACAAGTGGAGGAATACAAATATCGCAGATAAATCCTAAAACTATGGAATCAAAAATAATTAGAAATTTATACTTTGCAGGAGAAATAATAGATGTAGATAGCTATACAGGGGGCTTTAATCTACAAATTGCGTATTCAACTGGATATGTAGCAGGAAATTCTGTAAATCAAAATAGAGATATGTAAGAAAGGAAAAAGGAGTGATAATAATCAGTCCTTTTTAAGGTAAAGGAAGAACAATTTTGAAAGAAAATGAAATAAAAGAATTTATAACAATAAAAGAAAACATTCAGGCCGAGCTAGTTGAAAAAAAATCAAAATTTATTGCAAATTTAATTTATGTGGAAAATACTAACGAGGCTGAAAAAATAATACGAGAGACTAAGAAAAAATATTTTGACGCACGTCATAATTGCATAGCATATAGAGTTATAGAAAAGGGACAAATAGTAGAAAGATTTAGCGATAATGGAGAGCCATCAGGAACAGCAGGAGCACCAATGCTAAACATATTACAAAAGAATGGATATGTAAATGTATTAATAATAGTAACAAGGTATTTTGGAGGAATATTATTAGGGACAGGTGGTTTAGTTAGAGCATATTCAAATAGTTTAATGCTGGCAATAGAAAAAAGTCAAAAAATAAAAAAAGTCTTTGGCGAGATTGATGAAGTAGTACTTGAATATAGTGAGATGGAGAATTTTAAGTATTATTGTAAAAATAATGAAATTAATATAGTAGAAATTGAATATCAGGAGAAAATTGCATGTAAAATAGAATTGGAAACTGACAAAAAGGAAAAATTGCTGAAAGATTATGAAACAAAAAAAATAAAAATAATAAAATCTAGGGAATTACGTAAAAAATATATTACGAAATGTATATGATTTTGGCACTTTCGTAAAATAAATGGTAAAAAATTCCACAAAAACTTGAAATATAGCTTCTAAAGTAATATAATTTTCGATGTAAAAAATTTACATTAAATTATTTTAGGAGGATGAATATGAAAGAAAAAATTACAATTTTAATTGCGGATGACAATCAAGATTTTACACATACATTATCTAGCTATATAAATAGCCAAGATGATATGGAAGTGATTGGAATAGCTAAGGATGGAAATGAAGCGGTTAGTTTAATTCCTAATATAAACCCTGATATAGTGCTACTAGATGTAATAATGCCACAATTAGATGGATTAGGAGTACTTGAAAAAATGAGTTCTATGAGCTGTAAGAAACCAATATTTATAATGCTATCAGCTGTAGGACAAGATAAGATTACACAAAAAGCTATTAATTTAGGAGCTGAATACTATGTCGTAAAACCTTTTGATATAGAATTATTAATAAAAAGAATAAGAGATATTAAGTTCTTTAAGCCTGAACGCAGGAATAATACTTTTATAACAAGAGACAGTAATAAAATGTACATAGATGTAGATACATCAAAGATAGGTTCGGATAAAAGCTTAGAAGCTTTGGTTACAAATCTTATTCATGAAGTTGGAGTTCCAGCACATATAAAAGGATATCAATATTTAAGAGAAGCAATAATTATGGTAGTAAAGGATATTGATGTTATAAATCAGATAACAAAAAGCTTATATCCTAAAATTGCATATAAATATGAAACAACACCAAGTCGCGTAGAACGTGCAATTCGCCATGCTATAGAAGTAGCATGGGGAAGAGGAGACCAAATTATTGTTGAGAAGATATTTGGATATACTATTTCAGCAGCAAAAGGAAAGCCAACTAATAGTGAATTTATAGCAATGATTGCTGATAAATTACGTTTAGAGTTAAAGAGTGCATAAAAACATTTGGATATTGGCATTATCAAGAATACAAAGATGTTGCTATATTGCAAGAAATCTTTGATCACTCATCTTCATCAGTTACATTAAGATACATAGGAATAAATCAAGATGTAATTGATAAATCATATATGAATTTTAGTTTGTAAAATTTTGGTTTGTAAAATTTTGGTTTGCTCGCTTGATTTTTGCAAACAAATGTTGTATAGTATTGAACATAGGAAATGAGAATAAGCAGATGTGGTTTCCACTTTACATATAACAGAGGTCAACTCTGGGAAAGTGAGGTGGTGCTTATGATAGAATTTCTAATGTTTCTAATTATAGGACTAATGATTTCAACAACCATAAACGTAACCTTATTAGCAATTATATTTATACAGTGGACAAATAAGGAATAAATAAAAAACACATCTGTGATTTGACCGTTATAGATGTGTTTTTACCCTATATCGTGGCAAACCACGTTTGTGGTTTCTCCATTTCATATAATTATTATACACAGATTGGTATAAAAAGTCAAGTAAATAATAATTTTAGGATACTTGAAAATTTGCAAAAATTGTAAATATATGTTATAATTATATATGTATTATATTAATAAGGCTTGAGCATATCAAGCCTACAATTAAGGAGAGACATGCAAGACCCTCAAAAAACTGAAAGTTACAATCCGAAAGAGCTTGAGTCTATGTATGCGGCTATCAAACGCGCACAGGAAGAAGCAGAAAATATTATCTGTGCCGGATTTGATGGTCGCGATAACGCATATGTAGAGATGCAGATAATGGAAGATCAGGTTTTTGCCATTATCTATCCCTGCTAAGACTCTCCGAGCACCCCTCACTTTTACACTTTAGTAAGAGTGAGGGGGATTTTTTGTATAGACTAAAACAAATTGGAAAAAATAATATTAATACATAAAATAAAGGAGGGCATATATGGAAGAGATAAATTTTAAAAATACAATTACTATTAAAAATTTACCATCGAATTTGATAGAAAAAGCTGTTATAGTATTTAAAGATAAAAAAACAGTTAAAGAGATTCAAAAAATAGAACAACAGTACAATAAAAAAGGGAAACAAATATCAAAGAACACAAATTGCTACGCAATAAAAGAAGCGGAGTTAATTGTTACAAATTATTTAAAAGAAATAAATAACAAGAAAAGAAATAAAATAGTCAAAAATAAAAGCAATAAAAAAATTAAAATTTATTCAGTTGTGGTAACTATTTTATTGCTTATCCAAACAATTATATTTATGGCTACTATATAAGTTATAAAACACCAAATCCTATCATATAGTTTATAAAGAAACTAAGGAAGAGGTGTATTTTTTATGGAAAGAGTAATGACTGTAGAAGAAAAGATAAGAAGAGCCGAGGAAAGATATGAAAAAAAGATGCAAGGATTAGAAATGCCAAGTACTAAAATAAGAAGCGAACAAGATAAAAAAGACCTAAAATTACTAAAAAAGATGATAGTTCAAATTTTAATTTGTAGTACAATTGCTACATCTATATATATCATACAAAACAGTAATAGCACTTTTGCAACTAGCATTATAGAAAAAATAAGTTTGATATTATCTAATGATACAAATTTTGGAGCTATAATAAATGAAAGCAAAAATAAAACACAAGAAATATTTAGAAATATGCCATCAATGACAGTAAAGAATAAAGAAGAAAATAAGACTACAGAAGAAAATCAGACTCAAAATGAGACACCAGTAGAAGGAATTGGAGGGGCAGAAGAAGAAAATCCAAGTCAAGTTAATGAGGTAGAACAAAAATTATCAGAACAAGAATTAGAGATAGAAGCAATACATAAAACGACATCATTTATAAAACCAGTTGAGGGTGTAATAACGTCAAAATTTGGACAAAGAGATACTGCAACAGGCAATGTTCCTAAAAATCATACAGGAGTGGATATCGCAGCAAATACAGGTACAAAAATAATAGCTGCTACAGATGGAGAAGTTGTTCTTGCATCAGAAGAAGGAGACTATGGAAAACATTTAAAAATTCAAGTGGGAGATGTTAGTGTTATTTATGCTCATTGTAACAACTTATATGTAAAACAGGGGGACATAGTAAAACAAGGACAAGAGGTTGCAGAAGTGGGCTCGACAGGAAACTCTACAGGACCACACTTACATTTTGAAATTCGATATAAAGAAAAGATGATAAATCCACAAAATATTTTAGAGCTATAGGAGAGGAAAATATGTATTTTAAAATAGATTTAAAAATCTTCTTGTTTTTAGTATTGTTTTATTTTACCGGACAAATTAGAACCTATGCATTAATTTTGGTTTTTGCTTTAATTCATGAGCTTGGACATTTAGTTGCAGGGTTAATGCTTGGAATGAAACCGAATAAACTAGAAATAAAGCCATATGGAGTTTCAATATCATTTGATATTTTACCAAAAGATTACAACAAAAAAATGATGAGAGGAAATATTTTGGAACTGAAAAAAGCAGTTGTTGCAACAGCAGGACCACTTACAAATTTGTTAATCATATGTATAGCTGCTAATTTAGAAATTAGTGTCGTTACTAGTTTGATGATAATATATTCGAATTTAATATTAATTATCTTTAATTTAATACCAATATATCCTTTAGATGGCGGGAGAATTTTTAAAAGCTTATCATACATAATTTTTGGGAAGAAGAAATCTGAAACATATACTAATAATTTTTCATTTGTAGTCTTAATAATAACAACCTTTATAGGGAGTATTGCAACTTTTTACTTGGAAAATATAGCAATATTTTTAATAATTATATTTTTATGGATAATATATATAAAAGAAGATTTACAATATAAGAAAAAGACTGAAATTTATAATTTAATAGAAAAAACTATTGAAAATAAAGCTAATTAATAGTAAACTAATACTAATGATAAATTGATAAGGAGAATGCAAAAGATGAAAAATTTTATCAAAAGTGAAAAAGGAGTAAGCCTTGTTTCTTTAGCGGTTGCCGTAATGGTGCTTATGATATTAACAGGTATTATCCTATATAATGCCAAAAATAATATCAAGATATCTAAAGTAAAAGCAATGGAAGCAGATGTAGAAAATCTAACAGATAAAGTTGCTAGCTATTATGCTCAATATGGAATGATACCTGCTGATACCAGTATAGAATATACAAACTTAATGGAATTAAGAAATGCTAAAATCATAAGTTCTGCAACTGATACAGGTAAGTTTTATGTTATAGATTTATCAGCCATGGAAAATATAACATTAAATTATGGACAAGATTATGAAAAAATAAGAAATGGATCAGCTACAACTCCTGAACAGATAAACCAACTAAAGGATTTATATATTATAAACGAAACAAGCCATAATATATTCTATGTAGCAGGTATAACTATGGATAATTACACATATTATACTAATTATGATGTGGATGAGGTAGATAAGGTACCTGTAACTTTAAGATATGAAAATGTGGCTTTATAGTAATATATATTAAAAAGGACATACATTAACTTGTATGTCCTTTTTGGTGCTATTTAACACAAAATTTTATAAAATTTATTTTTGATATCATCAAAACCCAAGTCTCCCTAGAAAAAGTTTTGTAAAGATTTTGTAACATTTTAGAAATATTTTTGTTATTTTAGCTCAAAATCAATTGACTTTTTAGCGTTTTCGTTATATCATATAGCTATTGAAAATGTGTTTTTAAAATCCTAAGGAGGAAAATTATGGGAGAAGTAATTGTTATTACATCAGGTAAAGGTGGAGTCGGAAAAACAACAACAACAGCAAATTTAGGTTCAAGTTTAGCGTTAGAAGGTAAAAAAGTAGTATTAATAGATACTGATATTGGTTTGCGTAATCTTGACGTAGTAATGGGGCTAGAAAATAGAATTGTTTATGATATAGTTGATGTTGTAGAAGAAAAATGCAAATTAAGGCAAGCTCTAATAAAAGATAAAAGATTTAAAGAACTATACCTATTACCAGCAGCTCAAACTAGAGATAAAAGCGCAGTTAATGAAGAACAAATGAGAAAGTTAGTAGAAAAATTAAAAGAAGAATTTGATTATATACTAATAGACTGCCCAGCAGGAATTGAACAAGGATTTAAAAATGCTATTGCAGGAGCTGATAGAGCAATTGTGGTAACAACAGCAGAAATATCAGCAATTAGAGATGCAGATAGAATTATAGGACTTTTAGAATCATCAGAAATTAAAAATCCAGAGTTAGTTATAAATAGAATTAGACCTAATATGGTAAAAAAAGGAGAAATGATGGATGTTGATGACATAGTAGATTTGTTATCAATAGATTTAGTTGGTGTTGTTCCAGATGATGAATACATTATTACACAAACAAATAAAGGAGAACCAGTTATTCAAAACAAAAAAGCTCCATCAGGCAAAGCATATATAGAAATAGCTAAAAGAGTATTAGGAGAAAAAATAGAAGTAACTATTCCAGGAAGGGAAAAAGGATTTTTTGCAAGATTAAAAAGACTATTCGGAAAACAATAAAAAATGTAAGGAGTAGGAAAAAATAATGTTTGAGAACATAATGAATTTTTTAAAAAACTGGAATAAAAAGGGAGATAAAGCGGCAGTAAATTCTAAAAATGCTGCAAAAGAAAGATTACACTTAGTATTAATGCAAGACAGAGCAAATGTTTCGGCAGACTTTTTGGAACTAATGAAGCAAGAAATTATTGAAGTAATAAAAAAATACATCGACGTAGACGAAAGTGCAATAGATGTTCGATTAACTAACAAAGAAAATGGGGATGGCACAAATGGAGCTCCTGCTTTATATGCCAACATACCTATTGTAAATATAAAAAATGAAACTAGACAAATTGAAGTAAAAGAAAAAAGCGAAACAAAAAATCAAAATACTGTTCAGGAAAGTAAAAAAGAAGCGAATAATGAAGTTGCTCAAAAAGTAGAACAAGCTGAAGAAATTATAGAAGAAGTAAAAGGCAACGAGAAAAAGGAAGAGCAAGCTTCTAAAAAGGAAGGAACAGAAAAAAAAGAAATTAAAAAAAGTGAGAAGAAAAAAACAGAAACTAAAGTAAAAGAAAAAATTAAATCAGAAAAAGAATAGGAAAAAGAGTGGTTTAATGAGAAAAAGAGAATTAAAAAATATTGAGTGGAGCATTTTGATAATTGTTCTTCTATTGAGTGTTATAGGATTAGTCGCATTATTTTCTGCGACTCAAAGTGCAGATCATGACGAGTTTTATAAACAATGTATATGGCTTGCCGTAAGCTTGGTAATAATGGTAGGTGTAATGCTAATTGATTATGAAACTTTAATAAAAATATCCCCAATATTATATGGTTTGTTTATAGTATTATTAATAGGAGTATTATTTACGCCAGCAATAAATGGGGCTACAAGTTGGTTTGATATAGGTTTCTTTTCATTTCAACCAGGAGAATTTGCAAAGATATTCGTAATTTTATTTTTAGCTATGGCAATAACAAGAATACAAGAAAGAGGAAAAGCAGAAATTAATAGACCAACAAAATTGTTAATATTATTAGCAATATTGGGAGTTCCGATATTATTAATAGTTAAGCAGCCAGACTACGGAACAGCAATGGCGTTTATAGTAGCAGCAGCTCTTATGGTAATGGCAGCAGGATTAGATAAAAGATATATCATAGGAACTATTATATTAATATGTATTGCATTGCCGCTAATGTATAAATTTGTATTACCTGAACATGCTAAAAATAGAATAGACATATTTTTAAATCCAGAATCAGATCCACGTGGTTCGGGTTATAATATTATACAATCAAAACTAGCAATCGGAGCTGGCGGGTTAACAGGAATGGGATTACTTAAAGGAAACCAAACGCAATTAGGCTTTTTATATCCTAAAACTACAGACTTTATATATGCCGTAATTGGGGAGGAAATGGGATTTGTTGTAGCAGGTGCCATCATTATATTATATGTAGTTCTGATAACTAAATGCTTGTATGTTGCAAAAACTGCTAAAGATGAAGCAGGCTCGCTAATAGTTACAGGAATAACGGGAATATTTATTTTTCATATGATAGAAAATACAGGAATGGTAATGGGCTTGTTGCCAATTACTGGGGTACCACTTCCATTTATCAGTTATGGAGGAAGTTCATTAATTACAAACTTTATATGTATAGGAATAATTTTAAACATAAGTAGTAAAAGACAAAAAACAATATTTATAAAATAACACTTGGGGACAGTTCTATTTTGCATTGAAACAATCAAAATGAAATTGTTCCCGTATTTTATTATAAGATAATAGAGGTAAAATATGTATATACACAAATTAAAAATAGGAAACGTAGAATTAGAAAACAACTTAATATTAGCTCCTATGGCAGGAGTAACAAATTTAGCCTTTAGGACAGTATGCAAAGAATGTGGAGCAGGTATGGTGTGTACAGAGATGGCAAGTGCTAGAGCAATGTTTCATAATGATGAAAAGACAAAAAGGTTATTTAATACAGAGGGAGAAGAAAGACCTATTAGTTTTCAGGTTTTTGGAAGTGATGAAGAAAGTCTAGCATATGCTACTACATATATGAACAATTTTGCCGATATAATCGACATAAATATGGGATGTCCAGCACCTAAAGTTGTGAAAAATGGAGACGGAAGTAAATTACTACTAGATTTAAACAAGGCACAAAGTCTAATAGAAACAGTTGCGAAAAATGCAGAAGTTCCAGTAACAGTAAAATTTAGAAAAGGATGGGATAAAAACAATATAGTAGCAACAGAAATTGCACAAATTGCAGAACAAGCAGGAGCTTCAGCAATTACGATACATGGAAGAACACGTAGTGAATTTTATAGTGGAAAAGCAGACTGGGAAATTATAAAAAAAGTAAAAGAAAGTGTAAAAATTCCTGTGATTGGAAATGGGGATGTAGTAGACGAAGAGACAGCAAAGCAAATGTTTGAGACAACAGGGGTAGATGGAATTATGGTAGGAAGAGCTAGTTTTGGAAATCCATGGATATTTAGAAATATTATTCATTTCTTAAAAACAGGAGAGAAATTGGCAGGACCAACAATTGATGAAAGGCTTGAAGTTATGAAAAAACATATTGATTTGGCAGTAGAAGAAAAAGGCGAAATTGCAATTAAGGAACTTAGAAAACATATTGCTTGGTATACTAAAAATTTAAAAAATTCAAGCGAATTTAGAAATTCAATAAACAAGATAGAAACCAAAGAAGAACTTATGAATAAACTAAATGAATATTTTAGAACTTTATAGAATAAAAATGTAGTGAATTATATTAATAATTCACTATTTTTTATGGGAGATGAATAATTTGGACAAAAATAAAAAAAATATCATTGTAAGCACAATTATTATTTTTATTGTCATGTTAATAATTTTTTTATTATATATGGCTAAAAAAAATAATTTTGGAAATAATATTACTAGTCAAGAAATGGTAAATAAGATTGTTGAGGTGAAATCATACCAAGCAAAAGTAGAAGTAGAAATAATAAGCAATAAAAATACTAATAAATATATAATTATGCAAAAATATGAAGAACCCAATTACTTAAAGCAACAAGTTATTGAACCTAATAATATATCAGGAGTAACTATAATAAATAATGATGGAAATGTAATTATAGAAAATACAGAGTTAAATTTGAAAAATATATATGAAAATTATCAAGGTCTTTTAGGAAATGATTTAGATTTAATCAGCTTTATACAAGAATACAAAAACAATAAAAGTGCAAAATATAGTGAAAGAGCAAATGAAATAATAATGGAAACGAAAAATAAAAATTTATACATAGACAAAAAAACAGGAAAACCAAGCAAAATGGAAGTTAGATATGCTAACAAAAATTTAGCTGTTTACATATTATATAGAGAAGTAAATGTAAATAGTTAGAAATCTTTACTTCGCAGAATTAACCATACTTGACAATCTAGTAATATTAGGAGTGAAGAACATGCAGATAAAAAGAGGCGATATGTTTTATGCAGATTTAAGTCCGGTAGTTGGTTCAGAACAAGGCGGAATACGCCCAGTTTTAATTATTCAAAATGACTTAGGAAATAAATATAGTCCAACAGTTATAGCTGCAGCAATAACGTCTCAAACAGGAAAAACTAAATTGCCAACACATATTGCAATTGATTCAGAAACATGTGGTTTGAAAAATAATTCTATAGTTTTGGCAGAACAGATACGTACAATAGATAAAAGTAGACTAAAAGAAAAGATAGGTCATATTGATGATGACAAAATTATTGATCAAGTAAATAATGCGCTTGGTGTTAGTTTTGGACTATAACGGGCTATTTTATAAGAAAATAATAAGCTAGTATGTTTGTAAAATACATACTAGCTTTATAGGTTATACTTTTAATTTTTTTAAGATTTTTATTTCGTTATATAAATTATTAATTATTGCCTTTCGCGTTTCAAAAGCTTCCTGATATTCTAAATAGCGTTCTTTATAATTTTCAGGAGTTTCATCATTTATTAAAAGTTGCTTCATCCCTTCTAAATAATATGCTTTATTCTTTTCAGTTTTTGCTTTGTTCATAGCTATTTCATATTTTTCAACTTGAGACAATCTTTTCAATTCTGATTTCAATTCAGATAGATAGCTTTGAGTAAGAAAGATTTCATATTCAGTATCTTCAATGACAACCTTAATTAACTTTTTTACGATAAGGGGGTTGTTTTTACCTACTTTGTGATTTTTCGATTTAGGATTATCTGGATTTGGATTAGAATTTTCAATTAAAATTTTTATGGTGTCAGAAATACCAATGTGGGTCTTATATTGGCGTTTGCTACTAATTGCATCATATTCATCTGCAACCCTAATAATTTGAGCTTCGTAGGGAATGTCTTTTTTTTCTAAACCTTGAGGGTAGCCACTTCCATCTAATGCTTCATGGTGATAATATGTCCCTGCGGCATAAGGTCTAAGTTTTAAGTCATTCATACACATCTTATATCCAATTGTTGTATGAGTTTTCATGATAGCAAATTCATCTTCCGTTAATTTTCCAGGCTTTTGTAAAACATTAGAAGGTATAAATTGCTTGCCAATATCATGTAAATATGCACAAATGGCACAATATTCTGTAAAACTTTTTGAACAATGTAATTTTTGACATAGTCTACAAGTTAAATCACCAACATTTTCTGAATGTTTTCTTGTAAAGACATCCAACTTATCTAACATATTTAATTGATATCTCATACTTTCATCTAAATTATAGGACTTTAAACTAGTCCTGTCGTAAAAATCAAAAGTCTGACTGTTCATAAGTGTTTTGACCTCCTAAAGATAAAAATTTCAACTAAATAATAACATTAAAAATCTAAAAATTCAAGGGCTAAAACAAATGAATTAATGAGCAAAAAACATTGATATTTCGCAAAGAGTGTGATATCATATAATGGCTAGAATTAAAGAAGCAAAAGGAGAAAAAAGATGTATAGAACAAAAACATGTGGAGAATTAAGTATAAAAAATATTAATGAAGAAGTAACCTTAAGTGGATGGATACAAAAGGTAAGAAACTTAGGTGGAATGATTTTTATTGATTTAAGAGATGAATTTGGAATTACACAAATTGTTGTAAATGATGATAAGTTGGAAGAACAAATTAAAACATATTCTACAGAAAGTTGTATACAAGTAATTGGAAAAGTTGTAGAAAGAAGTAGCAAAAACAACAAAATTTCAACTGGAGAGATTGAAGTTGTTGCAAGTAAAATTGAAATGCTTGGAAAATGTAAAAACATTTTACCATTTGAAATCAATACTGACCAAGAAGTTAGAGAAGACTTAAGATTAGAATATAGATTTTTAGATTTAAGAAATGAAAAATTACACAATAATATTTTACTTCGTTCAAAAATATTAAAAACATTGAGAGATAAGATGGATGAATTAGGTTTTACAGAAATTCAAACACCAATACTTGCTAATTCTTCACCAGAAGGAGCAAGAGATTATCTGGTACCAAGCAGGTTAAATCCAGGAGAATTTTACGCATTACCACAAGCACCACAACAATTCAAACAATTGTTAATGCTTTCAGGTTTCAATAAATATTATCAAATAGCTCCATGTTTTAGAGATGAAGATCCAAGAGCAGATAGAGCACCGGGAGAATTTTATCAATTAGACTATGAAATGAGCTTTGCGGAGCAAGATGATGTATTAGCAGTAATGGAAGAAGTAATACCATATACATTTAAAAAATTCACAAATTGGGAAGTAGATGAAGGACCATTTATACGTATTCCATATAGAGAGGCTATGGAAAAATACGGGATAGATAAACCAGACTTAAGAAATCCATTAATAATTCAAGATGCAACAGAAATATTTAAAAACTCTGATTTTAAAGCATTTGACAATAAAACAATCAAAATAATAGTAGTTCCAGAAGGAAGTAATCAAGGAAGAAAATTCTTTGACAAGATGACAGAATTTGCTACTACAGAAGAAGTTGGTGCAAAAGGCCTTGCTTGGACAAAGGTTGAAAATAATGAAGCACAAGGCGGAATAGCTAAATTTATTTCTGAAGAAATGCTAAGAGAGTTAATGAATAAATATGGAGCAAAAGATAAAGATGCAATATTTTTTATTGCAGATGAATTTAAAAAAGCTCAAAAAATAGCAGGATTAGTAAGAATAGAACTAGGGAAAAGACTAGAATTAATAGAAAAAAATAAATATAAATTCTGTTTTATAGTAGATTTTCCAATGTATGAATTATCAGATGAAGGGACTATAGATTTTAACCATAATCCGTTTTCAATGCCACAAGGTGGATTAGAAGCCTTAGAAACAAAAGATCCATTAGATATTTTGGCATATCAATTTGACTTAGTATGTAATGGTTATGAAATGGCATCAGGAGCAGTAAGAAACCACAATCCTGAAACAATGGTTAAAGCATTTGAAATCGCAGGATATAAAGAAGATGATGTAAAAGAAAGATTTGGAGCATTATATAATGCGTTTCAATATGGAGCACCACCACATGCGGGAGCTGCACCAGGAGTAGATAGAATGGTAATGTTAATTGCAGATTCTCAAAATATAAGAGAAATAATAGCATTTCCAAAAAATAAAAAAGCAAGAGATTTATTAATGAGGGCTCCTTCAGCTGTTAGTGAATCTCAATTAAATGATGTACACATAAAATTAAAATAAAAGGTAAAAGCTTTATAGCTTAGGGGATTATTTTACAAGAAAATACTTGTATTCATACTCTAATTATGATATAAATATACTATAAAAATAAAGCTACCAAAAGAAAGGCGGAATTTTTGTGGAACAAGAATTAGAAAATGATGCAAAAACTATCTTAATTGTTGATGATGAGCAACCAATTTTAGATATTTTAGTATATAATTTACAAAAGGAAGGATATAAAACAATCGAAGCAAGTGATGGTATAACTGCTGTTGAATTAGCAACAGAAAAAAGACCTGACTTAATATTATTAGATATAATGCTTCCGAGACTAGATGGATTGTCAGTATGTAAAAGAATAAAAAATTCTTTTAATGTACCAATTATCATGCTAACAGCAAAAGACGGAGAGATTGATAAAATTTTAGGTCTTGAATTAGGTGCTGATGATTATATTACTAAGCCATTTAGTGTAAGAGAGTTAGTTGCTAGAGTAAAAGCTAATTTAAGAAAAGTTGAAGTTGTATCTAGTAATATGACAAACGTATTAAAAGAGGACAAAAAAAAGGATAGTAAAATAATAGTTGGAGATTTAGAACTTGATTTGGATAAATTCGAGGTTAAAGTTAGAGGTGAAATAATTGATTTAACTTTAAGAGAATTTGAAGTGTTAAAATTCTTAGCATTGCAACCAGAACAAGTTATAACTAGAGAGACACTTTTAGAAAAAGTGTGGGGATATGAATATTATGGAGATATAAGAACTGTAGATGTAACTGTAAGAAGAATAAGAGAAAAAATAGAACAAGATACTTCAACACCTAAAATTTTAATAACCAAAAGAGGAGTAGGGTATTATATTGCTTCAAAATAATATGAATTTGCAATAAATAAAGATGTCGCAATGGAATAAAATCTATTTGCGGCATTTTATCATATAAAATATATAAGGAATGATATAAATATGAAAAGAATAAATACTAGAAAAATAATGGTAAGAGATGTACAAATTGGAGGACAAGATAAAGTAGTAATACAATCGATGTGTAATACAAAAACAAAAAATATAAAAGAAACAGTTAGACAAATTTTAGAATTAGAAAAAGCAGGATGTGAAATTATAAGAGTAGCATGTCTTGATTTAGAAGATGCAAAAGCAATTAAAGAAATAAAGAAAAGTATACATATTCCAATTGTAGCAGATATACATTTTGATTATAGAATTGCATTGCAAGCAATAGAATCTGGAGTAGATAAAGTACGTATAAATCCAGGAAACATAGGTACTAAAGATAGAGTAAAAGCCGTAGTTGACAAATGCAAAGAAAAACAGATTCCAATTAGAATTGGAGTAAACGCAGGGTCATTAGAAAAAGATTTGTTAGAAAAATATGGTAAACCTACAGCTAAAGCAATGATAGAAAGTGCAAAAAGACATATAGATATTTTAGAAGAATTAGATTTTAAAGATTATTTGTTATCACTTAAAGCAAGTAACTTGGATTTGTGTATAGAAGCTTATGAAGAAGCGGCTAAGACATTTGATTGTCCATTACATTTGGGAATAACAGAAAGCGGAACGGAATTTAGTGGAACAATAAAATCAAGTATAGGATTGGGGTACATGTTAAGGAATGGAATAGGAGATACATTAAGAGTATCGCTATCAGATGATCCTATAAAAGAAATAAAAGTAGCCAAAGAAATTTTAAAAGATTGTAATTTATATAAAAACGTACCAACATTAGTAGCATGCCCAACTTGTGGACGAACTCAGATAGATTTAATACCAATTGCAAAAGAGGTAGAGAAGTTTTTAGAAAATATAAATTCTGATATTACTGTTGCAGTTATGGGATGTGCAGTTAATGGACCAGGTGAGGCAAGAGAAGCAGACATAGGAATTGCAGGAGGAATAAAAGAAGGTCTATTATTTAAAAAAGGAGAAATAATTAAAAAAATACCACAAAATGAAATTGTAGAGGAATTAAAAAAAGAGATTATAAAAATGGTGGAGGAATAATGGAAATTATATTAGGTAAAACTGCAGGTTTTTGTTATGGAGTAAGAAATGCGGTAGAAGGAGCACGTAAAGAATTACAAAACGCAAAAGAAAATTTATATTGTTTAGGAGAAATTGTACACAATAAGCAAGTAGTTGAAGACTTGAAACAAAGAGGATTAGTTGTAATAAATAATATTGAAGAGGCACATGATAAAGTTATTATACGAGCACATGGAGTTGCAAAAAAGATATATGAAACAGCTAAGCAAAATAATATAGAAATTAAAGACTTTACATGCCCAAATGTTCTAAAAATTCATAAAATAGCTGAGGAATATCAAAAACAAGGTTATTATATAATGCTTTGTGGAAACAAAAATCATCCAGAAAATATAGGAACTTTAAGTTACTGTGGTGAATTTGTGAGTGTTATAGAGAGCGAAGATGACGTAAAAAAAGCCATAGAAGAATTCAGAAAAAATGATATAAATAAGTTACTTCTTATTGTACAAACAACGTATAGTATGGAGAAATTTGAAAACATAAAAAATATGATATGTGATCAAATTCCAGATACAGTAGAAATAGAAGTGAAAAATACAATTTGCAGAGCGACTGAATTAAGACAAAAAGAAACAGAAGAAATTGCAAAAAAAGTGGACTATATGATAATAATTGGTGGAGCTAATAGCTCTAATACAAAGAAATTATACGAAATAAGTAAAAAATATTGCAAAAATAGTATATGTATTGAAACTGCAAAAGATTTAGTTATAAAAGAAATAAAAGATTGTGAAAAAATAGGAATAATGGCAGGAGCATCGACACCACAAAGTGAAATACAAAAAGTATATGATATTATAAAATTATAATTTATATAAAATAAAAACCAACTCTATATGAGCTGGTTTTTATTTTATATATTAGGAAAGCCTAAGAGAAAGATTAAAATTATGCTAATTTAGTGGCTTCCCGATTTATTCTATTGACCTCCGCCAACTAGTCGTTGTTTTAAAGTAACTTTTACAATAGTACCTTCAGGAATTTGGTCTCCTTTAGAATATTCTTGAGTACTTACATATCCAGAACCGTCAATATTTATATTTAAATTTTTATCACTTAATGCTGTTTTTGCTTGAGATGCTGTCATTCCTTTTAAATCAGGAACAGCTACTGAAGTAGCAACATTACTATCATCTCCGTAAAGAATTATTATAGAATTTTTTGATAATTGAGCGCCTGGTTTCGGATTTTGATCAGCAACGAGTATATTATTAGGATCTCCTTTAACATAAGATTTTACTTTGAAACCTAAATTCTCTAACGTTTTCTTAGCTTCTGTTATAGTCTTTTCTTTAACGTTAGGAACAGTAATTAAATTAGAAGGAGTTGTATTAGTCGTTTCACTTGAAGGAATTCCTAAGTAAGGTAATATTTCACTTAACATTTGAGACACAACAGGTCCTGCCAATGTACCTCCTTGATGATTGCTTTTTGGTGGATCATAAAGTGTAAGTAATAATGCCACCTGAGTATCTTCTACAGGAGCGATAGCACCATATGAAGCTACATAACCATTATCTATTTGAGTATATATTGGTTCAGATGTACCTGTTTTTCCACCAATTGAATATCCTTGAACAGCTGCATGTCTACCAGAGCCTTCAGTAACAACAGATTCCATTAAACTTCTTACTTGCTTTGCAGTTTCACTAGATATAACTTGTCTTACTTTTGTAACTGGAACTTCAGTAACAGCACCTGTTTCTGTATTTGTATATTGCTTAACAATTCTTGGTTGTAACAATACTCCATCATTTGCAATGGCAGATAGAGCGGTTATCATTTGAAGTGGTGTAATATTTAATCTTTGTCCAAAAGACATGGTGGCTAACTCTACAGGTCCTACATTATCAAGCTTTTGGAAGATACTACTTTGTTCGCCATAAAGAGTAGAATGTGTAGATTCAAAGAATCCAAAGGCGTCGTAATATTTATATAATGTAGATGCTCCAATTCTTTTTCCAAGTTGCATAAATGCAGGGTTACAAGAATTACAAAGAGCACGCCTTAAAGTTTGCGAACCGTGAGGGTTAGGAGCCCAACATTTTATTCTTAAAGGTTTACTAGCAGTGGAATCTTCAAATTCCTCGTATCCTATACATGTAAAATCCCCTGGTTTATCTGTAGTTGTTATATTTTCTTCTAAGGCAACGGCAGCAGTAATAGTTTTAAAAACTGATCCAGGTTCATAAGTTTCTGCTACAGATTTATTTGCCCACATTTTATATAATTCTTCACTCTTTTGTTCTGCGGACAAAGTATCATAAGTTTTTGCCAATGTTTCATTTGGTGTATATGGTTGATTTAAGTTATAGTCAGGATATGAAGCCATTGCTAAAATATCTCCAGTTTTTGGATTCATAACAATAACATTTCCACCCTTTTTACAATTATTTTCATCAACAGCCTGTTTTAAATATTTTTCAACAATTGTTTGAATGTTGACATCAATAGAAAGTGTTAAGTTGCTACCATTTTCAGCAGATATATATTTTTCTTCAGAATCTGGTATTTCCTGTTGGTTACTGCCCTTAGAGCTTACAATTTTTCCTGGGGTGCCTGTTAATACAGAATCCCATGTTGCTTCTAGTCCAGATAGACCTTGGTTGTCGATACCACAAAAGCCAATAACTTGAGATGCTAAATTATTATATGGATAATATCTTTTAGAATCTTCATCTATATTTATTCCAACAGATACGTCATTATCTTTCATCCAGTTTTTTAAAGTATCAACCTTGGTTTTATCAACTTTTTTTGCAATTGTTTCAACTTGAGAATTGCTTTTTACTTTTTCTAAAGTTTCATTATAATCTAATTCAAAGATTTCAGATAATCCTTTAGCAACTTTTTCTTTTAAACTATTAGTTGCATCATCAGTTTTTGCCACAATTTTTCCAGGATTTATTGTTATAGTATCTACTTGGGCACTAATTGCTAAAGCTTTTCCAGTACTATCATATATGTTTCCACGTTTGGGGCTAATAATTTGATTAATAACTTGTTGATTATATGCTTTTTCTTTTAAAGAACTACCCTGAACAAATTGTAAAAATCCAATTCTTACAATTAGTAAAACGAAAAGCGTTACTGTAATTGCAAGAGTAAGTCTTAATTTTCTTACTTGAATGAAATTACCAGAAGAAAAAGGAGTTTTTAACTTCACAATATTATCGCCTTTTTTCTTTTTGACTTGTTTTGAATTACTTCTATTACTATTATTTTTATTATCCATTAAATCGCCTCTTTAGTTAAAAATATTCAAAATTATTTTATCGTAAAAATACTAAAAAAGCAATAAAAACTTGAAAAAATCACGTACTTATAATACAATAAGATTATTGTATTATACTAAAAAGGAATGAAGAAAATTGAGAAGTGTATTAGAAGAAACAAAGTTTATTATGGATAAATACAAAATAAAAGCCAACAAATCATTAGGACAAAATTTTTTGATTAGTGATGAAGTAATTGAAAATATAATAGATAAAAGTGAAATTAAATCAGATGATTTAATTATAGAAATAGGACCAGGACTAGGAACTCTTACAAGTTGTTTACTAGAAAAAGCAAAAAAAGTAATTTGCATAGAATTAGATGACAAAATGATAGAGATATTACAGGATAGATTTAAATTATATAATAATTTTGAGTTAATTCATAATGATGTTTTAAAAGTGGACTTACAAGAATTAATTAAAAAGGAAAAAGAAAATAATAATATAAAAAATGTAAAAGTTGTAGCAAATTTACCATATTATATTACAACACCAATAATTATGGAATTGCTAGAAGAAAAATTAGATTTAAAATCAATAACTGTAATGGTGCAAAAAGAGGTAGGGGATAGATTAATTGCTACACCAGGGGATAAAGAAACAGGAGCAATTACATATACAGTATATTATTATGCTAGTGCTAAAAAAATTATAGAAGTTTCTAAAAATTCTTTTGTTCCAGAACCTGAAGTAACATCAGAAGTTATCCAGCTTAATATAAGAATTGACGAACCAGTAAATGTTGAAAACAAAGAAGAGATGTTTAAAATAATAAAAGGAGCTTTTATGCAAAGAAGAAAAACTTTGTTAAATGCTTTGACAAATGCTAAAATATTTGCTAGTAAAGAAGAAGGAACAAAAATATTAAAAGAATTGGGAATTGCAGAAAATATTAGACCTGAAAAATTGACTTTGCAAAATTATGCGGATATTACCAATAAGATTTGTAATAAATCTATTTAAAAGATTATATATTTATGATATAATAAAAACGGAATATAAAAAGGAGAATAGTATGAATCAAATTTTAGTTACAGAAAAATTGTATATAACACCTGAACTAAAAAGAAAAAAGAAAATATATAAACTATATTTCTTTTTATCTGTTTTTTTAGTGTGCATATTAATTTCCTTATATATTTATGCAGAATATGATAGAAATAAAAATGAAGAAACATCAGCAGCATTATTAGAAGAATTTAATCAAAGTGAACAAGAAATTGATAATAAAAAGAAGGTTTTGGTAGCAGTATTAGATGGAACAGAAGAAGAGGAAGTTCCACCTGTAGAAATAGAAAAACCAACGACGCCAACCAATAATACTAAAAAAGCAACTACAGAAAATGGATATACATATTCATCAGTTGCAAGTATAAATATTCCAAAGATAAATGTTAATTATACTATAATTGATGGAGAAACAGATTCAGTAGAAGAAACAGAAGCACTTTTAAAAATATCACCAACAAAATTTTGGGGACCTGATGCAAATACAGTAGGAAACTATTGTATAGTAGGACATAATTATAGAAATTCAAGATTTTTTAGTAAAGTACCTACGTTAAAAAATGGAGACATTATAGAGATTACTGATAATGCTAAAAGTACTGTAAAATATGCAGTGTATGCAAATTACGAAGTGGTTCCGACTGATACAAATTGTTTAGATCAAGAAACAAATGGAAAAAGAGAAATTACATTAATAACATGTACAAATGATAGTAAATTAAGAGTAATTGTAAAAGCAAGAGAAGTCTAAAACAGTAATGCTTCTAATTATTAGGCAAATGTTTAATAATTAGAGCATTTTTTTGTTTCTATACATAATATATAAGAAGAAATAAAAAGGGGGATAAGATAGTGGCTAAAATAATTGTATTTAATAATGATACAGATAGGATGGAAACTTATTATAGAAATGAAGGAGATCCGATGCCATATAATACAAATGCTACATTAAAGGTACGAGAATTTAGAGGATCTAGTAAAAGTAATATTTTATGGACAACTAAAAGGACAATGCAAAGTTGGAATAGTCAAAGATATATTTTCGGAGGACCAATTCCAGTCGGTTTTGCATTTAAAAGACCATATGAAGGTGGACATGGAAATCAGAGTCAACATTATGCGGGGACTGCTTTTGACGTGGGCCAAAGGTTAAGTGCTAGCAAAAGAAGAGAACTGTGGAATTCTGCTAATAATTCACAAATTTGGTATTTTGTAGAACCATATTCATTAACACCAACATGGGTTCATTTTGACAAGCGTTTTCGGAAAACCAGCCTGTATTGGAGGTGGCTTTCCGACTTTAAAAAGAGGAAGTTTAAGTAATTATGTTCTTATTGCGCAAGATGATTTAAATACATTAGGGTATAGAACAAATGGACTAGATGGAATATTTGGACCTGCAACACAAGAAGCGGTAAAAAATTATCAAAGAAAAATGGGGCTTCAAGTAGATGGTATTGTTGGATGCAATACTTGGAGAGCATTACAAGAGGCAGTTGTTGGAACAGGTCCAACCAATACAACAATAAATTAAAAAAGAAGCCAAGTTAAGCTTCTTTTTTGTTTCTAGTAGCCTTTTGAATTTTTACTAATTCGTTAGTCATGGAATTAACAATTAGTTTGTTATAAGGATCTAAATTTAAATAATTTTCAATAAAATTTTGACTAATTAAATCATTTACTGAAGGAGCGTCAGAAACGGTAATAATATCTGAAAATAAAAAATCAGCGTTAATATTAAGTGCTGTGCAAACATTTGTAATTGTGGTAGCACTTCCAAATGCAATTCCTCTTTCTAGTTGGCTAACATACCTAGGAGAAATAGATAATTTCTCGGCTAGTTCTTCTTGGGTGTATTTTGCATTTTTTCTAGCTAATTTAATTTTTTTACCAATACTTTTTCTTAGATAACTTTCTCTATTGTTCATTTTGGTTCCTCCTTTACCTATAATACAAAAAGTATATCAAGTAGAAAGTTAAAAAAGAACGAACTATCAATATGGTAAATTGAATTGAATACTATAAAATGTTCAAGGAAGTATAAAAAAGGTGAATTGAAAAAGTAAAATATAATTAGAAAAAGTAAATTCTAGTTAC
>CAUWEX010000006.1:0-64549 GCA_963557965.1 uncultured Clostridia bacterium
TTTAGCACATGTAGAAGCGGTTATATATAGATATTTAAAAGAAAGCAAGTGATAAGACATGGATAAACTAGAAATAAAAACAGAAATAGCAAAAGCAATGCAGATACTAGAATATATAGACACAACAAACTACCAAAAAAGAACATACAATCAGGAGCAAGTAAACAAGGCCTATAACATATTAGACAAGCTTATAAATAAAGTATAGGAGGAAATACAAATGAATAGAGAAAAGCAAATTGAAAAAGTAAATAATTTATATAACAGTTTATGCTGTTTGTTAGTATATGAAGATAAACAGTTGTTGAATGAGAATATAGATATATTTAAAAGTGAATTAGAAAAATTAAAGCTATAGGAGGTACCAATGAATAGAGAAGATTTAAAAAGCTACAAACATAATCAAAAGTGGATAGAGGGACGATTAGAATATTTAGAAAGTTACAAAGCAAGTATAACTAGAACAACAACTATAATGACAGATATGCCGAAGCGGAAGCAAAGAAGTGCAAGACGGTATGGCAGAAAATTTAAGCAAATTAATGGACAATATTAACGAATTATTGGAAATGATAGAAAAAGAAAGCACTAGACAAAAAGAAATATTAAAACAATTAGACCAAGTGGAGCAACCATATAGATTAATACTGGAAAAAGTGTACATACAAGGGAAATCATTAGTAACAGTTGCTAGTGAAATGGGATATGATTATAAATATATGTGCAAAATGAATGGAACAGCATTAAATAAATTTGATAATCACGACAAAAAAGGTTTAATCACGACATAGAAGTATGTTTTAATATAGACTAGATATAAAGGAAAACATATAGTTGCAGTTAGAGAGAAACTAACTAAACCCAAGCAACATGGGTGCCTAATCTTAATTAAAGTTTCATAGAGATTGTACTTTGAACAGTCTCTAAATATTGCGAAATAGAGAAGTGGTCATCTCGCTAGTCTCATAAGCTAGAGGTCGTAAGTTCAAATCTTACTTTCGCATCCAAACCCAATAAAGGGTATGAAAAAGAGTAGATGTTATTTTAATGTCTGCTCTTTTTATTTAGGTATTAACACATGCTAGGTAGTGCTAATATAAAAGTTTAAGATGCTCTTCATCTCCTTTCAAAGAAAAGATAGTGTAATAGAAAAGACAAGAACTTTCCTAGC
Organism: uncultured Clostridia bacterium; assembly: GCA_963557965.1. Classification (GTDB taxonomy): domain Bacteria; phylum Bacillota; class Clostridia; order TANB77; family CAG-508; genus CAG-269. Next base: position 1,172 of record CAUWEX010000006.1, read on the forward strand.
AAGTTCTAATATAAAACTAAGGAAAGAGATAAACTATGGAAAAATGTTTAGAAGGAAACGAAGTATGCAGCAATTGCAATAAACAGTGCAAAGAGTGCAAATTAGACGACTGCAAACAAACATTCAAAATGATAGATAGATTAGAAGAAAAAGAATACGATTTTAAAATTAAAAAGATAAAAGCACAACTACCAAGAGAATGTAGAAACTGCAGCCTATTACAGATACTAAATTTAGACAAACAAAAAGTGTATTGTGGTTACAGAGTAAATAACAAGTGTGTATTAGGAGGGAAGCATGTTAACAATTATATTAGGAATAATATTAAGCCCAATAGCATTAATATCGACAATAATTAGTTTGAGCATGGTTATTGGCATTATATATTACATAATAAAAGGAATTGCGGAAGCAATAAAAGAAATCTACAAGAAAGAGAATGATGAGAATGGCAAATAAAGTAGGAAGACCTAAGGTATATAAAAGTGTAAAACAGATGCAAGAAAAGATAGATAAATATTTTAATGATTGTGAATCTAATAACGAACCATATACAGTAACAGGACTGTGTATAGCACTAGACATATGTAGGGATACATTATTAGAGTATGCTAAAGATAAACAATTTTCCGACACTATAAAAAAAGCCAAATTAAGAGTTGAAAATTATTTAGAAAAGCATTTGATAACAGATAGTACGACAACAGGAATAATATTTAATTTAAAAAATAACTTTGGTTGGTCTGATAAACAACAAATAGAACATAGTGGAAAAATAAACAATCCATTTGAAGGAATGACAACAGAAGAATTAAGGCAGTTGATAGAAGATGATAAACAATAAAATTAAAGAAGAATTAAAAAGACAAGCACGACTAGAATTAGCTAGGCGTGATTTTTTTGAATATTGCAAACTTACTGCTAGTGATTTTTATAAAGAAGATAGAATATTCTTAAAAAATATGTGCAATGAATTGCAAGACTTTTATGAAAGCAAAAAGCTAGAAGATAAAATAATGGTAATAAATGTACCACCAAGACATGGGAAATCAAGAACAGCAGGAAAATTAGTAGAATGGGTGTTTGGAAATAATAAGAACGAAAAAGTAATGACTGGTTCGTACAATGAAACTTTATCAGGAACATTTGCAAAATCAGTAAGAGATACAATAGCATCAGAAAAGACAGAAGGAGTAATTGTATATAATGACATATTTCCAAACACAAAAATAAAATATGGAGAAGCAAGTAGTAGTAAATGGGCATTAGAAGGAAGTAATCAAGCTAACTATTTAGCAACATCTCCAACAGGAACTGCAACAGGATTTGGTTGCACCTTAATGATAATAGATGACTTAATAAAAAATGTTCAAGAAGCATATAACGAAACAGTATTGCAGAAACAAATAGATTGGTTTAATAATACAATGTTATCAAGAACAGAAACAGGATTTAAACTAATCATAATAATGACAAGATGGGCAAGCAACGATTTAGCAGGATATATATTAGAAAATTTTGATAATGTAAGACACATTAATTATCAAGCAGTTCAAAAAGATGGCTCAATGTTATGTGACAAAATACTAAATAAAGAAGATTACAATTTAAAAACTAAAAATATGAATAAAGACATTGTATATGCAAACTATCAACAAGAGCCAATAGATATAAAGAACAGATTATATAGTGGATTTAAAACATATGATAAATTGCCACCAGCACATTACATTATGAATTATACAGATACGGCAGATGAAGGAGAAGATTATTTATGTTCAATAGATTATCAAATGTATAATAATTCATATTATATATTAGATGTTATATATACACAAGAAACAATGGAAATAACAGAACCAGCAGTTGCGAAAATGCTCACCAAGGATAGAGTAGGTTATGCAAACATTGAAAGTAACAATGGTGGTAGAGGTTTTTCAAGAAATGTAAAAGAAGAACTAAAAAATTTAAAAAATTATCATACAAAAATAAATCCATTTCATCAAAGTGAGAACAAGATAGCTAGAATATTAAGTAATTCAACGGCAGTAATGAATAATATATATTTTCCAATTAATTGGGAAGATAGATGGCCGGAATTTGCAAAACATTTAAAACATTATTTAAGAAGCGGAAAAAACGAACATGATGATGCAGAAGATTGCTTAACAGGAGTGTATGAACATCCAAGACCAAATACAATGCAGTTTGGATATACAAAACCAGTATAGGAGGGGCAAAATGATACAATGGAATAAAGAAACATTGGAAAATGAAAACTCAGTTTCACAAATATTATCAATAGCAGAAACAGAGTGGACAAATAGAAAGAAATTATATGAAAGAATAAAAAGAAAACCGACATATTCAGAATTAGTAAGTGAAAGTGATACCAATATAAAAGTAGCATTTGAAAATTATATTAATTCAATAGTAACTGGTTATTTTGCAGGAAAGGCACCTGTGTATGATGTTGAAAAAATATCAGATCCAAAGAAATTAAATATAATTAAAAAACTGCTAAATAAAGTATTCAATACAGATGCAAATAAAGATGAAGAATTAAAAGTACTAATAGATTTTATAAGTAAATATAACGACGACGGAACAGAATTTTTCGACTTAGCTTTTGACTATTTCGGAATGAGGGCATGTTATGAAGTTCTATATGAGAACGAACAGAATGAGATAGTATATACAAAACAAAGTGCATTAAATACAATTGGAATATTCGACTATTCGACACCAGTGAAACAAATAGGACAATTAAGAAAATGGACAGAGAAAAATGAAAAAAATGCGGACATAATTATAGTAGAATTAACAACTGTGAATGGAAAAAAATATTACTCACCAACGCCTGAGAATACAAAGCAATTAAAAGAAATAGAAGACAGAAGAAAAAATGGAAAATGGAATATGTTACCTTGTATAGCGGTAGAGAATGAAATGGGATTATCAAGCTTTGAATTGGTAATCTCTTTAATTTGTGCATATGAAAGAGTAATTCAAAACAGTAGAAATACATTTCAATACAACGATGATGCTAAATTAAAAATAACAGGTTTTACACCTCAAAATGAACTGATGGTTACTAAACTTAACAAAGAAGGAAATCCTGAACTAGATGAAAATGGACAAGAAAAACAAGTTATAAATGAAGCGAGAAAAGAAGAAGACAAAGCATTATTAGAAATGGGCGTATTTTATACACCGGATAATTCAGGAGATATAGCTTGGGTAGAAAAGAGTATACAAGATACAGCATTGCAAAATCACAAAAAAACATTGATAGATTTGATTTCTATGATAAGTGGGGTTCCAAATATAACGGATTTAGGTTTTACTAATGCTGATAATGCTAGTGCTTTAGATAGGAAGTTTTTTGTTTTAGAGCAAATGATAACAAATGCAGATAAACAATTTAAAAAAGCTTTTTTAAGAAGATGGGAAATAATAATAGACAGGATAAATAAAAGGAAAAACAAAAAGTATGATTTTAGAAGTATAAAAATAGATTTGCAAAGAAATTTACCAACAGACAAAGGAACAGAAACAGACAGAGCTTTAAAACTAAGAGGATTATTAAGTGATGAAAGTGTAATCGATATGTTACCAGATGATTTAGATGCAATCTCAGAAATAGAAAAGATTAACATACAAAATCAGGAAAACATAGAAAAAAATTTAGAAAACATTCAAAAGATGGGACAAGATATCACCAATGCACAATTGAATACAGACCAAGGCAAAAAGATAACAGAAAACCAAGAAGTAAAAACAGAAGTTAAACAAAATAATATAAAACAGTCAGATACAATAAAGAAATAAATAATACTTAGCAAAAATAGGGTAGCTCCCGACAAGCACAGCACTCCACTGTGCTTTTTTGCTTATATATTGGAGAAACAATAGGAGGTTGTTTATGAAAGAAATATGGAAAGACATAAAAGGTTATGAAGGATTATATCAAGTTAGTAACTTAGGTAGGGTAAAAAGCTTAGATAAAATAGTAAAAAGTGCTAATCAATATGAAGCAAGTAGAGAAACGAAGATAGACCAAGGTAGCATAAATAGATGTTGCAATAAAAAACAAAAGACAGCAGGAGGTTATATATGGAGATATAAAGAGGAGTAAAATCTTTTTTTTAATGGAGGAAATATGCAAAATTACTGGAAATATCATAATCGGCAAGATGTATGAATTAAAAAGATTATATGACAGAATAGATAAACAAAAACAGCTTGAATTACAAAATATATTTAATAGCATAGATTTTGATTTTGAACAACTATATAATATTGCTTCCAAAAAGACTAAAGATATGGTAAATGTAAAAATAACCGAATGGAAAGACAAAGGACTACTAATAGGATATTTTGGGACATTAGCAAAGAATATTTATAGTAGAACAAGAGTAAAAAATAGTGAAATATTAGAGTTACTTATATATGGTGCATATATAGAAGAACAAAACAAAATACAAGAGCAAGAATTAAATATAATGTATGATGATGTAAATTATTACTATGAGCAGGGACAACAAGAAGTAAATAACACATTGCCTAAAAAAGAAAGAAAGCCGATAGACATATTGAAATGGGCTTTATTTTTAGCATTATTAGACCAACCAAACACAAAAGGTTATGTTTATGAACAATATATACAAGCAACAATACAATTTAATGCACAACAAATATACAGACAAATGACAATCGATTTACAGCAACAAAAACAACCTGATATAACAGATGATATATATCAAAATTTAATTAAGCGACAAAACAATTCAAAACTTAATATTAATGAAAATAAAATATCAGGGGATATAGATACACAACTAATAGGAATGAATAACCTTGCTAAAGCAGAAGGAATAAAAGAAGTTGATAACAATGCACAAATTAGATTTATGGCAGTAAGGGATGGCAAAGAAACTGATATGTGCCATAGTTTAGATGGTCAATTATTTTACATAAACAAAGAAAACGAGTTTGACAGATACTATGGCGAAACACAAAAAGATTTAAGGATAGAAAGAGTAAAATGTTTTGGATTAGTAGTAGGATTAAATTTGCCACCTATTTCATATCATTTTCATTGGTGCAGAAGTACAATTACTTATCAAATTCCTAAGGCGAGTGCAAAAGTACAACAAGAAGAAAAATATAATTTATTTGATAGAATATATGAAAAAAGGATAGAACAGCTAAATTTAGACAAATTAAATATAAAACATATAGATAAGAAGACGTTAAGTAATATATTAAACAATATGGAAAAAGTATATGAAGATTTTCCACAGATAGAAGGAAAAATAAAAGAAATAAATGAAATAAGACATCCTTATGGTGGTATGAATATAACTCCACAAGAAGATGGAAGTTATATAATGGAAATCAACAGAAATATTTTTAATAATGAAAAAAGAGTAAAGGATTTATATAATAAAGATGTAAAAACAAATTTCCACCCTAAAAACAGTACTTACAAAGATACGGGAATACACGAAGCGGGACATATGGTACTAAATGAAATATTAAGAAAAAAATATAGAAACATAAATGCTTTAGCAACGGATTGGAATAATGATATCACTTCTACAAGAATAATAAATAAAGCATTTGCAAAATGTAAAATTAATGGTAGAATAAACCAAACAAAAGCGATAAAAAATATTTCTAATTATGCCTATAAGGCAAAAGGACAAGAGATAATTGCAGAGGCTTTTGTAGATTATTATATTAATAAAAATAAAGCAACAAATTTGAGTAAAGCAATAATAACTATTATGAAAGGAATGATATAAAATGATACCATTAATACATCCGTGGACTGAATATCAAGAAGAGACAGAAGAAGGTTGGAAATGGAAAAATGATACACCAGAAGAAATAAAAAACCAGTATGAAGACTGGGAAGAATATTATAATAAAACTATGAAGCTTTAAATTATTAAATTAGTTATTAAAATTTTATAATTATAAATCAAGACGCAGACGTGCGTCTTTTTTGTTGCCGTTTTTCTTGTAGTTAGGCTTAATAAAATAAACAAAATATTTTAAGAAGCAATTTTAGGCAGAGAACTAAAAGGGCAAGGAGGAATTATGGAACAAGAAAATCAAAATCCAAACGATGCTAACTTAGGGGCAGAGAACCAAAAGGGAGTAGAACAAGCAGAAGTAAATTATGAGGAATTAATAAAAACTGATAAGAAACTTCAATCATTTTTAGACAGCAGAACGACGGCTTCAAACAAAACAGCAATTGAAAATGCAAGGAAACAATGGAAACTAGAAAGAGATACTGAAAAGACCGAAGCAGAAAAATTAGCTCAAATGAATGAAACACAAAAATTGCAATATCAGCTAGAAAAACAGAAAGAAGAAAATGAAAAAATTCAAAAAAAATTAAATGCTAGAGATTTAAAAGATGAAGCCTTAAAAATAGCAACAACACAAGATACAGCATTTGACCCTGAATTTTTAAATCTTTTTGAGTTTGAAAACATGTCGGCTGAACAATTGCAAGAAAAGACAAAGCTACTTAAGTCCATACAAGACAGAATAGTAGAAAAAACATTAAATGAGTGGTCAAAAGAAAAGCCACCATACAATCCTGACCCATCAGGTAATAGGCCAAGTGCTAATGAAGCTTTAAGAAAAGCAATGGGATTAAAATAAGGAAGGAAGAATGAAAAATGAATAATATTGAATTATCAACAATATATTTACCTATGCTAGATGAGGTATATAAAAATGAAGCAAAAACATCTATTTTGGATGGAGATGAAACAACTGTACAAAAAGGACTAAATGGCGAAATTAAAGTGGCTAAACTAGATATGGATGCACTAGGAGATTTTGATAGAAGCTCTGGTTATACTAAAGGTAATACAAAACTTACTTGGGAAACAGTAAAGTATGATAAAGAACGTTCTCAAGACTTAAGAATTGATAGACTAGATAATCAAGAAGCTTTAGGATTACCTTTTGCAAAATTATCTGGAGAATTTATTAGAACAAAAGTTGTACCAGAAACAGATGCTGCTAGAATTGCAAAAATATCAGGAGTAAAAGGAATTTCAACAAAGAGTGAAACTATTGAAAATGGTGCAGATGTTGTAACAGCATTAAGAACTTGCACAAATAAAATGGATGAAGATGAAGTATCAACCGAAAATAGAATACTATTTATTACTCCAACTTTAAAAGGAATGATAGATGACTTAGATACAACTAAATCTAAGAAAGTATTAGAAAGATTTTCAACTATAATTGAAGTTCCACAAACAAGAATGTATACAGCTGTAACATTAAACGATGGAAAAGAAAATTATGGTTATAAGAAAGCAGAGGCAGTTTATGAAAAATCTAAAGACACATCAGTGCAAGAAGAAAAAACATATTATACAGAAAGTCAAGGAAAATATATTAAAGTAAATAGTCCATCAGGAGACCCATCTGCATCTAATTATTATGAAAAAACACAAGAAGAAGGAAAACAAATTAACTTCTTATGTGTAGAAAGAACAGCTGCAGTAACAGCTATGGACCAGTATATTAAATACTTTACGCCAGACCAAGACCAAATTGCCGATGATAATGTATTTAAATATAGAAACAACAACTTATATGGACATGTATATGAAAATAAATTAGCTGGTGTATATTGTTCATATGAGGGATAGGAGGAAACAAGATGTCTAAGACTTTTATAGGAATGAAAATAAAACCAAAAGAAGAAATTAAAGCAGATAAAAAAGAAACTGCAAAAAAAACAACAAAAAAGAAATAGAAAGGAAGGCAATAGAAATGGCAGATAATCTAAAAAAGATAGAAACAGATTTAGGTGCTAATTATAGAAATGATGAAGATGTTTTAAAAGATATATTAGAGGAAGTTAGTTCTATTGCCTCTGATATTTCTAATAGACCCAAAGATGATGAAAAGTTATTTCCATACATAAAAAAGGCTGTTAAAGCCGAATATCTTGCAAGAGGTACAGAAGGGCTAACAAGTAGAAATGAAGGAAGTATGTCTAGCTCGTTTGAAGACATTATAGATAAGTTAAGGAATAATATTATTAAATCTGGACTGAGGAGGATTAAATAATGCTATTAAAAGATTTAACTAAAGTTTGGATATCTGAATATGAGAAAATAAACGACCATGGGGAAACTAAAAAAGTGTGGAAATATAAAGATATTGCATATCTTAATTTGCAACAAGACCTAAATGAACTAGATAGAAATAGTGCAGGAGAAGTAGATTATAGTATAGAGAATGCAAGAACTGATATGGAATATGATATAAAAAAAGGAAACGGAATATCTATTTCAGATATATCAAAGCTTGACACTTTTGTACCAGACTACTTAGTTACTAATTGCCCTAAGATAGGAAAAACTACTTTATACAAACTGGAGAAATATAATGGCAATTAAGTTAAAATGTAAAATAAAAGCGAAACATAACTTAAAAAATTTTAATCAAATAGAAAAGAAACTTCCACAAGCAATACAAAAAGGCATAGAAGAAGTATTAGATAACCTACAAACAGAAGCTATAAGATTAGAAAAAGGTCATAATGAAGATGGTATCATAGTAGACAGAGTAGATTTATCAACAGGAGAAATAAAAGGCAGAGTATATGCAGATCCAGATAAGTTTATGAGTGAAGAACAATCTTATTTATGGTTTGAATATTTTGGAACAGGACAATATGCTGAACAAGACCATATAGGAACGACAAAGCACTTTATTGAAAGTGGATATACCGAATGGTTTATTCCAGTAAATAAAGTAGATAAAGAATTAGGATTACCTAAGATTGAAATACAAGGTATGCCGTTCTATATAGCACATGGTCAAGAACCTAATCATTTTTTACAAGATGCAGAATTTAAAACTAGAGATACTAATATAGAAGCAGTAGAAAAACACATATATGAAATGTTGAAAGGAGTTTGTAAATGATACATAATTTTAGCACAAAAGATATGTCAGATTTAATATATGATGACCTATCTATAATTCAAGATAATGAAGGAAAAAACACAGAAATGGTATTAAAAACTCCTACAACAGAAAGTATATTTCCATGTCGTGTAATGGCAACACCATTAGAAATTACGAATAAAACTAACAACGGAATACCTATTTTAAAAACATTTCAATTATCGATAGAACACTGGGATAGCGAGCAAAGATTTTGCATGGAAATGGCAGATAGAACAGATAAACAATTACAAAAAAGAAATTTTATAAGGACTAATTCTAGTCCTATTATTTTTGACCCAATAACCAAAAAATATAAATTCATAACTACATATGAGGTTCGTTACAATGCATTAACGAATGCTTTTAGTTATATAAGATAAATTATAAAGGAGGAACAAAGATGGAAACAGGAACACCATATTCAACAATGCTTAGTAAATTATACTATAGCGAAACAAAAGAAGGGGAGAAAAAACAAGTAGCTTGGGTACAAGAAATTCCTGAGTTTGACCCAGCACCAGAAGGAATAGAATTTAATGCATTAGATACAGATTATACAGGACAAGTTCCTGGAAGGAGAAAAGCAGATGCTATTCCAATTCCTGTATTATTTACTGAGCAACAACATGATACATTAAAAGCATTAGACAAGACAAAAGATTACTATTGGTTTATTTTATTGCCAGAAGAAACAGCAACTTCATCAAGCAAACCACTATGCTTTTATTTCCAAGCCAAAATGAGACTTGGAATGAATGCATTAGCAGTAGATGAAATGTTACAAGAAACTTTAACATTATATAAATCTACAGCTGTTGAAGAAAATAAAGGCTTACCCACAGCCTAGTTCTACATTAAGTGCTAGGAGTAGAACGAAAGTAAAAGCTAGCACAAAAAACTAGAGAAGGCATATAAAGCCTTCTCTCTTTTGCAAAGGAGAGAATAAAATGATATTAGAAACAAATAATAAAAAAATAAATTTAGTACTAAGAACAAGAAAAATAGCAGATATTGCTAAAAAATTAGAGGGAAAAAACTTTGAAGATGTTTACTTTAAAGCTATGAATGAGTTTGATTTAGATGCTTTAAGTAAAATAATATACATATTAGCAGAAAATGAAGATAAAACAAATGCTTTTAAAAATAGCACAGAAGTATATGACTTTATAGATGATTATATGGCAGAAAATAATAAAACATATAAAGATATATTCCAAGAGATAGCAGAGGATATAAACGAAGAGGGTTTTTTCAACAGCAAAATGACGAAGGAAGAATTAAAAGACAAGATGTCAAATCCTTTATCGTCAATGAATATGAACGATGTTATAAAGAGCTCAGCAGAAAAAGCAATAAGCAAAGTAGCAGAAGAACAGTTTCAAGGATACAGAGCTTAGAAGATATAACAGATAATATTAAAGCAACAAAAACACTAAAAGAACTTATTTTTGCATTAGAGCCATTAGCATATTACTTCAATATGAAACCAGAAGAATTTTGGAACAGTGAATATAGAGCGATTAATTTGTTTTTGCAGACTAATATGACAAAAATATTAGATGATTTTAAAATACAAATAGTATTACAAGAAGCGGTCACAGATAAATTAATAAAAGCGGACAGTATGAGTAAAAGACCAAAAGTAGTTCCGCTAAAGAAAATGTTTGCTAAACTATTTCCTAAAGAGAAAAAAACGAAATATCAATCTCCTGAAGAACAAATTGCAAGATTGAGAAAACTAAAATAAGTATTGCATAATTTGTAAAATAATGGTATTATTTTATCGGAGGGGATTAATTATGAAATGTCCAAATTGTGGTAGCGAAAATGTTCAAGTTCAACTTGTTGAAGCAGGACAACAAACCAGCAAAAAAGGTGTTGGATTTGGAGGAAGAATGAATAATACAGCTAGAGGGTTCACAGCTCTTTGTACATTAGGATTTTCCAACTTATTTTGGAAAAAATCTAAAGGAACAAACAAAACAAAAACAATAAATTCAACTATGGGGATTTGTCAAAATTGTGGCAATACATGGGTAATAAACAAAGGAAAGCTCGGAAAAGCACCTACAAGTATATTTAGATAACTACTTCAGTGCAATAATGTACAGAAGCAATAAGAAAACACACATTACAGATATGTAGTGTGTTTTTATTTTGAAAAAATAAAAAAGATTTTAAAATACCTCTTGACATTTGTATCACACTACTATATAATGATAGCACGATACAGTTAGGAGGTGTTTAAAATAGAAAATAAAAGTAGAGCCGAATATTTTAGAGAAAGAAGAAAAACAAGAAAAGCATTTAATGTATTATTACCAAAAGAGAAATACGATGACATAGATAAAACATTAAAACAAAAAAATAAAACTAAAACAGAATGGCTCATAGAAAAAATTGATGAAGAAATAAAAAAATAGAGAGATAACCTGCTAAGTTTTGGCGAACAGCACAGATTATCTCACAAGTAAGAATTTTAGTTCCTACAAATATATTGTATCATAGTAGGGACCGAAATTCAAGTAAAACTGAAGGAGGTCTTTTTATTATGCAAGAAAGAGAAAAAATAAAACAAATTTATAAGAAAAATAATGTAAGAGTAAGTGAAGATTATATTGACGATATCATGAACAATGAAGAAAGAGTTAAGTCTTTTATGAGGATGTATAAACAAGAAGAAATATGGAGTATGAACGAAATCTTAGGAAAGCCATATAACAATTTAGTTTTTACTAAATTTGAATTAAAGGCTTGTTCAAAAATAGACTTGTTTGATAGGGCACAAATTAAATGGTGCAAACTATTTTGGAAAAATAGAAATAATGAAGAAATTTATCAAGAATTGCAAAATGCACTAAATGAAAGAAGGTGTATGAAATAGGAAAGATAAAAGATATTACAAACCAAAGATTTGGAAAATTTATAGCCTTAAAATATAAATACTGTAAAAAGGGAGAAGGAGCTATGTGGGAATGTATCTGTGATTGTGGAAAAACAGCGATTGTATCTGGACATAATTTAAGATTAGGGAGAATAAAAAGTTGTGGTTGCTTAAAACATGAAACGGCTCCACATACGATACATAATTTAAGCAATACTAAAATATATAATGCTTATTGTGCGATGATACAAAGGTGCTACAACGAAAATAATAAAAACTATAAAGATTATGGAGGCAGAGGAATAAAAATTTGTGATGAATGGTTACAAGATTTTATGAATTTTTATAATTGGGCAATTAATAATGGATATAATGAAAAATTAACAATCGATAGAGTGGATAACAATAGAGGGTATGAGCCTAATAATTGTAGATGGGTTACAATGAAAGTTCAATCTATGAATAGAAGAAACAACTTAAAATTCAAATATAAAGGAAAAGAAAGAACGGTTAAAGAATTAGCAAATATAGCTGGGATTACTGAAAAACAATTTAGGCACAGACTAGAAAGAGGTTGGAGTATATTCAGAATCATAAATACACCAATTAATGCAAGTAAAAGAAAATAAGTTTAATTTTCCTTATTTAGAAGGAAGAGAGGAAGGTAGAAGATATGAAAGAACTAACAGAGTTCAACATAGAAAAAACAACAGCAGAAATTCTTATACTAAAAGACCAAACAGCACAAAATATAATAGAAATAGGTAAAAGGCTTATAGAAGTTAAAAAAAATTTAGAGCATGGGGAATTTACAAAATGGTTAGAGGAAAGAATAGATATAAGTCATAGAACAGCAAATAATTTTATGAAGGTTGCAAAAACTTTTTCAAATTCGCAATCGATTGCGAATTTAGGAAGTACAAAATTATTTCTTCTAGCGGGACTTGATGAAGAAGATAGACAAAAATTAATACAAGAAAATAATGTAGAAGATATGACAACAAGAGAATTAGAACAAGTAGTAAGAGAAAAGAAAGAAATAACAAAACAATTAAAAATAGAACAAGAATATTCAAACGAACTACAAGAATCAATCAAAGAAAAAGAAAATCAAATAAGAACTTTACAAAATGAAATAGAAAAGATCCAAGTACCGGAAAAAGAAATAATTGAAAAAGAAGTTGTTAAAGAAGTAGTTCCACAAAAACTAATTTTAGAAAAACAAGCATTAGAAAAAGAACTTGAAACATTAAGAAAAAGAGCAGAAAAAGCAGAAAACACTTTAAGTAGAATAAAACTAGATAAAGAAATAAACCAAGATAAAGTATACAGCAATACAAAATTAGAACATTTACTTGTAAATATAAAAGATTTTCTTGATAATGCTTCAAAATATACTTACTTGAAAGATGAATTGCAAAAAATACCAACTCAAAATAAAAAAATATTAGAAAGCAAAATTAATGAGGTAGAAAGTTGGACGATGTTAATGAAGCAAGCATTAAGAAATGAAGAAAATATGGTTGGAAATATAATCTTTGGAGAAGGAGAGATAATAAATGAGTGATATGATATTAAAAGAAAATAAAGGAATTGAACAAAAAAGTAAAGGATTAGATATAAATGATTTAATAAAAGGGCTTACAGAAAGCCAAACAGTAATGAATTATGCCTTTGCAGGATTTAAAACTGAAACAGAACAAAAATTTCAGGAAGTAGATAATAGATTACAAGAACATGACGAAATAATTAAAAAGAAAATATATTTAAGTTCAAATAAAGCTAGATTATTTAGAAAAGCAGTAAAAGAGAAAGTTAAATTAATATGTGAAGAAAATAAACTTGAATATCATCAAATGAAATCTAAAATATTTCCTAGAATATATGGAAAAATAAATGACCAATATGGAGTAGCAACATATAGAGAATTACCTGAATATTTTTGGGACGATATTTTAGAAAGCTTAAGAAATATTATAATCAATGTAAATGATTTAAAAAATCAAGTAGCATAGAAATTAGCACCAATTTATGGTGCTTTTATTATACCTGAAAAGAGGTGATTAAGATTACAGTAGAAGAACTAGATATAATTGTACAAGCTAGTGTTGAACAGGCACTAACAGAATTTAATAAGATAGTTCCACAATTAAAAAAGACAATAAAACAAGTAGAAGATAATTTAAATAATGTAGAAACTAAAGGAATGGTTACAAAAGTTCAACAAGCAGTACAACAAGTAAAACAGAAAGTAAATGAAGTTAAAAATACAGGAATAGATAAACAGTTACAAAGTCAATTTGATAAAGCGGGAACAAGTGTAGAAAAATGTCAAGGGCAACTAGAACAATTAAAAGAAAAACTAAAGCAAGTATATGCAGATATGGATACTATACAAGCTAATACTTGGAAAAGATATACTCCAGAAGGCATAGAAGTCGGAAACAAAGCGATAGAACCAACAGTAAATAATGCTCTAGGGAATAATAAACAATATCAAGGATTAAGCAAAGAGGCAAACAAATTAGAACAGCAAATAACAAGTTTAAATAGCAAATTAAATACTACAAAGCAAGAATATAGTCAAATAGCAGGACAAATACAAGAAGTTACTTCTAAACAAAGCGTATGGGGAAATGCTATAAACAAGATAAAAAGTTCTTTACATTCTTTGAAAAATAATTCTGACAATATAAAAAAATCATTTAGTCAACTTCCAAGGATAACAACAAAAATAAGTACAAAAATAACCCAGATGGGCAAAGGAATGAAACAAGGACTTGGACATGTATTAAGATATGCAGGAGCTCTTTTTTCATTGCAAAGTATTTATTCGGGACTTAGTAATATTGCAAATACATGGCTTAGTAGTCAAAATTCAGGAGCACAACAATTAAGTGCGAATATAGAATATATGAAATATGCAATGGGATCAGCTTTAGCACCAGCGATACAATTCGTAATAAATCTAATATATCAATTAATGAAAGCTATACAAAGTGTAGTATATGCATTAACAGGAATTAATATTTTTGCAAATGCTAGTGCAAAAGCATATTCTAATATGGCAGGAAGTGCTAAAAAAGCAGCTAAAGAAACTAAGCAATTAGCAGGAGTGCATGACGAAATAAATAACATTCAAGAAACTAATCCTGATGGTGGAAGTGGTGGAGGAAGCGTAGGACCGAGTTTTGATTTGTCACAAATAGATAGTCAAATGAGTCCTCTAGCACAGAAATTGTATGAGTTCTTTAAACCGTTGAAAGAAAGTTGGGACCAATATGGCAATATTGTAGTAGAGGCAGCAAAAAATGCAATAAATGGAATAGTTGCCAGTATTAGTGTTATGTGGAAAAGTATAGAAATAATTATAACAAACGGAACAATTTATTCAATTTTAGCCAATATTTTAAATTCAATAGGAGCGATAGGACAGGCTTGGGCAAATGCCTGGACAAATGACAATAATGGAACAGAGATAATACAAGGAATTGCTAATATGATAAATAATATTACACAGGCTATTTTAAACTTAGTATCTAGCACAGGATTTCAAAACTTTTTAGATGGCATACTAAGTGCTTTAAGTGGGATTGTGCAATTTTTAGAACCAGTAATATCAGGATTTTCAAAGATGTTGGAAATAATACTAGAGATAGTAATGTCAACAATAGGAGATTTATTAACAACAATAGGAAATGTGTTACAATCAATTGCACAAAATGAAACAGCTTCAGCAGTTTTAGAAGCAGTAGGTGCAGCAATAGCTATTATTGTTTCTGCAATTGTTTTATGGAATGCTGCACAATTGATATTAAATGGTTTAATTGGAATATTTTCGGCATTAACATCTCCAATAACATTAATTATTTTAGCAATAGTTGCAGCAATAACTGCAATTATATTAGTTATTCAGAATTGGGGTTCTATTTCCCAATGGTTTGGAAATTTATGGTTATCAATAACTACTACATTACAAGAAGTTTGGAATAATGTAAAAGAATTTTTTATTAACTGTTGGCAAGGAATATGTGATACTGCGATTACAATTTGGACCGCAATTTCAGAGTTTTTTAGTAACATTTGGAATGGTATTAAAAACGTTGCAATGATGGTATGGAATGCAATAACTACAACAATAAGTAACGTAATAAACGGAATAAGAGATACAATAAGCAATGTTCTAAATATAATAAGTACAATATGGAACAACATTTGGAATGGCTTAAAAAATACAGTAGTAAATATATTTAATGGAATATGGAATGCTATTAGAGGAGTTATAAATTCTATTCTAGGAGGAATAGAAGGAATGGCTAATGGAGTTGTAAATGGAATAAATTGGGTTACTAGAGCTTTAAATAATTTAAGTTTTGATGTGCCTGATTGGGTGCCAGGAATAGGTGGAAGCAAATTTGGTTTTAATATTCCACAATTAAGCAGAGTATCTTTACCAAGACTAGCAAAGGGAGCAGTATTAAAAGTACCAACAGTAGCAGAAATGGCAGAATATCCAGGAGCAAGCACAAACCCTGAAATTGTAACACCTCAAAATATAATGAGGGAAACAATGGAAGATGTATTTTCTCAATATTTAGATAACGAACAACCAATCAACATAAATTTAACATTAAATGTTGGTAATGAAAAATTAGGTAAGATTTTACTAGATGATTTAAGAAATATGAAAAGAAGAAGCGGAAAAGGAATAGAAGCTTTAGTAGGAGGATAGAAACATGGAAGAAGATTTAATTCAAAAAAATGTAATAAATATTTATGAAGATATCTCAAATAATTTAAAAACGAATAAAAAATATGCACCAGTAATAATATCAGTTTTACGAGCATTGAAAGAAACACGAGAACCAATATCTATACAAAGTGCATTAAATATTTTAGACGATAGTAAATGTATATTACAACAAATTACAAAGGTTTAACATTTCCAAATTCAATTTTAGATTTAGGAAAGTCTTTTTCAGCTTGTTTATAAGCTTCAATATATCTAGCAGTCATATCAGAAACAAGCAAAGAATAACCATCTTCAGAGTGCATATATTCAGGCATATTGGAATCTATAAATGCTTTAGATGCACACATTGCAATATTGTGTAATGCTATTTCTTTGTTCACTACAATCACCTCACTTTCAGTACAATAATACACTAAAATACAAAATTTAACAATAAAGGAGTAAAAATATGTTATGGAAAGTTGATGGAGTACCTCAAAAAACTCCAAGCACATATAAAGATAATATAGAAGATACAGATAATGATAGTTATACTAGCAAAGTAACAGGAGCATTAATAGACAATCCTATAGCAGTGGGAATGTTAAAATTAGAAATGTCGTGGGACATGCTAACAGAGGAAGAAGCAGAACATCTATTACAATTAAGCTATAGAAATCCTTTAATAGCAACAGTTAAATGCCCATCTGTCCAAGGTGGAATGCTACAAAATGCAAAGTTTAGGGTAAGTAAAAGAACAAGTGAAATGCACCTAACAGGAGATGATGAAGATACTTCTAAATCTCTTTGGAAGGTGTCTTTTAATTTAATGCAAAAAGAATTAACAGAACAACAGAAACAAACTGTATTAAATGCAGGAGGTTAGAAATGTATAATACAAGTCAAAAATGGAAAGAAAATATATACAAAAATGTTCAAAATGTTTTAAATATATACATTGATGGAGTTTTAATAAATCCTGACTACATACTTGATTTTAAAGTAGGACATACATTGTTTGATGAAGAATTTAAATTAGGCAGCGTAAGTAGTAAATATATAGAATTTAAAATATATAAAGATAAAGTATACAAAGATATGAGAACTGTCAAAGTAGAGTATGGAATATTGATAAATCATGGACTAACTGTTGCAGAAGTAAATAAAATGTTAGTAGGAACTTTAAATGGGATAAAAGTAAAAAGCTTATCAAAAAACAACAAAAGTTTTGAAATGTTACCAATTGGAATATTTAATATAGACGATTTCGAAGATAATGATGACAATACATTAACAATAAAATGTATTGATAATATGTCTAAGTTTGAGTTTAAATACGATGGAAGTGAATTAACATATCCAGCAACTTTATTAGATATATTGAAAGACATATGTGAAAAAGCAGGAGTAGAATTGCGGTTCTACTTCTTTTCTCAATTCTGATAAGGCAATATCTGTGTATGACAACACAGTAACTGCAAGAGAATATTTAAGTTATATATCTGAAAGTGCAGGAGGTTTTGCTTTTATAGGCAGAGATGGAAAGCTATATATAAGAAAAATATATCAAGATGAACAAACTATTCCATTAGAATTATTTGCTAGTTATAAATGGGGAGAACAATATAAAATTACAAAAGTAAATTATGAAAATGGGATAGAAAGTTTTAAATTCGGAGACAAAATAGGCAATACTTTATGGATAAATCAAGAAAATATGTATATTGTAGACGAACAACAAGTAAAAGCTATATACGATAACGTAAAAGATTTAACTGCTAATAGCTTTGAAGGGAAAACAATAATAGATCCAGCTCTAGATGTTGGAGATAAAATAATTGTTGATGGAAAACCTATTATATACCAAGGAGAATTAGATTTTCAAGGAAGATTTATCGCAGAAATTACAAGTAAAATAGAAATAAAGCAAAAACAAGAAACAACAGTTAAAGAACCATCTCAAAAAGTAATTAATCGAAGAGTACAAAGCAGAATTGATGAGGCAGAAGGAAAGATAATACAATTAGTAGAAGAAAACAACGAAACTTCTAATAAATTGTCAAAAGTAGAACAGACAGTTGATGGTATATCACAAAAGGTGGAAAGCATACAAGACGTAACTAGGTCAGTTGAAGGAAATAATTCTATAACATTAAATGAGTGTATAGCAGGTAAATTGTTAGAATTACATATTTATGGCAATAATAAAGTATTTGAATATTTATATCCAAGTGATGATTTGTACCCAAGTGATGATACATATCCTTATGGGGATAGTGAAATAAGTGTAACAAATCAAGAAGGAAAAACAATTATATACAACTTAGGAATAATGGATACTTTAAGACAGAATAGTGGAATATGCGATGAGTATATTTTAAAAAATGGAAAAGCAACAGTTATAAGAAGAATAAACGAAGATGGTAGTGTAAAGGAAAATGAAGTTATAGAAGAATTAGGACAATATGAAATAAACATTGAAGAAGGAACAAATGTTATAACGATAAAGAATTATGAAGCAAGGCTAAAAGCGGTTTATGCTTTAAAAAATACATATACAGATACATTTGCAACAAAGGTAGAAATGAAATCATCTATTGAACAAACAGCAGAAGAAATAAATTTAGAAGTTAGGAAGAAGGTAGATGAAAATGAAATTATTTCAAAAATTAATCAATCAGCTGAGCAAATTTCTATTGAAGCGGAGAAAATAAATTTAAACGGTGCAGTAACAGCAAATGAAAATTTTAAAATAAAAACAGATGGTTCAATAGAAGCTAAGAATGGAACATTTACAGGGGGAAAAGTAAAGCTTTTTGGTGGAAATCAAAATAATGCTAATTTTACAGTGGGAAAAACTGAAGATATTTATAGAGAAGCATTTACAGAAATTTTACCTGGAGAAGTTTTTGTAGATAATAGAATAAATGGAAGTTGCGGATTTTATGCTAATGCGGGAGATGAAAGTAATGGAAATCTTCATGCTAATTTGTATGCGGACTCAAATGGAGGGGGATTATTAATAGGAAATCCATCAGCTAGTAATTTTTGCACTATAAGTGGTGCAAATTCAAACATGACAATATATGGCGATATATATGCAAATGAGTATAATTATAATTCAAGAGAAGAATTAAAGAAAAACATCGAAAAAATAGAAATTGAAGCATTAAAAGAAGTAATGGATGCCGAAATCTATGAATTTAATTATAAAACAGAAAAAGACAATGACAAAAAACATATTGGTTTTATAATAGGAAATAAGTATAAAACACCTGAAAATGTAATGACAAAAGACAAAAAAGGAATTAATACATATTCAATGGTTAGCATATTATGGAAAGCTATTCAAGAACAACAAAAAATAATAAAAGAGCAAGGACAAAAATTAAAAGAATTGGAGGGAAAAATAAATGGCAGTAATTCTTAAAAGAATTGGTTGGGAAAATAAACCAAGTAAAAAAACACCTGCAAATGCATCTAATTTTATTAAAATGGAAAACAATACACAAGAAGCTATTACGGAACTAGAAAAGAAACCAATATTAAAAGCAAGGATTAACAGACAGCGATTGCGAACTAGTGGTAATTACGGCAAAGCAACAATACCTCTTGGGACAACTGAAATTAATTATGATAATGAAGGAGGATGTCTAACATTAAGTAATAATGAAATAGTAATTTCTAATAAAGCAATACTAATAGAAGTTATTGTTTTTACTAGAGGAATAGGCTTTTATGGCAATGCTGGAGACAAATCAATTATATTACAGAAAAATGGAGAAAAAGCTGAAGCATCTTATCAGTCAAATAATACTGGATATCATGGTATATGTATAAGCACATGTTTATTGGTAAACAAAGGAGATAGAATAAGTGTTATATTAGAAAGTCAAAACCCAGGGGAAACCGAAATATTGGAAGGATACTTACAAGTAAAAGTTGTTAAGTAAAAGGAGGCAAACTATGAGCGAAACGAAAAACCTAAAATTATTTAAACATGATGAACCTCTTGAAACAAACGAAAATCAATTTAATATAAAAAAGGCATTGCATGATAATTGGGACAAGTTAGATGAATTTGGAGGAAAGGTAAATACTAAAACAGTAGAAATAGAAAATAAGCAGAAACAGCATGATACAGATATATCTAATATAAAACAAGAACAACAAGACCAAAACAGCAAAATAGAAAGTAATACAACAGAAAGCAAAGATAATGCAGAACTGCTAAGTCAGATAATGGGATTATTGCCCTCTACAAAAGGAGAAGGAGAGCATGTAACATTAGACAATACAGCAGAAGCAAGATTTAAGAATTTTCAGGTTCAGGGAAATAGCAAGCAGGAGACGAGAAGTGGGAAGAACAAGCTACCTTATCCATATAAAGATTTATCAAGTACAGTAATACAGGACTTAGGCGATGGTAGGTTAATTTTAAAAGGAACTGTATCTCAGAATGTAAGTATAATAATAAGGGAATGGAAAATAAAAGCAGGAAAATACAAAATTGTATTTAATGATACGCCGATTGTGAATAATTCATATTTTAATTTAAGGAAAAAACCTGAAAATGAATATTACCTTCAAGGCGTAGTTAAAGAGACTACTTTTGAAATTCCAGAAGATGCCAATGTGGAACTTTCTATTGTTCTTGTTGCAGGAGTATATACAAATTATCCACTAAATCTTATGATATTAGAAGATACAGAAAAAGACAAAACATTCGAACAATATGGAGCAAGTCCAAGCCTAGAGTTTCCTTCTATAATTAGAAATGTTGGGGACAATGTGAATTTGTTTAATAAAGATGAAAATGTAGCTTTATTTAGCGGTGCAGAAAAGACAGCAATAGCAACAGGTGTAAAAATTACTGCAAAATCTGACGGAGCTGGTAAATATTGTGCAATAAAACTTGGCAAAAGAGAACTGCTAGGAAAGACGTTTATTACTCATGGAAATATAGTTTTAAGCGGTAATAATAATGCTATAATGTCTTTCTATTTTGGAAATGATAAAAATTCTTTTGTAAAATGGATTGCAGATACAGGGTATTTAAAGACAGGGTCAATTGAAAAAAATTTTACAATTCCAGATTCATTTCCAGAAGACTGTGATTCAATATACATTAATTTATATGCAAATGGCAATTCAGCTGATGGAAAAACTGAAGATTATGTAGAATATAGAGACTTAAAAATCGAAGAAGGAACACAAGCAACAGCTTACGGCCCATATAATTGTGGGAACGCAGAAATAACGGTGGGTAATAAGAATTTAGCTAATACAAAGATAATAAAAAACACAAACATTATAACTGTAAATGAGGATGGAAGTTTAACTCTAGCCAATAATTCAAACACAGCAGACATGCTAGAAGATACTGTTATAGTGTATGGTGGATACAATAAAACAGATAAATTACAAATTCAGATTACAAAGAATGCTATAGGAGATTATGCTCAGAACGAACAACAAACAATATTATTCCCATTTACAGAAGGACAAAAATTATACAAGGGCGATTATCTAGCAGAAGATGGAATACATCATGTAAGAAAGCAAGCTGAATTAACAGAAACAAGCGGGTGGAGCATGGGACCATTAAATGCATATAGAGTGCCTATCCAAGTGTTTGTTGGAGATGTGAATAGAATAATAGATGGAGATAAGTCTATAGGATTGCTTAGCGACAGATTTGTCCCAAAAGATTCTTCCGAGCACACTATAGGAGATGAAGAATTGTATTCATTAGAAGGGCAAGTGGCGGATTGTATCTATGGTTTTTTATGCCAAAAAGCTTTTTTACAGCAACAGCACCTGAAGAAATTTTAGCAAAATGGGAAGCTTATTTAAAAGCACAAAGAGAAAATGGGAATCCGCTAACAATTGAATATGAACTGGCTAAAGAAATTATAGAGCCATATACACCAGAACAAAAAGAAACATACAATAAACTAAAGAAATTGTATAGCTACAATGAGCAAACAAATATATTTAGCACAAATGAAATAGGTCCAATATTTAATGCAGAAGCAATAAAAAATCTAAATGTATCAGTATTACAAAAAACGGCAAAGGAGAGCTAATATGGAGAATATAACAACAATAATTATTAGTTTAACAGCATTAGTAACAGCTATAGGAGGACTAGCGGTTGCAATTAAGAAAACAAAAAAAGAAATAGAAGAAACATTGCCACAAAAGATAAAAAGGCAATGTGATATAGATTTAGAAATAGTAAAAAGAATGGAGCAGATAAAAGAATTTCTAAAAGCCGATAGGGTTCAGATATACGATTTTCACAATGGTTATCACTATGCCAACGGTAGAAGTGCATTAAAGACAAGCTGTACATATGAAGTTTGTAGAATGGGGTGTAGGGCATATCAAATGTATCTACAAGCTCTACCTTTAAATTGCATACCACAATTTATAAAAAGATTGTTGAATGATACTAGATTAAAGATAAACGACTTAGAAGAAATTAAAGAAGAAATGCCAGCAACATACTATCTAAAAAAAGACCAAGGAATTAAATCGTTTTATGATGTTATTTTAAATAATAAAAAAGGAGAACCTATTGGATTCTTAGCAATTCAATATGGAGAAGAAAATAAGGTTAATTTTAATGAAGAAGAAACAAACGAAATACTTAGACTAAAGTTTTTCATAGAGGAAAACCTAGAAAAAATGATATTAAAGAAATAGAAGGGAAGTGAGAACATGAGTAATAAAGTCTATGACATTTTAAAATGGATCACATTAGTGTTTTTACCAGCACTAACGACTTTAGTTGGTGTAATACTAAATACTTTTAATGTAAGTTGCACAGATATTGTATTAACAATTATGACAGCAGTTACAACATTTATGGGAGCTATTTTAGGAATATCTAATATTAATTATAAAAAAGGAGAAGAAATCAATGGACGATAATATTATAGAAGAAACAGTAGAATTTTCAGAAGAATTATATCAAAAAAATATAAAAGAAAATAAATTTGAAATTGAGTACGAGGCAGGTGAAGAAAATGGAGATAATTAATGTAAGATGTCCTGTATCTAAGTATCCAATAAAATGTCCTGATGTAACTAATAAAGATGGAATATGCGTACATAACACCGCAAATGACGCAAGCGCAATGGCAGAAGTATCATATATGCTAGGGAATAATAATAAAGTATCTTTCCATGCAGCGGTTGATAATTATAGAGTTGTAACAGGGTTGCCGTTTGATAGAAGTTGTTTTGCCGCAGGAGATGGTAGATATGGAAAAGGAAATGCTAACAAGATAAATATCGAAATATGCTATTCTAAATCAGGAGGAGAAAGATTTGAAGAAGCAGAAGATTTGGCTGCATGCTATATTGCTTATTTATTAAAACAATATGGCTGGGGCATTGAAAGAGTATATAAACATCAAGATTTCAGTGGAAAATATTGCCCACATAGAACATTGGATTTAGGTTGGGAAAGATTTTTGAATAAAATAAGAGAACAGCTAGGAATACAGATTAAACCAGTAGAAAATAATCAAAATTATAGTGGAGGAAGTGATGAACCTGTGAGAAAATATGTGAATGGAAGTACAATTGAAAATATTTATGCTGATACAGCTTTAACAAAAAAAATAGGATATTTAAGTCCAAGAGAAACTTGCGACTGCTTCGGAATATTTAATAATAGACCAATGGTAAGATATAAAGTTGACGGAAGTAATAATTACAAGATAGGTTTCGCAAAATGGAAAGGCGGAGTAAAATAAAAAAATGCTAGATTAGATTAATTTCTAGTCTAGCGCTTTTTTTATGCCCAAATGCAGTAAAATCAAGGAATGTAAGTATATTACTTAAAAAATAAAGCGCTTTAAAATTGAATGTGAAAGGTCGATTTTCGTTGATATTTCAAGAAAAAAATAGATACTGTGACAGAATTAAAGTTCAAATTGCGGATAGGAAATATATGGGAAAACTTGACAAAAATGTATTATGGTGTTACAATTTGGTTACAAAAACATTAACATTTGTTGACAAATGTTGACATTTTTGATATTTATTTATAAAATGTACTAAAGAAAAAGTGATAAAAATAAAAATTATCATTTATTTTTTAATAAGTTTACATCTATGCATATTTCTTGTATAGTTGCATATATTATAAAAGGTTATTTGAGGATAGAAAGTGGCAGCTATCACGCCAGAGATGGTCTTAAAAGTAGATGTAGGGTACGCCGTCCTACCAATTAACCAAACTTAAAAAGGAGATACTGCAGTATCTCCTAAATTTTATTTTTATCAAATGGAATTAATTTTCCACTTTTTATAGAATTTTTAAGTTTTATTTCTGATAATGGAAATATAGTTCTAAATAATAGATTTCCACTACCTTTTAATATCTGTATGCCAACCAAAGAAATATCATCTAATTTCTTTACATATTGAATATTTCCATTTTTGTGCAACCCAATATAATCTGGTTCTTTTATTATTATAGGAATAGATTTTACAGCTTGATTATATGAATTAGGAGTTGAATATTCACTTTTATGTTTTTCGCAATGTTCTTGTATTCTAGTTGACCATATATTAATATTTTGAGGCTTTAAATCTAAACCTAAAGCATTAATTACATCAGCAGATAATTCTCCTATTTTTATATTTTTACTTTTCCCTTTACTTAATTTATTTATATCTAATTCTTCCACAATAAAACTCCTTAACCAACTTAAAAAGTATTATATTAAGAAAAACATCTAAAGTCAATATGACAACCTAAAAAATGTAAATTATTCGACAAATTTCTTATGACAAAATTAACATAATACTGTATAATAAATATGAGGTGGTATTATGGAAAAAGAATATAAAAAAGCCTTGCAAATGATAAAAATATTAAAAATAAAAAGCAAAAAACAATATAGCGAAATAACAAAATATTTCCTCTTATTAAACATCCAAAGTTTAAAATACATGTCTGGAACAAAAGATTTTAGGAAAATAGTTAAGATAGCGGAAGAAGTTCTATGACTTTTTTTGTGTATAATTGGGAAAGTAAAAAAACAAACAAGTGTACTAAAAAATTCCCGACTTTTTCCCGACTCAGTTTTGAATAACTATAAATAACTATGAATGACTAAAATATAAAAGCGCTGATTTATCAATGGTTTGAGAGAATATCAAAAAATGAAAAAAGACTATTTTTGTTTCACATCTTCGCTACCATAAAAATATTATTGAAAGTAGCTTGTATCTAAAAATATAGGCTACTTCATTTTTATAGACAAAACCAAAAAGATTAAAAAAGTTGACAGAAAAAGTTTGCTATGATATTAATAGTAAAGTATTTATTTATATCAAAAAATTTTTATTCTAAAAAATTTCCAAAAAGAGAGAAAACAAAAGAAAAAAGTAGATAATAGGGCAAAAGAGTAATAAAATCTAACAATTTACCACTAAATAAAAGTTGAGTTAAAGATTAAAAAATATTAAAATAAAGGAGTGATGCAATGCAAAAAATAACTTTTAAAGAATTTATAAATTCTTACATTAATAGTCAAGAAGCAAGAGAAAATTACCAAAATTTTTTATTAGCACAAGAGGGTGATATACATCAAGAACATGATAAAATTATAAAAAGAATATTAAGAAAAAAAGAAGAAGCAGTAAGATTAATAAATGAAACTATAAAGCCAGCTAAATTATATAATTCTAAGGAATTAGAATTATATAATGGAGAATTTATAACTAAGTATTTCGAATTAAGAGATGCAGATATGGTATATAAATTAAAGAACAAGGAAATATATTTTTTAATTGAACATCAAAGCAGAATAGACTATTCGATGCCATATAGAATATTTAAGTACAAAACAGAAATACTGGAAAATTGTATTGATAAAAAGGCTTTAAATAACAAGAAATATGTTTTACCACTTATTGTAGCTATTGTGTTATATACAGGGCAGTACAAGTGGAAAGTAAATCAAAAAATGGAAGATAGAATAGAAAAGTTAGAAACAATATTAATTAACAAACCAATATGGCTTGATAGTTTTTATGCATTGGTAGATATAAATAATTATACTAAAGAAATGCTTTTACAAGGAGATAATTTGTTGGAAAAGATTATGTTAATAGAAAAATCAAGAACCCCAGATGAATTAATGATAAATTCTCGATTGGTAATATTAAAGCTAAAAGAGGAAGAAAAATTAGGTAAGACCAATGGAGAAAACAAAAAGGAAATAGAAAGATATATAAAACAAGTGGTTTCTAAAAAAATTGGATCAAAAGAAACAGAAAAAATATTAAGAGAATTAAAGAGAGGAAGTGAAGAGAAAATGGGAATGGCAGTATTTGATATGTTAGACAGAGAGTATGAAAAAATGAGAAGAGAAGGTATGGCGGCAGGAATAAAGGAAGGTATAGAGGAAGGAATAAAAGAAGGACGAAAAGAAGGACGAAAAGAAGTAGCCAAAAAGTTAATGGAAATGGATTTGACTTTAGAGCAAATTATAAAGGCAACCGGATTAACAGAACGAGAACTAAAAGAGATGAAATAAACAACCATATTTCGTAGAGTAAGATTATAACTTACTCTATTTTTTTATGAAACGGGTAAAATCGTTTATGAAACACAAAAATATAATTTTCGTATACTAAATTTGGGGTTTCATAAAAGAAAACAACACAAAATAAAAAAACATGATATCATAATTATGGACGTACAGGGGAGGAAAAATGTTAGATAGAATTTGTGAGTTTTTAACAAAGAAAATACAAAAAGAAATGCCAGAAATCAGTGAAGAAAAAGCAGAAATGATAAATTATGGTTTACAAAACATAATAGGTGAGATACCTAAAATATTCTTAGTATTTTTTATAGCATATATTTTAGGAGTTTTAGAATGGGCAATATTTACATTTGTGGCACTTTTTATATATAAAGGAGCTTCAGGTGGAATTCATTTAAAAACACATTTGGGATGTTTTCTGCTAACAACTGCATTTTATTGCATAATTCCATTAATATCTAAACATTTTGAAATACCAATGTATATTAAAATAATTTTAGCAATTACAATATGGATTTTCGGAATGATAAGTATAAGATTATATGCACCAGCTGATACAGAGGCTATTCCTATTTTTGAAGAAAATGTAAAAAAGAAAAAGAGAGTAGTTTCTTATATTAGCTTTTCAATAGGAATTTTAACAGCAGTAATCATCCCAAATCAAACAGCGTCTAATATATTGTTATTAGCTAATTTTATACAAACTGTAACAATTACTGATTTTGCATACAAAATGACAAAAAGTAAACATGGATATGAAGTTTATGAGGAATTGTATGATTAAACTATCGATATAATATACATAATGTATTTTATATAATTATACTAAGGAGGGGATTTATATGTTAAAATTCTTAGCAAAAACAGCAGAAAAATATGCAAAAGCAACTAATACTGCATGTGCATTATATGCAATATTTCATCAACCTAAAATGCCAAAAAGCATGATGAAAAAAGATTAAGGTTAAAATAACTTAAAAGTTATTTTTATACAATCCAAAAAAAGAAAGTAGAAATAAAACTACTTTCTTTTTTAATAATATATTTCTAACTGTTGAGAAAATAAATCATCTCTTATTGAAGTGTATAAATTAATATTATTGTGTTTATTCAAAATTTTTCTAACTGTCCATAATCCAAGGCCTGTATGATTAGGCTTTGAAGTTGAACCTTTTTCATAAATCTTTTCTGTATCAATATTTTCATCGCTAAATGTATTTTCTACAATAATTAGTTGTCTTGAATGTTTAGAATCATTTCTAAAAGTTAAATTGATAATTTTTTCGGAACTTAAACTACTTGCTTCAATAGCATTATCCAATAAAATTCCTAGAATTCTCGCAAATTCGTATATAGGCATATGTAATGTTTGCAAATCTAGCAAGAAAGATAAATTCATTCTTATATTTTTAGAATCAGCTTCTTGGTATTTTTTAGTTACTAAATTGAAAATGCCATCATTATTTACAACAGAAGGGTTCAATAGATATAAGTTATTGACGTTTTGGCAGTCAGCTTGAAGTTGTTTATAATATTTTTTTAGACCATCTATGTCGTTAGTCATAATGAATCCACCAATAGTAGTAATAGTATTATCGAAATCATGCTTAAAAGATCTAACACTATCATGCAAAACACGCAAACTATTGTTATAAGCTTCGGCACTTTCTAACTTTTTAGTTGTAGAAATCAATTTCAATATTCTTGTTAAACTATAGAAACTAAGGCCAAAATATATAAGTAGTGAAATAAAACTTAGTAATGTAATAACAATTGGCAACATATCTACATAATAGAACAAGGTTATAGACTGTACAATTATAGCAAATATACCAAAGCATAAATTAGATATAATAATAATTTTATTCTTTTTATCAATATTTTCAGTAATTTTTAAAACATAATCTTTGTATCTAATAATCAATATAATTATTACCGTAATCATGTAAATGAGAAACATATACATGGTACGATACATAGGTATTGTTCTTAAGTTTTCGGAAGTAATTTTGAACAATGCTAAAAAAGGGTTAAGCAATAGCATACCAATTAAATTGAAAATGACTAAAGATACCACTATTGATATTGATAATTTTAGAACGCTTTTTCTAAATATGAGAGCTGAAGTAACAAAAGGAAAAATGTAATTAATAAAAATATTAAAAGGTGCAGGGACTAACCACATAGCTAATAATCCCAAGCATGAATTTACTAAGATATATGTTAATGTTTGCTTCCATGTTGGTTTGATTTTCGACAAAGATGTAAATAGTAATAAAATCATAAAAGCTTCCATAAAAACACATATTAACAGTATTATATTTACAATTTCTTGGTTAGGCGTACTAATTGCTAACCATATATTATTTAAAATTTCCATAATTTTTTAAAACCTCCATTATATCTGTTTTATATTTTGGTCCTATCCCACATTGACTACCATCTTTAAAAGTAATAGTGTTTGAAACAGGTTCAATATCTTGAATTTGTGCAATATTGGCAATACAAGATTTATGACATCTTTTGTAACTATTAGGTAATTTGTCTTGAAACTTATTAAATGAACTATAAGTATCATAATCATGATTAGTAGTATGAAAAACTAATTTCATACCATCTCTTTTTATGTATTGTATTTCAGCAGCATCTATCATTGTGTTTTTATTATCAATGCAAATATATTGTTTTGGTGTACCATTAACATCGTCAAATAATCTTATGATAGTCTCTTCTAATCTATCATAAGTAATAGGTTTTGCTAAATAATCAAAAGTTTTGTATTTATAAGCAACCATTGCATATTCTAAATGACCTGTAGAAAATATGAGATAAGAATTTTTATTGAATTTTCGAATAGCTTCAGCTAATTCCAAACCATCTTTATTAGAATTCATATTAATATCCAAAACAATGACATCTACCTTGTGCTCGCTAATATATTTTAGCATATTGCTAGTATTATCTGTAGAATATTCTACACTAGCTTCAAAATTATTTTTTGTAAATATATCTTGTAACATTTTAGAAAATTTATCTAAGATATAAACATTATCGTCGCATAAAGCAAATTTTAACATAAAATACCCACTTTCATTTGTATGATAAGAATAGAAAATAGGGCAAACATAAAAAACAAATTCCCTAAATTTTCCAAAAACAATAACAATATATGATAAATAAATGCTAATGTCAAGTGCAATTTACAAAATTATCCAAAAAATAAAATGCAATGTATGAATGCCATTACATAATGAAAAGAAACGTATCATTAAGAAAAACAAGTTCTATATTGAATGAAAAAGCATAAAGTTAATTATGAGAATAAGGTGGTGGAGTTAGCATGACGAAAAAAAGCAAAATTATAATGATAGTTTTTTTAGTTATTACTATTATGATAATTACAATATTACAAAAAGCAGAAGAAAAAACCGTAATTACATCAGCTAAGACAAATGATATTAAAAAAATAGAATGGGGAATAAAAAGAAATAGTAATCATGAACAACCTGATGTGGGAAATAAAAATAAAGAAGTTTTAGAAAGACTTAACGGAATATGTTTAGGAAGTAAGGAAAAGAAAAATATATATTTAACATTTGATGAAGGATATGAAGCAGGATATACTCCTAAAATATTAGAAACACTTAAGAACAATAATGTAAAAGCAACTTTTTTTATAACCGCACATTTTGTAAATACTCAACCAGATTTAGTAAAACAGATAATAGAAGAAGGACATATTGTAGGTAATCATACGGTAAATCATAAATCTATGCCATCATTATCAGATAAAGAAATAAGAAAAGAAGTTATGGAGTTGCATTCGGCTATATATCAAAAGTTTGGTTATGACATGAAATATATAAGACCACCAAAAGGAGAATTTAGCGAAAAAAGTATAGAAAGTACAAATTCATTAGGATATAAAACAGTAATGTGGTCTTTTGCATATGAAGATTGGAATGAGAATAAACAACCAAGTGAGGAAAAAGCAAAAGAAATTATTTTGAAAAATGTACATAATGGAGAAATTATGTTATTACATGGAAATTCAAAAACTAATACAGATATTTTAGATAGTGTAATTAAAGAAATTCAGAAATTAGGGTATGAGTTTAAAAGTTTAGATGAATTTGAAAAATAAAGGAGTTTATAATGAAGAAAAAAAGAAATAATAGAATGAATAGATTATTGGAGTTTCCTGAAGAAGTATATTCTGACGTTCCTAAAATTATAATAACAGGTTTTGAAGAACTAATAATCGAAAATTTTAAAGGTATATTAGAGTATGAAGAATTCTTAATAAGGATAAGTACATATATTGGGATAATAAATATAAATGGGTATAATTTAAATCTTGAAAATCTGACAAATGATGATATAAAAGTTACCGGAAAAATTGAAAATATAGAGATAGAAAGAACAATAGAGAAAGAGTAAGGAGAATAATGATGTTTTTTAAAATAATGCTTAGCTATATTGTAGGATATTTAACTGTATCTGTAGAGGGATATTATATAGAAAGATTTATAAATATATGTAAAAACCAAAAAGTTGTAATATGGAATTTAAAAAGGAAAAAAAATATTTTATTACTTCTAAATATAAGAACTAAAGATTTTAGAGAAATGTGTCAAATTGCTAAAAAGGTAAATTGTAAAGTTAAGATTTTAAACAAAAAAGGTTTACCTTTTTTAATGAACAAATATAAGAAAAGAAAAATATTTATAGTATTTTTATTAATAGTAGTAAATTGTATATGGATATCCTCAAGTTTTGTATGGAATGTGGATATTGTAGAAGAAAGTGGCAAAGAAATTAATAACCTTAGACAAGATTTAGAAAATGCAGGATTGAAATTTGGAGTGCCAAAATCAAAGATAAAAAGTAAAGAAATTATAAATCAGATACGTTTAAAAAGAAATGATATATCGTGGATAGGAATTGAATTAAAAGGAACGAATGCAATAGTAAAAGTAGCAAAAGCGGAAGAAAAGCCAGAGATAGTAGACAATAGTGAATATTGTAATGTGGTATCAAATAAAACAGGAGTGATAACTAAAATAAATGTACAAAATGGAATGGCGAATGTAAAAAAAGGTGATATGATAAGGGAAGGTGATATCTTAATAAACGGATGGATGGAAGGCAAATATACAGGGATTAGATATGTTCATGCAAAAGGCGAAATTGAAGCTAAAGTATGGCATACGAAAAGTAAAAAAATACCATATACACTTACGCAAACAAGGCAAACGGGGAATGAAGAAAATAAATATGGAATAAAAATAAACAATTTTCAAATAAATTTTTCAAAAAAGTATTCAAAATTTAAAATTTATGATACAATAGAAACCGATAGTAAAATTAGAATATTTTCAAATTTTTATTTACCGATTTCGATTGTAAAAACAACATATAAAGAGACAGAACAATATACTAAAAAATATACTCCAGAAGAAGCTATAAACCTAGGGGTAGAAGAACTTAAAAAGGAATTGGAACAGGAAATACAAGATAAAGAAAAAATTGTAAATAAAAATGTAAATACCTATGAACATGAAAATGACGTGGAAGTTTATGTTACATATGAAGTATTGGAAAACATAGGTACAAATGAAAAAATAGTATTTTGAAGGGATGATAAAAATGGAAGAAAAAAGCCTTAGGATAGTTGGAACAGATACAAGTTTTTTAAATAAAATAACAAATACATTAACAAAAATATTAATACCTACAAAAATAGGGATTAATGGAATGTTAATTTCTATAAAAAGAAAAAGTCTTATAAAAGCATTTGATAATTACATGGGAGAAAGTGATGAATACGACAAAGAAGAATTAGAAAAAAAATATAATACAGCATATGAATTATATTTAGATGCTTTAGATAAATATGTAATGGATTCAATATATAAAAAAGTAAAAAATAATACGGCATCGGAATTCGAACAAAGTGCAATGGCAAAATACTATGAAGTTACGAGCTTAAAAGAGAGTGAGTTTATAGAGTACAAATCAAGAAAACAAAAATATTTATTAGAATTAGACTATGAAGAAATAAAAATAAGTGGAAAAGAAAAAGTTATTGAAAAATATAATAAATTTTATATTTCAAAAATGGATAGCTTATATAAAGCAATATTAAAAAATTATTCTATAAAAGTGGCAGATACGACTAATATTTACGATGCAGCAAAAGAATGGATTTATGTAAAAATATTTAATACATTAGAGGATTATATTCAAAATATATTGCCATTAAAAATGCAATATAATATAAATGATAAAAGCCTGCAAGATGTATTATCTGAATATGAAAAATATGAAACATACACAGTTGGAAAATTAGATATAAGAGATAATATTGAAAAAAATATGGTATTATTAGGAATAAGTAGAAAACTATTTACACATAGTTTGCCATTAATAGTTGCAGAACAATGTTATGAAAAGCTATTAAAAGATGCTAGAACATTAGTACAAGATACAAAAATGGCGGCTAAGAGGGAAAGAGCTTATTCGATGTTAATTAATTTAATAGAAGATTATAATATAAAATTATTATCTACAAAAGTATATTGGGAAAGACCAAAAGATAGAGAAGAATACAAAAGTTTTTGGAGTAAATATAAGGAAATATCAAAATTAAAAGAAACAGATTTCATCGAATATGTAAAACAAAAAGAGATTTTATTTATAAAAGATGATATGAAAAAATTAGGAAAAGAAAAATTAGACTATAGTAAAATAATGAAATATTATAAGAGAAAATTAATTGACTATGGAGCTATGAAAGAATTAAAAAATTCTTATACATCTAATGGTCATTATATAAAAAAAGTTAAGGAAGCTGCATAAAATGTATGAAATTATATACAAAGATATAGAAGAAAATCAAGAATATGAAAGTACAATAAAAAAAGTTGTGGAAAAATGTTTTGAAGAAGAAGGACTAAATAACACTAAATTGTGTCTGACAATAACATTAACAAATCCAGAAAATATTAGAGAAATAAATAATTTATATAGAAATATAGATAAAGAGACTGATGTATTATCATTTCCTATGTTTGAAAGAGATGAGTTGAATGAAAAAATTGCAAAAAATGATTTTGAGCATGAAGATATATTAGGAGATATTGTTGTTTCAATAGACAGAGTTAAAGAACAGGCAATAGAATATGGACACAGCTTTGAAAGAGAGTTAAGCTACATGATAGTTCATGGATTTTACCATGTGATGGGTTATGACCATATAAAAGAAGAGGACAAGAAGATAATGAGACCCAAAGAAGAAAAAATTTTAAATGAACTAAAAATTGTTAGAAGATAGGAGAAATGCTATGAAAGAAAAAGGTGGAATCAAAGTTCTTATTGCAATATTAGTGGTGCTAGTTATTGCGGCGGGGGCAGTATTAGCATATAAGATTACAAAAAATAAAGATGGAGAGCAAGTATCAGCACAAGGAAATAATGTATTAGTGGGGGAAGCAAAAGAGGCTAAAAAAGTTCAAATATTTAAAGGAAATGATAGACCAATAGCTGTAATGATAGATAACCATAAGGATGCGTGGCCACAAGCGGGATTGCAAAAAGCATATATGGTTTATGAAATTGTTGTTGAAGGTGGAGAAACTAGACTAATGGCGTTATTTAAAGGTGCAGATGTAGAAAAGATAGGTCCAGTTAGAAGTGCAAGACATTATTTTATAGATTATGCGATGGAAAATGATGCAATGTATGTTCATTTTGGACAAAGTCCACAAGCGCAAAGTGATATAAAAAAATTTAGTATAAATGATATAAATGGTATTGCTGAAGACGGAAGTACATTTTGGAGAGTAAAAGGAGAAAATAAAGTACATTATGCTCCACACAATGCAGTAACAAGTACTGAAAAATTATTAAAATCAGCTAAAAGTAAGAAATTTAGAACGACCTCAAAAGAAAAGAGTGTATTAAATTATGTTACAGATGAAGTGAATTTGGAAGAAGGCCAAAGCGCTGAAACAATAACAATTCCTCATTCAAATTTACAAACAGTTAAATATGTATATGATAGTGAAAATAAAGTGTATAAAAGGTTTGCGAGAGGAGTACAGCAACAAGACTGGGATACTAAAGAAGATGTTACTACGAAAAATATAATAATAACATTTTGCGACAATTATACTTTAAATGATGCAGAAAATAAAGGAAGACAAGGGCTAAAAAATATAGGAACATTTGATGGATATTATATAACAAATGGAAAAGCGATAAAAATAAAATGCACAAAATCTGCAAGAGATGAAAAAACAGAGTATAAAGATTTACAAGGAAATGTAATAAAAGTAAATGATGGAAACACATTTGTAAATATATGTCCAATAAATGCAAAAGTAAATATTGAAGGAAATGAAATAGAAGAAACAACAGGAGAAGCAGAAAACGCTTAGTTATAAATTTAAAAATTATTTTACAGGAGGAAACGATGAACGTATATGATACAGCCAACAGACTAGCAGCTGAAATAAAGCAGTCAGAAGAATATGTTAATTATAAAATGGCAAAGCAAGCATTAAGCTTAAACACAACATTAAAAGGGAAAATAGATGATTTTGAAAAATTAAGATATGAATTACAATTAGAAATTATGCAAACAGGAAAAAATAATGAAGAAAAAAACGCTAAACTACAAGAAACATATGCAGAATTAATAGAAAATTTGGATGCACAAAGATATTTTGAAGCGGAAACAAAATTTAATATATTAATAGCAGATGTCAATAAAATTATAGGTGAATCTATAAGAGATGTAATGCAATAGGAGAAAATATGGAATTTATAATAATTACAATTGTAATATTAATAATATCTACAATTTTAGGGATGATTTTTAGCTATAATCTAAAGAAGATAAAACATATTGCCGATGATGGAGAACTTGATGAAATTGCTAAAAAACTTCCTTCTAATAAAGAAATATGTAAAAGCTATTTAAAGATACTAAAAAATGATAAAACTAAAATAGAAGAATGTGAAAATAATCAAGCGAGTTTATATATCGCATTAACAGATAAAATATTAATTGCTGATATAAAGAATACATATACAAGAGTGCAGACGTTAGCGCATGAATGTCTGCACTCTGTGCAAGATAAAAGAATTGTAAATTTTAATTTTATCTATTCAAATATATATCTTATATGTTATTTAGTAATGCTTGTATTAACCATTTTTAAAGTATTGCCATATAAAATGATGTTTTTTGCTATATTTTTAGTGTTAAGTTTAGTGTATTACATGGTAAGAATGTACTTAGAAAATGATGCAATGATAAAAGCTAGATATTTAGCTAAAGAATATTTACAAGAACGAACAGAGGTTACAAAAGAAGAAACTGAGAAATTAGTAAATGGTTTTGACAAAATTAATTTACTTGGAATGAAAGCTATTCATTATCAAATGTTTTTTAATATCATAGTAAAAGCATTGATATTTTTAATAATTTGTATAATGAGATAAAGACTGTAAAAATATAAAGATTTTATGGTCTTTTTTTACATTAAATATAAAAAAGAAGGCTCTTTATTACAAGAGCCTTTTGAAAAGTTTAATTATCTATATCTTCTAATAATAAATTTAATATTTTAGGGTATATAGAATTGGCATTTTTGTTCCAATTATCTACTATCTTTTTAGCTCTATCTCTAGAACCGACAAAAGATTTTACTTCAAATATTGTTTCATTATTCTCTACGATTTTACATTTTACAGTATAGGAATTTTCGTTTTTAGGAATAAATTCAGCAATTATTGATGCTTCATTTTCGATAGAAGTAAATTCTTTTTGAAAAATATTATCTGCCTTTAATTTTAAAATTCCTGGTAAAACGTCTTTAGTAAGAATATATGCGTTTTTCCCTTCAGAAGTAATTTTTATTACTGGTTCGTCTTTGGTATAAGTACCTACTAATTTGGAATCAATTAAATCAGTTAAAATTTGCTTGAAAAAGAAATAATTAATATCATTAATTGAAGTTATAATTTTAAATAAGTCATCTTGCCTAATATCATTATCAATTAAAGTTAAAATGTATAAAATTAAAACCTTATTTTCTGCCAAAGTAGTAGCATTGTTTGAATCAGAACCCATACATAGCACTCCTTACTTTGTTTTCTTTTTGGAAATTATATCATAATTACTAAAAAAAGTAAAATAAATTTCAAAAAAACTTTCAAAACTAAAAAAAAGATGATATAATATATCCGCAAAAAATAAGACTACATTAAATAAAGGGAGTTGATAATAATGAAAAAAGGAAAAGTAGTTTTAGTAGGAACAGGATTTGTAGGAATGAGTATGGCATATTCAATGCTAAACCAAGGAGGAGTAAACGAATTAGTTTTAATTGATATTGATAAAGACAAAACTAAAGGTGAAGAAATGGATATGGCACATGGACTTCCATATGCACCACAAAAAATGGTTATAAAAGCTGGAGATTATGATGAATGTAAAGATGCACAAGTTGTAGTAATTACAGCAGGAATAGCACAAAAACCAGGACAAACAAGACTAGAACTTTCTGAAGTAAATACAAAAATAATGAAGCAAATTACAGAAAGTATAATGGCAAGTGGTTTTGATGGTATAATAGTAGTAGCAAGTAATCCGGTAGACTTAATGACATATGTGGTTGCAGAAGTTTCAGGATTACCTAAATCAAGAGTAATTGGTTCAGGAACTGTACTAGATACAGCAAGGCTTCGTTATTTATTAGCAGATTACCTAAAAATATCAAGTAAAAATATTCATGCATATATAATGGGAGAGCATGGAGATTCTTCATTCGTTCCTTGGGAACATGCATATGTAGGATGTAAAAAAATATCAGACGTAATGAAAGACAACAAACATCCTATGTCAAAATTAGACGAAATTCATAAAGGAGTTATAAATGCTGCATATGAAATAATAGAAAAGAAAAAAGCAACATATTATGGAATAGGAATGGCATTAAATCGTCTAGTTAAAGCAATATTAAATAATGAGAACTCAATATTGACAGTATCAACATATTTAAAAGATGGAGAATATGGACAAGACGATATTTATATTGGAGTTCCAGCTATAATAAATAGCAAAGGTGTTCGTGAGTTAGTTTCTTTAGAATTAAATGAAGAAGAACAAGCGAAACTAAATCATAGTTGTGATGTTATCAAAGATATGAGAAAACAATCAATTGACAAAATTATAAAAGGGTAGTGATTGATTAGTTTTTATCAATTATAAGTACAAATAAAACTCGAATAGCTATATTCGAGTTTTATTTGTATAAAAGTATGAATAACAAAAAATATAAATACTATTTTATAATACATTTTGAGAAAATGTGTTAAAACTGTTGACTTTAGTGGAAAAGAATTGTATAATATATAAGCATGAATTAAGCGATGAAGCTAAATGTGGCTACATTCCAACAATTAAGTAGGAGTGGAGGGAACTTTAGTGGAGTATGTCATGGCAAAGACCAGGCGGTAAGTTATTTTAATAAAAAGCACTTATCCCAAGATTATCATGCATATTTTGGGTTTTTATATAGGTGAAATTGAAAACACCAGAGTGCGTTTTAACTTGCCACGGTAATTTTGATAGCAAACTTGGCTATCTCCGGCAAAAGCCGAAAAGAAAAAACTAAAAAGGAGGGAAAATTACAATGGCAAACTTAGCAACAAGTGAAAAAATTAGAATAAGACTTAAAGCATATGACCATGTAGTTTTAGATCAGTCTGCTGAAAAAATAGTAGATACTGCTAAAAAAACAGGAGCAAAGGTTTCAGGTCCTATTCCATTACCAACACAAAAAGAAATCGTAACAATTTTACGTTCTCCACACAAATACAAAGATTCAAGAGAACAATTTGAAATGAGAACACATAAAAGAGTAATCGATATTCTTTATCCAACACAAAAAACAGTAGATAGCTTAATGAAATTAGAGCTACCAGCTGGTGTTGACATCGAAATAAAATTATAATTACAACTTTTAAAACAAACCAAGCTGATACATTATATGAAAATTATCAGCCAATAGTTAGGAGGAAAACAAAAAAATGAAAAAAGGAATTATAGGAAAAAAAGTTGGTATGACACAAATCTTTGACGAAAAAGGAAATGTTATACCAGTAACAGCTATAGAAACAGAAGGAAACATTGTAGCTCAAGTAAAAACAATAGAAACAGACGGATACCAAAGTATTCAATTAGGATATGGAGAAATAAAAGACAAACATATCAACAAACCAAGAGCAGGACATTTTGCAAAAGCAAAATTACCTAATAGAAAACATTTAAGAGAATTTAGACTAGACTCAGTTGAAAACTATAAAGTTGGAGACGAAGTAAAGGTAGATATCTTTGAAGTTGGAGAAAAAGTAGATGTTCAAGGAACTTCAAAAGGTAAAGGATTCCAAGGTGTTATTAAAAGACATGGACAACACAGAGGGCCTATGAGCCATGGTTCTATGTATCATAGAAGACCAGGTTCAATGGGTGCAACATCAACACCAGGTAGAGTTTTCAAAGGTAAAAAACTACCAGGACATATGGGTAGAGTAACAGTAACAATACAAAACTTAGAAATAGTTAAAGTTGATACAGACAAAAATGTACTATTAGTAAAAGGTAGTGTTCCGGGACCAAAAGGAGCTATACTAAAAGTAAAATCAACTGTAAAAGCTAGTAAGTAGAAAGGAAGGAGGAATACGAAATGCCAAAAGTAGACGTATATGATTTAAACGGTAAAAAAGTAAGTGATATAGAATTAGCTGAAAACGTATTTGGTATAGAACCAAATGAAGCTATTGTCCACAGTGTGCTAAAAAACTATTTAGCTAATCAAAGACAAGGTACACAAAGCACAAAAACAAGATCAGAAGTTTCTGGTGGTGGTAAAAAACCATGGAGACAAAAAGGAACAGGTAGAGCAAGACAAGGTTCTACAAGAGCACCACAATGGATAAAAGGTGGTATAGCTTTAGGACCAAAACCACGTTCATACAGATATACTGTAAACAAAAAAGAAAGAAGACTTGCTATTAGATCTGTATTAAGTTCTAAAGTATTAGAAAAAGAATTAACAGTATTAGATAAAATAGAATTAAAAGAAATTAAAACAAAATCAATGGTAAAAGCTTTAGCAGCATTAAAATTAGAAGGAAAAACATTAATAGTTCTTCCAGAAAACGATAAAAACGTTGTTATGTCAGCAAGAAACATTGAAGGAGTAAAAACAATTTCTGCAAACAATATAAATGTATTTGATTTATTAAAATACAGCAACCTAGTTTTACCAGTAGATACTGTTAAAAAATTAGAGGAGGTGTACGCATAATGTTACCAGAAGAAATTATAGTAGCACCAGTTGTTACAGAAAAAAGTAATGATGAATTACAAGAAGGAAAATACACTTTCAAAGTTAACAAAAAAGCAACAAAAGTTGAAATAGCAAAAGCTGTTGAAAAATTATTTGGAGTTAAAGTGTTAAAAGTAAACACAATGAATGTAAATGGTAAGAAAAAAAGAGTTGGATACCATACAGGAAAAACTTCAGATTGGAAAAAAGCAATTGTTACAATAGATACAAATCCATCAGAAAAAACATATTTAGCTAAAGGTGGAAAAGTAACAAAAATATCTAAAAAATATAAAGATAGTATTGAAGAATTTATGGGAGCTTAATTAAAAGCTTAATAAAAAATATCGAGAAAAAACTCGGAAAATAAATAATAAAGGAGAGAATTAAAAATGGCAGTAAAACATTTTAAAGGTTATACACCATCTAGAAGAAATATGACAGTTTCTGATTTCGCAGAAGTAACTAAAAAAACTCCTGAAAAATCATTACTTGCAAAGAAAAAGAAACATGCAGGTAGAAACTCATATGGTAAAATAACAGTAAGACATCATGGTGGTGGAAACAGACAAAAATATAGAATAATTGATTTTAAAAGATTAAAAGATAATATGGAA
This sequence comes from uncultured Clostridia bacterium, assembly GCA_963557965.1. Lineage (GTDB taxonomy): Bacteria > Bacillota > Clostridia > TANB77 > CAG-508 > CAG-269. The sequence goes on from CAUWEX010000006.1 coordinate 42,388, forward strand.
GCAACAATAATTGGTGTTGAATATGACCCAAATAGAAGTGCTAACATAGCATTAATCCAATACGAAGATGGAGAAAAAGCATACATAATAGCTCCTCAAGGATTAACAGATGGAGATAAAGTTATATCAGGAGAAAACGTTGATATAAAACCAGGTAACTGTATGCCAATTAGCAATATTCCAGTAGGTACATTAATTCATAATATAGAATTAAATCCAAAACAAGGTGGAAAATTAGTTAAAGCTGCTGGACAAAGTGCTCAATTAATGGCTAAAGAAGGAAAATATGCTCACGTAAGATTACCATCAGGAGAAATGAGATTAATCTTAGTAAAATGTAGAGCTACAATAGGTGTTGTTGGAAACAGCGAACACGAAAATATCAAAATCGGTAAAGCCGGAAGAAAACGTCATATGGGTGTAAGACCAACAGTTAGAGGTTCTGTAATGAACCCAGTAGATCACCCTCATGGTGGTGGTAACGGTAAAGCTCCAGTAGGACACGCAGGACCATTAACTCCATGGAGTAAACCAGCACTTGGATATAAAACAAGAAATAAAAAGAAATTATCTAATAAATTTATTGTTAAGAGAAGAAACAGTAAATAGGAAGGAGGACATTCTTTATGTCAAGATCAAGCAAGAAAAAACCATTTGTAGAAGCAAAACTATTAAAAAGAATAGAAGCTATGAACGAAAATGGAAGCAAAGAAGTTTTAAAAACATGGTCAAGAGCTTCTACAATTTATCCACAAATGGTTGGACATACAATTGCTGTACATGATGGAAGAAAACATGTACCAGTATATATAGCAGAAGAAATGATAGGTCATAAATTAGGTGAATTTGCTCCTACAAGAACATTTAAAGGTCATGCAGGAGACAAAACAACTAAATCAAGATAATTAATAAGAGAATAAATTAGTTGTTAAGGAGGGAAATAAAGTGCAAGAGCAAGAAACAGTTGTAGTAAACGAAGCGAGAGCAACTCTAAAATATACTAGAATATCAAGCAGAAAAGTAAAAATCGTTGCAGATTTAATTAGAGGAAAAAATGTTGATGAAGCATTAACAATCGTTAAATTCACACCAAAAGCTGCTTCAGAAATATTAGAAAAATTATTAAAATCAGCTATAGCAAATGCTGAAAATAACCATAATATGAAACATGAAAATTTATATGTTGCTGAAATTTACGCTAACCAAGGTCCAACTTTAAAAAGAATTAGACCAGCAGCAAAAGGTTCAGCAGTAAGAATTAGAAAAAGAACAAGTCATATAACAATAGTATTAAAAGAAAAGGAGGCTTAAATCCATGGGACAAAAAGTACATCCAACAGGATTTAGAGTAGGTGTAATCAGAGATTGGAACTCAAAATGGTATGCTGATTCAAGAAACTTTGCAGACTATTTAGTAGAAGATCAAAAGATTCGTAAATTTTTAAAGAAAAAATTATATCTTGCTGGAATTTCTAAAATCGAAATAGAAAGAACAGCAAAAGCTGTAAAAGTAAATTTATATGCTGCTAAACCAGGAATTATAATTGGAAAAGGTGGAGCAGGAGTTGAAAGCGTAAGAGCTGAACTTAAAAAATTAGTAGGAAAAGATATTAATTTAAATATTGTAGAAGTAAAAAATGTTGATTTAGATGCACAATTAGTTGCTGAAAATATTGCTAATCAACTAGAAAGAAGAATTTCATTCAGACGTGCTATGAAACAATGCATGCAAAAATCTGTAAAAGCAGGAGCTTTAGGAATCAAAACATCAGTATCTGGTAGATTAGGTGGAGCTGATATGGCTAGAACAGAATTCTATAAAGAAGGAAACATACCACTACAAACATTAAGAGCTGATATCGATTATGGATTTGCAGAAGCAGATACAACATATGGAAAAATCGGTGTAAAAGTTTGGATATATAAAGGAGAAATTCTTCCAGAAAAGAAAGTGGAAGGAGGAGACAAATAATGCCATTAATGCCAAAAAGAACAAAACATAGAAAAGTACAAAAAGGTAGAATGAGAGGAAAAGCTACAAGAGGAAATAGAGTAACAGATGGAGAATATGGAATACAAGCTGTAACAGGAGCGTTAGTTACAGGAAACCAAATCGAAGCAGCCAGAATTGCTATGACTCGTTATATTAAAAGAGGTGGTAAAGTTTGGATTAAAATATTCCCAGACAAACCATTAACAGCAAAACCAATTGGTACTCGTATGGGTAAAGGTAAAGGTGCTCCAGAACGTTGGGTTGCAGTAGTAAAACCAGGTAGAGTTATGTTCGAAATTGCAGGAGTATCAGAAGAAGTTGCAAGAGAAGCTCTACGTTTAGCAATGCAAAAACTACCTAATAAAACTAAATTCGTAGTAAGAGAAACTGAAAAGGTAGGTGAAAATGATGAAGATAAATAAAATAAGAGAAATGTCTTCACCAGATTTAGAAAAAGAATTAGGTGAACTAAAAACAGAATTATTCAAATTAAAATTTAGTTTAGCTACAAACGGACTAGATAATCCAATGAAAATAAAAGAAGTAAAGAAAGATATAGCTAAAATAAATACTGTATTAACAGAAAGAAAAATAGCAGAAGCTAAAAAAGCTTAATGTAGAAACAGATATAAATCGATTTTTAATAGCAGGCTATTAAAAAGAGGAAAGGAGAAAACTAAATGGAGGAAAGAAATCTTCGTAAAGTTATGATAGGAACTGTATTATCTAACAAAATGGATAAAACAGTTGTAGTAGCTGTTCAAAGAAATGTAAGTCACGAAAAATATGGTAAAACAGTTAAAACAACATATAAATTAAAAGCTCATGATGAAGAAAATGTTTGCCAAATTGGTGATAAAGTAAAAGTAATGGAAACTAGACCACTTTCTAAAGATAAAAGATGGAGAGTAGTAGAGGTCGTAGAAAAAGCAATTATAAAATAAGAAAGGAGAAACCAACATGATACAACAACAAACAAGATTAAAGGTAGCAGACAACACAGGTGCAAAAGAAATTATGTGTATCAGATGTTTAGGTGGTTCTAACAGAAAAACATCTAACATAGGAGACGTAATTGTTGCTTCTGTTAAATCAGCAACACCAGGTGGAGTTGTTAAAAAAGGTGATGTTGTAAAAGCTGTTATCGTAAGATCTAAAAATGGATTAAGAAGATCAGATGGTTCATATATAAAATTTGATGAAAATGCAGCTGTAATAATAAAAGAAGATGGAACACCAAAAGGAACTCGTATTTTTGGACCAGTTGCAAGAGAATTAAGAGAAAAAGACTATATGAAAATACTTTCATTAGCACCAGAAGTTTTATAAAGTTGATTAATAAAATAGAACGGTGAAAACATTTTTGAAAAATAAAGAAAAGGAGGCAAGCTCTGATGAAAATCAAAAAAGGAGATAACGTTCAAGTTTTATCTGGAAATGATAAAGGAAAAACAGGAGAAGTTTTAGAAGTTATACAAAAAGCTGATAAAGTAGTTGTAAAAGGCGTAAATGTTAGAAAAAAACATGTTAAAGCAAGACGTCAAGGAGACGAAAGCGGAATTATAGCGGTAGAATGCAGTATTCCATCAGCAAAAGTAAATGTAGTATGTCCTAAATGTGGAAAAACTACAAAAGTAGGATATAAAGAAGAAAAAGATCAAAAAATTCGTATTTGTAAAAAATGTGGAGCAAAATTGAAATAGGAAGGAGGAATTTTGAGCAATGGAAAAATTAAGAGAACAATACAACAATGAAGTAGTACCAGCATTAATGAAAAAATTTGGATATAAATCAATTATGCAAGTGCCAAAACTTGATAAAGTAGTAATAAATATTGGATTAGGAGATTTAAAAGAAAATCCAAAAGCCTTAGAAAATGCAATGAAAGATTTAACACAAATTACAGGTCAAAAACCAGTAATTACAAAAGCTAGAAAATCTATAGCTGCATTTAAATTAAGAGAAGGTGTAAACATTGGTTGCAAAGTTACATTAAGAAGCGATAAAATGTACGATTTTGTATATAAATTATTCAATGTAGCACTTCCAAGAGTTAGAGACTTCAGAGGAGTTTCAGCTAATTCATTTGATGGTAGAGGAAACTACGCAATGGGAATTAAAGAACAATTAATCTTCCCTGAAATCGAATATGATAAAGTAGATAAATTAAGAGGAATGGACATCATTTTTGCTACAACAGCAACAACTGATGAAGAATCAAAAGAATTATTAAAATTATTAGGAATGCCTTTTAAAAATTAATCAGTAATTAGTCAAAGGAAAGGAGATAAACTATGGCTAAAACATCAATGAAAATAAAACAAGCCAGACCACAAAAATACAAAACAAGAGAATATAACAGATGTAAACTTTGTGGTAGACCACATTCATATATTAGAAAATATGGAATTTGCCGTGTTTGCTTTAGAGAGTTAGCACATAAAGGTGAAATTCCAGGTGTTAAAAAATCTAGCTGGTAAAATAAAGTTAGAAAAATAGAAAAAAGGAGGTAAGTATTTAATGAACATTACAGACCCAATTGCAGATATGCTAACAAGAATTAGAAATGCAAATAGTTCAAAACATAAAACAGTTGACATTCCAGCATCTAAAATGAAATTAGGAATAGCTGAAATATTAGCTGATGAAGGATATATAAAATCTTATGAAGAAATCAAAGATGATGCACAAGGTACTATAAGAATTACTTTAAAATATGATGAAAAAGGAACAAGAGTAATTGATGGTTTAAAAAGAATTAGTAAACCAGGTTTAAGAGTATATGCATCAAAAGACGAATTACCAAAAGTATTAAATGGATTAGGAATTGCAATTATCTCTACATCAAAAGGATTAAAAACAGACAAACAAGCAAGAGAATTAGGTGTAGGTGGAGAAGTACTAGCTTACATTTGGTAATACATAAAATATAAAAAGAAGGAGGAAAAACCTAACATGTCAAGAATAGGAAATAAACCTATTACAGTACCAGAAGGTGTTGAAATTAAATTAGATGGTCAACACATTACTGTAAAAGGACCAAAAGGTACATTAGAAAGAGATATACACAATAACATTTCAGTAGAAATGGAAGGAAATACAATTAATGTAACAAGAGTTAATGACCAACCATTTAATAGAGGTTTACACGGATTAACAAGAACATTAATTAGTAACATGATTACAGGTGTAGTTAATGAATTTTCTAGAGAACTACAAGTTAATGGTGTTGGATATAGAGTAGCAAAACAAGGAACAGGATTAAACTTATCTTTAGGATTTTCACATCCTGTAGTATATGATGCACCAGAAGGAATTACTTTTGATGTTCCAAACGCTAACACAATTATCGTAAAAGGAATTGATAAAGAATTAGTAGGGCAAACAGCAGCAGAAATAAGATCTAAAAGACCACCAGAAGTTTACGGTGGAAAAGGTATTAAATATGCTGAAGAAGTTATTAGACGTAAAGAGGGTAAAACAGGTAAATAAAATTAATTCTAAGCTTCGTCTAACGTCGTTAACCTTCATTCAAAATTTTATCAACGTACACCAGTACGCCTCAAAAATTTTGAACTTGGTTGCCTAGTTATACTTGCTTATAATTAATTTACAAAAATTTTAATTTCAGCTTAAATATTGTATATTTTAATTTCATTAAAATGCACAATATGCAAAATTTAATTAAAATTGAAATAGGAAAAGAGAATTCGAATTTATAGAAAGGAGAATAGAAATGGTTAAGAAAACAGATAGAAAAATGGAAAGAGCTAGAAGACATGCAAGAGTTAGAACAAAAATTTCCGGAACAGCTGAAAGACCAAGATTATGTGTATACAGAAGTAACACAAATTTATATGTACAAGTTATAGATGATGTTGCAGGAAATACATTAGTTTCAGCTTCTACATTAGATAAAGATATAAAAACAAAACATGCTAATAAGGAAGCAGCTAAAGAATTAGGAACATTAATAGCTAAAAAAGCAGCTGACAAAAAAATCGAAACAGTAGTTTTTGACCGTGGAGGATATATCTATCATGGTGTAGTTAAAGAATTAGCAGAAGCTGCAAGAGAAGGCGGACTTAAATTTTAATAGTATTAAAAAAGGAGGAAAAACTAAAACCTATGGAAGAAAATAAAGAGTTAAAGGAAAAAGTTGTTGCAATAAACAGAGTTGCCAAAGTTGTTAAAGGTGGTAGAACTTTTAGATTTAGCGCCGTAGTAGTTGTTGGTGATGGAAATGGTCATGTAGGTGTTGGAAATGGTAAAGCTTCAGAAGTTCCAGAAGCTATAAGAAAAGCTATCCAAGAAGCTAAGAAAAATTTAGTAGAAGTACCAATTGTTGAAACAACAGTACCTCATGAATATTTAGGAACATTTGGTAGTGCCAAAGTTTTATTAAAACCAGCTGAACTAGGTAGTGGACTTATTGCTGGAGGTAGTGTAAGACCAGTACTAGAATTAGCAGGGTATAAAAACATTAGAACAAAAGTTATTGGAACAAACAATCCAAGAAACGTTGTTTATGCTACATTAGAAGGTTTAAAATCAATGCAAACAATTGAACAAGTAGCTAAAAAAAGAGGAAAAAAAGTAGAAGAAATTTTATAATTGATACAAACTAAAAGAAAAAAGAAGGAGGTGCGAACCAAGAATGAAACTAGATGATTTAAAACCAGCTGTAAAAAAAGTAAATAGAAATAGAGTAGGTCGCGGTATTGGTTCTGGAAACGGAAAAACATCAGGAAAAGGACAGAAAGGACAAAAAGCAAGAAGCGGTGGAGGAGTAAGACGTGGATTTGAAGGTGGTCAAACACCATTATATAGAAGATTACCAAAAAGAGGATTCACTAATATTCATGCAAAAACATACACAGAAGTAACATTTAAAATGTTAAACAAAGTTAAAAACACTGAAGTTACTGCTGAAAGTCTATTAGAAGAAGGAATCATTGGAAAAATCAATGATGGTATCGTTATTTTAGCAACAGGAAAATTAGAGAAAAAAGTAAATGTAAAAGCTAAAAGATTTACAGCAAAAGCTAAAGAAGAAATCGAAGCTTTAGGCGGAAAGACAGAGGTGATTTAGTTGTTTAAAACGCTTAAAAATGCTATTGCAACACCTGATGTTAGAAAAAGATTATTATACACCTTATTATTAATTGTTGTATTTAGATTTGGATGCTATATTACAGTACCAGGAGTAAATAGTATAGCATTGAATGAAGCAATGGCTAATACTAATGGAATAGCTGGATTAATTGATATGATTTCCGGAGGAGCATTTTCAAGATTTTCAGTTTTCGCTATGTCAATTAGCCCTTATATCACAGCATCAATTGTTATTCAATTATTAGCTATGATTATTCCATCTCTAGAAAAATTAACTAAAGAAGGTGGAGAAGAAGGAAGAAAGAAAATAAATAAATATACTAAAATTTTAACAGTTGTATTGGCTGTAATTGAAGGTATAGGAATTTATTTATCTTATAAATCATCAGGAATATTTGTAAATGATAGTTTCCTAACAGGAGCTTTAGTAGTAATTGGACTTGTTACAGGTACAGCTATATTAATGTGGCTAGGAGAACAAATTACTAATAAAGGTGTTGGAAACGGAATATCTTTACTAATTTTTGTAGGTATAATTTCTGGTCTACCAGCAGGAATTACAACTTTATGGGGATTAATAATGCCTGCTACAGGATTTAGTACAACAGGATTATTAACAGCCTTAGGAATTGTAATTGGAGCTATAATATTAATTGCTGGTGTTGTATTTGTACAACAAGCAGAAAGAAGAGTACCTGTTCAATATTCTAAAAAAGTGGTAGGAAGAAAAATGATGGGAGCACAAAATACACATATCCCACTAAAATTAGCTATGGCTGGGGTTATGCCAATAATCTTTGCTTCATCATTTATGACATTTCCTGCTATGATAATACAAATTTTTGTATCAGACATAGCAAATCAAACAGGATTTTTAGCAGGAGTATATAAATTCTCAATTGCTACATCAACTTCAAATGTAGAATGGGGATATTCATTAGGAAATGCTATTGTATACTTGCTATTAATCTTAGGATTTACATTTTTCTATACATATGCTACATTTAACCCAGCAGAGGTTTCAAGTAATATTAAGAAAAATGGTGGATTTATTCCAGGAATAAGAGCTGGAAAGCCAACAACAGAATATTTATCATCAATAATATCTAAGTTAACTTGGTTTGGGGGATTATTCTTAGCAATAATCGCAATATTACCAATGTTATTAAGATTTACAAACTTAAATATTGCATTTGGTGGTACATCAATATTAATCGTTGTAGGAGTTGCCCTAGAGACAATGCAACAATTAGAATCTTTCTTAGCAATGAGACACTATAAAGGATTCTTAGAATAGGATAATAAGGGACGTTGCCAATACTACAAAGTACGTCCCTATATCTTTGTTTATAATTTTTAGCATGTCTACTTAGAAAAGTAGATATGGTAAAGATTATAAAATAATCTAAAACAAAAGTAGAGGAAGTGTTTATAAAAATGAACGTAATAATGTTAGGAGCACCTGGAACAGGTAAAGGAACAATTGCAGGAATTTTAACTGAAAAAATGGGAATTCCACAAGTATCAACAGGAGACATTTTTAGAAAAAACATAAAAGAAGGAACAGAACTAGGGAAATTAGCAGAACAATATATAGAAAAAGGACAACTAGTTCCTGATGAAGTTACTATAGGAATAGTAATAGACAGATTAAAAGAAGATGATGTTCAAAATGGTATCATATTAGATGGTTTCCCAAGAACAGTAAAGCAAGCAGAAGAATTAGATAAAATATTAGAAAAAGAAGGAAAAAAAGTTGATATAGTAATCAATTTAACAACACCTGAAGAAGAAATAATAGAAAGAATAGTAAATAGAAGAATATGTTCAAATCAAGCTTGTAAAACAGTATATAATTTACAATTAAATCCACCAAAACAAGAAGGTATATGCGACAAATGTGGACACGAATTAATTCAAAGAAAAGATGATACAGAAGAAACTGTAAAAGCTAGACTTGAAAGTTATTTTAAAGAAACTAGTCCACTTGTAGAGTATTATGAAAAACAAGGAAAATTATATTCAAAATTAGTTAGTAAAACTGTAAATAAACTTGGAAAAGATGTCGCAGAAGATGTAATGAAATATATAGAAGAGAATTTTTAGGAGATGAGATAATTGGTAACAATTAAATCAAAAAAAGAAATAGAATATATGAAAGAAGCGTGCAGAGTAGTTGCAGTAATGTATCAAGAATTGGAAAAAGCAATCAAACCAGGAATGTCAACATGGGATGTTGACCAATTGGCAGAAAAAATAATAAGAAGAGAAGGTGCTATTCCAGCCGAAAAAGGTTATCCATCAGGAATAAGAGGTGTACCTAATTTTCCAGCTTCAATTTGTATATCTATTAATGATGAAGTAATTCATGGAGTACCTTCAAAACATAAATATATAAAAGAAGGAGACATAGTAAGTGTAGACACAGTAGCTCTAAAAAATGGTTTTAATGGAGATGCTGCAAGAACATTTATGATAGGAAATGTTTCAAAAGATGCAAGAAAACTAGTAGAAGTAACTAAACAAGCATTTTTTGAAGGAATAAAATATGCAAAACCAGGAAATAGAATTGGAGATGTATGTCATGCAATAGGTGAATATGTACATTCTCAGGGATATTCTGTCGTAAGAGAATTTCAAGGTCATGGAATAGGAAGACAAATGCATGAAGATCCAGGAATACCAAACTATGGAAAAGCAGGAAGAGGAATAAGATTAGAACCAGGAATGACATTAGCTATAGAACCTATGGTAATTCAAGGAAAACCAAATATTTTAGAATTAGAAGATGGATGGACAATAATAACAGAAGATGGAAGTTTGGCGGCACATTATGAAAATACAATATTAATTACAGAAAAAGAGCCAGAGATATTGACAATTCTATAATAGTAATGTATAATAAAATAGTTATTATGCACAATAGCCCAATTTTGCATAAAAATGTAAAACTCTTTAATAGGAGGGGAAGAAAGTTGGCAAAAGAAGATGTAATAGAAGTAGAAGGAACAGTTGTAGAAACGTTACCTAATACAGTATTTAAAGTAGAACTAAAGAATGGACATCAAATATTAGCTCATATCTCAGGAAAATTAAGAATGAATTATATTAAAATATTACCAGGAGATAAAGTAAAGGTAGAGCTTTCACCATATGATTTAACAAGAGGAAGAATTACATGGAGAGCTAAATAAGATAGAAATTAACCCAAATAAATAAAATAAGCAAGCCAAGGAGGTGCTAATAAAATGAAAGTAAGACCATCAGTAAAACCAATGTGCGACAAATGCAAAGTAATAAAAAGAAAAGGGGTTATTAGAGTAATTTGTGAAAACCCTAAACACAAACAAAGACAAGGTTAATCCTTAATAGTTAATAACACAAATGAGGTAGCGGCTGTGAATTCAGTTTTGAATTACATATCTAGTTTGTGTTTATATATATGTTCTAAAACTTAAAATGGCTAGAGTAAACGCTAGTGCATTTCACGTTTTAAGAGTTTAGGACAAACAACAAATAAACAAAACAAAAAATTTGGAGGTGCAAAAAAATATGGCTCGTTTAGCAGGAGTAGACTTACCTAAAGAAAAAAGAGTAGAAATAGGACTTACCTATATTTATGGGATTGGAGTATCAAGCTCAAGAAAAATCCTTGAAAAAGCAGGAGTTAATCCAGATATAAGAGTTAAAGATTTAACAGATGACCAAGTAAATGATATAAGAAAGGTAATCGACGAATCTTATACTGTAGAAGGAGACTTAAGAAGAGAAGTTGCATTAAATATAAAAAGATTAACAGAAATAGGATGCTACAGAGGATTAAGACATAGAAGAGGTTTGCCAGTTAGAGGACAAAGAACAAAAACTAATGCTAGAACTAGAAAAGGTCCTAGAAAATTAGTTAGTAAAAGCAAAAAGAAATAGAAAGTAATTTTAACAAATCGAATAAATTCAAAATAAATTTGAATAAGGAGGAAAAAGCAAAATGGCTAAAAATGTAACAACAAAAAAAGTTGCTAGAAGAAATAGAAAAAACATCGAAAAAGGTGCTGCTCATATTCATTCTAGTTTTAACAACACAATAGTTACAATCACAGATACACAAGGAAATACAATATCATGGGGAAGTGCTGGAGAATTAGGATATAAAGGTTCAAGAAAAAGCACACCATTTGCTGCAGGTCAAGTTGCAGAAACAGCAGCTAAAATAGCTATGGAACATGGTTTGAAATCAGTTGAAGTATTCGTAAAAGGTCCTGGTTCAGGAAGAGAAGCTGCAATTCGTTCATTACAAACTGCAGGATTAGAAATCAGTGCAATCAAAGATGTAACACCAATACCTCACAATGGTTGTAGACCACCAAAAAGAAGAAGAGTATAGATTAATAAAAAAGTGAAAGGAGTATAGAAATGGCAAGATATATAGATGAACAATGCCGTAGATGCCGTAGAGAAGGACAAAAATTGTTCTTAAAAGGTGACAGATGTTATTCTGACAAATGCAGTATTTCAAGAAGAAATTATGCACCAGGAGATCATGGTCAAAAAAGAGCAAAACTTTCTGAATACGGAACACAATTAAGAGAAAAACAAAAAACAAAAACATACTATGGAGTTGGAGAAAAACAATTCAGAAAATATTTTGAAATGGCTTCTAATAAAAAAGGTGTAACAGGTGAAGCTTTATTACAAATATTAGAAAGTAGATTAGATAATGTAGTATATAGATTAGGATTTGGTGCATCAAGAGCACAAGCAAGACAACTTGTAAACCATGCACAATTCGAAGTAAATGGAAAGAAAGTTAATATACCATCTTACTTAGTAAAAGCTGGAGATGTTATTACAGTAAGAGAAAACAAAAAAGACAATGCTACATTAAAAGCAAATATAGAAGAAGCAGCAAAAAGACCAGTGCCAGCATGGCTTGAAAGAGATGCTGAAAAATTAAGTGGTAAAGTAATTAAATTAGCAACTAGAGAAGATATTGATATTCCAATCGAAGAACATTTAATAGTAGAGCTTTACTCAAAATAATAATTAAAAGTCTAATAGATACTTTTAAAATTTTACTTGAAATAAACTTATGTCGGTTTAAAACAGTTTGAGATTAATCTCGAATATTAGGAGGTAAAAATGATAGAATTTGAAAAGCCAAATATTGAATGTCTAGAAGTAGATGATGCAAAAAATTATGCAAAATTTGTATGTGAACCATTAGAGAGAGGTTATGGAGTAACAATAGGAAACTCTTTAAGAAGAATTTTACTTTCATCACTTCCTGGATGTGCTATAACTAGTGTAAAAATTGATGGAGTTTTACATGAATTTTCAGGAATAGACAACATAGTAGAAGATGTTCCAGAAATAATTGTAAACCTAAAAAATGTCAGATTAAAATTTGACGGAGAAGAAGAAAAAGTTCTAAGAATAGATGCTAAGGGTGAAGGAGAAGTGTTTGCAGGAGACATCATAACAGATGGAACAGTGGAAATACTAAACCCTGATTTACATATAGCAACAATAGCTGAAGGTGGAAGTTTAAGAATGGAAATGACAGCAGATAGGGGTAGAGGATATAATTCTTCTGAAAAGAATAAAAAACCAAACCAAGATATCTCTGTACTTCCAATAGATTCAATATATACACCAGTAAAAAAAGTAAATTATCAAGTAGAAAACACAAGAGTTGGACAAATGGTAGATTTTGATAAATTAATAATCGAAGTTTGGACAGATGGAAGTTTAAAAGCTCATGAAGCACTTAGCTTAGCTGCTAAAGTTATGACAGGACATTTAGAATTATTTATAGATTTATCTGAAGCTACAAAAAATACACAAGTTATGATAGAAAAAGAAGAATCTAAAAAAGAAAAAGTTCTAGAAATGACAATAGAAGAATTAGAATTGTCTGTAAGATCATTTAACTGCTTAAAAAGAGCTGGAATATCTACAGTAGAAGATTTAACAAACAAAACAGATACAGAAATGATGAAGGTAAGAAACCTTGGAAAGAAATCTTTAGAAGAAGTAACAGCAAAATTACAATCATTAGGATTAGGTTTTGCTAAAGATGATGAATAAAATAGGAAGGTAAGGTGAAACAAAGTGGCTACTAATAGAAAATTAGGAAGAACTACAGATATTAGAATGGCAATGCTAAAAACATTAACAACAGACCTTATTATGCATGGAAAAATAGAAACTACTTTACCAAGAGCAAAAGAAGTAAAATCAATCGCTGATAGCTTAATCTCATTAGCAATCAAAGAAAAAGACAACTTCGAAACAGTAGAAGTAAAAGTAGTAAAAGCAAAATTAGATGCAAAAGGTAACAAAGAAACAGAATTAGTAAAAAGCAAAAATGGAAAAGAATATCTAAAAGTAGTAAAAGAAGAGACTATGGAAAAAAGACAAAAAGATATGCCATCAAGATTAAATGCAAGAAGAAAAATGATGAAAAAAATTAACAAAGTTAAAGATAGCGAAGGAAACAATGTTGATTTACCATCAAAACTATTCAATGAAATAGCTCCTAAATATGCTGGTAAAAACGTAGGTGGATATACACGTATCGTTAAAGCTGGCCCAAGAAGAGGAGATGGAGCAGAAGTTGCAATATTACAATTAATATAACAAAAAAATGGGGAAACCCATTTTTTTGTTGAATATAAATAAAATATAGAATTATAAGCAACATAAAAGATTTAAAATCAATTTCTAGGATATTCCGAAAATAAATCTAATATAGAAACTTTTAAAGCATTAGCAAAGCCATATACTTCAAAGTCTGTAATAAATTTCTTGCCGTTTTCTAATTTAGAAATGTCTGAACGACTAATTTGATATTCTAGAACTTGCATTCTTGCACATAAATCCTCTTGTGTAATTCCAAGCATTTTTCTAATTTTTTTAATGTTTTTTCCAGTAATATTATAAATATTATCATTGACTTTTGAGCTTCTCATATTTATTTTATTCCTTCCTAAGGTATTAATAAAGTAAAAAATAACTAGTTCTATTTCAAAGATGTTCTAAAATTGAACACTTTTATTGATTTTATAATATTAATATGATAAAATTGTTCTAAAATAGAACAATAAAAAATGGGAGATAAGATATGAAAAAAATAGACAGAAGAAGAGGAGTAACACTTATTGCTTTAGTTGTTACAATAGTAATTTTATTAATAGTTGCATCAGTTTCAATTGTTACATTAACTGGGGAAAACAGTATTATTAAGCAATCTATCGGAGCTAAAGATGCTACAGACCTAGCTACAGAAAAAGAAGCAATAGAACTTGATATTTTAAATGAAGGAATAACAAAGGAAGAAACTGATTATATAGGTGAGAAATTATATGATAGAAACATAACAAACGGTAATAAATGGAAGATTATTATGTTAAAAAATAGCAAAGAAGTATTTGGAACTAATTGGAGATATATACCAGTCGGAACTGATATAGATCAATACGGAAAAACAAAGTTTGCTTGGGTATATGATGAAGACACTTCTCAAGCAAAAGTCCTTGAACAGGATGGTTTTATGGAATTAGGATATGGAATGAATTTAGCTGTAAAAGATAATATAGTGTTAAATTTAGATCCCATAAATATGGAAAATGAAGAAACTTGGGGGGATGTAAATTTATATGGATTTAATGGAGTTGAAAAAGATGAAAATGGAAATGTAATAAGTGGATTTTCAGGAAATAGTTTTAACTTTGATGGAGTAGATGATTATATAGAAATTTATACAGATGAGAGTTTTACAGATGAGGGAATAACTATAGAAACATATGGGAAGTTAGACGATAGAAGCAGAGGAATTGGGAATATATATAAAGGACCAGTAGAAGGAAGTGCATATGCTTTTAAATATTCCGTAGGCAACCGTGCTTGCGTGTGCACACCTATAAAATACTTTCAACTAACAGGAACATTTGTGCAGGGAATTCCTACGGAAGGAAAATATGAGTGCAGTGGAGCCGTAAATGACTGGAATATTCATTTGGAAGAGCATGAACAAGAGGGAGAAGAGTATGTAACATATTCACTTAAAAATAATGGAGAATTTTTTGTTATGAGAAATGGGGAAGTAGTAGCAAGAGATAAATTTAGCGACGAATATGTAAAAAATTATAAAAAATATTTAGCTAATAAAAATTATCCTATAACCATAGGAAAGGGAGCTCATGGATATGAAATAAATTATATGGCTATTGAAACCTATGCTACTAGATTATATAGTAGAGCATTAACAGAAGAAGAAGCAAAAGAAAACCAAGAAAAAACAATAGCATATCATGAAATAATGTCAAAATAAAACTAAAAATATAAATAAATAAACCCAAAATTATTAAATAAATTTGTTTAATAATGAGGGTTTTTATTATTGAATATAGTTGTGCAAAGTAGCAAATTAAATATATACACATATAATAGCATAGGAGGAAGAAAAAATGGAATGTATATTTAGTATAATATTTTGGACTCTGGCTATTTATGGACTATTCGAAATAATAAAAAATATAATTTATATAAATACATATACAAACTTTAAATCAGATGGAATTTATGTAATACTTGCAGTGAAAAATCAAGAAAATAAGATAGAGGGATTTTTGCGTTCGGCCTTATTTAAGTTATTATATGGAAAAGAAGAATATATAAAAAATATCCTGGTGGCAGATTTAAAATCAACAGATAGCACAAAAGAAATCGTGAAAAAGCTTTCTAAAGAATATGAATGTTTGCAATTAGTTAATTGGAAAGAATGTAAAGAAATAATGGATAATATTGATGAAGCTTAGTTTGCTTGAAATATTATAGTATTTGTGATACACTAGCGTATATTAAATAAGGAGAAAATAATGGAAATAATAGGAGAAATAACATCCATAATATATAGAAATGAAGTAAATAGCTATACAATAGCAGAATTGGAAACAGAGGAAGAAGTAACAACAATAGTAGGATATTTACCTTTTATAAATTTAGGGGATACAGTAAAAGCAATAGGGAAATTTGTAGAGCATAAAGAATATGGAAGACAGTTTAAAGTAGACACATTTGAGAAATTATTACCACAAACTACAGCAGCACTTGAAAGATATTTGGCAAATGGAAATATCAAGGGTATAGGAGAAGCATTAGCTAAAAGGATAATCAATAAATTTGGAGAAGAAACGATACATGTTTTTAAATATGAACCCTCAAGATTAGCTGAGATAAGAGGGATCTCCAAAGAAGGTGCAAAAGAAATGTCAGCAAGTTTTGTGGAAAATTGGGAAGTATGGCAGATTGTAGGATTTTTAGAAAGGTTTGGGATAGGTGCAGAATATGCAAAAAAAGTTTTTGACTTACTTGGAGCAAATGCAATTGAACAAATCGAAACAAATCCATATATATTAATTGATATAACAAAAGGTGTTGATTTTAAAAGAGTTGATAAAATGGCACTTGATTTAGGAATTAGCTATGATAATCAAACGAGAGTAGAAAGTGGAATAAAATATGGATTAATAAGAAGTACATATAATGGTAATTCGTGTGTAGCAAAAGAAAATTTAATAGAATTTGTACTAAATTTATTAGATGTATCAACTGAAAACATTGAAGATGCTATGATAAGTTTAAATATGAAAAAAGAAATTGCAATTGAAAAAAGAGAAAATATAGAATATATATACTTATATAGTTTTTTTCAAACAGAAGAAGAAATAGCATATAGGATAAAAAAACTACAGCAAGCAAGAAATGTAAAAAAAATTTCAGGATTAAAAAATATTCTCAAAAATATCGAAAAAAACTCTAGTATTGAATTATCGGAAAAGCAAAAAGAAGCAATACAGATGATTAACGAAAACAACGTAACAATAATAACAGGAGGACCAGGAACAGGAAAAACAACAATTATAAAAAACATTATTGATATATATGAAGAAAAGGATAAAAAAGTTATACTTACAGCACCTACAGGAAGAGCAGCAAAAAGAATGACAGAAACAACAGGAAAAGAAGCATCAACATTACATAGACTATTAGAAATCGGAAAGATAGATGAAGATAGCTTGTTTAAAGAGAATAATACATATCAAGGAGCACCAATTGATGCTGATGTAATAATAGTAGATGAAGTTTCAATGATGGACATGTTTGTTATGAATTATTTATTAAAATGTGTATATCAAGGAACAAAATTAGTATTAGTTGGAGATGTTGATCAGCTTGCTTCTGTAGGACCAGGAAGTGTATTAAAAGACTTGATAAATTCAGAACAAGTTGCGACTATAAGGTTAGATAAAATTTTCAGACAAGCCGCAAAAAGCAAAATAATATTAAATGCACATAGAGTAAATGAGGGAGAAACATTTTTAACCAAAGAGGAAGGCGATGAAATGCAAGAAGACTTTTTCTTTATAAAGGAAAATGTACAAGAAAAAATGTTAGGACAAGTTGTATCGTTATGCACAGGAAGGCTTGAAAAGTATGGCAATTATGATTTCTTTCAAAACATTCAAGTATTATCGCCAACTAAAAAAGGAGCGCTCGGAACAAGAGAATTAAACAAAGTATTACAAGAGCAATTAAATCCCAATATAAATAATTACTCTGAAAAAGCTAGTATGGGAGCAATTTATAGACCAGGAGATAGGGTAATGCAAATAAAAAATAATTACGATATTTACTGGGAAAAGGATAATAAATTAGGGCAAAAAGAAATGGGCAGTGGTGTATTTAATGGAGAAATTGGAACAATAATAGAAGTAAATGAAAGAGAAAAACAAGTAGAAATACAGTTTGACGATGAAAAGGTTGCGTGGTATGAATTTACAGATTTAGACCAAATTGAACATAGCTATGCAATAACAATTCATAAAGCTCAAGGAAGTGAGTTTGATGTTGTAATCATGGTAATACCGCCAACTGCACCAATGCTTTTAACTAGAAATTTACTTTATACGGGAATTACTAGAGCAAAAAAATTATTGATTGTTGTAAGTAGCGAAAAAGTAATTGAATTTATGATACAAAATGTTGATAGTCGAAAAAGAAATACAGGTTTAGAATTTAAAATGAGACAATAGGGAAGCTTCCCTTTTGTCTCATAAAAAGTAGTTAAGGAGGATACGTATAATAAAAAATAAAAAGCTAGAACAAGAATTTTCTAAAATTCTTAATCTAATTTATCCACCAGTTTGTGGGATTTGTGGAAAGTTAAATCAAGAATTTTTATGTCCAAAATGTTTAAATATGTTGAAAAATCAAGCAGAATTTAAAATCGAAAAATTTCAAAATCAAGATAAGTATTTTAGCAAATTATTATATTTTTTTAAATATGAGGGAACAATAAGAAAAATAATATTAAAATATAAGTTTCAAGAAAAATCATATTTATATAAAACCTTGGTGAATTTTATGTTAAAAAATCAAAAATTCTTTGAATTTATCCAAAAATATGATACAATTGTACCAGTTCCAATTAGTAGAAAACGATATAATCAAAGAGGTTATAATCAAAGTTATTTAATAGCAAAGGAAATTGCAAACAATACTAATTTAAAAGTGGAAAATAATAGCTTGCATAAAATAAAAAACATTATAGAACAAAGCAAGTTAAATAGAGATGAGCGAGAAAAAAATATACAAGGTGTGTATTTTTTAAGAAATCCACAGGAATTAAATAATAAAAAAGTAATTTTATTAGACGATATATATACAACTGGAAGTACTGCGAATGAATGTAGCAAAACCTTAATGCAGGCTAACCCTAAAGAAATTGCAGTTTTTACAATAGCAAAAGATTAGAAAAATTATACAAAGGAGGAAAAGGTACAAGTGGAAGATTTGGTAGAAAGTATATTAGATTATATAAGATCAGATTATACTGATTATGCAGTTATGATAAATGGTGAGTGGGGTTCAGGAAAAACACACTTTTGGAATAATAAAATAAGAAAAAAAATTGAATCTATGCAATTAAATGGTAAAAGATATACGACCATTTATATGTCATTATATGGTATATCAAATTTAGAGGAAATTAGTAAGAAAATATTCATTGAAACAACTCAATTAATGGATAAAAATTTAAGAAGATTTATGGATGCTAATGGGCAAGATACAATTCCAGAATATGCTAAAACAGGAATTGATATGGCAAACTTTTTTGGTGTTACTCAAAATGGGGACAAAGTCGATTATTCGGACTTTTTTTCAACAGATGACAAAGTACTATGTTTTGATGACCTAGAAAGGGCTAATGTAGATGTTATAGATATTTTAGGATATATCAACAATTTTGTAGAGCATGACCATATAAAAACAATAATTATATGCAATGAAAAAGAATTATCAACAAAACTAAAAAGTTCAAATTTAGAGATGAAGACCTTTATTGCAACATACTTATTAGATAAACAAAATGAACTACTAAAAGCTGATAAGCCAATAGTTGAAAAAATTCAAGATAAAATTGAACACGTTTTTGATAAAGCAAATGATTATGAAAGAATAAAAGAGAAACTTATAGGAGAAACTTTTGAATATGCTCCAAAATTTGATTATATCATTAATGGGATTTTAATGAGATATGAGAATAATCCAGATTTAATACGATTTTTGAGAGAAAATACAAAACTAATAATTTCAACATTTAATAAAAGTGGTACTAGAAATTTAAGAATTCTAAAACATGCATTAAATGATTTCAAAAAAATATATGAGATGGTAAACAAATCATATCCAAATACAAATCATAGAGTAATGCAGACTATGCTTATATTTACAATAGCGATATCCTTTGAAATTAAAGCAGGAAAGATAACGAAAGATAAATTTATTAATATTAAAGACAATGAAGAATATAAATCTATCTTGGTATCTTCAAGAATTCTTATGGATAACAGACAATTTTATATAAAAGAATTTGATAATAATTACTATTACAATTTTAAATCAGAATATCGTTTCTTTAAATTTATCGAATATTATATACGTACACGTATTTTTGATATGAAATTATTTAAAGATAATATGGAAACAATAAGAACTACAGTAGATACAGAGAATTTACCAGGATATAGAAGGTTACTTACAGAAGAATATTGGAAAATATCTGATGATCAGTTTGAAGGCATTATAAAAGAAATTATAGAAGATGTAAAAGCCGGAAAAATCAAGCTAATAGATATTGTTAAATTATTTGCATATTTTAGCTACTTTTCAAGAAAAGGATTAATAGAATATGACTTAAAGACACTAAAAAGTATATTTTTTAATGGAATGAATATAGCATCATTATCATCTGAGTATTGTCCAAATGTCAAAGAAGAATTGGGGAAAATTGCAATAGAAGAAGTTGCAGAAGATATGGAAGATATATTAAAACATTTTAATATGTTAAATGACCAATTATTAGAAAAAATGAATAAAGAAAAAGCAGAAGAAGTAATGAAATGTATTCCAATGAAAATGGAACTATTTTATGAAAAATTTGACAGGGAATGTATGGATATGCCAATATTTAAATACTATGATTCTTTCCAATTATTCCAAAGAATTTCATGTGCAAGTAATGAGGACATAGTACTAATAAAAGAGAAGTTGCTAGATAGAGCAGAAAAATATGCTAAAAAAATAGAACCAGAGATGAAAAACTTAAAACAATTAAGGCAAATCATAGAGGATTATTTAAAAGGAAAAGACCCAACAATAAAAGTTGTTATGTTAAAAGAATTTGCCGATAGCTTAGGATATATTATAGATAAATATAAACCAAGCTTTTTAGGAAAAAAACAAGAAGTAATGGAAAACATTATATTACCAGGAACAGAAGAATAGAAAAATAATATCTGATTAAAATAAGTGTTATATTTTAGCGGTTGTTTTAATCAGATATTTTTAATAAAAAATGAATAATTATTTCCTTTTTTGTAATAATAAGAGTATAAAACAAAAAGCAAAACAAGGGAGGAAAATTATGAAAGCAACAGGAGTTGTAAGAAGAATAGATGACTTGGGTCGAGTAGTAATTCCTAAAGAGATACGAAAAACTTTAAGAATAAAAGAAGGCGAACCATTAGAAATATTTACTGACAGAGAAGGACAAATTATATTAAAAAAATATTCACCAATCGGTGAATTATCGGAATTTGCATCAGGATATGCAGAAACTTTATCAAAAACAACAGGACATATTGCGTGTATAACAGACAAAGATACAATTATTGCGGTATCAGGAGGTTCAAAAAAAGAATTTTTAGAACAAGATATAAGCAAAGAATTGGAACAATTAATGGAAGATAAAGAGATTTATACAAGTAAAGAAAATAGTAATATAGCAATGCCTATTATTAAAAATGACAACCAAGAGAGAAAAAATAATTCACAGATTGTATATCCTATAATTTCAAATGGAGACACAATAGGAACAGTCATTTTAATGGCTAAAGAACCTAATAAAAAAATGACTGAAGTAGAACAAAAAGTTGCTCAGTCAGCTGCCACTTTTTTAGGAAGCCAGATGGATATATAAAGAAAAAACAAGTTAATTCTAATACAAATATCTAATTATTAGTTTGATATTAGAACTAACTTGTTTTTTTATGTTGTTCCTTTAAATCACTTAAACCAACTATATAATCTATAGAGGTTCCATAAAATCTTGCTAAAGTGATTAAATGATTAATTGGAATTGTTCTATTGCCATTTTCATATTCAGAATAATATTGTTGAGAAATCCCTAGAACAGCAGCGATTTCCTTTTGGAGCTTATCATTATCTTCTCGTAAATCTTTAATTCTCTTAAATTTCACTGTAACCCCCCTGTAAATAATGTTAATTACAATATAATTTTAACAAAAAAATGATAACATAAATCTTATTACATAAAAACTTGTGTGAGAAAAAAGAATGCAGAGAAAGAACTGTATTTTTATTTTTTGTATAATCCAAAACAGAAGGAAGCAGAAGGCTACTTGCCACCAAAATTCGGTTGAATAAAAAAGTAAATTCCAGTAGAAAAAATTTAAAAATTTAAATTAGAAA
>CAUWEX010000007.1:0-62645 GCA_963557965.1 uncultured Clostridia bacterium
CACACACTAGTATTGACAAGCCCTTAAAATTCACACACTAGTATTGACAAGCCCTCCTATTCAATTTGGTACTTATAAAAGTACTTTAGTTGTATGTCAAAAACACGGCTTTAGCGTTCAGTACTACAAATATAAAAGTGGTCTGAATGCATTGCCGTCGTTGCCGCTAGTCGTACCGTAGGTGTTACGATAGCTCGCGTAAATGCTGCTGCTGCGGTAATAGCCTCCTCGTTCCACGCAAGGGTTGTTGGTGCCGCTATAGGTCTCTGTTGACCATTCATACGTATTACTTGCCATGTCATATATATTACATATTATATCTTTTGTTTCTAATTGATTTGTTCCTTTTTCTGCAAAACTTGAATTTAAACTATTTTGTTGTGAATATGGTTTTGTTTTTGCTTCTTCTGCTCTATTATCAAATGTTTGTAAAAATGTTATTGCTGTATCCCATGCATAACTATTTACTAAATCACTTGTAAAGTTACTATTCTCTGCATACATTTTTTGACTTCTCTCTGCTGCTTGTGGTTGTGTTACATAATTATATACATAATTGCCTGGTGTACAAACTAATTGATTTGTATCACTTGTTGAGCTAGTTCTTGCTGTTGTTGTATCTTTATCTCTAGCTTCATATCTTCCTATATAATATCCTTTATTTTTTACTGCACTTGTTCTAAATGCTTTTATATCTTTAGCATGTGTATTACTTGTCGTGCTGTCTTTTAAACCTTCTGTATAATAATATGATGAACTTGCACTTGTTTTTAATTGATCTCCTGGCTCTGTTTTTGTTAAGCTTTCATCTATTGTTCCATTACTTGTAAATACATATCTTTTTAATTCTATTGTTACTGGATCTCCACCAGCTCTATTTACTGTTCCTACTGGTATCCATACAAACTCGCTACCTTTAGTTGCTACATGGCTTACATCTTCTATTACAATTCCATCTGGTACTGTTTTATCTGGATTTTGTACCTTAAATCCTGCTGGAACTACTACTTTATTTCCTAAGTTATCCTGTACCACTGTATTAGTCGTTTCATTTCCTGTTACTGTTCCAAGTGTTCCTTGGTTTACTGGCGGCTTATTTTCTCCACTGCTTCCATTATTATTTATATTTCCTTCTGCATCCACTGTAAAAGTATATCCGTCCATTTGAACTTGTACTGGAAATGCTGTTCCTGTTACAGTCCCTCCTTGACGTTCTATCTCTCTTCTTAATTCCTCTACAGTCATTTGTCCATCGTCTGCCATTGTTTTTATAATCGCTAAATTTACTTTTTCTTCCGCCGATTTATATTCTGTTTGTGTTTTTGCTTCTTTTGCATTGTTCATTATCCCATTTTCTCCTGTTAGCATCGCTATTGATACACCCGCTAGAATTAATAATACAATTATTGTTATTACTAATGCAATTAATGTTATTCCTTTTGTATTTTTTGTTATGTTTTTTATTTCGTCTTTCATAAAAAACTTCTCCTTTCTTTTGTTTGTATTTTTATTTATTTTTCAAGGTTCTACTATTTTTATTATAGCTCATAATTTACATTTTAATTATACTGTAAGCATATATTTTTTGCAATCTTTTTTTCTAATATTTTATATTTTTACGAAAAATTAAATATTTAACTATTAAGTTACTTCTTTGTGGCATAATTTTAGAGTGTACTTTACCATGCAGTACACTCTTTTTATCCTCTATTCTTTCACATATAAATCAATATTACCTTTTCTATATTCCTCCAAAATTCTAGTATTAATCTCTTCTTGTACATTTCTAGCTTTTTTAGGATGAACTAAATATCTTAAATATAGCTCTATATGGTCTTTTTCAATTTTCATGTAGATTATTGGATCTAAATTATTATAGTAAATTCTATATTCCAAAATCGCTTCATCTACAGCATCTTCCATTTTTTTAGGGATTTCTCGTAATGTTTCATTATCAAATAAAATCTCGTAAATAACTTCTTTTGTCTTTTTAATATCTGAATCTAATGTAACATCAATTTTAATTTCATCCCAGATATACTTAAATACTTTTGTATAGTTTTTAAGTGTTTTGGTAAAAATATATGAATTAGGAACATGTATAATTCTTCCTGTACTTTGTTCTCCATATACTCGATTTCCTATTTCTAGTATTTCGAAACCAAGTGGATGCATAGAAATAACATCTCCTTTTACATCGTCAATTTCTATGCGGTCCTCTATCTCGAATGGTTTGTTCCAGTTGATATATATTCCTGCAAAAAAGTTAAATATAATTTCCCTTATTGCAATTGTTAAACCTGCCGAAATAAAACTGATTATAGTAATAAGTCCTGATATCTTCTCTCCCCATATAAAGAAAACAAGTATAAACGAAATTATTGTAAGTATTATTCTTATTTTTCTGTTTCTAAAATATTTCTTTTTATCCGCTACTGGTAAATTAGAATATATCTTTTTTATGATAGACTTTATAAGTCCAAATGTTATAAACACCAGCATTGTTAGAATAGTTAGTTTTATATATTCACTATCTATTCCTATATGCTGACTAAGATATTCTGAAATTTTTTCTATATATATCATTTTTCTCCTTTCTTTTATTCTTCAATTTTTTCTAATGCTTTACGTTCTGCTTCCTTTTTTGCCAATTTATAATTCACGTAATCTTCCGCAATAATTTTAATAATTGCTGCAACAGGTACTGCTAAGAACATTCCTAACATTCCAAAATATGCTCCACCAATTGTTATTGCAAATAGTACAAGTAATGGGCTTACTTTTAATGATTGACCTACAATTTTAGGATTTATGATATTAGCATCTATCTGTTGTAATATTATAACAACTATTAACATCCATATTGCCTGACCAAGCCCACCAGTAAGTAAAGTTATAAGTGCAGCAATCGCAACAGCAATTATTGCTCCTATATATGGTATCATGTTAAATAGTCCTATAAAGAATCCTAGTAATGGTGCATATTTTACTCCCATTATAGACATTGCAATTGTTACTAAAACGCCTACTACTACCGCATCTAAAAATTGACTTGCTACAAAGTTAAAAAATATTTCATTTGAATGGTTATAATATTTATCTATGTTTTTATATACATTATCTTTAAGTACTGCTTCTGCAAATCGTTTTACAAAAGATAATATTTTTGATCTTTCAGCCAAGACATATACTGAAACGATAACCGCAACAAAAATATCAGCAACTCCACTTACTGCATCTACAACTTTTGTAATATATCCCATTACTTTATCAAATTGGAAATATTGCTTTAAATCTAAATGTTGTAAATTTTGTATAAAATCATTGATTATTCCACTTTTTAAGAAAGAATCTTCTGGTAAATTATTAAATTTGTCAATTGCAATCATATAATATATATGCGCATTATTTACTAAATCTACTATGCTTTCCCAAACAACTGGCAAAATAACATTAAGTAATATAACAATTATTAAGAATACAATTAAATATACTGTAACTATGCTTAAAGTTCTCGCCTTTTTTCGTACAAATTTACTTTTTGATTTTGAGTAACCTTTTTCTATCTTTTTACATGGCATATATAATAAATATGCTATAAATATTCCTACTAGAAATGGTGCTAAAATATTAAATAATTGTCCTATTGCCCCTGTTACACTTGTAAAATTGTCTAATGCTTTATATATTAATATTAATGCAGTTCCTAATAAGAACCAATAAAACCATTTTTTTCCGTGATTTTTTATTTCTCCCATATCTTTTCCTCCTAAAATATCTCTAGCCCAACTGGACAGTGGTCGCTCCCCAATATTTCTGCATATATTGTAGCTTCTTTTATTTCTTTTTCTATTGATTTTGACACTATAAAATAATCAATTCTCCAGCCTACATTTTTCTCTCTTGATTTTCTCATATATGACCACCAACTATAAGCATTTTCTTTGTCAGGATATAAATATCTAAAAGTATCTGTAAAACCTGCATCTAATAATTCTGTCATTTTATTTCTTTCTTCTATTGTAAATCCTGCATTTTTTGTATTAGTTTTTGGATTTTTCAAGTCTATTTCTTTATGCGCTACATTCAAATCTCCACACATTATTACAGGCTTTGTTTCGTTTAATTTTAATAAATATTTTCTAATTTCATCTTCCCATACCTGTCTATAATCAAGTCTTTCTAACTCTCTTTTTGAATTTGGAGTATAAATATTTACCATATAAAATTTTTCAAATTCTAATGTTATAACTCTTCCCTCTTTGTCATGTTCTTCTATTCCTATTCCATATTTAACCGAAATTGGTTCTTGCTTTGTAAATATTGCCGTTCCTGAATATCCTTTTTTCTCTGCACTATTCCAATAGCTTTTATATCCTTCAAATTCTAAGTCTACTTGTCCTTCTTGACATTTAGTTTCTTGTATGCAAAATATATCTGCGTCAGCTTCTTTAAAAAAGTTTTCAAATCCTTTTGTTAAACATGCCCTAATTCCATTAACATTCCACGATATTAGTTTCATTTTATTCCCCCTAACTTTAAGTTTTATTTTACTATATTATTTATTAAATATCAACCACTTGCTTTACTCTTAAAATCTTATCTAAAATAAAATTATAAAAGCAGGTACTCTATATACCCGCTCTTAATCTTTATTATTGAATTACACTTACTGGTAAGTATCTAACACCCCATGCAAGTGCTTCTGAATGTGAGTTAACAAAGATGTCTATTTTGTTTCCTTTAATTGCTCCGCCTCTATCTTCAACTACATATGTGTGTCCACCTATGTTTAATTTAGTTCCAAATGCAAATTTTGATGATGCAGCAACAGTTCTACCAGCAGTAGCTTTTGTTCCAGCTGCTGTTCTACCGTTTGTTTTTCCACAACATTTTGCACATGGACAATATGCTGTTATTTTATATACAGCTCCACCTGAATTAGCTCCTGAGCTTCTTGGTAAACTTGCCGCTCTTGATGTTGTATTATTAGTATTGACTACAACTTTTTTGTTTACTTGAACAATTTTGTTTACTGGCTCTGTAATTACTTTTTCAGATATTACTGTTTTGTCAATTTCTTTGTCGTTTTGATATTTAACTTTATATGTTATTTCTTTTAATCCATCTTTTCCTTGTTGTAATACTTTATTAGTTGTATTTTCAGTTGTTCCTGTAGTATTTTTTGTAACAGTTTCATATGGTATTGTAACTTGTTCAACTACTATTTTTTCAGTGATTGGTGCATAATTTTGTAGTAATTCATCTAATGATGTTGAAACTCCCTCTTCTGATATTTTTGCAATTTGAACTTCGTTATATGATTTATCTGTTATTTGTATATTTTGTCCATCTTGAATTTGTTCAGTTAAGTCTGGTATTGTTTTTTGGTTTTCTTCTAACATGATGTTATTTTCTGTTAAAACTTCTGAAACTGTAGTTTTACCTGTTACAACTGACATTTCGTATCCATTTTGAAGAATAATTTTTACATCCTTAAAATCACTATTTACAGCCATAACTCCTATTCCTGATATAAGTAATAAGATAATTGCTACACAAATGATTTTCATGATAGATATCGAAGCTTTTTCTTCTTTTCTCATAATTACCTCCTTTTGGCAACACATTTATTATACTATTTATTCTTTCTTTTGTCAAATTTTCCCGTGCGATAGATAGTGTATCCTTTGCATTATCTCACATTTTTAACAATTTGTCCCTTCATAAAATACGTATTTTAGTAAAAACTATTATTATATTATATGCACATATTTTTGAAATTATTTACCATTTGTTCATATTTTTACCACATAATTATTGTATAAGTATATTTAATGTGATATTATAGTATAAATTTTATAAAGGAGGCTTTTTTATGTCAGTAGGTTTAATTATTTTAATTGTCATTGCTGTAATTATTGTTGCACTTGTTGTAATGTATAACAGCTTAATACAAGCTAGAATTAAAGTTGATAATGCATGGAGCCAAATCGATGTTCAGCTTCAAAGAAGATTTGATTTAATCCCAAACTTTGTTGAAACTGTAAAAGGATATATGACTCATGAAAAAGAAACTTTTGAAAAAATAGCAGAACTTAGAACTTCTTGGTCAAATACTGAAAATGTAAGCGAAAAAGCTAAGTTAGATGGTGAATTATCTAATGCTCTAAAAACAATTATGGCTGTTTCTGAATCTTACCCAGATTTAAAAGCAAATCAAAACTTTTCAGAATTATCTGAAGAATTAAGAAATACTGAAAATAAAATTTCTTTTGCTAGACAATTTTATAATGATTCTGTAACAATTTATAACACAAAATTAGAGGTATTTCCATCTAATGTTATTGCCGGAATGTTTAAGTTTAAAGCTCGCGACTTATTCAATGCTGAAAGCGACGAAGCTAGAAAAAACATAAAAGTAGATTTTAATAAATAATCTAAGTGAGACATAAAGGGCATTTCCTTTTTGTCTCATTTAATCTATAGGAGGATATTACAATGTTTAAAGATATAAGAAAAAACAAAATAGAGTCAGGCATAATTATTGGAATATTTATTTTAGTAATTACTTTAATTGTCTATTATATATGTAACGCTTTAAATTTAGGTACTTTTTCTATTGTACTAGCACTAATATTTTCAATTTCTTCTGCTTGGGCTTCTTATTATTACAGTGATAAAATAGTTTTATCTGTAAATCATGCAAGACCTGCAACTAAAGAAGAAGATAGACAATTAGTAAATATTTTAGATGCTCTAATGATTTCTGCAGGATTACCTTGCAAGCCAAGATTATATGTTGTTGATGATGCTCAACCAAATGCTTTTGCTACTGGTAGAAATCCTGAAAATGCAGTAATATGCGTTACAACTGGCCTTTTAGAAAAGCTTGATTATTATGAATTAGAAGGTGTTATCGCTCATGAAATGAGCCATATTAAAAATTATGATATTCGTTTAAGTTGTGTTGTTTCTGTTATGGTTGGTTTTATTGTGATGCTTTCTGATATGTTTTCTAGAGCTCTATTTTGGGGTGGCTTAAATGATGATAATGATAGTGATAGTAGAGTTAATGGATTTTTAATGATTATCGGTTTAATCTTTTTAATTCTTTCTCCTATTTTTGGTTCTTTAATGCAATTAGCATTATCAAGAAAAAGAGAATTTTTGGCAGATAGTACAGCTGCTGAAATCACAAGAAATCCCGATGGTTTGATCTCTGCTTTACAAAAATTAGAGGGTGATCCAAACCAATTAGAAACAGCTAATAGTGCTACAGCTAATATGTATATTGTTAATCCATTTAAGAATAGCACTAAAGAAGGTAAAAGGAAATCTACCAGCATTTGGTCTACACATCCTAGTACTGCTGATAGAATTGAGGCATTACGTAATTTGAAATAAGAAAAATGTTTTTACTTATATAAACAACCAAAAAATCGTCCCAATATGGACGATTTTTTGGTACTTTGATTAAATTTCTTGATAAGAAAAAATCTCGGCCCCTTTTTCTCACATCTTAAATATCATCTCTGCATTTTTATATGTAACTTCTGCAATCTCTTCTAAAGTCATATTTTTTACATCTGCTATTTTTTTAGCTATGTACGCCACATTTCTTGGGTCATTTCTAGTTCCTCTAACTGGTTCAGGAGCTAAATATGGACTATCAGTTTCTATTAATATCTTATCATTTGGTACCATAGAAATTATTTCATCTGCATTTTTCGAATTTTTAAAAGTTACAGGTCCTGCAAAAGAAATATAAAATCCCAATTTTAATCCCTCTTTTACTAGTTCTCTATTTAATGGACAGCAATGAAATATTCCTTTATTTTCAACTAGATTTTCCTTTAAAATTCTTAATGTATCCATTACAGCTTCTCTAGTATGTATAACTATTGGTAAATCTAATTTATTAGCAATTTCTATTTGTCCTATAAATGCTTTTTTCTGTAATTCTTTATTATCCGTATTCCAATAATAATCTAGTCCAATTTCTCCTATTGCAACCACTTTTCCATTGTTTTTTAACATATTTTCTTTGGCTAATTGCTCTATTTCTTCTAGCATTTTCCACAGTTCTTCCTCAGTTTGTGGAATATCGTTTGGAGAAATGCCACATGTTGCATATATAAATTCATATTTTTTAGATAATTCTATTGCTTTTTTGCTTCCTTTTAAACTATATCCTGCTGACACAAATTTATCTACATTTTCTTTATGAATTTTTTTTATCATGTCATCTCTATCTATTTCAAATTTTTCGTCATCTAAATGTGCATGTGAGTCAAAAAGTTTCATTTTAATTCCTCTCCGAATTCTGTTTTTACTAAAATTACTACATTTGCAATTGCATATTCTTTACAATGAGATATACTAATATCCATGTTTACTATATCGTTGGTATTTATTCCGTTAATACTTAAAAGCGGTCTTCCTTGCTCATCTGCAATCACTTCAATATCTTTCCATGAAATTTCGTATTTATTTTTCAATTTCCAAGATATGGCCTTAAATGCTGCTTCTTTTGCGGCAAATCTTGCTGCATAATGTTGATATTTTTGTGTCTTTTTACTTTCGCAGTAGTCAATTTCAGCTTTTGTATAAATTTTATTTATAAATTTTTCACCTAAATTTTCTATACTTTCTCGTATTCTTGATATTTCTATTATATCTGTTCCACATTTTATTTCCATTTACATTTTCCTATCATTTTCTATTTATTAAATAAAAGCACAAAATTTATTATATTAAAGACTAATGAAATTGTTAGAAACACTCCCAATAAAATTGTAACTCTCCTATCTTTTTCAATGTTTAGGTCTTTATATAAAATATCATATTTTGTTTTAACATCATTATATAACTCTTCTAGCTCTAATGTTTCCTGTATTTTGTGATTTAACATTGTCCCAATTTCATCTTCTGTAATTTCTTGTATCCATAATTTTTTTGTAAATTCTATAAATTCTTTTCTTGCTTTTTTTACTTTTTTAGGGTCTCTTAGTTTTAACGCAATCCTTTTTAAATAGAATTTTTTGTATAAATTAATTATATATGTATATAAATATTGATTTTCATATTCATTTGGAAGTATTGTATAATTATTCATGTCTTTGCTTGATGAAAATAACATTACCCCTAATTTGCTTAAAGATAATTTAGCATATTTCCATTTTGATATAGTTAAGATTTTATCTGCTGAATTTTTAATTCTTGAAATTCCATCAGCAGGTAACACATGACTATATTTATCAAAGTAATGACTTACTTTTTCAAAATCCTCCGGAGCATTCCATGCTGATTGTTCTACACATATATATGAATATGTTAAAAATCTCTCTGTATCTATATCTAATTTTAAACTTTCTACACTTGAGCCTGTTATCTTTCTTATAAAATCTCTAAATGTTTTAGCACTTTCAAAGCTATTGGTTTGTAATCTTATATTTTCGTATGCATCTAATATATTTCCTTCACTATTTATATCTCTAAATTTGTAGTTAAAGTTTAATACATTATCAAAGCTATAGTCATCTTCTACATTTGTTTTTATTGCTAAAAAACATATTCCTGTGTAAAAACATATAACTTCTATTTTACTAACTGTAAAATATATTCCTTTTGTTCCATCAATTTTACCTTGTATATCTTTCGGAATTGAATATTCAAATATATTGCATGGACATTTGGCAAGAATTGCTGCTCTTGTATCAATTGGCAATTCTTCTAGTTTTTTTATTTTACTTCTCCCAAATCCAAAACTTGAAAATAAAAATTCTCTAGTTTCAGGCAAAAAATATTGATATGTTCTTAAATCTTTTTCTTTTTGAAATGTCCTAAGTTCACAATTTTCATCTTTTAACATTTTCAAAATATAATTTTGATATCTTCCTTCTTTTATTGCAAAAGGATGAATAAAATATGTATATTGATAATTTGTCTTTAGTTCCATTTTTAGTTCCTTTCTTGGTCCTTTTATTTTCTATAATAGTTCATGTTTAAATCTTTTCCTAAATGCCATCCCCCAATGAAGTCTACTTTTAAATAATCTTCTAGTTCATATGTTGGTACTTGTACAAGACTTCCATCTTTGTTTACAGCTCCCCATTTTCCGTCTTTTTTCACTCCTGCATATCCATACATATTTTGGTTTGTTACATCATCGTAGATATAGTCTACAACTACTTTTCCGTCTTTATCTACAAATCCATATTTTCCATTATTTTTGCTCACAAATAATGTGTTATTAGTAAATATTGAAGATGGTTTTTGCTCTTCAAATTTGAAATTATAATATTTATATTCGTCATTTTGTCTTAATTCAATATATCCTTTTGTTTCATTTAGTTCAATTAAATATCCCTCTTGTTTCACTTGAAGTTCATCATCTAAAATCACATTATTATATTGCTCATCTTCTGCAATATACATGT
Organism: uncultured Clostridia bacterium; assembly: GCA_963557965.1. Taxonomy (GTDB): domain Bacteria; phylum Bacillota; class Clostridia; order TANB77; family CAG-508; genus CAG-269. The sequence goes on from CAUWEX010000007.1 coordinate 10,443, forward strand.
TAGCTTTTTCATTATATGCTAATGTTTGATATTTAAAATCTAATTTTGTATTCCCTTGTAAATCAATTATTCCATATTTTCCATTTTGTTTTGCTATAATGTTTCCTGATTTTCCTTCTTTTAAATTTTCATATTCTGGTTTCAACACTACAGTTCCGTCTAGTTCCATTACGCCACATTTGTTGGCTTTTTGATAAATTACTCCGTTCTCTGCATTTTTTAAAATGCTTACTATTTTGTTGTAATTACCGTTTAAGACTTCTGTTCCATCATTTTTTACAACTACTTGCTTTGCTCCTTGTAATACTACATAGTAGCTCTCTGCTTCAATTTTCTCAATTCCATCATATTTAATTTCTAATAGTACTTTGTTATTACTGTCTACTACGCCATATTTTCCAGCTTCTTTTACTACAAATCCCTTGCTTTTTTCTTTTCCTAAATTTGTAACATCTTCGTATTGTGCTGGAATATAAATTTTTCCTTCATTATTAGCAATTCCACATTTTCCGTCTTTTACAATTTTAAATATTCCTTGAATTCCGTTCAATGCTACTATGTTATCATATTCACATGGTAACAATTCTTTTCCAGAAAAATCTATTAATCCATATTTACCAGTTTTTTGAACTTTCAAAGCAGATGTGTCATAATATAAATTACTGTTTTCATCTGTACTTGCTATTGCTTCTACTTTTTCAAAATTTAAAAATATCTCTTCGTTTTTACTATTTAATACTTTTGTTTTGTATGTATTATTAGTATAATCTACATCATATGTACATAAGAATACATCGCTTTTGCTATTAGGAACAATTATCATTTCCGCATAACTTGGTGGTATTACAGTATCTCCATTAGAATCTATAATTCCCCATTTGTTATTGTCATATGCTGCAAAATAGTCTTTACTAACTACTTTTCCTTGTTTGTCATCCTTGCTTAAAATTCCTTGTAGCATAACAACACACATAATTAAAACTATTACTGCTATTATTACTGCAAATACCTTTTTCATGTTTAATTTTGGTTCTTCGTATCGTTTTCCTTTACTCAATGTAATTGTCCTCCTATTTTTTTCTAAATTTACATGCTATAACACTCATGTCATCTTTTGCTATTCCATAACCATTGTCTATTGCTTCTTCTAATATTAAATTGGCAATTTTTTGTGTATTATTAGTTTCTATATCTTCTAAAAGATATTTCAGCCAAAGCTCTTTGTTTTTATATTCTACATTTGAATCTATTATTCCATCTGAACAAAGTACAATAATTTCTCCATTATCTATATCTTTATCAAAAGTTTCAATTTTACTGTCTGCTACTATTCCTGTTGGTAATGAATTTGATTTTATAATTTTAACTTTTTTATTATTTTTGATATATGTTGGTGCAGCTGCACTTTTTAGAAATTCAATGTTTCCTTCATATAAGTCTACTATTGCGACATCTAGTGTTGCAAATGTTTCTTGATTTTGATTTATTAGTGCATTGTTTATTAAGTCAATTGATGTTTTTTTATCAAATCCTGATAATAATAAATTTTCTAGTAATCGTAAAGCTTGACCGCTACTTGTTTTTGCTTGTTCGCCACTTCCCATACCATCACTTATTGCTACCAAGTATTTTCCGTCTTTTAACCTTATATTTAAAATGCTATCTCCTGACTGATTACTTTTACTTTTAGTTTGTGTTGACATTCCTAATGCCATACTATATTTATCATCTGATATATAATTTAATTTTTTTCCTATAGATGCTTCTGCATTTAAAACAATTTTTTCATTTAATATTTTTGTTAAAACTTCTGCAATTTGTTCTAACTTTATGGTTTCCAAATTTTCTGTTAAATATATTTCTACAATATATCTACCATCTTTTTTTATTGATATATCTTGAACTTCTATGTCTTTTAATCTAAGAAAATCAACTATTTCTAGTCTTTCCTTTTGATATTTTTCTTCTGCTTTTAATTCTTTTTCTATGTCTTTTGCCATAGTTTTTATTGCATTAGATACACCTTTTAGCTGTTTACCAATGTTTTTCTTGGTTTCTTCTTCCTTTTTCATCCATATAAAGTTAGATTTTGCAACTTTATACGAAACATTGATTGTTCTTACAATTTGCATAATGTTGTCTTCTAAATGTTTACTTACTTTGTCATCTTCTACACTTACAATATAACTATTACATTCTGCAAATATTTTTAATAAATCACTTCTTGTGATTTCTTGTTTATCCAATAATAATTCAAAAATCTTGTTATCAATTTCACCATCAACATTTGCAATGTCATCATATAACATATTGTCTTGATAAGGTTCTAAGTTATTTAATACCTCAGTTAAAAATATCTGCTTATTTTCTTTGCTTTGAATATCTTGAATTTCTTTCTTTGGAGTTTTATATGTTGTTGCCATCTTTTCAATGGCTTCTGATACATTATTTAAGCTTTCTGCAACTTCCTTTCCTCTTTGTAATCCTCTTCCAGACATTGATGGTAATAATTTTGATTTTCCAGTAAATTCTTCTATATCAATTTGCAATGTTTTTGGTACTAGCAATAAACCTATTGACGCAATTAATATTTCTTTAAAATGTATTAGTTCTACTGTATATCCATTAGATACATATGCAAGTACTACATTTCCAAGTGTAAAGCCTATTACTACTCCTATTTTTCCAAATCTGTTTAATATTCCTGCAACCATCCCTGAAATTGCATAAGCAGCTATCATAATAGGTTCTGAATTGGTTATTACTCCTAATGTTACACCTATTGTAACGCCTGATGTTGTTCCTACAAGGATACCGTTTTTCCAACCTAATATCATAACAATTAATATACTTAAAATATTTCTAATACTAAATCCTGCAATTGCAAAGTCTCCAATTCCTCCTACAGCAATAGCAAGTACCAAACTTGCACCTATTACTTCTTCAATTGAAAATGCTCTTTTTTCGTAAAATTCTTGTACTACAACAATTGAGTTTACAAATATTTTGTAAAATACAAATGCTATAACAGATAGTGTAATCGATGCTAATATGTCATATAGTGTAAATTGTGCAAACGCTATTTTTACTAGTTGAATTAGTAACACAGCTATAAATACATTTTTTCCAATTTTAATTTTTTCGTTTCTTTCGTCTTCGTTATAGCGTGGTCTAAATATAAATAATGTAATTATCATCACTAAGGCTGTTAAAAAATAGCCCATTAATCCATTTATACCAAATTTTATAACATTTCCTAACATTGAAAACGCCAGTATCCCTAGTGCTGGAACAGATGATGCAAAACATGCTCCTAACAAGCTTATACTGAATATTGAATATTCTCCACCAATTCCTACTAGCGACATCATAAATGCCACAATATATATTGCAATATTTTCTTTTGCGAATACATTAGAAAATATGTTGACATTTCTTTTTCCTGTTTTTATATTATTGTTTTTATTTATGCTTATTGTATCTTCATTTATATTTTGAAACATCCTTACCACCTCTTAGTTTTTGATAGCTTCATTTTAATACTTGTCCTTTGTGGTTTTTGTCTTTTCTAGTCTGCTAGATAAGAAAAGTTTTTTACATTTTATGATATTTATCTATATTTTATTTCTAATTATCACAATATTTCATTGATATTTTATTACATTATGTTGAAAAAAGCAAGATTTTAATGAAATGATTTTAGGGTTTTAGTAATTAGTATGTAATACCTATCCTCACATAAAAATCGAGGTAGAAATCTTTACAAGTTTTCTACCTCAACTTTTGTCATATTTTCTCTTTAGTATTTTTTATCTTTCGTTATCTATTCTTTCGTACTTTTATAATAGCTTTTTCTTAATGAACACAATTCCTGCTACAAGCAATCCTAATCCACTAATTGTAAGTATTATATAAGGTAAGTAATTTTTATTTTCACCTGTAGGCTGTGTAATTGTTACTGTTTTATCTCCATTGTCTGGCTCATTTGTTAGGCTATTTCCTGGAATATAATTACCTGGAATAGAGTCGTCAGGTGGTGTGTCTTTCCATGTATTTATTTCCATATCGTTTTGTAAATTATAGTCATCTGCCGTATTGGCTAAAACCTTAGATGCTTCAATTTGTACTCTCATTTCCTCTCCTGGTTTCATACCTTGGAATTTATCTGTTTTAAATATTCTATTATATTTCTTCAATACCGCATATGCTTCTTTTGATAGATATCCCTTATCTACTAGCTCTTGTTTAATTTCTACATCTAACCAATTGTCTTTATTTATTGTACTATCTTCATTAAATATCAAATCATTTGATAAATAGTCAAATAACGTTTTTACGATTGGTATTTTCCATCCTTCATGTCCTTTTGGTACAGTTCCATAGATATAGTAATCTTTGTTGTTGTAATCTATTTCAGCCATTTTGTTGTCTACAATAATATCATATTTAATATCAATTCTTGCTCCTTGAATTAGTTCTTCATCTAATTCAATTGATACATTTCCATCTGGTAAGAATTTAAGATGTTCTAATTTTTCTTTTCTAGGGTCTCCGTCTATTAAGACTTGTCCATTTGCTAATGTAACCTTAATATGTGCTATTTCTTTTCTTGCTTCAATTTTTTGTACCGGTCTTTTTATAACACCAAGATCTACATTGTCAAATATGAATTTTAAGTCTGCTCCGTATTCACTTGAATTATCTAAATTTACGTCATAATCTATTTTAATGTCAAATTCTCTTGTATCTGCTTCGATTTCTTGTAGTTTTTCTTCTTCTTTGGCATTTCCATAGTTTACTTCATCTTTAGGAGTTGTTCTATATTCTACAATGTCAAATCTAGTTCCATCATCTTGTATTCCAATTTCATCTTTTGCATCTGATAATCTTGTGTTTTTATCTCCTGTTTCTGCTCTATACCAGTAATCTGTCATAGCCTCAGCTGCGTTCTTGTCTCCGCCTCTATAAATTGTTGATTTATAATTTTCAGCTTCTATTTTTTCTTTTTCTTTTCCTTTTGTATCAAAGATAACACTGTTGTTTCCATATGTATATCTAACTAGATATTTTCCTGGTATTACTCCTGAAAATTCATATGCACCGCTTACATCTGTTGTTGTTTCAGCTGTAGCCGTTTTGTTGTCTTTTTTATACAATGTTGCTACTGAATATGTTTTCTGTCCATTACTATTGGTTCCTTCAACTTTTAGTAATTCAACTTTTACATTTTTAACTACATTTTCAACAGATTTATCATATTTTCCATCACCTTTTCTCTCTTTGTCATATCCTTCCTGTTGTAATAACTTGTCTATTGCGTTTTCTTCCCATACAGTTCCTTTTATTACTCTAGGTTCTTTTACTTTTAAGATAAATGATGGTGCAGAATCTGTATCGTCCTCATATGTATTTCTATCTGTTGGCTCTGTAATTTCAGGGTTAGAGTCTTTGTCTATTCCTGCATATTTTTTACTAAACGCTTTATCTTCATATGTAGAATATGAACTTACTTCTGATACAGAATTTAATGTTACATCTTGATTTAGTACTGCATTTAGCGCGTCATTTTGTAATTTATATTCAATATATACATATTTTTGTTTTTGTGGTTCTATTTGTTGTTTAGCTTTTATTGATATCTTCTTATAACCATTTTTATTATATGCCTTATCTTCAGTATAATCTAATTTTTGACCTTTTTCATCCACAATAGAATTAATAGTATATCTTGAATCATAATAGTTTACTAATTCATTTGCTGTTGTATATAAGTTGGTTGATTCATTTCTTATAGCAATTTTGTATGTTATATATGCTTGTAATTTTTCTGCGTTTCCATCTTGCTTATTATATACAATATCTGATGAATATATATCTCTCGTATATGAAGCTGAACCCCATTTGTTTCCAAATTTAACAGCTACATTAAATCCATCTCCTGTTTGCCCTGGATTGCTAAATCTTTGGTCATATTTATATGTGTGTTCATATCCATTAAGTATTAATTTAGCTTTTTCTATATCTTCAATTACAGCTAAGTCTGGTCTTTCTCTTTCGTATAATCCTAAGTTGATATTAGGTATTTCTGTTAATCCTTTGTTGTATATGTCATCTTTTGTTATTCGTTGTCCTAATATTTTATTAGGGTCTGCATCTTTTGTATTAGCAATAATTTTGTATTGGTCGTAAACTCCACTTACTGGAAGATTTTGTCCTTCATATCCATATACAACATTATCTCCATATTTCAAGGTACTTACATGATTATTAAAATCATATTTTAGATCATATTTCTTTTTGCCACTTTCATCTAGCGATTGGTTTTTCTCAATTACAGAATAACTATTATTAAATGCTTCTCTTAAAGTTTCATCTGTTGCTTTACTTCCATTATCAGCTAAAGTATTTACTTTTACTGATTTATATGCCATTCCGTTATATTCAAATTCAATAGTTAGCTTGTCTAAGTCTTCTATTTTTATTTTTACATCATTTTTATCATTAATATAATCTCCGAATATGTAATTTCCTGCGCTTTCGCCTTCTTTTGTCATCTTACTTGCTAAAATATTTCCTTTGTTATCTTTTAATGTTACTTTAACATTTCCAACTCTTTTGTCCTCTTGGTCATTAGCATTGTCTCTCCATAAGTCATTTCTTACTGATTGTTTTTGTGAAGCAATGTCCTCCCATGCATATCCACTTAATTTGATGTATTTTCTCTTGTTTTTAAATGATACTGTTGTATATGCTTTTCCTGTAGCCGAAATTCCTGACAATGTGTTAAATTTAAATTTCTGAGCATTGCTTGAATTAAAGTGCCATATTCTTACATTACTATTATTAGCGGCAACTCCGTTGACAACATCCATTGCATAGTTAGTTGTTCCTGATTTTAAGTAATAATATCCGTTTCCAGCATCTTGTGGTCTCCATCTTTGTGAATTATTTCCTCCATCAGTATATAATCCTACATTTGCATTTAGATGTGGTCCTCCATTTGTTTCCACACATTTATCTGATCCTAAGTAGAATATTTTATAGAAACCATTTCCTACGTATTTTAAATAAAATCTTTGTGCAATACTTTGGTTTTTACTATAAATTGCTACATTTGCTCCATTATGTGTATATGCATTTGTTACATCTAATGCATAAGCTGAACTAACTCCTGCCTCTATCTCATATATTCCATCGTCCATTGTCTTTTGACTGTCCTTAATTATATTCGTATGTTCACTTGTATTATATGATCTTTGTCTTGTAACTTGTACTGTTGCAGCTAATCCTTTTCCGCTTCCACTTGAGCTTTCCCAAGATACGTAATTTCCATCTAGGTCATACCCAAAATTATTGTCTCCTATAAATGATTCTTCTACCACATATGTTCCAGTTCTTATATTATATACTGTACATTTACCTGTTTTATCTGTCAAGAACATTGTTCCTGCATTTTTGTTAGATGTTGTTTTCATGTTTCCTAAATAAATCTGTCCTCTAACTTCTTTTTGCTCACGCCCTGCTGAGTCTACAGCAATCACATAATTTCCTTTACTATCTTTTACTTTGAAACCGATATTTTCTAACGCAACATTCGTACTTGTATCTTTTTTGCTCATTTCTAGCACTCCGGTTTCTTTTTTATTAGTTAATTTTACAGTATAAGATGCTCCCGATTGAATATGAACTGTTAATGTTGTTCCAACATTTGCTTCATATCCGTAGTTATTATTGATTGTTTCTTTAATTATATATTGCCCTGGAGTTAAATTATCAAAATGTACTTTTCCATTTGTTGTTTTGAAGCTTTGGCTCCATGAACCATCTGATTTTGTTATTGTTCCTTCAATATTTAGTTTTACATCTGAATTGTCTGCGTCAATTTTTTCAATATCTAATGTACTGTTAAAATCTGTCCATTCGACTTTGGCAGTAGTGTTGTTTCCTCCTTGTTGATATCCTGAGCTGACTTCGCATCTCCATGTTAATACATTTTGATGTCCTTTTCTAAACTGCCACCACTTATAATTAGGGCATTCAATTTTATGCACATCTGAAACATAGTATGCTCTACCCATTGTCCTATACCATTGTCTCCAACTATACCATTTGCTTTGTTCTGCTCTTACTAAACTAACACCTCTAGCGTATAATGTTTCAGATAAGCTTAAGTAAAATGTTCTGTTTCCAACAGCTGGTCCTACACCTATTCCATTTGCATCACATACTGCCCAACCATCTATTCTATTACCACTTTTATCTAGTACTGTTATTGTATAGTTATTAGTAGTATTTGATGTTGTTTCAAATGGTCCTAATATATAGTTATTACCTATCTTTTTAACATTTATTTTGTTGTTACGTTTTTGTAAGCTAATTGGGGCAGATGTAGTCTCTTTTGCTCCATAATCCGTTTGTGTTGCTTGATTATGGTGCCATCCATACCAGTTGCTATGATTACAATTACCCAATGCCCATCCGGCAGATGCCAAATCATGGTTTTGACATTCTCCACCAATCTTTCCTGGTCCTCCGTCAAAATTATGGTTATTATATCCCCCGTCTTGGTGGTCAAACTGTGTCTTAGCATCTATTCCAAATGCTTGACCACTTATAGTAGTTCCCACTACTGCTATAGAGAATAATACTATTCCTAATTTTATTATTTTACTTGGTTTGATTTTAAATTTTACTATTAACAACACAATTACTAAAATTGCTATTGCACCAATAATCCCTATTGTTATATAGGTTGCTAATCCTGTACTTATTGAAATTATCACATCTGCTTGTGAATTTACATCCATTTCTTTTATAGATACAGTGTTGGTAAATGTTCCTGTTTCTTCTGACTTCATCTTTTTAGTTAAAACAATATGTATTTCTTTTGTTTCTCCTGGAGCAATTTGTTGATTTGCCAAACTCTTATTAACTACTTTTCCATTTTCTACTGTCCAATTCTTATTTTGTGCTTTTGGAAAGTCTAATCCACTTGGTATATTATCTACTATTTCTCCAACATTTTTTGGAACTTTTCCTGTATTCGTTAATACTATCTTGTAATCAATATCAACTATTGCACCTTCAATTTCTTTAGCCCTAATATCTACTTTAGCTAATTTAGAATTTTTATAATCATACTGTTTGGTTCCCTTTTTAGTTGTTACAGAAACTCTATTAACATATTTATCTATTGCTAGCATACTTTCTGCTTTTTCATAAAGGCCTATATCTATATTATTTTTGTTATTATTTAATTGTATTGTGTCTGTTACTCCTACCTCTACTTTGTTGCCTAACAGCATTATTTGTTGTTTGGTCGCATCTGAGTTTTCATTTTCAGCAATTCCAGCTTTTTGGTAGTCTGTTATCTGATAACGTTCTGTATCATATTGGAATACAACAATATAATTCCCTACTGTTAAATCACTAAAAATGTATCCTCCGTTGCTAGTTGAAGTTCTTCCAACAATATTATTAGGTTCATTTAAGTTTACTAGCAATACAGATATTCCACTTAATATTGGTTCATTTTCCTGTCTTTTTCCATCTTGATTTTCATCATTCCATGCTATTCCTGAAACGCTATATTTGTCATTTGGTTCAGGGTCTGGAGTTGGATCCGGATCTGGTTCAGGCTCAGGATTTGGATCAGGCTCTGGATCTGGTTTTGGATCTGGTATAGGGTCGATCACTTCATCTTTTGGAACTATAGTATGTTTTATCACATTCGATGTTTTTGTTTTTATTCCTGCTGCCACAAGGTTCTTTTCATCTGAATCTTTAGGGTCTGCTTGTATTATTGCACTGTTAGAAATCTCTGTTTTATCAGTTACAAATCCAGCCGTTGTTTTTACTTTAACACTAATTGTTTCTTCATAAGGTACCCATAATATTAAGTCTACTTCCGGTAAGTCGTTACCATCTGTGTCTTGATTTTTATATAATGTTTCTGTTTTTTCTTGTTTTGGCTTAAAGCCTTTTACTTTTTGTGCTCCACCTTCAACTTGTTCATATTCAATTTCATAATAATCATATGTAACATTAATTGGTTCTACATATTTTGGTAAATAATCAAGTACATTTACTTGTATTCCATTAATTTCCCCAACTTCATCATGATAGTTTGATACTCCTGTAGCTTTTATTTGAATGTCATAATTTATCTCTTCTCCGTATTTAACCTCCTCGCCTTCATTTGGAGAAGTCATTTTTATTTCCGCTGCTGGATATTCAAATGTTGTTCTATTTTGATTTGATTTGTAACTTATATCTCCTACTTTCATTGTTGTATAAGCATTTAGTTCCACTGGTCCATCTGCTGCAGCTTCTCTTAGTTTGTTATCATCTGTAATTTTTAATTCAAATCTGTATGTTCCACTTTCACTTACTGTAATATTTAATATATTTCCGTTATATGTTGCTTTATATTTTTCGTACCATAATTCGAACTCTTCTTTTTGTCCGTTCCGTTACCCCTGTTGGCTGTATTCCTATAGTATCTTCTACTCTTGAAGTAGAATAACTATCTCCTATATGGTGGATGAAAGTTTGCCCTATGTATTGTTCTTGTCCGTTCTCACCTTTTTGAGTTATAGTAGATGGATCTATTGCAATTTGTTCAGGTAATGTTAATGTTATGTTGGCTGTTTGTCCTTTAGGAACTTGCACATTCATTCCATATGCCCACTCTCCATCTGAAGATACAACTTCTGAATATAAAAATACTTTTGCTTCTGCTCTTTTTATTACATGATTTATAGGTTTAGTAGCTACCTCTTGATTATCAATATATGCCTTTATATTATTAGTAATCTCTTTTTCTTCTATGTCCGTATCTTTTACCTGTACTTCATAATATTTTGTAATTGTTTGTCCTGGATTTAATTTTCCTATATCAATTTCTTTTTTAGTAAGATTTTCATCAAAATTATATTGATATTTCCTTTTTCCTTCTGTATTAATGTAGCCAAATTGACTCTCTAATTCTCCATATTTAGTTCCTTCAGGTATCTCTCCAACAATTTTAACATTATCTATACTTTTGTTAGTTGTATTTTTTATAGAAATACTATATTTTATAAATTCTCCTGCATATACTATATCTCCATCATTTAATTTGTGGTCTCCTTTATCTGCACTGATACTTAAACTAATTCCTTCTGCTTTTTGAGCATCTACATGTTCTGTTACTTCTTCTGCTATATTTTCCACTTTTTCTACAATAGATTGCTCTTTATTCTCTTGTTCTTGTTGTTTTTCCCCATTTTCTTCTGCTTCTTTTGTTGTAAAATCTATTAATTTTATATTTTTTTCTATATTTCCATGTTCTTTACTATATTCATTTGTATATAATACATTCACTATATTTGATGTAGATTCTATATCTTTATTCAATATTACTCTTGCAGGAATTTTTAATGTTGTTACTAATCCTAAGTTACTCTCATCATAACTTGTTTGGTTACCTTCTAACGTTGCTATTATGCTTATCGTTCCGTTATTTTCTTTTACTGTTTCTGCATTTTTGATTGCTAATCCATTAGCATATAATAATTGACTCTCTCCTAAAACTACTTTTTCAACTTGATTTGGTAATTGTATTTTTATAGTAGGATTTTTAAATAAATCATATTGTATTTTACTGCTATCTAAAGAAACAGTAAATTCTACTTCATTTTGTTTTTCATTTGTCCACTCTATTTGATTTAATTCTACATTTACTTTTGTTTGCGTATTTTTTATTTCAGCTTCTTTATTGCCTCTTATTCCAAAAGAAATATTTTCCTTTTCTTGTTCTACAGTCTCTTTTGTATTTTCATCTACCACATTTTCTTTTGTAACATCAAGACCTGCAACTTCTATCATTGTACCAAATTTATTTTTATTTAAGTCTAGCATGTCTGATTTAATTTCTTTTGTATGTTCAATGTTTAAAGTTCCTTCTTGTTTTATATCACTTGTTTTAATTTTTATAGAATTTATTTCTTTTTCATAAGTATATGTGAATTTTCCGTTTTCATCATATTCAGTGTCTTTATTTATAGTAGTAAGCACATTGTTGTCTTTATCTAAAATTTCTAATGTTCCTTCTTCTCCAAGCATATTTACTACATCTTTTTTTGATATTGTTGTGCTATTGAATTTTATTTTATCTTCTTCATTATTATTTTCTACATATTGTATTCTGTCTTGTGCGTCTTGTTTGCTTATCATAATTTGATTGTATTCTTTATATTGTGTTCCATATTGAGTTCCATTTACTACATTTGATTTTATTTTTCCATTATAAATTTCATCTATATTTGATATCACTGAGATTAGTGTTCCTACATCTTCTGTAACTTTATTTTCAAAGTATTGAACAGCTGTTATTTCTCTATTGTTTTCAAGTAGCATAACTTTAGAAGAAACATGTATTGATACATTTCTTTCTTCCTTTTCTGTCGAATATGTATTGTAATTACATATAACAACATATTCATCTCTATCCTCATTAGATGGTTGTTCTTCTTTTATTAATTTTCCTTCTTCATTTTGGTTATTAGCTTTTATTGTCAATACTCCTGTTTCCTTGCTATAAGAATAGTCTGCAAGTGCCCCTTCTTCTTTTCCATTAGTTACTTTTGTGCTTTTAGCAAGAACTTTTACATCCTCAGGAAATAAACCATCAATTTTGCTCAAATTAATAGTTACCTCTGTATTTTTGATAGGAGTATACCTTTCTTGATATTTAATTCTAGCTTTCACATTATATTGCACAAGTGTTCCTTGTTTTTCTTCAGACAATTTATAATTTACATACTTTTCTAAATTGCTCTCTAAAATAATTTCCTCATTGTCTGCACTAAATACTTCTTTTAATAAAGCTGCACTCATACATGATAACAGCATTACTATTAGCAGTATACTAGATATTTTTTTTGCTACTTTGAATTTCATATGATACCTCCACGTGTATTAGTTATACTTATTTATAATAATAATAACTACTTAATATCAAAAAAACAATAGCAGTTTCTACTAGAAATACCGCATATTACCAACATTTTTATCTATTCGTTTAGGGATAGTCGATTCTTCAATTTTTGCCTGTTTTTGTTAAAATTTTATTACATTTTTGTAACATATTTTAATTTGATTTTGATGTTTTTTATATAAATTCTCTCCAATCCGCATTTGCGTAGTAAAAGATAACTTTTCCTTTTTCTTATTAAGGTTTTATATATTAGAAAGTCAGCATGACTTTCCTAATATATAAACAAAAAAGTTCAAGAACTACTGTCCTTGAACTTTTTTTATTCTGCTATAATTTTATTTGTTTAAAGCTTTTCTTTTTATCACTATGATACCTGCACCTAATATTAACAATGCTGTTGTTCCAATTATTACTGGTATTATAAATGCTCTATTTTCACCAGTTGCTGGAGTAACAATTACTGTTTCCGCAATATTATCATCTGATTCTGTTTTTCCCGTTCCTGGTACATAATTTCCTGGAACTGTTGTTGGTTTAGAGCCTCCTGTTTTATCTAAATGTGCTAATTCTGTTTCATTATCTAGTGAAATATCTTCCGTATTAGATAATAATTTAGATACATTTAAGTCTACTGTTGCGTGTTTTGTAGGCTCCAATTTTTGTTCTTTTAAACTTTCTGTATATAATATAGTTTTTTCATTTATGCTTGAATTTTCATTATTATATACAACTTCTGCTATTATTGATTTAACCTCATCTAATGACTTAACTGTCCACACTGCATTTTTAGCATTATCAAATGCCCAATCTTTATCTAAGTAATCAATTATTGCAGATGGGGTAATTGTAACTACATCTCCTTCTACTATTCCGTATTTATAATAGTTTTCTGATAAGTAATCTAATTCACTTTCATTTGTTGCTTTAATTTCGTAAGTAACTTCCAATGTTGCTCCTTGAATTAATTCGTTATCTAGTTCTACTCTTATAAATCCGTTTTTTGGATCTGTTGTATCAGATGGTCCCATATATGCTAAGTGATCTTTTTGTCCTGTTATTTTTCCGTTTTCATCTATTGTTACATCTGTTACTATTTGACCATTTGCTAATGTGATTTTTAAAGCTTTTACACGTTTTGTTAATCCCATTTGTTGTCTTGCTCTTTCTACAATACCAAAGTCTACATTATTTACTTTGTATACATATCTGTCTCCTGATGAAGCTGTGTATGTTGTCTCATATTCTACACTTATTCCCATTGTTGGAGTTGTAGAATTCATCTTATCTATTGTTATTTTATTATCAATATCATGTCCTACACTCTTAATTTCTTCATCTATTTTTTGTCTTAATGCATAATCATCAATTGCATCTGTTAGTCTTTTATCTACATTATCTTTATACCAGTTTTTATTGTTTTGATCTCTTGAAGCATCATATACTGTTCCTTTGTAGTTTTGTACCGTATAAGTTTTGTCTCCCCATGTATATGTTAATGTGTAATCACCTGGAATATAGTTATTAATGAAGAAGTCTCCATTTTCATTTGTTTCTGCTTTATACACTTTTCCGCTTCCTGAATTTTCAGTTAATGTAATTGCCACTCCTGCTATTCCTTGTTCTCCATCATCATATTGTCCATTACCTTGTCTTACTTTTCCTGTCATTAATTCTCCTGATGTTGCATCTAAGAATACTTTACCAGCCATTTCCCTTGCATCTGCTACTTCTAATTTTAAAGCTGGGCTTGAGTCTGTATCATCTTGATATGTTGCTTTACTTTCAGGAGTTGCATTAGCTGGATTAGAGTCTTTATCTATTCCGGCATAAACTTTTCCATCTTTATCGAATATTGAATATGAATTAATTTCAGCTACGTTGTCTAACATTGCCTTATCATTTAATATGTCTATTACCGCTTCTCTATTTAATTCAAATTCTACATATACGTCTGATGTTTTTTGTGCTTCAATTGTTGCATTTGCATTAATTATTGTTTTATTGTATTTATCATTATACTTACTTTCAGTATGGCTAATTTCTCCTGTAACTCCACCGTTTTGATCTAAGCCATTTCCTACTTTAGTTATTGTATATCTACTGTCAAAGTAATCAACTAAACTGTTTATTCTTGTTATCAAATTAGTTGATTCATTTTTCATTTGTAGTTTATATGTAATATAAACTTTTAATTCTTTACTCTTATCATTGTCGTTTACATATTCATAGTCTGCTTTGTAAATTGCTCTTGTATATGACATTGAACCATATTTGTTTCCAAATTTTACACCTACATTAAATCCGTCTCCATATTCTCCTTGGTTGACAAATCTTTGTGCATAATCATATACATGTTGATATCCATTTACTGCAACTCTTACATTTTGAATATCTTTTAGTAATGCCATATCAGGTTGTTCTCTTTCATACAATCCTAAATTTATATATTTAATTTCTTCTTGTCCATATGTAAAATGTTCTCTAATATTATATCCTGTTTCTGTTGTTTGTGCTGTAATTGGATATTGTCCATTATTTACAAGTGATGAACTATGTTCTGTTTGGTTAATGTTGTATGATAATTGATGTTTTTCATTTCCATTAGCATCTTTAGTGTATCCAGTATTTTCAGTTCTACCTTCTACTGAGCTAAAGTTTTTGTTAAATTCGTCTCTTGTATTTGCATTTTCTGCTGCTTTTGAACCATTGTCTTTGTCTATATGTGGAATAACATTTGTATATGTTAGACCATCATATTCAAATTCTATGTAATAGTCATTTAATTTTTCTATTAGAACATCCATAAATAAGTATGATCCACCATTTGCAGTTTTTGCTTCTTTTATTGTTTGACCATTTGTCTTGTCTTTTAATCTTACAGTTATTCCATCCATTAAGATATCATTTGAATCATAATCATTGTCTTTAAATAAATCATTTCTTACTGATTGTTTTCCGAAAATTTTATCTGTCCATACATAACCAGAAAGTTTTACATAGATTTGTTTATTCCCAATTTGAAAGTCTGTTGTTTTATTAACAACTATATCTTTCTCTTGGCCATCTGTTATGAATTCATATCCATAGTTTGGATTTTTTGTTTCATATGCTATATATGTTCCTACAACTAAATTTTGAATATTGATTTCTCCATTTTGGTCTGTTATAAATTCTGTTGCTTCTTCTTTACTTACATACGAAATACTGCCATCTGCATTTTGTTTTACATATTTATCTAATTGTTTGTTTTTTATTAAGAAACCTACATTTGGAAGTTTTACTTCTGTGTTGTCTTGGTTTACCTTTATTACTTTTAATCCACCTGTAATTGGAATATCTTCATCTAATGAGAATTCAATTTCTTCTGTTTTAGTATATGGCTCTCTATGGATTAAGTTTTGGTATGTTGCTGCTGCCGAATTTTGTACCTCTAAAAATGATATTTTAGCACATTTTACCTCTCTTTGGAACTTTCCTGAAATTTTGCTTATTTTTGTAGTTGCCCCATCTATTGGTATAGAAATATAAAAATCACTTCCTGATTTTATTTCATTTAATCCAATAAATCTTTCTGTATTACCTGCAAAAACACTATATAGTTTTTCTCCTATAGCTTGATTGTTTTGATTAAATACATTAACTTCTTTCAAGCTTCCACCAAATGACCAGTTAAATGGTCCCACTCTCATATATGCTTTTCCGTCTTTATTATATGCTACAACTTTTACATTAGCTTTGTTCGTGTTATCTTTTAGAGTTGTTTCTGCTGTAAGCGTATTAGCGTAATCTGTAGAGGCTTGATCTAACCATGTTGGTGAGCCTTTCTTGTTCGCAGCAAATCCTAAGTATAAGCCTGCATGATGTTGTCCTACATTAGTCATCCATGTATACCCAAAATTCCAAATTGCATTTGCTACAGGTCCATTAACTTTTCCAGCTGAGCCATTACTTTGTGATAATATATATGCAAATTTAGCATTATCCCAGCTTTCTATTGTTTTTCCTGCATGATCTGTTGATTTTCTACCTTCTATATTTACAGTTGATATTACTTTATATGGTGTTGAAGGAACCCTTATGAGTTGTCCATGCTCCATACAAAATAAATTGTTTCCTTCATTAAGATAATCTTTAGCAGAAATCCAAACGGTCTCTCCTGCATTATAAGCTGTTGCTATTGTTGTCATTGCGATAATTGCCAAAATGGCAATTATCGTTATTATTCCAATCTTCTTTATCTTATTCATTCTCTCTACCTCCTTCCTTTTATATTTCTTCTTCTTTTTTATTTTTGTTAATTTTTATTATTACGAAAGCTACAGCTGCTAGTAGTATAACAATTCCTGCTGTTATTCCTACATATGTCATTCCTCCTGTTTTAATACTTAAAATTATATCTGCTGAGCCATAGTCGTTTTCTTCTTGTGCTTTATTTCCTGGAGTTGAATTGCTATCTGCTAAACCTAAGTCGTTATATGCTTCTGCTATTTCTGCTGAGTTGTTTATTCTTCCAACATTGTTTTCTGTCATTGACTTTGTAAGTGTTAATGTTATCTCTTTGCTTTCTCCTGCTGTTATTTTTTCATTTGCTAAACTTGAGTTATATAACCCCTCTGATGTTTGATACCAGTCTTTGTTTAGTTCAGAGCTGAATTTTAAATCATTTGGCATGTAGTCTGCAATTTTTCTTGCATATCCATCTACTTCTCCTACATTGCTTACTCTTATTTTATATTCAACTAATACAGTCGCTCCATTTATTTTCTTTCTATCTAATTCAGCTTTTGCTAAAGTTGCATCTCCATATTCTTTTACTGTAGTTCCTGTACTATCTTGAACTATAATCTTGCTAACAAATTTTTCTAATTTCAAATCAAAGTTTTGTAATTTTATTAAACCGATATTAATATCTTGAATATTTTTGTCTGATACTTCTATAATGTCAGTTGATGCTACATTTTGCTTATTTCCTTCAATTGTTAGTTCTTTCATCATAGCACTTGAATTTTTATCTTGTCCTACTCCTGATACTCTATATTTTGTTAATGAGTATTCTGATGTGTTATAATCAAACATTACAATATATTTTCCTTTTGGAATATTATTTAAAATATATACTCCTTTATCATTTGTTGTAGCTTCTAAAACTTTTCCGTCTTTGTCTTTTACTGTATTATTTGTTTCTGCATTATATAGTTTTACTTTTATTCCTGGCAATAGTTTTTCGTTATCATCTTTTTGTCCATTTGCATTTTCGTCAAACCATGCAACACCTGTTACAAGCATTTTTCCATTTGCTATATCTCCATTTTGATTGTCTTCACCATTATTTCCGTTGTTGTCTCCATTGTTATTACCATTATCTCCGCTGTCATTTGCTTCTATAATATGGTTGATTTCTGATGTTTGAGCAACTTTTTCTGCTAATAATTCTATATATGCAGAGTTTGATATTGGTTCTGCTTCCACACGTCCTTCTGAATAATTAACTACAGTTTGAATTTTAATTGTCATTTCCGCATTGGATGACATATCAATTCTTAATTCTATGTCATTTCTTCCTGCCAATTGTGGTTCTTCTTTACCTTCTATTAGAACTTTGTTTACTGTTAATGCTTTTGGAAGACTATCTTTTAAAGTCAACCCTTCTAAATCATGTTTTCCATTATTTTTAATGTTTATTGTGTATTCAATCTCGTCTCCAGCTTTTACATATTGGCTTTGTGTGTTAGCTGTCATTGTCATACTTAAATCTGCTTTTTTAACAGTGTCTTCTACTACATTTGAATTATAATCTTGTCCTTCACTATTTGCAGATACTGAAAATTTTAATATGTCCGTGTCTTTAAGCTTATCAATTTTCATATCATAATTTAGAACTTTATTTTCTCCAGGTTCTATTGTTCCAATATTTAATTCGTTTTTATATTCAATCTGTTCTGTTTGAATTTTTTTGTTGTCTGTTGTCTCACCAATTTCTGGCTCTTTGTATGTTCCCTCTTTAATAGCTTTTTCTATTTTTTCATAATCTTCATCTGTTCTTATAATATCCCCATCATTTACTTCCTCTGAAGGTAAATTGGTTATAAGTGTTAATCTTTCTACTTCTAATGCATTTTCTAAATGTGTTTTAACTTTTACATTATCTTGTTTTTCATTTGATATGTTCTCTATTATTGCATAATATTGAACAACTCCTGTTTCGTATAAATCTATACTTCTATCCGTAACTCTTTTAACTGTTACTCTAAGTTTACCAGTTTCTGTTATATTTGATACTTCATTGCTTTCTTTTATTACATCTCCGTATTTCAAAGTATTTTTTGCTACTAATTTTGTTCCTGCTTTAGTATCTGATTTTACTCTAACTTCATATTCCTTTGATGTAACCGAACCAGCTTTTAGGTTGTTGATTTTTGTTTCATATACTTTGCTATCTAATTCTTTGTAATAAGAAGATCCCGTATATTCGTAATTTGGTTCAGGTTCTACTAGTACTGTTCCTTCTGGTACAGTTCCTTGAATTGTTGCTTCCGCAATATCTTCGCTTCCGACATTTGATACTTCTACTTTGTATTTAATTACTTCCCCATTTTTTACAGTAGATGTATCTGTTAATTCTTTTCCTGCTAAACTTGCAGATAATTTTGTTTCTAATTTTGGTCCAACTCCTGTTTGCATTATAATTTCAGTTGCTTTTACTTGTCCTGCTGCTTTTGTTACTGCATTTTCATAATTTACTACATATCCTTGTTTAGCTTGCTGATTGTATTCAAGTCCTGCAGGAAGCTCCATTTTATAGTTTGCTATTACACTAGTTCCAGCTGTCATATTTGGAATGTAAATTAAGAATTTTTTAACTGTTTTTCCGTTTTCAATATTTTCTACCCATTTGTTATTTGCATCTTGTACATTATCACTAGCATTTTCGTTGTCTGTATAATAAACTTTTGCACCTTCTACATTAGAAATATTAATACCTTCTACTATGTTGATATCTATATTATTGGTATTATTCTTAGTCGGGAATGTTCCTAAAACTTTTACATTTTGAATTTCATTTTCATTGTTGTTTATAACTTCTATATCTGTTTGTAATGTTTTAGCTTTTTGCCCTCTTTCCGATTTAGCATTTACATATTCGTCTTGTCCTATAGTTTCAATTCCTAATCCGGAAATATTGTGTATTGCTGTTATATCTGTTGGTGCAACAACTTTTACTGCCTTTTCTTGTGTTAATGTTTCTTTTCTATTTGCACATGTCATTGTGATTTTACTGTCATGTGTAGCTGCTTTTCTATTTAATTTTAATTTAGCATTTACTATTAAAATTGCACCTTCAATTCCAGCATCTTTATATTGTGTTTGCTTTCCTTCTAGTTCAACTACTATATTTCTACCATTTACAGTATAATTTTTTATTTTCATTTCGCTTTCATATACTAAGTCTATTCCTTTTACTTCTATATTTTCTACTGTTTCAGGTAACTCAAATGTTAAACGTGGATTTTCATATAAATTATATTTTTCGTCATTACTTTTTAATGTTGCACGAATTTCTATATCATTGTCTACCACTGTTGATAATGTTTCTCTATTTACTTCTAGTACTGCTTCTGTTGTTGAATTTTGTAATGCTATTTTAATGTCATTTGATAAATTTGTATCTGTACCATAATCTGCAACAACTTTTAAATTTAATTCTGTAATTTTTTCTAATACACTAGATTTTTCAGGTTTTATTGTTTTTGTATGAGTAAATTTTAGGTCTCCTTCTTTGACAGGTATTGATATTTGTATTTCTAATGCTGTTACATCACTATCGCCATATTCCACAACAATATTTCCGTTATTATCCATTGTAGTTGAATTTGTTATTGTTGTGATTACTTCGCCTTTTTGGTTTAATATTTTTATTGTTCCTGTTTGTCCTAAAATTTCATCAAAATTTGCTTTTGAAATTACAGTTTTGTTAAATATTACATTTGCAGCAATTTCTTTATCGTCATTTGTTTTATATGTAGCTGCTTCTTCTTTAATATTTAGTCCATCACCTACATTTGCTAAGTTGATTGCAGCTATTGTTTTTGTTTCAAAACTTCTTTCTATATTAGAATTTAATTTTCCTTTATAAATATTGTTTTCTTGACTAACCACATTCATTTGAACAAGTGCTTCTTTTTCTTCTTCACCAATTACAACATTATTTTCAGCACTCAATGTGTTGTCATCATATAATGTAACATTTGTTTTAATTGAAATTTGACTATCTTCTATTTTGGCGTCTTTGCTATAAATAAGTGTTACAATTACATTTTCTGTACCTTGTTTTTTCCACACTATTTTATTATCTTCACTTGGTTTATTCGTAAAGTTCAATTTTAACATGGCTTTTTTATCATATTTATAGTTCCATTCAAATCTTGTAGATGTATTAAAGTTTGCTTTAGTTTTTATTTCTACGTCAGTACCTTCAATGTCTGGCAAATTAACTTCCGCGCTCATTTCTTTTATTGGATATTGGTTATCTTTTAATCCCATGTTCAAAGAAAGTTGAACCACTTTTTTATCTTCACCATTTATATTTAATACTTTTTTAGTTACAACTTCAGCACTATTTTCTACATTATTTTCTTTATTATATGTATATTGTAAATTAACTTCTTTTGTAGCTTCTATATTAATATTTTTTTCTGTACTGTCTTTGTATGTTCCTACTAATTCTACTTTTGTTTTTGTTGTTAATAAGTTTACATCAAAAATTTCGTCTTTTAATGGTTCTATTTCTACGTCAATTTGTGCTTTTGTTCCTGCATTTAATTGATTTAGAACAATCTTATTTTCTTCTAACTTATTCACATACCCACTATTAGAATTTTTTAGTTTGAAATTGCTATCTTTTAGGTTAATTTCTCCATTAAAATACCCTTCATTTTTAACTCCTATTTCCAAACTAAGTGTTTTTTCGTCTTTTAAGTTTGCTGTGAATTCTACATTTTTATGGTTTGTTTCATTTTCACTTGCAGCATAACTTACAATGCCTGCTCCAACATAAACAAAGTTGACTAATGTTAAGCTTACAAGTATTAAAATTACTACCATTGTTTTTAAAATTTTGCTTTTCATAATAAACCTCCTTGTTTATAATAACTCTATTTAATATTATACCGTTTTTTTGCCGTTTTTTCAAGCTTTTTAGCGTTTTTCTGAGAATATTTACATTTTTTTCTTCTTTCATAATTCCGTTATCCACATTTTCCGTATAAATTGTTGATAATTTTGTAACATAAATTTAATATTTTGCATATAATTTAGAGAGGTGGTAGCTATGGATAATAATTTTAATATTGATGAAAATACAATGAATAAATTAAATGATATGTTGAAAAATGGTGATATTTCCAAGTTGATGGCAAATGTTCCCCCAGATATGTTGGCTAATTTTTCTAATATGATGAACAATAATTCTTCAACTTCTAATAATGGTCAGACTGATAACTCTCAAAGCTCTGCTAATAGCGGAAATTTTGACTTTAGTAATATTGATATAAATACAATTATGAAAATGAAAAATGTTATGGAAAAAATGAATAACAAAAATGATCCTAGAAGTAATTTATTAGCTTCCTTAAAACCGTATTTGCGTAATGAAAAAAAAGAAAAACTTGACCAATATGCCAATCTGATGAACTTTGCCAAAATCGCTGATATTTTGAGATCTGAAAATAATAATAACAAGGAGAGCTAATTAATGGTTCCGTTCCATTTTTTGCCTTTTCAATATAGAAGGCCCTATCCTTATTATACATATTGCAATAAATCACAAAATTTATCATGTGAAAACAAAACTAACAATTCTGAGAGGCCTCAAGAACCTTCTAAAATCGTGTCTAACCAAAAAACGTCATCTAAACATAACCGTTTTGCCAATATCAATTTGGAATATCTTTTTGCTTCAGATTTACAACATCCAATTGTTGAAATTCTTGGTTTACAGTTATATTTAGATGACCTTATTATAATTGGTCTATTGTTTTTTCTTTATAAAGAAAATGTTCATGATGAAATTTTATTTGGTATATTACTTCTTTTACTTTTGAGTTGAAGGACCTAATCTATTATGATTTTATCATCTATAATGCTTATATATGTTTGTTTATGTAATGGTTCTTCATCTCTATTTATTTCTTTTACTACATTTGCAATTCTTACTTGCACAGCATCGAATAATCCTGCAGCTATTACTGCCTGCTTATTTCCCTTTGCCCCTGCATGTGCTAACCCTCTTAGAGCTCCTAACACCACAATGTTGTCTGATGCCATTACTTCAGCTCCTGAATTAACATCTCCTAATACTACTAGGCTTCCTTCTGTTTCCAGTTTTTGCCCTGAACGAAGTGAACCTCTATGAAATTTTGTTTCAGATATTGCAATTTCTTTTTCAAAAGTCTTTTTTATATTAGATAATCCTAACCCCTTAGGACTGTCAAATTCTATTTCTACATCTATTTTACTTTTTATTAATTCTTGTATTTCATCAATTTCTTTGTTTTTTAATATCTTGCCCGTTACTCTTATTGGGGTTTTTGCATCTTTGTATAATTTTTTTAGTTCGGTTATTTTCTTTTTTAATTGCTCCATTATTTCTTTTTGGCCTGCATTTTCATTTAACTTTATAATTATTTCATCTTTTTTTAAGTTAATACTTACTATACTTGTTCTCATTTTTACATCCTTCCAATATGTTTTATCATTAAACATAATAATATAGAATTCTTTCATTGTCAATATTCTGTAAACTAATTTATTACTTAATTACTGTATTTTTATATTAAATAAGGTTCCTAATGAAATGTAAACACAATTCAATTAGGAACCTTATTGTAGTGAAATCAAAACATGATTTCACTTAGAGACATTAGTCGCCGTACCTTCCGATGTAGTTTCCACTACTGTCGCGGATGATACCATCACTGCCGACTTTGCCTCGGTAGTTACCGCTACTATCACGGATAACTCCGTCACGTCCTACCCTTCCAGTGAGAGAACCGCTTCTATCGCGAATTTCTCCGCCTCGAAACGTTCCTGACATGCGTCCACTCGAGTCTCTGAGTGTCCCGTCTCGATCCATGCTTCCACTGTAGTTGCCTGACCGATTTCTAAAAATGCCCATTGTGTCTCTCCTTTCAAGATAGACCCAACATTACTACCGTAAGCATTTGCTTACATAGTATAAATATAGCACTTTTGTTATTGTTTGTCAATTCTTTGAAAATTTTGGGTTTTTCTTTACTTTTCTTGCATATTAGTCTATAATTATTTCAATATTAGCTAGGAGATTTAATTATGATTAACAATTTTATTTTTAAATATATGTCTAGTACCGATGACAAAAACCCTGAAATAACAGATATCGACTTAATGTCTAATCGTAAAGTAGCATATTGTAATTCTTTTTTATTTAATATTGATTTTTCTGAAATAAACCTTTCTAATTACGATATAATTATTAAAAATTTAAAAAGACTAAAAAAGAAAAAACGCTTTTCTTCTATCGGTCTTAAGGAAAATAATACTATAATTTTAGCTTATGTTTTTAATTATAACCATTCTCAAATTCAAACTGACTTTTTGAATGCCATTGTAGTTATTGCACTAGATAATAAAACAGATAAATTAAATTACCTATATGATACAGTATGTAATTTTTTAGATAACGAATTTTCTTCTAAAAACTTATGTGGATTTACTAATAATAAATGTTATGAGAAGATTAATTCTTCTTCTAATGTTGGTTGTTGTAGGCATTATAAGCACAAACTACTTGGTCCGTTACTTCCTCATAATCCTCTCATTACTTGTGAATACTTACAAAATTATAAATGTTCTGCTAAATGTATTTCATGTAAACTCTTCACTTGTGATTTCTTAAGAAAACAAGGCATACGATTTGATATAAATAAAATTTTCTTATTACGACATTTTTGTAATTCTATTCAAAAGTATATCATAAAAACTTCTGTTTTTACTCCCAAAGATAAGATAATAAAAAAATTATTGTTTTTTCAAAAAAATAACTAAGGTACATCCTTAGTTATTTTAATTCATTATTTGCGTATATGGTTTTGCCTTCATATCTTCTTGAACAGTTTCTGTATTCATTCCAAAATATTCTTCCATAATATCTCTAACCACTTCTGCCGTATAGTTTCCATGTCCTCCATTTTCAACCATAACTACAATTGCTATTTCTGGTTGCTCAAATGGCGCAAATCCAACAAACCACGCATTTACTTTGTTTCCTGGTGCTTCAGCTGAACCTGTCTTACCACCAACGCTTATCCCAAAGTCTTTAAAACGTACATATGCTGTACCTCCAGAATCCTGAGTAACTGATTCCATTCCTTTTAAAACCGCATCCAGGTTTTTTTGATTAATTTGTAAATCTTCTACTTGTTCTTCTTCAATTCCTAATTTTGCATTTACAAATTTGTTTATATCTTCTCTTGATACTTCAGAACCATTTGCATTTCTTATTGTTTTCACTATTGTTGGTTCTATTCTTTTTCCTCCATTTGCTAACATACTAATATATTGAGTCATTTGCATTGGGCTAAATTCATTATCTCCTTGTCCTATTGCCGCTTGCAATGTGTCTCCCGGATTCCAGTTTCCATCACTGCTATTAGGACGTAACTTTCTTTTTGTTTCTTTAGTTGCTAATTGTCCTGAAGTTTCACCTTTTAACTCAATTCCAGTTTTAGTTCCAAGTCCAAAGTATCTAGCATATTTTGCAAGAGTATCTATTCCCATCCTATCTGATGTTTCATAAAAGAAATAGTTACATGATTTTTCTATCGCCCCAGATACATTTAAAGGTCCATGTCCTCTATGGTAATCTGTATAATACCAACATACTGGTTGATAATCTCTATATTTTGTATATCTTCCTGTATCATTTATTACAGTTGATGTATTTATTACTCCTGATTCTAGTCCTGCTATTGCAGTTATCATTTTAAATGTAGAACCTGGTGAATATGAATTTTGTATTGCTTTATCAACTAGTGGATGTGCTTCATCGTTATTGTATTTATTCCAGTTTTCTGTACTTATCCCTCCGACAAAGTCCGCAGGGTTATAAGTTGGGTAGCTTGCCATTGCAAGTACTTCTCCACTATTTACATTCATAACAACTGCAGCACCAGCTTTTGCATCATATCTTTTACCAAATCCTCCACTGGATATTTTTTTAATATTAGCTTCTAATGCGTTCTCTGTTACTTTTTGTAAGTTTGCATCTATTGTAAGAACTATATCAGAACCCGCAACTGCTTCTTTTGATATATATTCACCAGTAATACTTCCGTCAACATCCATATCAATTTGTTTTGTACCATTTTTACCTTTTAAAAATTCTTCAAAAACAGATTCAATTCCAGTTTTACCAATTATGTCATTTTGGTCGTATGTATCTTTTCTAGTTTGATATTCCTCTGAGCTAATTTGTGATGCATATCCTAAAATATGTGCAGCCAATGTTCCTGCTTCATATTGTCTTACTGGGTCTACCACTATATTTATACCTGGATATTTAGCTGCACTTTCACTAAATTCCGCAACAGCCTCTCTAGGTAGTCCTTCTGCCAATTTAACTGCTCTTGTACTACTATATCCTTTTTGTGATATTTCATATCTAATTGTCATTATTTTTCTTATTTCTTCAAGATTATTCGTATTTGCAATTTCATATTTATTTTTTAATTTATTAAAAGCTTCTTCTGCTGATGCTTCTTCAGAAATATTATTATTTTTCTTCCATTTTTCCAAAGCCTCATTTGAAATCTTATAGTTGTATGGATTTATAGTTATTGGCAGATTGTCTGGATAACGTATATTATATTTTTCGAGTGTATGTATGATATTTAAAATCGCAACATTTAAACTATCATCATCTATTTTTGTTTTATATATTTCTAGTGAAAATGTCATGTTAGAACTTACTAAATTTGTTCCTGTTCTATCTAAAATGGCACCTCTTGCCGCCTCTAGCGTGCTTTCTCGAGTTAGCCTGGTATTGGATTGTTCTCTATATTCTGCTCCATGAACAATTTGAAGGTTAAATAGTCTTATTATTAATATAATACCTGCAATATATGTAAGTACTGTTAATAAATTAAATCTGAAATTTACATTTGGCTTCTTCCAATTCTTTCCTATCAAACCTTCACCTTCTTTCATTAGAAATATCTTGTTAAAATTTTGTTTCCTTTATATTCATTTTCTATATAATATCCCGCTTTTTGTATTAATGGATATAAAATTATTGTTAATATTAAATTATATACTATTTCAATAATTAAGATAATTATAAAACTTATTATTTCAATATTAGTAGATAATAATATGTAGTTTATAAAATAATTTGCACTTTCGACTAATACTGTAGAACAAAGTACCATAAGCATTATTGTCATTCTGCTATCTTTTGAAAAGTTTTTATCAAATTCTCCTGCTAAAAACCCTAGTATTCCTAGTGTTGCAGCATTTACTCCTATTCTATTTCCTAGCAGAAAATCTAGCAAAAGCCCTATTCCTATCCCATAACATGTCCCCATTGTTCTTGTCGAAAATAATCCTATAAACAGTACTAATATTATAAATACGTTTGGCATTACTTTTGCAATATTAAACCAAGTAAAGAAATTTGCTTGTAAATAATATATAATTAATATAGTTAATATCAAAAAGATATTAATTAAAGTTTTTTTCAATATGTTCACCTCTTTATTGGTTTGTTATTACAAGTACTGTATCTAATTTATCAAAATCAATCGCCGCATCTACTAAAGCGTATCTATCTGTCATATTTTTACTATTAGAAACTTTTTTAATCGTTCCTACATGTATACCTTTTGGATAAATTCCGCCTAATCCTGACGTTTCTATACTATCTCCCTGGATAATATTTGCATCAGTTGGTAAATACATTGCTTTTAAAGCAGATTCTTCTTCTAATGTTCCTCTACACACGATACTGTCTTTAGTGGTACTCATCGAACAACTTATAGAACTTGCCGTATCTATTATAGTTTGTACTTTTGCAGTATCTTTTGTTACAGATACCACATGTCCTACAAGCCCTTGATCTCCTATAACAGTCATGTTTTCTTTTACCCCATCATCACTACCAACATTTATTACAATTGTTTTTGAGTAATTGCTAATATCTTTATTTATTACATATCCTGGTATTGTTTTATATTCTCCATATTTTTCAGTTAAGTTTAGATATTCTTTTAATGTTTCATTTTGTGTTTTTATATTTTCTAATTCCCTTAACGACTGTTCTAATTCACTATTTTTCTTTTGTAATTCTTTATTTTCTTGTTTTAAATTATTGATATCTGTGAAAAATGTACTATTACCACTTAATTTGTTTTTTAAATATGTTAATCCATTTTGTATTGGCATAACTAAATTTGTTGCAGCATTTTCAAAAAAATTACTGTTTTTTTCTCCATTTGAAAATATTACAATTAAGATTAAAATTATAACAGTTACGATAATTCCTATAATTCCACTTTTTTTGTTTCTGTACATTTTTTGCTCCTATCTTTATTTTCTATTTCTAGCATTTATCAACACTCTACCTAAACGTTCGATGTTTTCTAGCGTTTTCCCAGCTCCTCTTACAACGCAGTCTAATGGTTCTTCTGCTACATATACTGGCATTCCTGTTTCTATACTTAAAAGTTTATCCAAATTTTTAATTAGTGCTCCTCCACCTGCAAGTACAATTCCTTTTTCCATTATATCTGCAGCAATCTCAGGTGGCGTTTTTTCTAGCGTTTGTTTTACTATATCAACAATTTTGCTTATAGATTCTTTTATTGCTCCTTCAATTTGCGTCGATGTTATTATCATATTCTTAGGCAAACCTGTGCTTAGATCCCTTCCTCTTATTTCCATAGAGTTTTCCGTCATAAGTGGCATTGCACATCCCAGCTGTATTTTTATTTGCTCTGCTGTGGTTGTTCCAATTGCTAAGTTCATCTCACGTTTTATATAATTTACAATATCTTCGTCCAATTCGTCCCCTGCAACTCTAAGGGAATGGCTAACTACAATTCCTCCCAAAGATATTACAGCAACTTCTGTAGTTCCTCCACCAATATCAACAATTATATTTCCACTTGGTTCTCCTACATCTAATGACGCCCCTATTGCTGCTGCCATAGGTTCTTCAATTATATATACTTCTTTTGCTCCAGCTTGCGTTACCGCTTCTTCAACCGCTCTTTCTTCTACCTCTGTTATTCCTGATGGTACACCTACAACAACTCTAGGTTTTCCAATATTATATCTTTTACCAACTTTTGCAATGATATTTTTTAATAATAATTGAGTGGCTGTGAAGTCTGCTATTACTCCATCTTTCATTGGTCTTACCGCTTTTATTTGTTCAGGTGTCCTTCCCAGCATTTCTTTAGCTTCATTTCCAGTAGCTACAATTGCTCCACTTCTTCTTTTTATCGCCACAACTGATGGTTCTTTCAGTACAATACCTTTCCCCTTTAACGTAACTAAAATATTTGCTGTTCCTAAGTCTATTCCAAGGTCTTTTGAACCCCATGTAAATAATTTCATTATTAATCCTTTCCTTTCTATTTTCGTCTTTCCCTCTTTTGTAATTATTTTAGCCAATCTTTTATAATGCTTGTATATTCTTTTCCAGCTATAATTATATGATCTACTAATAACAATTCACATACCTTTGATGCTTCTTGAAGTTTTTCAGTGAATTTTATATCTTCTTCACTTGGATTTGCACTTTCTCCCGGGTGATTATGCACTAATATATATCTAGGTGCACTCATTTTTATTGGTTCTTTTAGAATATTGCTTATCTGAACATTTGCAAAGTTTGTTCCGCCTAATGCAATATTTTTTATTTTCAATACTTCGTTTTTACTATTCATAGTGATTACTTTTACTATTTCACTAGTTTCAAATTGCAATCCACTCCCTAATAAGTTAGCAACATCACTTGGTTTATTTATTACTATTTTATTATATTTAAAACTACTAAACATTCGTATTGCAATTTCGCCAATTGCTTTTAGCTGAATAGCTTTTACTCTCCCAATTCCTTTTATCTGCATAAGTTCTTCTAAAGAAAGTGTATGTAAATAGTTTAGGTCTTGCTTGTTAGTTTTATTCAATTTCAACAATTTTTGTGCTATTTGTACTGAGGTTTCTTCTTTCGTTCCTGTTTTTATTACTATTGCCAGCAATTCTGCATCAGACAGCACTTTTTCTCCATATATTTCTAGTTTTTCGTATGGTCTTTCCATGTCTGGCAAATCTTTTATTTTTATAGACAAAATACATTTCCTTTCTTTTATTTTGCCCCCATTTTATATCTTTTTATAAATAAAAATTGCAAGTATTAACCCAATTATACTTGAAATACTTATTTTAAACATACATGCAAATGTTATTTGCATTATACTTAAATCTATTGTTACAGGTGTTTGTAATCCAAAACTTTGGCTATATGAAAGCCACCAAAGCCAGTCTACTTTTGAGGCTAGTTCTCCTAATAATCCTCCTACTACTAAACCTGATAACATAAATATTAATAATACCCATATATTTTTTTCTTTTGTTGCCATTTTTGTACCTCCAAAATTCCTTTTTCTCTTACGGCTATTGATTTTTTGCTCCATTCGTATTATACCTTGAATTAGCAATTTTTTCAAGTGAATTTTGTGTGAATTTTCTTTTTATTTATTGATTTATTAATATTGCTATGTTATTATTTATAGAAATTTTTTAAATGATTACCAAAATTTATATATTTCAATATAATATTAATAGTAGTATAATATATTTAGTAGTTATTTAGGAGGGATCTATCTTTATGAAAATAGAAAAATTAACTGACGATAAAATACGTATTATAGTAAATAGCTCAGATTTAGAAAACTACAAGTTAGATGCAAAAACCATTTTTTCTAAAGCTATGGAACACAACAGCTTTTTTATTAATTTATTAGAAAAGGCAAAAAATGAAGTTGGTTTTGATTCTGAAGGATGTAGACTTTTAATTGAAGCTTTTTCTACTTCAGAAGAATATCTTGTTTTTACTATAACAAAATATTCAGATAGTCGTAATCATTCTGATTTTACATTAAGAGCTCCAAAGGCAAAAAGAAAGTCTATTAATTATTCAGCCCCAAAACTATTCTATGAATTTCCAAACTTTGAGACGTTTTGTGAATTATGTGAGTACATAAATAAAAATCAAGATTTTATACCTAAAAATTTGTCAAAAAAATCTTCTTTGTATTTATATAAAGATAGATATTTTTTAACTATTAACTCTACTGGTATTTCACCTAAAATTATCAAAGATTTTTGCACAATTACTTCTGAATTTTTATCTCCTAGCAATTTTTCAGCTTGCTTTGCTAATAAATTGCTTGAACACGGAAGAGCAATTATAAAAACTAATGCTATAAATTCAGGAATTAAATATTTTGTAAAATGATTAAACAGAAGGTTTTCTATTTTAGAAAACCTTCTGTTTAATTAATATAAATATTTTTGCGGGTTATATGCCACTCCATTAACACGTATTTCTAGATGCAAATGCGGACCAGTTGAATTTCCTGTCGACCCTACAGCCGCAATTTTTTGTCCTTGCGACACCTTCGCCCCCGCTGATACATATAATTTGCTACAATGTGCATAATATGTCTGAACTCCATTTCCATGACTAATTACTATCATATTTCCATAAGAGCCTTTATAGCCAGAAAATGTTACTGTACCTGATGCAGCTGCAGATATTGCAGTTCCAGTAGGTGCTGATATATCTAGACCTGTATGTGATGAACTTCTTATACTACTTCTAACTCCAAATCTTGAAGTTATTATTCCTGATACTGGTCTTATTAATGATATTCCTAAATTTGCTTTTTCTCCTGATATTGTACCTTTTGTATTTACCTTACCTGTTGCTGCATATCTTGAAGTTGATTTTTTCCCTGCTTTTTTAGCAACTTCTAATTTCGGTTTTTCAATATATAGTTTAGCAATTGCTTCTTCTTCATTTACTAAGTCTTTCATCTCTGTTTCATATTTTTCTACAATTGCTAGAGTTTCTATATTTGAGCTATCTTTTTCTTTTAATGAATTTACAATCTTTTCAGCTTCCTCAAAGCTTGATACATACACTTTTTCTTCTTGGTTATCAGTAATTGCATAATATCTATAATATTTAGTTCCTGATTCTTTTATTTTATTAAAAATTTCATCATCATTTGTTACTATGTTCTTTTTTAATAAGCATAATTTGTATTTAGGCAAACTTTCCACTTGTACAAATGCAATATTAGAATCACTTCCGTCTCCACCTTCTACATAGTCATTTATTCTGTGTTGTAACTTTGCTCTATCTTCTGTATATCCTATTTGTTCATCTTTAATAAACACACTGTATGTTGGTTTATATAAAAATGTTACTGTGCCTATTACCAAAAAAGCCGCAATAACTAATAATACTATAAGTTTTACTCCCCTTCTTGTGTGTATCAACACTTTTTTTAACATTAAAACTATCTCCTTTGTACGCCATTTTATAATGTAATAATATTGTAATATTTATTTTTTTGCAAGAATATTCCTTCTTCGATTTCCGTAAGTTTTTTCACTTTTTTTCACTTTATCTCGTTTTTTTTCGTTTTATCTCGTTTTTTCATTTTTTGTATTTTTTTAATTTTTGAATAATTTTTTTTGAATGTGAAATACTATATTATATATTTTTTGAAAGGAATGATTATTAAATGGCAGATTTAAATCAAATGGAATTACAAAATTTAAGACATCTTATTGGTGCTCACGAAAATGCTTATCAAAAGCTAAACACTTACTCATCTCAAGCTGTTGACCCTCAAATCAAGCAAATTTTTACAAAGTCGGCTCAAGATGCATTAAACACAAAACAAAAATTGATGAGTTTTTTAAATAATAATTAGGAGGTCTATAATGAACGAAAAAGTAATGGTTAATGATATTTTAGCAGGTGTTAAGTCTGATTTAACAGCATATCAAACAGCTATATCAGAATGTGAAAACATGCAATTAAGACAAACTTTCCAACAAATTAGAAATAATGATGAAAGTTTTCAATATGAATTGTTTAAAGTTGCTCAAGCAAAAGGATATTATACACCAGCTCAAAAAGCTACAGTTACAGAAATTAGCACTGTAAAGTCTGAATTAGAGCAATAAATTAAAAAGTCAATTTTTCTCATTCAAAAATAAAGTAGTAATTTCTTTTAAAAATTACTACTTTATTTTTTATAACAACATATTTTCTATTTCTTTCCAAGTGTCAGCTCTCACAATTCCTTGTTCTTCCAAGTCTTTCTTGGTTAAATTTTTGTTATGATATGCTGTAAATAGTATCTTAATTTGTCCTGGTCCAGTTAATTTTTTCGTACTATCATCTATTCGTATATCTGCCTCTAATAATTCCTTATTAGAAACAAATACGAACTGATGTGGATCTAAAAATGGAAATTCTTTGCTTAGAAAATTATATTTGTCATTTAATGTTTTTCCTGACGTTTCAGGTGCATCTCTAAAAACAAATGCGCTTGCAACATATAACTCATATTTTTTGTTCAACTTTTCCATTACTCTTTGAGCATCTTTAACTACTTCTACATATTCGTATACATTCCTATTTATAAAAAATTCAACCCACTCCGTCATTCTGTTTTTAGGAATTAAATCATTTATAAAATATGAACCAGCATCACTTTCTTGATATGAAGTTCCCAAGAATTCATTTACCATTTTTATAAAACCGTGTTGGCATAAAACATCATCTAAATCAACTATTAATTTTCTCATACTTTTTCTCCTATTATTTAATTTTCAAATTTGCAAACTTAGCCATTAATCTTTTATGTCCTACTTTATCAAAATCAATATCTACTTTTAAGTCATCTCCTTCAGGTTCAACTTTGCTTATTGTTCCATCTCCAAATTTCTTGTGTGAAATTCTAATACCAGCTTTATATTGTGATAAATCTATATTAGTTTCTGATTTTTTACTTAAGTTGTTCAAAAAGCTCTCTGCTGTTCTAAATGCAAAATTATTAGAGTTCTCAACTGTTTTTGCAGCTTCCTTATTGTCTATTTTATATGTTTTTATAGCACTGTTGTTGCTTCCAAAGCCTTTATTTCCATATGACCAACTATAGTTGCTGTCTTGGAACATTTTATCTTTATTACTTGTTTCTCCAAAGGCTTCTTGATACCCTTCTAACAAGTCTTGTGGTATTTCTTTTAAGAAACGTGATACTTGATTGTAACTTGTAGATCCGAATATTGTACGTTGTTTACTACATGTTAAAAATAAGTTTTCTTTTGCTCTTGTTATTCCAACATAGCACAAACGCCTTTCTTCTTCTAGCTCTTGTGGTTCTGATATTGATTTATACCCTGGGAATATTCCTTCTTCCATTCCCACTAAAAATACAACTGGATATTCTAGCCCTTTTGCACTATGTAATGTCATTAATGTAACATATTCTTCTCCTTCTTCTAGATTGTCTATATCACTTGATAATGTAATTCCTTCCAAAAATTGGCTTAGTCCATTTTCAGCTTCTTCCTCTTCAAATTCTATTGCCACTGTTAAAAATTCATCTAAGTTTTCTATTCTATTTTCTGCTTCAATTGTATTTTCTGCCTCTAGTGCTTTAGTATAGCCTGATTTTTTTAATGTTTGTTTAATTAATTCTGATATTGGCAATTCTTCTTTTTTTGTTCTTAATTCTTCTATTGCATTTACAAATTCTCTTGAATTTAAAAATACTCTATTTAATCCAAATTCATCAGCTCTTTTTATTATTTCATACATTGAAAGTCCAGTTTCATTTGATAACAACTCTATTTTGTCTAAGCTTGTTTTTCCAATTCCACGTTTTGGTTCATTTATAATTCTTCTTAAACTCAAATTATCACTTTGATTTTGTATTAATCGTAAATATGCAATTATATCTTTTATTTCTTTTCTTTCATAAAATTTTAATCCACCTATAATTTTATATGGAATATTTTCTCTTCTTAAAATATCTTCTATTGCTCTTGATTGTGTATTCATTCTATATAAAATTGCAAAGTCTGAGTATTTATAATACTCTTCTCTTTTTAAGTGTTCAATCTGCTGAACTATATATGTTCCTTCGTCATATTCATTTTGGGCTTGATATACTTTTGGCAAACTTCCTTCTTCATTTTCAGTCCATAAAGCTTTTTTGTATTTTACTTCGTTGTTTTTTATAACTGCATTGGCTGCTTTTAATATATTTCCCGTACATCTATAGTTTTGCTCCAATTTTATTATTTTAGTTCCTGGGAAATCTTTCTCAAAATTTAATATATTTGTTATGTCTGCTCCCCTAAAAGAATATATACCTTGGTCATTGTCTCCTACAACCGTTATATTTTTATATGATGAAGCTAGTATTGTTACTAAAGTAAATTGAGCCTTGTTTGTATCTTGGTATTCATCAACTAACACATATTTAAATTTGTTACAATAATATTCTCTTACATCGTCATTTTCCTCTAATATGTTTATTGTATAGTTTATGATGTCATCAAAGTCGATTGCGTTATTTTCTTTTAGTCTTTTTTGATATAATGCGTACACTGTTGCTATTTTTTCTTTTCTAAAATCTCCCATTGCTCTTGCCTGGTACTCTTCAGGTGTAAGCATTTCGTTTTTGGCATTACTTATCTCTGACATTACTGCTCTATCGTTAAACATTTTGTCATCTATTGATAAATCTTTTAAACAGTTTTTTACAAGTGTTTTTTGGTCTGATGTATCGAATATGATAAATGATGTTTCAAATCCTATTCTGTCAATAAATCTTCTTAATATTCTAACACATATAGAGTGGAATGTTCCCATCCATATGTCTTTTGCACTTTCTCCTATTAAGTTTGATATTCTTTCTTTCATTTCATTTGCTGCTTTATTTGTAAATGTTATTGCTAAAATATCCCATGGTTTTGCACCTTTTTCTTCTATTAAATATGCTATTTTATGTGTTAATACTTTTGTTTTTCCGCTTCCTGCTCCCGCTATTACTAAGCATGGTCCTTCTGTTGTTGTTACTGCTTCATATTGTTTATTGTTTAATCCACTTAATATATCTTGCATTATTTTTTCCTTTCTTTTTTCAAATGTCTGTTTGCATTTTACTATATCTGTTTTTAAAAAGCAAGTGAAAAAGATATTTATTTTAAATAAAAATATTCTAAACAAAAAGGAAGCAACTTTAGTAAAGTTACTTCCTTTTTGTTTAAATCACACCAAGCTTTTGTGCAAGCTCGTTGATTCTATCAACGTTCATCATCCCGCTGTCGAAGTTGCCATAATCTCCTTCTGGATCAATCTCATTGCACATGGCAATCAAGTCCATTGCGGCAAAGCGTTGCCCATGCCCTGTCGGTCTTAGATTATTCCCAATAACATAGTGATACTGCCTTTTGAAATCCGTTATCAACTCTTGGTTTACTTTCATGTGATTTCCTTTCTCTTCTGTGTAAGTCAATCGCCTTACACATGCCTACCATTTTGATATTTCATATAATAGCATAGCATTTATTATTTTGCAAATGTAAATAATTTGAAATTATTTTTTGTATCATAATACTTTCTTGCAATTTTTTCTAAAAATTATACTATAGTTGATAAAATCCCTATAATTACTCCTATCATATTGCCTACCGCACTCATTCTTCCATGATATAATTCGTTAGACTGTGGTGTTAACTCTCCGAGATACAATATATAACATAGCTCCAGCTGCAAAACTTAAACATATTGCAATTACTTGTTCTGAAACAGAACCAACAATTGCTCCAAAAAATGCTCCTATTCCTGTGGTTATCCCTGATAAAACAACATAAAATATTACTTTTGATTTTTTCATTCCGCCATTTTTCATAGGAATTGCCATAGATATTCCTTCTGGAATATCATGTAAACATATTGCTAATGCTAGGCTTAATCCTAATTTCATTGATGCTTCAAATCCTGAACCAATTGCAAGACCTTCTGGAAAGTTGTGTATTGCCAACCCTATAGATACTATTAATCCAGTCTTAAACAGGTTGTTTTTACTACCCTTCAAGGTTGCTTCGTTGCTAAACTTTTTTTCCACTAATAAATCACAAAAAATCATTGTAATTATTCCTATTAAAATTCCTATAATAACCATTACAATATTGCTTATTTTTAATGCATTTGGTATTAAATCAAAACATACTACAGCCATCATTAGGCCCGATGCTAAAGATAATATAAAACTTAAAAATTTATTAGAATTTCTTTTCATAAATATTCCTAGAAGCCCACCTATTGTAGTTCCAAATGTCCCAAAAAACAGTCCTAATATTGTTGTTTTTAATAATTCCATTAAAAAAACTCCTTATAATAAATTACTTTATTTTAATTTATTATAAAAAGTTTAATTTTATTCTAATAAATAAATATAAACATATTTTATAATTTTTTTAAAACATTTTATACAAAAAAATAGACAAGGATATTTCCCTTATCTATTCTTTTAACATTCTTTTTTCTATTACATTTCCTTCAACATCTTTTAAAATTATTTCATTTTCATCTAAAATCGCATATCCATGTTCTGTGTTTTGTTTTGGAAGAGATATTGAGCCTGGATTTACAAATATTATTCCATTTTTCTCTTCTATAAAGTTAATGTGAAAATGTCCATAAAACATAATATCTATATTTACTCCTAATGGTGGTAAATTGTCTATATTATATTTATCACCATGTGAAAAGAATATATTATGTCCGTTAACTTCTAGCTCTATAGTTTCTTGTAGTGGAAATTCTGATATCATTTGATCTACATCTGCATCACAGTTTCCTTTTACTGCAAGTATTTTATCTTTTAGTGAATTCAACACTTTAGCAACTTCCATTGGATTATATTCTTCTGTTAATGGATTTCGTGGTCCATGATAATATAAATCACCTAATAATACTATTTTGTCAGGTTTTTCTCTTTCATTTATTTCTAATATTTTATTAGCATAACAACTTGAACCGTGTATATCAGATATTATTAATAATTTCACTACTCTTCTTCTCCCTTTAGTTTTTCAGCTCTATCTGCTGCAATTAAATTATCTACCATTTCATCTATGTCTCCATTTAAAAAGTTTTCCATTTGATAAATGCTCATACCTATTCTGTGGTCTGTAATTCTTCCTTGAGGGTAGTTATATGTTCTTATTTTCTCGCTTCTATCTCCTGAGCCTACTTGTGATTTTCTTGCACTTGAAATCTCACTATCTTGTTTTTCTTTTTCTATTTTATATAGTTTAGTTCTAAGCATTTTCATAGCATTATCTCTATTTTGGAATTGAGATCTTTCTGTTTGACACTCTACAGTAATTCCTGTTGGTTCATGTATTAATCTTACAGCAGATGAAGTTTTGTTGATATGTTGTCCACCAGCACCTGAAGATCTAAAAACTTCCATTTTGATATCAGCCGGATTTATCTCAATTTCTACATCTTCAACAACTGGAAGCATCGCAACAGTTACTGTTGATGTGTGTATTCGTCCACTACTTTCTGTATCTGGAACTCTTTGTACTCTGTGTACACCACTTTCAAATTTTAGTCTACTATATACGCCTTTTCCTGTTATCATGAAAGATATTTCTTTATATCCTCCAAGACCTGTCTCATTTTCGTTTAATATTTCTAACTTCCAATGTTTCTTTTCTGCATACATTGAATACATTCTAAATAAAGTTCCTGCAAAAAGCGCAGCTTCTTCTCCTCCTGCACCTGCTCTAATTTCACAAATTATATTTTTGTCATCATCAGGATCTTTTGGTATTAATAAAAATTTTAATTCTTCTTCTAATTTTGGTAATTTTTCTTTATTATCATAATATTCTGCTTCTGCTAATTCTTTCATCTCAGGGTCTTGCATTAATTCTTGTGCTTCATC
The DNA here is from genome assembly GCA_963557965.1 of uncultured Clostridia bacterium. Taxonomy (GTDB): domain Bacteria; phylum Bacillota; class Clostridia; order TANB77; family CAG-508; genus CAG-269. The sequence continues at coordinate 49,515 of CAUWEX010000007.1, forward strand.
CATAGCTTGTTTTGCTTTTTTATATTCACGAAATTTTAGAACGATTTCCTCGATACTTGCATGTTCTTTCATTGCTTTTTGCCATACTGTTTGGTTTGCAATTACTTCTGGGTCTGCAATTTCTTTTGTCAATTCTTCGTATCTTTTTTCAACTGCTTCTAATTTTTCAAACATATAAATTCTCCTTTATCTTTTTATTCGCTTAACTATTATACTACATTTTATAAGCTATTACAAGGAAATAAAGTTAAAATCCATGTTCTCTCTTTCCATTATTTCTTTTTCTCGATTTGTACATGTTAATAGAATTACTTGATGTTTGTCAAATTTTTTATTTATGAATTTTAATATATTAGTAAGTCTAGATTCATCATAATATGCAAAAGCTTCATCTAAAATTATTGGCATAGCTTCCTCTGACAGTTCTTCTACCATTGATAGCCTAAGTGATAAATATAATTGGTCAATTGTTCCAACACTTAACCTTGATGCTGAAATATAATTTCCATTTTCCAATTCTACAATTAAACCTGTTTCATCATTAAACATTAAGTTGCTATATTTACCATTTGTGATATTGGCTATGTTGTTGGACAATTCCTGTGTAAACTTAGGGGTAACTGTTTTTTTCATTTCCTCATATGCGTTTTCCAACACTTGTTTTGCTAATTCAAAACTTTCGTTATTTTGTTTTAAAGTTGACATTCTTATTTTACTGTTAACCAATTCTTCTTCCATTTTTGATAAATTATCTAGCTTAGGTTCGATATTTTTTTGGTCCAATTCCAATTTATGCAATTCTATTTTTTTATTATTTATTTTATTTTGTAAATTTTCAATTTCCCAATTCGAATTTTCCAAATTAATTAATTCATTTATTTTATTTTCTTGCAATTTATTTTTATAATTATTTTTTATTTTTTCTTTTTCTAAATTTATTTTTAAATTATAATTATTTTTTAAATTATTTATTTTATTTTTTATTTCTTCATTATTTTTTTCTAATAAATTTATTTCTTGAATTATATTATTTATTTCTAAATTTATTTTTTCTAATATTTCATTATTATTTTTTTCTATTTTTTCTTCTTCTTTTATTTTTTTATTTATTTTATTTTTAGAAAATATATAATAAATTAAAAGTGCTGGGGCTGTAAGAAGAAAAATAATGTTAATTATTTTATTTTTTATAAAAATAAATTGTAAAATATTTATTAATAATATTAAAAAAAATAATATTATTATTTTTTTATTTAATTTATTTTTTAATAAATTATTTTTATTATTTTTTTCATTTTTATTATTTAAAATATTTTTATTATTATTTTTTATTTCATTTAATTTATTTTCTAATAAATTTATTTTTTCTAAATTTTCATTTTTTATATTTTCCTGAATATTTATTTTTTCTTTTTCTAGTTTTTCTTTTTCATTTAATATTTTTATTTCCTTTAGTAGATTATTTTCTTTTTCTAGTTCTTCTATTTCCTCTTTTAATATGTTTTTATTTTCTTCAATTTGGTATTTTATGTTACTGTATTTTTCTAATTCTTCTTTTTCATTTTCTAAGTTTTCTATTTTTCGTGCAAGAATGTTTATTGGCTTTTCCCTAGATCTTTCTGTTCCGATTTCATCTAATTGCCTTCTATTTATTCTGTCTATTGCTCTTTTATACGAAACATTATCATCTCCTGTTCCTACTAAGTTAGCAATTTTTTGTATTAACATTCCTTGCTGTGATTTTTCTAATTTTACTTCTTGTTGTCCTACAACTATTGTTGATAAAAATAAATCTTCATCTACATTTGTTTGTTCATAAAAAAATTCATTTCCTTTATTTTTGTCTATATTAAATTCCTTTGATATATCTTCCATTTGTTCATTAAAGATTTTAGGATTTTTCTTTTTAAAATCTCTATAAACTTCGTATTTTTTATTATTATTTAATTCATATTCTACTTTTCCAGAAAATTCATCTCCAACCCATGGTAAATATTTTTCATAATCTGAATATTCTTTTCCTTTTTTATTTTTAGAAATTCCATAAAAAGAATTTACTATAAATCTTAATAGAGTCGATTTTCCAGCTTCATTAGAACCATATAAAATATTTATTCCATTTTTTAAATTAATTTCTTTTTCTTTTAACTTTCCATATGAATTTATTTTAATTTTATTTATTTTCAAAATTACACCTCTATTCTAATGCTTCCAAAGCTATTTCTATTGCTTTTTCTATTATTTCTTTTTCTTGAGTTTCAGTTGAATTATTTAACTTTTCTGTCATCTCTTTTATGAATAATCCCTTTAGCGTTGTTTCATTTTTTAATTTGTCTAAATCATACGCTATTTTTGTACTATCTTTTAATTTTATTATATTTTCATTAGTAATATATTTTATTAATTCATATCTATTAATTTCAAAATTTCTTTTTCCACTTAATACGATTTCTGTATATTCATTTTCGGAAATATCTAATGCATTTATTTTTTCTATTAATTCTTCTTTTGATACTATGTTATCCACATTTAATTCCGTCTTTGTGAATTGTTTATCATCTAATTTAACAAATTCCAATTTTAAGTAGTCTTTTTCTAAATTTCCTACTATCATTCCATGTTCTCCTGGCTCATCAAATCCTAATGATAGCGTAGAACCTGGATATACTATTTTTTGATTTTCATATTCATTGTAACTTTTTTTATGAATATGACCTAATGCCACATAGTCAAAACCTTTTTGCTCTAGCATTTTTTTTGACATTGAATTATATTGCATTTCTTCAATTGTACTTCCGTCTAAATTACCATGAATTATCAATATATTTAGCTTATCAGCATTATCTATATTTATTTCCTCTACTCCTGAATTACTACAATAAAAATCATCAAAACCATATCCATAAATATCCGCTTCTGGCATTTCTATTTTTTTGATATCTGATGTAAATATTGTTACATTTTCATTCCATTTATATTGATTATAATATGAATTTTTTGTGATTGGGTCGTGATTTCCTGGAGATATAAAAATTTTAGTTTGTGGAATCGTCTGGAACAATTTATTTATATATTCTATAGTTGACTTTTTTACATATTTATGTTCATATAAATCTCCTGATATAAAAAAATATTCAACATTGTTTTCTTGTATATATTCAACTATTTTTTTAAACACTTTTCTTTGTTCTAATCTACGTAAGTCGCCCATTATATCTTTTTCAGATAAGTTAACAAATGGGCTATCTAAGTGCATATCTGCTATATGTACAAATTTCATATAAATTCTCCTTTGTTATTTTATACGTTTTTTATTTTAGATTTATCATGAAGAAATTATAACAGTAAACTTAATTTTTTTCAATAACTTTGCGAAAATCTTTTCGCATTATTTTGAGGTCAGAGGAAAAAATCCTTTTAATATAAAAGTAAACCCAAATTATTAAACTTTTTTGTCTAATAATTTGGGTTCACATTAATACTACTAGCTTTTAATATAGATTTAATAATGTAAAATGTTTTTTCCTTCGACCCCAAAATCATTTTAGTCTATCGGGCCAAATAGTTCATCAAATTTTGCTTCTAATTCTTTTTGTAAATCATATTCATCTCCATCTTCTTCCTGTAATAAAATTGGAGCATCTTCAAAATCACTTAAATCTAAAGGCTCTATTGTATCTTTAGCGATTGTTTTTTCTTGTTTGTTATCTGTTCCAATTCCCTTTATTTTATTTTCTTTTACTTCTGACGTTCCATAAGTTTCATCTTGTCCAATATTATCAGTTTCTTCAAATAAATCATCTAAAGACTCTATTTTTAAATCTTTTACCTTTTCTTCTGTTTTGTCTTCTACATATGGATTATATGGATTGTATTTTCTCCATGTTCCTCTGTCTATTTCTCCGATATCATTATGGCTTATTTCTAGAGTTTCCATTTCTTTTGCCATACGATGTTTAAAATAATAATATTTTTGTGCTTTTACTGGTTTTATTCCTTTTTCAAAGATTATACATAAATCATTATCTAATCTACGAAGTTCATCAGGTGTCATCAATGCTCTTGCCATAACTTGATCAGATATTGATTTTCCTGTTTTCATATTTTGTTTATCTCTATTTATTGAAATACTATCTCTTTCAATTGTCTTTTCACCTAATTGCTTAGAAAAATATTCGACTGTTTTAAATGAGTTACTTCCTAAGAATACATGTGTATCACAGTTTCCCATAATTGTTTCGTATGATTTTTCATATACGGCCTCTAATTGGTCAATGTTTTGTAGTATTACACTAAATGAAATTCCTCTACTTCTTGATGTTGATATTTTTTTATCAAAGTCTGGTATTCTACCTATATTAGCAAACTCATCTAATATAAAATATGTTCTTTCTTTTAATTTTCCTCCATTTTGATCTGCAAAGTCATATAACTGTTGTATCATTTGTGAGAAAAATATTGTTAATAAAAAGTCATATGCCGTGTGTGTATCTGATGATATAACATACACTGCTGTTTTTTTGCTTCCTATATCTTCAAAATTTATTGTGTCTGTTGATGTTAGTTCTGCAATTTCTTTTGAGTCAAATTTTCCAAGTTTTGATTGCAATGAACTTAGTATTGAACTATATGTCTTTTCAGATGCAATCTCTATAGATTTATAGTACATTCTAGCTGGATGGTCATATGGTAGTTGACCTATAAGCTCTGATAATAAGTTAGTTCCATTTTTAGTATTGGCTGCCCTTACAAGTTCTGCACAACTTGCTAAGTTTTGCTCTTCTTCTGGTCTTGTTGCTATTAAATAATAAATAAGTGCTTTTAATAACATTTCTGCTGAATCATCCCAAAATGGGTCTGCACTACTACCGTCTGATTGTTGTCCTCTTATTACAGTGTTAGCAATTACGTCTACATCTAAATCTGATGCAATATGCATTAATGGGTTATAACCATCACTATATTGTGGTCTTACTAAGTTTAAAACTTTGATTTCATATCCTTTTGATTTTAAGTATCCTGCTGTTCTATCATATAATTCTCCTTTAGGATCTGTAAATACGTATGACCCTAAACATTGATATGCATTTGGAATTGAATATGATGCTGATTTACCAGAACCTGAACCTCCGACTACAAGTACATTTACATTTCCTCGTTTGTCTAGTGGTAAATAATTTTCTTCTGCTAGGATTATCCCTTTATTTTTACTTAATATTCTATATTGTTCCCCATGTTGGCTCCAATCGCTTGAACCATGCTCAATATCAGAAAATTCATTTTTTGGTGCTGATTTAAAAAATCCTATAAAGAAAAATATCATATAAATTACAGTTACGACTAGCAATGTTGGTATAAAGTTTCCTATCGCATCACTTGAAAATACTTTTCCAAATGTTGCAAATGGATCTACAACTGATTTTCCAAATGTCGAAATAAATGTCTCTAAATTAAAGTTGCCATCTAGTCCTGCAACATATACGCTGTAACTAAATGGCGAAACAAATACTATGGTGATTAATACCCATAGTATTGCACATATTATAAAATTCTTTCTGTTCTTTTTAAGCGCTCCCTCAATTTTGTAGTTCATACTTTTCACCTGCTCTTTTGTATTATCTTTCTACTTCTTGTGATTTTGTTGTTTCTGCTCTAATGCTCATTCCTTCTGCTAGGTCTATACTTAATGTTTCTCTTCTAAAAGCACTTGTTGCAATTGTTTTCGTGTTTTTTTTGTTTACCTTTGCTTTAGGATTCTTATCTTGCACTATCTCTTGTAGTGCAATTCCAAGTATTGTAAAGTCATTATCGTATTGACCTGCCGGCTCTACTTTACTTTTATAACTACTTTCTTCAGGATTGATATAATCATATTTTCCTGATGTTTGTGCTTTTGCCATCTGCATTTCCTCCCCTATTTTTCTCTTATCTCAAACGCGAAATAAGATTTGTTTGGTTTTAATTTGCATTTTCCCTTTACTTCATCTGTTTTTTCATCATAATAAAGTACCGGTTTTATCTCTTCTGTAGTTTCTGGGTCTATAATTGATATCGGTCTCTTTAAATTTGGTGTATATTGAAATTCTTTATATTCCATTGGTTCTTCGGAATATATTGTATTAAACTGAAATGGAGTTGGTTTTTTTGTTATTTTTACCTCATCACCTAATAAAAGCCCGTTATTAATAACAACTTTATCATTTCCAAAAGATAAAATAACTAACTGATTTCCATCTTTTTGTGGTTCATCCACATAAAATGTTTTTTTATTGTAATTTCCTATAATTTCTTCAGTGTGATCTAATCTCTCCACTGTATATTTAGGATATTCTTTTAAATATTCTTTTTTTGTTTTGTTTACTTGATATATTACAGTTTTTATTCCTTGTGGATCTGTAATACTAAAATGTTTTCCTTCTACTGGATGCATTTTCTTCCACCTCATTTCTATGCTTAAATCCATAGCTTATCATTTGTTTTATCAACACTTATATTATAGCTAAAAATTAAGCTTTTGTCAACTTGTTTTTTATGTCAACATTATGTTCTTGGATCAAATTTAGAAATTTTGCCTAGCTTTTTGTATAATTCTTTCTCTTCTTTTGAAATCTGCTTTGGGACTACAATTTTCACTTCTGCAATCAAGTCTCCTCTTCTCTCTTTGTCTATGTAATATCCTTTATTCGGAATCTTTATTTTTTCTCCACTTTGTATTCCTTCTGGAATATATACTTTTGTCTCATCATCAATAGATTTTACTGATGTTCTAACTCCCAACGCCGCTTCCCATGGAGTCAATAACAAATCTGTATATAAATCTGTTCCTTGTAATTTAAATTTGTCATCATTTTCTATGTTTATTTTAATTAATAAGTCTCCACTTTTCCCTTCGTTTTTTCCTGATTGGCCTTGCCCTATTAATCTTATTTTTTCTCCATTTCTTATCCCTTGTGGTATCTTTACCGTGTATGTTTTTGAACTTCCGTTTACATCTTTTAATACTATCTGTTTTTCTAATCCATAAAATGCATCATAAATGTTTACATTTATTTCAGTTTCTATATTTTTCCCCTTTACCGGATTTGCTTTTTCTTGCTTTTTATTTATATCATTTACATTTCCTAAAAACATATCGATTATGGCTCCTTTTTGTGATTTAGAAAACGCTTTTTGTCCTTTCCCAAATTTTGCATTCCATGTTCTATCATATTTTCTTTTTGATGATGGAACTGATAATATTTTATATGCTTCGTTTATATCTTTTATTCTTTCTTCTGCTAAGTTATCTCCCACATTTAAATCTGGATGATATTTTTTAGCAGCTTGCCTATATGCACTTTTTATTTCATCTATAGAAACATGGCTTGTTTCCAAGTCTAGTATTTTATAGTAATTCTTAACAACCATTTTTTACATCCTCCCCAAATTAGGTATGCTTATTTTATCATAATATGGTATAAAAATCTATACTTTTTTAAGGATTTGACCTTATTTTTTTCGAAATTTTTACATAAAAAATAGGACATTTAAGTCCTATTTTTCTAATGCTAAGTCTATCAATTTATCTAATAGTTCTCTATATCCTATCCCTACATTTTCAAATAATTTTGGATACATACTTATACTTGTAAATCCTGGCAAAGTATTTATTTCGTTTAAATAAATTTTATTAGTATCTTTCTCTACAAAAAAGTCTACTCTTGATAATCCTTTTCCGTCTATTGCCTTAAATGCTTTAATAGCTTGATTTCTTATTTTTTCTGAAATTTCTTCTGGCAAATCAGCTGGAATTTGTGTTTTTGATTCTGTGTTATTATATTTAGCATCATAACTATAAAATTCATCTGCCGCCTTTATTTCTCCAACACTTGAAGCAATTACCTCTTCATTCCCCAGAACAGCACATTCTACTTCTTTTCCATCTATTCCTTCTTCTATCAATACCTTTTTATCATATTTAGCTGCATAATTTATAGCATCTATCAACTCTTCCACGTTTTCTGCTTTTCTTACTCCCACACTAGATCCTGAATTTGATGGTTTTACGAATACAGGAAATCCTAAATTTTCACTTGCTATTTTTGCAGCTTCTTTATCTGTTACTATTGTTTCATTAAAATGATTGTCAACATGTATATATCCATCTTTGTATTTTCTTATATATTCATGCTTTACTTGATTTATTCCGGCTTTTTCAAAAACAACTTTTGTATATACTTTATCCATTCCAACACTTGAAGCTAGTACATGACAACCAACATATGGTTTTTTCAACATTTCTAACATTCCTTGGATTGTTCCATCTTCTCCATAAAGTCCATGTAATACTGGAAATATAACATCTAATTTTCCTAGATATTCATATACATTTTTTATTTCTTGTTTGTTAATAATTGCCTCTCCAAATTTTTTAGGTTTATAGTCGTCTTTACACTCCCAGAACTTTCCCTCTTTATCTATATAAATTGCTGTTATATCATATTTATTTATGTCTAAATTACTTGACACATAACTTGCTGAAACTATTGAAACTTCATTTTCTGTTGACATTCCGCCAAAAACAACACCTAATTTTATTTTTTCCATAAATCTACCATCCTTTCTGCAATTTTATAAAATTGCATACCATTTGATGCTTTAAATAAAACTACATCTCCTGGTTTTATAATTTTTTGTAATAGATTTTCTATCATCTCTGTATCTTGAATATAATATATATTTTCTTGTGATAATCCTTGTTCTGCTTTATCTACTATGTATTTTGAATTTTCTCCACAGGCTATTAATATGTCTATATTATTTTTTGCAACTTCTTTTCCTACATTTTCATGTAACTCTTTCGAAAATTCTCCTAATTCAAACATATCTCCTAAAACAGCTATTTTACGTCTGTTTTTATATTCTGATAATACTTTTAATGATGCTTTCATAGATTCAAAGCTTGCATTATATGCATCATTAATTATTTTGATGTCATCTTTTAAATCAAATATGTCCATTCTTTTTTGTGTTAATTCAAAATTTTCAACTCCATATACTAATTTGTCATTTGGAATGTTTAGTAATTTTCCAACTGTTAATGCACATAATGAATTTAATATAAAATGCTCTCCACTAACATGTATTGTAATTTTTTCATTTTTATCATCTATTTTACATTTAAAACTACTACTTTGTTCTTCTAGCTTAATATCTTTTGCATTTAAACCACTTTGTTCTTTTATTCCATATGTTTTTACTTGGTAATTATCTTTATTTTGTTCATACCATTTATGTAATAAATCATTATCATTGTTTATTACAACTGTTGGGTTTTTAGAACCTTCTAGTATTTCCATTTTAGCTTTTAGTATGTTTTCTCTTGAGCCTAAGTTTCCTATATGTGATGTTCCAATATTAGTTATTACACATATTGTAGGTTTTGCTATTGATGTAAGCAAACTAATTTCTCCAAAGTGATTCATTCCCATTTCTACTACCATTGCTTCTTCGTCTTGTAATTCCAAAATTGTAAATGGTAGTCCTATATTGTTGTTATGGTTTCCTTGTGTTTTTAATGTTTTGTACTTTTGTGATACAACATTTGCAACCATATCTTTTGTACTTGTTTTGCCAACACTTCCAGTTATTGCTACAACAGGAATGTCGTATAAACTTCTTTTATATCTTGCAATTGCATATAAGGCTTCCAATGAGTCAGCAACTTTTATAATGTTTTTTTCTTTCCATTTTTCTTTGTCTGAATCTGTAAATTCTATATCTTGTACTATAACTGTGTCTGCTCCATTTTGTAACGCTGTTTCCCAAAATTTGTTTCCATCAAAAGAGGCTCCTTTTATTCCAATATAACAGTCTCCTTTTTCAATTGTTCTTGTGTCTTTGGAATATTTTTTACAGATATTTTCTTTTTTACCTGTAATTAGCTCTCCCTTTGTTACTTCTAGTATGTCTTTTATTGTTAAATTTTTCATTTTCTTCACCCTTTCTAAAGGTATACTTATTTCTTTTGTAGATTATATGTCTTTTTCTTTTTTTTTGCAACAAAAAAGAAAAAAAAGAACACCCCTCTACAGAGGGGTGCCGGATACACTTGAGCAACAACTCATGCTATACAAACTTAAAGGCTCCGCTTTCTTCTAAATCTTCAAACGTAAGCGGGATTTGCTTTCCACAGATGTCCTCAAGCAGCATGTAGAACTGTCCTTCTGGCATTTCAGAGTTGCACTGTCCCACAATGCCTACAACTATTCCGACATACTTGTTTGTTTGCTTCTCTGCCACCTTCCTTCCGAAATAGAGCTTCATGAGTTTGGTTGCTCGTTTTTTCTGAAAGTCAGAAAATTCCATGTGTCTCCTTCCTTTGTAATTACTTGTATTACTAGTATATTATAACATGTTTTACATAATACTGCAATGTTTATTTTATTTCCTCTATTTCTTTTTCTGTTAGTCCAGTCCATTTCTTTATAGTTTCTATTCCTATTTTATCCTTAAGCATCTTTTTAGCAATTTCGTAAATTCCTTCTTTTTTTCCTTCTTTTCGTCCTTTTCTAATGCCTTCTTCTCTTCCTAAGTCCCTATTCATTTGCATTTCATTTAATAACATTCTACTTGCAGCTAACATATTATCACCTTCCTTATCTTTTATATATATTTGTTTTATTAGTTCATCTGTCTTAGCTTTTCCGAAAATATTTTTATATTCGTATTTGTCTACCTCCTTTTTAATTATATCTTTGTTTTAGCTATCAGTCAATCTTTATTTTAAAGTAAATGTAATTGTTTTATTATACTTTTCTCTATATTTCTGCTTTAATCACCTACTTTTCTCTGTTTTTCTTTTTTGGATTTTCTACGATATTGTAGTTAAGAATAAAATTATTGAAATAAATATGTTTTATATTTAATCATATTTTTTTATTTTTTACAAGTAAAATATTTTAAAACATTTAGCTTATTATTAGCATTTACAACAGTTATTTTCTTTTTGATAAAAGATTTTCAACAAAACTAGCATTAAAATACTATAATATATTGCAATAAATCCGATATATTGATAAAATGTGTGTATATTATAAGCATACCAATTTATATGCTTATATTTCAGAATAAAAAAATTAAAATTAGAGAAACTAAAGAGAAAGGAATGTAGGAATATGAGTAAAAAAAAGACATACTTATAAAATTTTCATTTAAATAAGTTATTAAATTGTAAAATTTTTTGAAAAAACAAAGGAGGAAAAACGATGAAAGAAAAATTAAAAAATATGAAAGGTATTACCCTAATTGCATTAGTAATAACAATAATTGTATTATTAATTCTAGCAGGAGTGTCAATAGCAATGCTAACAGGAGAGAATGGAATAATAACTCAAGCACAAAAAGCTAAGGAAAATACAGAGCAATCAGCAAAAAACGAAGTAGCAGCATTAAATAGTGTTGAAGATTATATAAATGAATATACGGGTCAAGGAAATGGTTATTCTAAATCAAAAGGAGTAAATAGTCCAAAATTAGTAGCTGGAATGAAAGAAGTAATGTTCAAATTACCAGAAGGAACTAATAAAGGTCAAGTAATAGAAAAAGGGCAACAAGGCTTTTTAGATGATAACTGGTACGATTATCAAAAAAGTCAATGGGCAAATGCAAAAACTCAAGATGGAAGCTATTGGGTATGGATACCAAGGTTTGCATATAAAGTAGATAAAGCTAACAAAAAAATAGATGTAAAATTCTTAGTAGGAACAACAGACCAATATTATGATGACAACGGACAGTTACAAACAGCAAAAAGAGCAACATCAGCAACAGAAGCAGTAGATACAACTACAAATTACTATGTACACCCAGCGTTTACAGATGAAAGTAAAATTAATTATGCAAATGGTGGATGGGATAAAGAATTAACAGGAATATGGGTAGCAAAATTTGAAGCAGGATTTGCAAGTGGAAATAATAATGCACCAGTGAAAGCAAGTAGTGTAAATTATAGCCAAACAACTGCATGGGTGCCTGCAATTGAAGCTGGAACACAACAAGATAGTATACAATCAGCAAGAAACTGGTTAGATGGAGAATATGCCGTAAGAAATTCAGATGGAAGTTATGCATGGAAAAATGGACAACAAACATCAATAAAATATCCAACATTCCAACCAAAAACATATGCAATGAACTATAATAATGTAAATGATGCATATAATATTTCAAAAGCACTAACAGAAAACGGAAATATATATGGTTTAAATTCTAATAGTACAGATAGCCACTTAATAAAAAATAGTGAATGGGGAGCAGTAGCATATTTAGCACAAAGTCAATATGGAAATAAAGGAACAGAACCATATATAAATAATATAACATTAAATAATTCAACTAAAAGTGTATATGCGGTAACCGGAGTAACAACAGGAACAATTAATGCTTCAGCCAAAACAACTACAATAGCTAATATAAATGGAACAACAGGAAATGCAGCAAATGGAGAAATATATACATGGGATCAAATTGAAGGACAAAAAGCAAGTAGTACATTAAATATGTACGGTGTATATGATATGAGTGGAGGAACTTGGGAAAGAACCGCAGGATATATAGCTAATAGAAATAGCAATTTAAAAGGATATGGGGCAAGTTTTACACACGATGGAGACACCTTAAAAACAACAAGTACAAAATATGCAACAGTGTATCCACATGATAGCACAAAAGATAATCCAGAGTTAGGTTTATCTTGGACAGAAGAGAATATAAATAATGCAGGTAAAGCTAATTATCCACAAAATAAATATATTTTTGGAGACGCAATAAGAGAAACATCTACGAGCGGTACCGGTACATCATCATGGAACGGCGACTGCTCTTACTTTCCGGGGTTGTTCCGTCCGTTCGTGGTACGTAGCGGCAGTTATTGGGATGGTGCCGTTACAGGTCCGTTCTGTTTCAGCCGTACGACTGGCGATAGCAGTGACAACTTCAGCTTCCGTCCGGTGCTCGTAGCACTTTAGTCATTCCTTGGATCTTAAGCCCTTTATATCGGCACAAATTTAGGATGGTGTATAATCTGGTGTGTGGAATTGATGGTGTATAATCTGGTGTGTGGAATTAAAAACCACCACTAGATTTTTTTGT
>CAUWEX010000008.1:0-60871 GCA_963557965.1 uncultured Clostridia bacterium
GCCCAACACGAGGAGCCATAATAACAGGTAAGAAATTATCTGTTATTTTTTTGTTTCATTTCAAAATTATGTAATTTACAGAGAATTAAATTTTAATACTTTACAATAATATATAATATGGTAAAATAGTATAGTAGTTTGGTGTGAATTTAAAAAGAGGGGAAAAGATATGGAATTATGGGATGTATATGATATTAATAAAAGATATACTGGAAAAGTAATTGATAGGCATAGTAATGAAAAATTAAAAGAAGGAGAATATCATTTAGTAGTAGAAGCAATTATAATAAATTGTCAAGGAGAAATATTATTAAATAAACGCTCAAAACTTAAGAATAAATATCCCAATATGTGGGAAAGCACAGGAGGATCTTGTATAAAAGGCGAAAATAGCTTACAATCAATATTAAGAGAAATAAGAGAAGAATTAGGAATTATTTTTAATGAATCAGATGCTGCTTTTTATAAAACTATAAGAAATGATAATGCAAAGTATTTTAAAGATATGTGGTTATTTAGAAAGAATTTAAAACTTGAAGATTTAAATTATACAGACGGAGAAGTAGTTGCTTCTAAATGGGTTACTATAGATGAATTTGAAAAAATGATTAATAATAACGAAATTATTTCTACAATAGATTTTACAAGAGAAGATTACAAAAAATTTACAATAGGATATAGTAATATAGATAACTAAGAAAGAAAATATCTAAATAAGAGCAATTTAGATATTTTCTTTTTCTTTATAAATTCTTTATAAAAACTTAAGAAAAAATAAATATACATTCAAAAACTTATATGATAAAATAGGTGAAAAGAAAATGAAGGAGGAAAAAGATGGAAAGACCGATATTAAAATGTGAAAATTTATATAAGAATTTTGGTAAAAAACAAATTCTTAAAAATGTATCTTTTGAGATATACAGTGGAGACATTTTAGGATTTATAGGACCTAATGGAGCAGGAAAAACAACAACTATCAAGCTTATTTTAGGGCTTCAAGGAATAACACAAGGAAAAGTAGAGATAAATGGATATAACATAGAAAACCAATTTGAAAAAGCAATAGAAAAAGTAGGTGCGATAGTAGAAAATCCAGACTTATATATGTATTTAACAGGATATGAAAATTTAAAATTAATTTCAAACTTATATGATAATATAGACAAAAATAGAATTGATGAAGTAGTAAAATTAGTTAAATTAGAAAAAAGAATAAATGACAAAGTTTCAAAATATTCATTAGGAATGAGACAAAGATTAGGAATAGCACAAGCTATTTTACATAAGCCTAATCTATTAATATTAGATGAACCAACAAATGGACTTGATCCTGAAGGAATAAAGGAAATGCGTGAATTGTTAATTAATCTAGCCCAAAAAGAAAAGATGGCAATATTAATATCTAGTCATAATTTAGCCGAATTAGATAACTTATCAACAAAAGTGTGTATTATAAAAAATGGGGAAATAATAGAAACGAGCGATATAGATTCTATAAAGAAAGAATCAAAAGAAGATTATCAAGTTTTCGAAGTAGATAATACAGAAAAAGTTAAAAACATATTGAAATCAGCAATTATAGTAGACGAAAATCATTTTAAAATAGATATACAAAAAGGTGAAATACCAGAGATAGTAAAATTATTAGTAAAAGAAGATATTTTATTATATAAAATTCAAAAAGAAGAAATTTCATTAGAAAAAGCATTTTTTGAAAAGACAGGGGGGAATATCATTGAGTAATTTAATAAAAAATGAAATTACAAAAATATTTAAAAAGAAATCATTATATATTACCTTAATAGTAATTCTAGCATTTGTGATATTAATAAATGTTACATACAAATATTTTTTTAATAATGGAAGTTATTCATATTATAGTGAAGGATATATTGAATATGTAAAGTCCGACATAGAAAAGTTAGACCCAAAGAAACCAAGTGATACAAAAATGTATATAGAATTTAAAACAATCCTAGATACATATGACTTGTACCAAAAATATGGTCAAGATTCATGGCAAGCACAAATTATAAACTCTAATATTGCATCATATTTTAGTGAGAGAAATACTTATTTATATGGTGAAAGTAAAGATGAACAAAAAGTAAAAGAAATAAATACTAAAATTGATGAGATTATAGATAAATTAAATACAGATGATTGGAAATATTTTGCTAAT
Source organism: uncultured Clostridia bacterium (assembly GCA_963557965.1). Taxonomy (GTDB): domain Bacteria; phylum Bacillota; class Clostridia; order TANB77; family CAG-508; genus CAG-269. Next base: position 2,186 of record CAUWEX010000008.1, read on the forward strand.
TTAGAATTAGAAAAAGCAAAGTCTACAGTAGCAAGTTTAGAAACAGCATATAATAATACTGAAGATAAACAAGAAAAAGAAACGTATAAAACTGAGTTAGAAGCAGAAAAGGTGAATTTAGAAGTAGCTCAATATAGAATAGACAAAAATATAAAATATGGCACAGATTTTATGAACGTTGCATTATCTGAATATGCAAGTAATAGCAAAAATATTATATATATGGATAGTAATAATCAAGAATTAAAATATGGCGAAAAACAAGAAAGACAATCTTGCATAGAACAAAAAGAAATTAATAAATACATAATTGAAAATAATATAGATATAAATAAAACTAATGATTTAAGTAGTATATTTAAAGATTTCTTTAATCAATATGGACTATTTATAATAGTAATGGTAATAATGATAGCTGGAACAATTGTTAGTGAAGAATTTAACAAGGGTACAATAAAGTTACTATTGGTAAAACCATATAGCAGAAAGAAAATTTTATTGGCTAAATTTGTAACAGTATTATTTATGATTGTATTTTGTATATTAGCAGTTATTGTTATGCAACTAATTGTAGGTGGAATAATATTCGGATTTGATAGTCTATCAATACCAGTTTTGAAATATAATTTCCATACCAATACATTACAACAAATGAATATATTCCAATACTTAGGAATAAGTATAGTATGCAAACTACCTATCATAGTGTTACTTGCAACATTATCATTTGCATTTAGTACTTTATTTACTAATTCAGCAGTAGCAATAGCACTACCATTATTAGGATATATGGGATCAGAAGTTATAAACCTTCTTGCAGTACAATATAAAGTAACATTTCTAAAATTCTTTGTAACTCCGAACTGGGATTTTACAAATTATATGTTTGGAAAATTACCAATAATGGAAGGACTAACATCAGGATTTTCTGCAATAATATGTATAGCATATTTTATCATTATGATGATACCTACATTTATGGTATTTAAAAGAAAAAATATTAAGAACATTTAATATATTATAATAAAAAATGGCATGATTAAAATGAGAAAATTTTAATTATGTCATTTTTTATAAGTTATTAAACAAAGTCCGTTTTTTGTAGTTGACAAGAATATATTTTTTATATAATATGGAATAGCAAAACTATAGAAAAGGAGAATAATATGTTACATACAATAGAAATATATTTATTATTATTTTTAACATATGCATTTTTAGGTTGGTGTATGGAAGTGATATGTAAATGGATTCAATATAAACGATTTATAAATAGAGGCTTCCTAATCGGACCATATTGCCCGATATATGGTTGGGGAGCATTAGCTATAACAATATTGCTTAAAAGATATACAGATGATGTTGTAGCTTTATTTGTAATGGCAGTGGTTATATGTTCGGTAATAGAATATTTTACAAGTTATTTTATGGAAAAGAAATATCATGCAAGATGGTGGGACTATAGTGATAAAAAATTTAATATTAATGGACGTATATGCTTAGAAACAATGGTTCCGTTTGGAATACTAGGAGTAATAATAATGTATGTTACAAATCCATTTTTTATGGGAATTTATAATGCTATACCAGAAACTGCGTTGCATATTATTGCGGGAGTATTGTTTGTAGCTTTTATCATAGACAATATGGTTTCTTCTAAAGTTATTTCTAGTATACACTTGGAAGAAGAAAAAATAGCAGATAATACGGAAGAAATAACAACTGAAATATCAAACAGATTAAAGCAACTAATAAAAGAAAAATCATATTTACATAAGAGATTAGTAAATGCATATCCTAATTTTAAACTAGAACAATTGGAAAAAATGAAAGCTCGTTTACAAAAAAGAAAAGAGAAATATGAAAGAAAACAGAAACAGAAATAATTATGAATGCCAATATAGATAAAAATTAATTAATATAAAAGATAGAAAGAAGCGGATATAATAACACAAAAGTTATTGATATCCGCAATTTTTTAGAATTATAAATGTTAATTAAAAAAGGTTTGATAAAGCAAGAATTAATTTGTTATGTGAGTATTTAATTTTATAAATATTTTTTCAATTGTTCAACATTATTTTGCTGAAAAGAAATAAATTCATTTAAAATATTTTTCACAGAATTGTCTAAGTCAGGGTACTCATTTTTAAGTTTTATCCCTTCAATAATTCCCATATTAGTACCTTGTAGCATCATCTCAGCAATTTTAGAGTTACTTTTATCTGCCATAGTATTCATTTCCACACTCATCCATCCCATAGCCTTTTGCATAGGATTTAATTCCTTTGGAAAATCGTTATAATTTGATAACTCATTATTAACATTATTTAAAATTTTATTATATTCATCATATTGATATTTCAAATCTTTTTTAAATTGAGAATCTTGAACTTTTTCAGATACATTAGATATAGAATCCATTCCCATTTTTATACCTTTATTAATTTCGTTTAAAACATAATTTTCATTATTCATACTTTTAAAACCTCCCAAAATTATTATAACCAAATTTTAAAATTTTAAATGTAAAGCTCCAAATTTGCTGAAATTATATATTCACAAAAAATTCACAAAAAAATTAGCAGAAAGTATTGACAAGTGCTAAAAACGGGTATAATATATAACAAGATTAGCAAACAAAGCAAACGAGTGCTAACAAACTAACAATTTGTAATAAAGAGGTGAAAAAATTGTTAGACAACAGAAAAAAGAAGGTATTACAGGCAATAGTTGAAGAATATGTAAATACAGCGGAGCCAGTAAGTTCGAATGCGCTAACTAAAAGTCATGGATTAGATTGTAGTAGCGCAACAATTAGAAATGAAATGGCAGAGCTAGAAAAATGTGGATATTTAGACAAAACACATACTTCAAGTGGAAGAGTACCTTCAGAAAAAGGCTATAGATACTATGTAGACGAATTATTAAATGAAAATGATATTAGCATGGAAGAAGTAAAATATATAAGTGATAAATTAGAAACCAAAGTAAATGAAATAGAAGACTTAACCAAAATAACAGCTAATACAATTTCAGAAGTTACACATTATACAACCGTTTCAATAGGTCCTAAAGCAACAAATCAAATAATAGAAAAAATAAAATTTGTATTACTTGGTTCAAGAATGATGATGGCGGTAATATTAACAGATACAGGAATGGTAAAAGAAACAATCATAAAATTTGATGAGGATATAAACCAAAAACAAGTTGAAACAATGAATTATATGTTTAATAATAAACTAAAAGGGCAACCAGTAGAAACGATTGATAGACCATTAGAAGAATATTTATATGATGAAATGACATATAGTGTTAATGTTATAAAACCTGTAATTGAACAACTAAAAAAAGTAATTGCAGAAGATGACAAAATATATTTAGAAGGAACCAATAAAGCTTTTGAATTACCAGAATTTAATAGTCTAGAAGTTGCTAAGAATTTTGTTAATGTACTAGATACTAAAGAATTAGTAGCAGATATGTTAAATACAGGATTTGCAGACGATATAAAAGTATATATTGGAGAAGAAAGTGAAAAAGAGCAACTAAAAGACTTTAGTGTAGTAACATTTAAGCACAAAGTAAATGGCAAAGACTTAGGAACAATTGGAATAATAGGACCTAAAAGGATGGACTATTCTAAAGTAATTTCAGTAATGAAATATATAAATAAAAAATTAAATGGTAAAGATTAAAAAGAAAGAAGTGATTAAATGGAAAATAATAAAAAAGAAGAAAAAATGAACAATATTCAAGAAGATACACCAAAAGAAACAAAAGAAAATAAAAAAGAAGTTAGCGAAAAAAAAGAAATGGTACTTAAAGAAGAATATGACGACTTAAATGACCATTATAAAAGAATTTTAGCTGAATTTGACAACTTTAAAAAAAGAAGTCAAAAAGAAAAAGAAAGTTTATACACTTCTGTATTGTCAGATGTAATAGAAGTAATACTTCCAGTAGTTGATAATCTAGAAAATGCATTAAAAGCAGAAACAAAAGACGAGGATTACAAACAAGGAATAGAATTAGTATTAAAACAATTCAAAGATGTTTTAAAATCAAAAGGAGTGGAAGAAATACCTGCAGTAGGAGAAACTTTTGATCCAGAAATACATGATGCAGTAAGTATGATACAAGATGAAAATTTAGGAGAAAAAGTAATTGCGCAAGAATACAGAAAAGGATACAAGATTGGAAACAAAGTTATAAGACATTCTATGGTCGTTGTAGCAAATTAGTAATTAATTTTTTGTGATGATTTTGGGACGGAGGAAAAAATCATTACAGTATATATAGAAAATTTAAAAATAAATAATATAAATTATGATGATTTCAACCTCCAATGAAAATCATCAAAGGAAAGGATGAAAAAAATGGGAAAAATTATAGGAATTGACTTAGGAACAACAAACTCATGTGTAGCAGTTATGGAAGGAGGAGAACCAGTAGTTATACCAAATGCAGAAGGAAATAGAACAACACCATCAGTTGTAGCATTTTCTAAAAATGGTGAAAGATTAGTAGGACAAATTGCAAAACGTCAAGCAGTTACAAACCCTGACAATACTGTTATATCAATAAAAAGAAAAATGGGAACAAATGAAAAAGTTGACATTGATGGAGAAAAATTCTCTCCACAAGAAATTTCTGCAATGGTTTTACAAAAATTAAAAACAGATGCAGAAAATTATTTAGGACAAAAAGTAACTCAAGCAGTTATTACAGTACCTGCATATTTTAGTGATAGCCAAAGACAAGCAACAAAAGATGCTGGTAAAATTGCGGGATTAGAAGTTTTAAGAATTATAAATGAACCAACAGCAGCAGCTCTTGCTTATGGTATGGATAAAGAGCAAGACCAAAAAATCATGATATATGACTTAGGTGGAGGAACATTTGATGTTTCTATATTAGACATTGGTGATGGTGTATTTGAAGTTTTATCTACAAATGGTAACACACATTTAGGTGGAGATGATTTTGATGAAGCTATTATAAATTACTTAGTTGATGAATTCAAAAAATCAAATGGAATTGATTTAAAAACAGATAAAATGGCTATGCAAAGATTAAAAGAAGCAGCAGAAAAAGCAAAAATAGAATTATCAGGTGTTCAACAAACACAAATTAACTTACCATTTATAACAGCAGATAGTACAGGACCAAAACACTTAGATATAACATTAACAAGACCTAAATTTGAAGAATTAATACATGACTTAGTAGAAGCAACAGCAGGACCAGTAAATCAAGCATTAAAAGATGCTGGATTATCAGCAAGTGATATTCACAAAGTTTTATTAGTAGGTGGTTCTACAAGAGTTCCAGCAGTTCAAGAAGCAGTTAAAAAAATAACAGGAAAAGATGCAGATAAAGGAATAAACCCAGATGAATGCGTTGCTATTGGAGCAGCTATTCAAGGTGGAGTTCTTTCAGGAGACGTTAAAGACTTAGTATTATTAGATGTAACACCATTATCATTAGGAATTGAAACATATGGTGGAGTATTTACAAAATTAATTGAAAGAAATACAACAATACCAACAAAAAAATCACAAGTATTCTCAACAGCTGCAGATGGTCAAACATCAGTAGAAATTCATGTTCTACAAGGTGAAAGAGAAATGGCGGCATACAACAAAACATTAGGAAGATTCCAATTAACAGGGATTCCAGCAGCACCAAGAGGAGTACCACAAATAGAAGTTACATTTGATATTGACGCTAATGGTATAGTACATGTATCAGCAAAAGATATGGCAACAGGAAATAGCCAAAACGTAGCTATTACAGCTTCTACAAATCTATCTGATGAAGATATCGACAAAGCTGTAAAAGACGCACAAGCACATGCTGAAGAAGATAAAAAGAAAAAAGAAGAAATTGAAGTTAAAAATAATGCTGAAAGCTTAATTTATAACAGTGAAAAAACATTAAAAGATTTAGGAGATAAAATAAGCGGAGAAGAAAAAGCAAAAGTTGAAACAGAGATAGAAAACACTAAAAAAGCATTAGAAACTAACGATACAGCAAAAATCAAAGAAGCTACAGAAAAATTAACAAAGGTATTCTATGATATGTCAGAACAACTATACAAAAATGCAAATCCAAATGGAGCAGCTGGTGCACAACCAGGAGCAGATGGAGCTACACAAGAAGGACCAAAAACAGATGAAAATGGAAATGTATATGATGCAGATTATAAAGTAGAAGACGACAACAAAGATGAAAACAAATAATCACTAATTATAAAAAAGGGATTAAAGGTGCATTCCTTTAATCCTTTTGCACAGTTATAGAAAGGGAAGAAAACGATGGCTGAAAAAAGAGATTATTATGAAGTATTAGGAGTGAATAAAAATGCAACAGATGACGAGTTAAAAAAAGCATATCGTAAACTTGCAAAAAAATATCATCCTGATGCTAACCAAGATAATAAAGAAGAAGCAGAAGCTAAATTTAAAGAAGTAAATGAAGCCTATGAGAATTTATCAGATCCACAAAAAAGAAAAATGTATGATCAATTTGGTCATGCAGGAGCCCAAGGATTTGGCGGAGCAGGAGGACCATTTGGAGGACAAGGAGGCTATTATTCATATAATGGATCAGGATTTGATGGATTTGGTGATTTCGGTGATTTAGGAGATATATTTTCTTCGATTTTCGGAGGCGGTTTTGGAGGTGGACGTGGTTCATCTTCTAAAAAACAAGGACCTAGGAAAGGTACGGATTTAAATGTTAGATTAGATATATCTTTTGAACAATCTTTTTCTGGAGTAGAAAAAGAAATAATTGTTACAAGAGATGAAGAATGTAATCTATGTCATGGCACAGGAGCTAAACCTGGAACATCACCAATAAAATGTCCAACATGCCATGGAACAGGTCAAGTAACACAAGTTCAAAATACAATTTTAGGGCAAATGCAAACAACAAGAACTTGTAACGAATGCCATGGAACAGGGGAAGTTATTAGCGACCCTTGTGGAAACTGTAATGGAAAAGGAACTGTTAGAAAACAACCAAAAATAAAAGTGAAAATTCCAGCAGGAATTGATGATAACCAAACTGTTGTATTAAGAGGAGAAGGTGAACCTGGTAAAAAAGGAGGACCTAAAGGTGATTTATATATAACAGTAAGAATAAAAAGACATAGTTTGTATACTAGAAAAGGAAATAATGTATTTTGTGAAATTCCAATTACTATAACGCAAGCTACATTAGGAGCCGAACTAGAGATTCCAATGGTAGATGGAAGCAAAGAAAAATATAAAATTCCAGAGGGTACTCAAACAGGAACTAAATTTACAATAAGAAATAAAGGATTTAAAAGTATAAATTCTAGCTCAATTGGTGATTTTATATTTACTGTAACAGTCCAAACACCAAAAAGGTTGACGAAAGATCAAAGAGAATTATTAATTCAACTTGCAAAAACAATGAATGAGCAACCACCAGTAAAAAGACGTGGACTTTTTGGCTAATTTAGAATAAGAAAAAAATTTGTTATATTTTAATAAAATCAAGTATATATAACCTAAAAATTATGTATGCTTGGTTTTTATTATTTAAGTAAAATGATTTTTCTATGAGTTTAAAAATATTGAGTTTTATACAATAATATGGTAAAATAAAACAAGCTTAAAACTTAATAAAAGGGATTATGAAAATGAAAAAGAAAATAACATTTACAATAGCAATAACACTAATAACAATAGCAATTATAGGAACGTTAATATATGGATATTTTAAAATTATAGGAATAGAAAGCAAACCACCGAAAGATGAAAAAAATATGTATAGCCTAGAAACAGAAAAATATTTTGATAGGAAAGTTTTCGTTGTAAAGCCCAATGATAAAAATAGTAATTCCATGACAATTTTATACTTACACGGAGGTGCTTATGTGGGAGAACTACAACCAGAGCATTGGGAATTTATTGGAAAAATTGTAACAGATACAGGAGCAACAGTAATTGTGCCTGATTATCCACTAGCACCTAAATATACATATAAAGATGTATTCAACATGATCGAACCATTGTATAAAGAGATAGTAGATAAAGTAGGTACAGACAATATTGTAGTGATGGGAGATTCAGCAGGAGGAGGAATAGGTCTTGCTTTAGTCGAAAAAATCACAGAGGATAGCAACTATAATATTCCATCAAAAACAATACTAATATCACCATGGCTAGATGTAAGAATGACAAATCCTGAAATAGACAAGGTACAAGAAAATGACAAAGAACTAAATAGAGAGACATTAAGACTTGCGGGATTATCATATGCAGGAATTGATGGAATAGATAATAAATTAGTCAATCCCATAGATGGAGATATAAGCAAATTAAAAAATGTTACAATATTTACCGGAACATATGATATTTTAAATCCGGATGTACATAAGTTAATGAAAAAAAACGCAAACTCGGAAGACAATATAAAAGTTAAGGAATATGAAAGTGCTGGTCATATATGGATAGTAAATAGAAAAGGCGATAAAGAGTTAATCGATAGAGCATATAATGACTTAATACAAGTTTTAAAAACATAAGTCGATAAAGAAGGAATGAAAATGAAAGAGAAAAAAGAAGAACATAAATTATATTGGCGAAGATTAGACAATTCTGCTAAAATCTTTCCAATTGCAGCTGGTAAAAAATATAGTACTGTATTTAGATTTTCAGCAGTTATGAAAGAAAAAATATGTCCAGAAAAACTTGAAGAAGCAGTAATAAAAGCATTGGAAGAATACAAATCGTTTAAAGTCAGAATGAAAGCAGGCTTTTTTTGGTATTATTTAGAGTATAACCCTAAACAACCAATAGTAGAAGAAGAAAAAGAATATCCATGTACATACATACATCCTAAAAGAAATAACAATTATCTTTTTAAAGTAACATATTTTGAAAATAAAATAAACATAGATATCTTTCACTCTCTAACAGATGGAAATGGTGGAAATATATTTTTTAGAGAAATTATATATAAATATTTAGAACTCTTACATCCAACTGTATTTAAAGATGAAAGAACAACAAGGAAAATAGATGTGGACACAGAAGATAGCTACATGAAAAATTATAATAAAAAATCAAAATCAAATGCATCATCAGAAAAGGCATTTGAATTAAAAGGGAAAAAAATAGGACTTGGTGCTATATCTACTATACATGAAATTATTAACTTAGAACAGCTAAAAGCAGAAGCTAAAAAAGCAGAAGCTACAATTACTCAATATCTAACAGCAGTATTAATATATTCAATATATGAAGAAAATTATAAAAAATATAAAGGGAAAAAGCCGATAAAAGTTTGTATACCAGTAAACTTAAAAAAATATTTTGCTTCAAAAACTATATCAAATTTTTTTTCTTATATAACACTAGTAGCTTATATGGAAAAATTGAACAGTTTTGAAGAAATACTAGAATTTGTAAAAGCAGATTTTAAAAGCAAATTAACAAAAGATGAAATAACAAAAACAATGTCTGCAAATGTAAAAATAGGAACAAATATTGCAGTGAAGGTGGTACCATTGATTTTAAAGAAAATACTGGTACGACTAAGTTATATTGAAATTAGAAAATATACTACAATAACATATTCAAATATTGGAAGAATAGGTATTATAGGAAAGTACAAAGACTATATAGACTATTTTTTAATGTTGATTGCTCCAGAGCCTGTTGAAAAGATTAAATGCTCAAGTTGTACTTATGAAAATAAGCTAACATTTACCTTCACATCAATATTAAAAGATAATAAAATTGAAAAAAGATTTTATCAATTTTTAAAACAAAAAGGAATTGAAGTACAAATAGAAAGTAATGGTGTTTTAGATGATATATCCGAAGAAACTAAGTAGTAAGAAAAGTGATTTTATATTAAAATGCTGTATAATAGTATCAATTGTTATTGCTACAATTTTAATATTAATAAACAAACTAACGACGCCTGGAATTCCATGGGCAGCATTAGCTAATGCTGGAATATTATATATATGGATAACGGTTTTATATTCTATATATAAAAATGTTAATATAGCAGGACATGTATTAATACAAACAATTTTAATATCAATGCTTACAATATATATAGACTTTAATCTAGGATTTTTGGGGTGGTCAATAAGTTTAGCAATACCAATTTTAATAATTGTTGCAAATTTGACAATGCTTATACTTACTATAATTAGCCATAAAAAATATGTAAAATATGCAATATATCAAATTATAATTGTACTACTTAGTATAGTACCGCTATTATGTATATATCATGATATAATACATAACAAAATTCTTGTTATAATTGCAGTGGGAATATCAATTTTAAATATGATATTAACATTAGCATTTTGTGCAAAGGATATAAAGGCAGCAATTATAAGGATCTTCCATATGTAAGCTTATGATATGGATAAATGAATAGTTGGATTTTGGGAAGTAGGGAGAAGATGATTTTTTTTCCGACCTTAAAATCAGGGAGGCAATAATGAAAAATATAAAAAATTATAATTTACCGGAATTAAAAGAAGAATTAAAAAATATGGGAGAAAAGCCTTTTAGAGCTGAACAGATATTTAAATGGATTTTCCAAGAAAAAGTTAAATCATTTGATGAGATGACTAATATATCTTTAGAATTAAGAGAAAAATTAAAAAAGGAATATACAATTTGTAATTTTGAAATTTTAAAGAAACAAGAATCAAAAGATGGAACGATAAAATACCTATTCGACGTTTTAGATGGAAATGCGATAGAAACTGTACTTATGAGTTATCATCATGGATATAGTATATGTGTTTCTTCTCAAATTGGATGTAAGATGGGCTGTAAATTTTGTGCGTCAACAGGAATAAACTTTATAAGAAATTTAACGTCAGGAGAAATTGCAGAGCAAATATTGGCGGTTGAACAAGATACAGGAGTACGTATTTCAAACGTAGTATTTATGGGGATAGGAGAACCATTAGATAATTATGATAATGTTATAAATGCAATAAGAATAATAAATAATCCGAAAGGTTTAAATATCGGAGCAAGACATATAAGTATTTCTACTAGTGGATTAGTACCTAAAATATATCAACTAGCTAAAGAAAAAATACCATGTACACTTTCAATTTCTTTACATGCTACCAATAATCAAAAAAGAAGTAGCATGATGCCAGTAAATGATGCATATCCAATAGAAGAATTGATACAAGCATGCAAAGATTATATAAAAGCAACTAACCGTAGAATTTCATTTGAATATGCATTAGCAAAAGATAATAATGATAATTTAGACGATGCAAGAGAATTGGCAAAACTATTAAAGGGAATGCTATGTCATGTTAATTTAATTCCAATAAATAAAATTGAAAATGGTTCATATACGAAGAGTTCAATAGAAAATATTATGAAATTTAGAGATTTTTTAAATGACCATGGAATAGTGGCAACAATAAGAAGAGAGCTAGGATCTGACATAGATGCCGCTTGTGGACAATTACGAAGAAAAAATCTAAATTAAAGGAGTAAAAAATGTTATTAGATGATATAAAAGAAAAATTACCAGTTATGAAAAAAATAAAAGTATATGCTTTTGTAGGACCTTCAGGAACAGGAAAAAGTTATAGAGCACAAATGGTTGCCGGAGATAAGGGAACTCATTTTATTATAGATGATGGACTTTTAATAAAAGATAATCAAGTAATAGCAGGAGAATCCGCTAAAAAAGCAGAAACAAAAGTTGCAACTGTTAAACATGCTCTATTTTATGCAGATGAAGAAAAAGAAGAAATAACAAAGGCTTTAAGAAAATATAAACCAGACAGTATTTTAATATTAGGAACATCAGATGGGATGGTACAAAAAATTGCGGCTAATTTGGGATTACCACCAATTTCTGAAACAGTATATATTACAGATGTCGCTACAGAAAAGGAAATGCAAACAGCAAGACGAATTAGAGTAACAGAAGGCAAACATGTAATACCAGTACCAACATTTGAAATAAAAAAAGACTTTTCAGGATATTTATTAGATCCATTACAAATTTTTAAATCAAATGGAAAAGGACAAAAACCATATATATCAGAAAAATCAATAATAAGACCAACATTTAGTTATATGGGTAAATTTACGATATCAGATTTGGTATTTAGACAAATATTAGAATATTTAGCAATTCAAACTCCTGCAATACATAAAATTTTAAGGACTAGAGTAGATAACTTGGGAGATGGAGTAAAAATATATATGGAAGTTAGCATTGTATATGGATATAATGTGATTGACGGACTTAAGAGTTTTAAACAAAAGGCTAGAAAAGAAATAGAAAAACTAACTGCTATGAATATAGAAGAGCTAGAGGTTGTGGCCAAAAATATATATGTACAACCAAAAGAGGAGGATATTTAAATGTCATTTATTGTAGCAATTGATGGACCTGCTGGAAGTGGAAAAGGTGCGATTACAGAGATAATAAGTAAAGAGTTGAATTTAATAAATATTAGCTCAGGAGGGGCATATAGAAGTGTTGCACTATTAGCAATTAGAAATAAACTTGATATAAATAAAAAAGAAGAAATTTTACAAGTTTTAAAAAAATCAAAAATAGAATTTAAAAATGAAAATGGAAATGACTTAATTTATTTAAACGGTGAAGATGTAACAAATCGAATTAGAGAAAAAGATGTAACATCAATTGTTTCTCAAGTTTCTGCAATAAAAGAAATTAGGTTTATGCTAAATGATATGTTCAGAGATTATGCAAAAAATAGGAATGTTGTTATGGAAGGGCGAGATATCGGAACATACGTGTTCCCAAATGCAGATGTAAAATTATATGTTGATGCAAGTGAAGAAATTAGAGCCAAAAGACGTCTAAAACAAAATGAAGAATTAGGAATTAATATGACATACGAAGAGGTTTTAGAGAATATTAAAACACGAGATAAAAATGACAAAGAGAAAGAAATTGGAGCACTAAAACAAGCAGAAGATGCGATTTATATCAATTCTGATGGAATGACTGTACGTGAAGAAGCAGATGTAGCAATCAAGGAAATAAAAAAGAAATTAAATAATAATAAATAAGGTAGTGATGATAAAATGGAAAAAATAAAAAAAGGCTGTAAATCAGCAGTAAAATGGGTTGTAAGAGGAGCACTTTATATATGGTTTAAAGTAGTGTATAGAGTAGAAATAAAAGGTTTGGAAAATATACCAAAAGATGGAGCTTTAATATTTTGTGGGAATCATAGGAGCTATTTAGATCCACCTTTAATGGTTGCAACAGGAAAAAGGGATATGAAATTTTTAGCAAAAGAAGAATTATACGAGAATAAATTTTTAGCATTTTTAGGTTGGGCATTTGAAGCTATTCCTGTAAAAAGAGATGAGAAAGATGTTGCAGCTATAAAAAAATCATTAAAAGATTTAAAGGAAGGAAAATGTATTGCATTATTCCCAGAAGGAACAAGAAATGGATTAGAAAAGGGAGAAAAAGTGAAAGATGGAGTGGCATTTTTTGCAGTAAGAAGCGGAGCAAAAGTTATACCTTGTGGAATAAAAGGAGGAACAAAAGAACATAGAAAAATGACCATTACATATGGAAAACCTTTAGATTATCATGAATACAAAGCACAAGTAAAAGACAAAGAAGTGCTAGAAAAAGTTACAAATGAAATTATGGAAAATATTATAGAATTAGCAAAATAAATGCAGGTGATAATATGCTAGAAAAAGTAAATTCAGTGGAAGAACTGAAAAAACTATCAATCCAAGAAAAGAAAGAATTAGCAGAAGAAATAAGAAGATATATATTAGAAATTGTATCAGAAAATGGAGGGCATTTAGCTTCAAATTTAGGTGTAGTAGAATTAACAATTGCATTGCATAGTGTATTTAATGTGCCAGATGATGTGATAATTTGGGATGTAGGACATCAAACATATACACATAAAATTTTAACAGGTAGAAAAGAAGAACTAAAAAGTTTAAGAACATTTGGCGGAATAGCAGGATTTCCAAAAACCAACGAAAGCGAACAAGATTGCTTTAATACAGGACATAGTAGCACATCTATTTCTGCGGCTTTAGGTATGGCAAGAGCACGAGATATTGAAGGTAAGCATAATTCTATAATTGCAGTTATTGGCGACGGAGCCTTGACTGGAGGAATGGCATTTGAGGCATTAAATGATGCAGGATATAGCAAAACAAGAATGACTGTAATTTTAAATGATAACGAAATGAGTATATCTAAAAATATTGGTGGGCTAAGTATGATGCTTAGCAAAATAAGAACAAAGAAAAGTTATACAAAACCTAATATATCTGTAAAAAAGATGGTTCTAAAAATTCCTGTTGTAGGTAGGCCAATTGTTAGAATAGTACAAAAATTTAAAGGAAGTATAAAACAATTAGTAATACCAAAAATGTTCTTAGAAGATATTGGATTTAGATATTTAGGACCAGTAGATGGGCATAATGAAGAAGAATTAGAAAGAATGCTAAAAATATCTAAAGAATTAGATGGACCAGTTATTGTACATGTAGTTACAAAAAAAGGGAAAGGATATAAGATAGCAGAAGAAAAACCAGATAAATTTCATGCAACAGGGGCATTCGACATTGAAACGGGTAATAGCAAAAAGGAAAAACAAAAAGACTATTCAAAAGTATTCGGAGATAAACTTATTAAACTTGCAAAAAAAGATGAAAAAATAGTTGCAATCACAGCGGCTATGAAAGATGGAACTGGTTTAACAGAATTTTCTAAACAATTTTCTAATAGATTTTTTGATGTTGGAATAGCAGAACAACATGCCTTGTGTATGGCAGCAGGAATGGCAAAAGCAGGATTAAAACCAGTTGTTCCGATATATTCTTCTTTTTATCAAAGAGGATATGACCAAGTAATACATGACATTGCAATTCAAAAATTACCAGTAATAATGTGTGTAGATAGAGCAGGAATTGTAGGAGCAGATGGAGAAACACATCAAGGTTTATATGACATGGCATTTTTTAGATTAGTACCTAATTTAGTAATTATGGCTCCAAAAGATTTTAAAGAATTAGAAAATATGCTAGAATATGCACTAAAATTAAATAAGCCTGTTGTAATAAGATATCCTCGTGGTGGAGAAGATACATACCAATTTAAAGAAAATAAAGAAATCGATCTAGGAAAATCAGAAGTGCTAAAAGAAGGAAACGATTTAAGCATAATTACAATTGGGAAAACTACAGCAAAAGGTATGAAAATAGCAGAAAAAATTGAAAGTGATTTAAAAAATAGTCAAAAGCATGAATTTTTAGTAGAAGTAATAAACGCAAGATTTTTGAAACCATTAGATACAAAAACAATAAAAAAATCGATAGAAAAGACCAAAAATGTAGTAACAATTGAAGATGGGACAACAGTTAATGGTTTGGGAACAGCAATAAAAGAATTAATAGTAGACAATGGCTTACATAATGTGAAAATAAAAAGTTATGCATATCCTGACGAATTTATAGAACATGGAAGTGTAGAACAATTAGAGAAAAAATATGGAATAGATGAAGAAACAATATTAAAAAACATACGAGAAGGGATAAACATAGATGATGAATAAACAAGATTTACTAAAAGAATATAAAAAGCAAGAAGATAAGATGTGTTTAGCGCAAGCAATTGATAAATTAGAAATATCAAAAACTAGAAATAAAATACAAAGTACAGATTTTTTAGATATGTATCAAGTTTCATTAGTAGAAACATTTTTTAAGAAAAACAAATTCGAAAATTATAAATTATTTGGAGGCTACTCTGATAGTGAAAGAAAAGTACTTATAACATATCCTGAAAATTATACTGAAGAGATGATACAAAAAAATTATTCTAAAATTTTCAAAGTACTTAGAATAGAGTTACCTGATGAACAAAAAGGAAAATTAACTCATAGAAATTATCTAGGTGGAATTGTCAAATTAGGCTTAAAAAGAGAGAAAGTTGGAGATATACTGGTTTCAAATGAAGGAGCAGATATTATTGTTGCCAGTGAATTTGCCGAAATATTAGCAAAAGAATTGCAAACACTTACAAGGTTTGAAAACAGTAAGATAACTATAATAGAAATTAGTGATTTAAGAAAAAAAGAAATAAAAATAGAAAATATAGAAATAATTGTACCATCACTTAGGTTAGACAATATAGTTTCAGATCTATCAAGGACATCAAGAAGCAAAGCTTCACAGATAATTGCACAAGAAAGAGTTTTTGTAAATGGACAAAATGAAACAAAGGTATCTAAACAAGTAAAACTTGGAGATATTATTACAATCAGAGGAAAAGGAAGATTTGTAATAAAAGATTTTAAAGGAACAACGAGAAGCGGAAGAACAGTAATATTAATAGAAAAGTATATATAGAAAAAGGCTGATTTTAAAATAAAATTGTAATCTGATAACAGATAAAAAATATATTTCAAAATCAGCTTTTTATATATTTTATTTTAAAGTAACAACGGTAACTCCCATTTCTCCTTCGCCGTATGTTCCCATTCTAAAGGATCTAACATGTGGATGAGTTTTTAAAAACCTATGAATACCATCTTTTAGTTTTCCAGTACCTTTACCATGAACAATTCTCACGGTTTGTAACTTAGAAAGACTAGCATCATCTAAAAATTTATCTACCATAAAATTAGCTTCTTCAACAGTGTAGCCAATTACATTTATTTCAGAAGAAACAGATTTTGCTTTAGAAATACTAGAAAATGTAGACTTTAAAGAAACCTTGTTTTGAGTTTTATTTTTATTGTTAAGTAATTCTAAATCAGAAACAGGGACTTTCATTTTTAACAGGCCAATTTGTACTTGAACTTCATTTTCTTTAGAAACTCTAGACACAACAGTTCCGTTTTTATCGAGGCTTTTAACATGAACCTCCATATTAGGCATAATCTTTTTTATGTCTAAAGTAATAGAAGATGTAGTTGCAGAAGCAACTTTGTTGCCATTGCCTAAATTTTTTATTTTTTCATTTAACATATTTCGTGTACTGTTAGCAGCTTTAATAGAATTTGAATCTAAAGAATTTAATTTTTTTATAATAGCATTTGCATCTTCTTTAGCATCAAGTAAAATATTTCTTGCTTTGATTTTGGCATTTTCAATAATATTAGCTTCTTGTTCTTTTAATTTTTTATTATCAAATTCTAGTGATTTTTCTAATTCAGAAATATTTTTTAATTTAATATCAATTTCAGACTTTTCACTTTCGATAGAGCTTTTATTATCATAAATTGACTTTAACAGTTCTTCAATATTTATCTGTTCTTTAGACATCATGGATTTTGCATTTTCTATAATACTATCAGGTAATCCTAAATTTCTGCTAATGGCAAAAGCATTACTTTTACCAGGAATACCAACTAATAATTTATATGTTGGCTGTAAAGTATCTACATCAAATTCAACAGAAGCATTTTCAAAACCAGGAGTAACAAGTGCATAATTTTTGAGTTCAGGGTAATGAGTAGTTACAATAGTTAAGATATTTTTATTATGCAAATTTTCTAAAATGCTTATTGCTAAATTGGCTCCTTCAATAGGATCTGTTCCAGAACCTAATTCATCAATTAAAACAAGAGAATTAGAGGTTGCAGTATTTACAATAGATACGATGTTTAACATGTGAGAAGAAAAAGTACTAAGGGAACTTAATATACTTTGGTCATCTCCAATGTCTGCAAAAATTTTATCAAATACATAAATACTAGAATTTTCTTTAGCAGGGATATTTAAACCACTACATGCCATAAGGCAAAGCAAACCAACAGTTTTTAAAGTTACAGTTTTTCCACCAGTATTAGGGCCGGTAATTAATAAATTAGAAAATTTATCCCCAAGTGTTATTGATATTGGAACAACTTTTGAACTATCAATTAAAGGGTGTTTTGCAGAAATTAAATTTATAAATTTTTCTGAATTGATTTTAGGTGTTATTCCGTCAATTTTACGAGAATATTTTGCCTTTGCAAAAATGAAATCTATTTTACCAATTAAATCTGAATTGATTTTTAATTCTTCTTGATATGGTTCAAATAGAAAAGTAAGCTTTTGTAAAATTTTTTCTATTTCAATTTCTTCTTGGGACCTTAATTCATTTATTTTGTTATTCATTTCAAAAATGGAAATTGGCTCAATAAAAAGAGTTGAACCAGCATTAGAAACGTCATGTACAAACCCTTTTATATAAGAGCGATATTCTTCTTTAACAGGAATAACAAATCTATCATTTCTAATTGTAATTATATTATCTTGTAAATACTTCGATGTAGAAGAATGGATAATATTATTTAAACGACTACGTATTTCTTGCTCTAAACTATTTTGTTTTTTTCTAATGGATTTTAATTCAGGTGAAGCGTCATCAGCAATAGTATTTTCATCAATAATTGATTTTTCGACAATGTCGATTATTGATTTATTAGAATATAATCCATTAAAAAGGATTGATAAAATAGGAAATTCATTATTGTCTATAAAATCTTTATTAAAATACTCTTTTAAATTAAATGCAGTTTTTAAAATATTATTTAAATTTAAAATTGCAGAACATGACAAAGTAGAAGCATTTGTTAAACTTTTTAATGAATGTGAAATATCTTCAAAATCGCTAATTGAAGGAAATGAGTTTCTATAACTTAAAGTAACAGCTTCTTTTGTTTCTTCAAGACTATGAATAACTGTGTTTACATCATTGCTAGGAAGCAAAGATTTTACTAAATTCTTCCCAATATTTGTTACACAATAAGTACTTAAGATGTCTAATATTTTATTAAATTCAAGTTTATATAAATTAGTATTCATTATAACAAGTCTCCTTTTTCAATATCTATATTGTCTCATAAAATTCGCAATTAAGCAATAGAGAAAAAAGGTCAGGACCCAGGTCTTGTTTTTGTTAATGTTTTTGTGGTCGTAGGAAAAATCGTTATTGACATCAAGTGAATAATAGTGTATTATGTGAGTATATTAAAAACCAAAGAGGAGAATTGGGAAAATGATAAACGCTGAAACTCTTGCGGGAGTACACACACACACACACCTTATGTTTACTAAATAATAAAAGAGCTAATAATAGAATAGAAATAAATAAAAAGATAGTAATAAAAGCCTAGAAATAGGTTTTTATTGCTGTCTTTTTTTAGTAAAAAAAAGGGAAGAGGTCTTAACTTTCTCATTATAAATTAATAAAAAGACCTAAAAATACAAAAAGTAGAAGGAATATTAACAATGAAGAAAAACAAAGGAATTACATTAATTGCACTGGTAATAACAATAATTGTGTTATTAATTTTAGCAGGAGTGTCAATTGCAATGCTAACAGGAGAAAGTGGAGTAATAACTCAAGCACAAAAAGCTAAAATATCTACAGAATTATCAGGGTATAAAGAAGAATTAGAACTATATAAAATAAGTAAATTAACAGAAAATCAAGAGTTTTTAGATGGAAGTTTAACAGCAGGAAAAACAAATTTATCTTATAATACTCAAAAAGCAGAAGAAACAGGAAATATAAAAACTGTAATAACTAGTATTAGCGATGAATATATGGAAAAATTAGAAATAATAAAAGGAGAGCTTTTAATAAACACCAAAAGTAAAGATGAAATAAAAATAGCCCAAAGTTTAGGAATAGAAGTAAACCCATATGATATAACAGAAGAAGGTGAATTGCTATCATCTAATGGCAATTTATTGCTTATGGATGAAAACGGAACATTAACAATACCAGACAGTGTAACCAAAATAGGAGAAGGAGCCTTTGCAAATTGTAGTGGATTAAAAACAGTAATTATTCCTGGAAGTGTTAAAGAAATAGGAACTAATGCATTTGCATATAATCAAACATTAGAAACGGTAATTATGCAAGAAGGAGTAGAAATTATTGGAGATGGAGCATTTATGCAATGCAGACATTTAAAAAATGTGGATATGCCTCAAAGCTTATTAAAAATTAAAGGAAGTGCATTTATGGCTGCACAAGAACTCTCAAAGATAACGATACCAACTAAAATTACAAGTATATCTGGGTATTCATTTTATCAATGCACTAATTTAACAGAAATAAAATTATCAGAAAACATAAAAGAAATTACTGAATATGCTTTCTCGTTTACAGCGTTCGAATCAATCGTAATACCAGAAAGCGTTGAAAAAATAAGCAAAAATGTATTCTCTGGCAATAAAAATTTAGATACTATTGTAATAGAAGGAAAGGAACCTAAATTTGTATATGAAAATGGAATGTTAATGCCAAAAGAAAAAAACAATGTTTTGTTCGCATCAGATAAATACTTAAAAGGTATTTCAACTTTTGAAATACCCGAAGGAGTTGATGAATTTTCTTTGATGCTGGAACAATATAGAAATATAAACAAATTAATTATACCGAACAGTTTAACAAAAATGCTTTTGCCAAGAGAGTGGCCGCCTACAATTCAAGAGGTTGAAGTCAAAGGAGAAAATAAAAGATTTAAAGTAGATGAGAAAAGAAAAATTTTATACACACAAGACACAAAAGAGTTAAATATGTGCTTTTCAAAAGAAGAGAATATTGATTTATTAGATGAAAATAATGAAATAGGAATAAAAAGTATATATGATTCAGCTTTTCAACAAGCGACAAAGGCGAAAAACATAGTATTGCCAAAATCAACTACCCTCATTGGAGCTTTTGCTTTTCAGAATTGTGTTAATTTAGAAGATGTAAAAATAGGAGAAAATGTTTCATCCATAGATGGTTTGTTTAAATATCTTAATTACGCAGGAGAAGTAATTATAGATCCAAACAATCCATATTTCAAAGTAGAAAATAATGTGTTATATACCAAAGATAAATCAGAAATTGTATGTGTGTTATATCCTATAGTAGGAACATTTTATGTGGATTCTTCAGTAAAAATATTGAGAGATAGAGCGTTTCATAATCAATATCAAATGACAGACATTAGATTACCAGAAGGCTTAACCAAGATAGGAGAATGTTTAAACTTTTGTACCTCATTAACCGAATTAAACATACCAAGTACAGTAGAAAGTATATCAGAGAAAGCTTTTATAAATGACCCTAATATATCACAAATAAACATACAAAAACCAAAAGACTCAATTCCAGGAGCTCCATGGGGAGCACCAAAAGGAATGAAAGTAGTAAACTGGAAAAAATAGAAATAAGAGATAGCAATAAAAAGATGAATAAATGTTTATTGCTATCTTTTTTGCTGTAAAACATAATAAAATAAAGATAAATTAAAATAGATTAAATAAATAGGCTAAATATAAGCCAAAATAATTGCAAAAAAATTAAAGTTGTGATATAAAAGAGATAATTGGAAAAGTATATAAAAAAGCGAAGAGAGGTGGATTCATGATAAAAGCTTATGCAAAATCAGATACTGGTAAAGTAAGAGAAATAAATGAGGATGCTTTTTATATATCTAATTCATTAGATCAAGTCCAATTGTATATGCTAGCTGACGGAATGGGCGGATATAAAGGCGGAGAAATAGCAAGTAAATTAGCAATAGAATCAGCCAAAAATTATATAGAAAATAATTTTAAAGAAATAGAAAAAGATAAAGAAAGTATAATACAATTAATCGGTAGCAGCATGGAATATGCTAACATGGTAGTATATGAAAAATCACGAGAAAAGAAAGAACTAGCTGGAATGGGTACTACATTAGACATTTGTTTAATATATAATAATAGAGTATTCATTGGACATGTTGGAGATAGTCGAGTTTATAGAATTCGAAAAGAATTTATGCGAAAATTAACACAAGACCATAGTTATGTGCAAAAATTGGTGAAAGATGGAACAATAACTCAAGAAGAAGCAGCACATCATCCACAAAAAAATATGCTCATGAAAGCACTAGGATGTAACGCATTTGTAGAGCCAGATGTTATGGTAAAAGGATTTTTAAAAGATGATATACTAATAATGAATTCAGACGGATTATCAAATTTAGTATCACAAGAAGAAATGTTTAAAGCAGCAAAAAAGAATATAGAACAAGCAACAAAAGATTTGGTGCAAATGGCAAATGACAATGGTGGCTATGACAATATAACAATAGTAATTATTAAAAATATATAGGCATTCTACGACGTAACATTATTTAAGGAGAGATAAAATTATGAATTTAGAAGGTAAGCTATTAGGAAATCGATACGAAATAATCGAAAAAGTTGGAAATGGCGGGATGGCAACTGTATACAAAGCAACAGATAAAGTTTTGAAAAGATATGTAGCAGTAAAAATATTAAGAGATGAATTTACAACAGATGAAGAATTTATAAAAAGATTTGAAGTGGAAGCACAATCAGCAGCAAGATTAACACATCCTAACATCGTATCAATTTATGATGTTGGTGTAGACGGAAATTTGTATTATATTGTAATGGAATTAATAAGAGGTAAAACATTAAAAGAAATTATATTAGAAGAAAGAGGACCGCTACCTTGGAAATGGTCTGTGAATGTTGCTATTCAAATAGCTGCGGCATTAGAAACTGCTCACAAGAATAATATAGTACATAGAGACATTAAACCTCATAATATTATAATTACAGAAGATGGAATAGCAAAAGTAACAGACTTTGGAATAGCAAAAGCAGTATCAAACTCAACAATAACAGCTTTTGGAACTACAATGGGATCAGTTCATTACTTTTCTCCAGAACATGCACGAGGAGGGTTTACAGATGCAAAATCAGACTTATATTCTTTAGGTGTTGTAATGTATGAAATGGTAACTGGAAAAGTACCATTTGATGCAGATACTCCAGTATCAGTTGCTCTTAAACATATGCAAGAAGAGCCAAAAGAACCTATAGAAGTAAATCCAAATGTGCCAAAATCAGTCAACAAAATAATTATGAGAGCATTACAAAAAGATACAACTTTAAGATATCAAACAGCAACAGAAATGTTATCAGATTTAAGAAGAGCATTAAAAAATCCAAATGGAGACTTTGTTGAAGAAAAAGAATATGATCCAACAGCACAAACACAAGTGTTAAATACAGAAATGTACAACAATGTAAGACATTCAGAAAATACAGGTAAAAAAGAAGGTAAATTTAAGAAATTTATAAAAGAACATAAAAAACTTAGTATATTTATTGGATTAATTTTATTATTTTCATTAAGCTTAGGCGGAACAATTTTAGCATTAAATTTAACAAACCCTGCTGAAGTGAATATTCCTAATATAGTAGGAGTAGAAAAAGGTGAAGCACAAAGGCAAGTAGAAGAAGCCAAACTTAAATTTGCAATAGAAAAAGAAGAATATAACAAAGACGTTCCAGAAGGATTTGTTATCTCACAAAAAGTAGATGGAGATGCAATTGGAGACTTTACAACAACTCCTTCAACAGATAGAAAAATAAAAGAAGGAAGTACTATTAAAGTAATAGTAAGTAAGGGACAAGAAAAAACAACAGTTCCAAAAGTAGTTGGAATGGAACAAGAAGAAGCTATAAAAGCACTAGAGGAAGCCAAATTAAAAGTGGAAATAGTAGAAGAAACAAGCAAAAAAGTACAAGAAGGTTATGTAGTAAGCCAAGAAACAGACCCTAACACAGAAGCATATGCCGGAGATACTGTAAAAATCCATGTAAGTAAAGGAACAGGAATAAAACAAGTAACAGTTGTTAGCGTAATCGGTCAAGATGAAGCAACTGCTAAAAAGACATTAAGTGGTTTAGGATTAAAGGTTAATGTGGCATATGAAGAAGATACTTCAAAAACAAATGGAACAGTATTAAAACAAAGTATCGAAGCTGGAAAAACTGTTGACGAAGGAAACTCAATAACAATAACAGTAAATAAAATAGCAGAAATGAAGGAAGTATCAGTTATAGTTAATGTAAAATCTTTATTAGGTGGAAATATATATGAAGAACCATCTAATTCATCAAATGAAACATCTGATAAAAAAGTGAAAAAAGTAAAAGTAAAAGTTACTGTAGGAAACGACACAATATATTCAAGTACAGTTAATGCATCAGAAACAAGCATAAAAACATCAACAAAAGGTACTGGAACTAAAGAGATAAAGGTATACATAGATGATGTATTGAAAGATCAAGGACAAATTAGATATGAAGAAATGACAACATATACAGCAGAATAAATAATGATATTAAGAAAAACTCTGATTTTATAAGGTGTTTACATCATTGAAAGATTTGCTAGACGTATTAAAGCTTGTATTGACTTACTACATAGTAAAGAAATTGAGTGATTCATACAGAAAAAAGACTAGGAAAAATTTTTACAAACTTCCTAGTCTTTTTATGTGTTCACATCAATTACTTGATTTGCTAGCTAAATATATATTAGCATTATTATATGTCAAATTACCCTGTTATGGTTTTGGGTTTGGTTGACATTTTAGAAAATGTAGTTTAACATATAGATAGTAAAAATTGGAGTGATTTATATGAGACCAAAAGCCATAGATGTAAAAGTTTTAAATAATTATATACTACAAGTAACATTTGATAATAACGAAAAAAGACTATTTGATGTAAAGCCATATTTTAAATTTAAATCTTTCAAAGAGTTACAAGATTGTGAAAAATTCAATACAGTAAAAATAACAGGACTATCTATTCAATGGGACAACGGAGTAGATATATGTCCGGATGAACTATACAATAACAGTAAAAAAATGGAGGAAAAATGCAAGGAAAAATAATAGAAAATATATCTAATTTATATAAAATAAAAACTGAAAAAGAGATATATGAAGCAACTGCAAGAGGAAAATTCAAAAAAGAAGAAATTACGCCAGTAGTAGGAGATAATGTTGAAATTGCAGTATTGGATGAAAATCAAAAAAAAGCAGTAATAGAAAAAATTGAAGAAAGAAGTGTATATGTAAAAAGACCTAAACTTGCTAATATTTCTCAAATCATATTAGTTGTTTCAAGCAAACATCCTAAGCCGGATTTATCAATGTTAGACAAACAACTAGCATTTGCAGAATTTTTAGGTATAAATGCTGTAATTGTATTAAACAAAACAGATTTAGATACAAAACAAGAATTTAAAGAGACAAAAAGTATATATGAAGCAATTGGGTATAAAGTAATAGAAACAAATGCAAAAGAACAAAAGGGGACAGAACAACTAAAAGAGGTATTAAAAGGAAATATTAATGCTTTTTCAGGAAACTCAGGAGTAGGAAAATCCACATTAATAAATGCACTATTTGAAAATGTAGTAACAGAAGAAGGAGAGATAAGTACAAAAAATAGGAGAGGCAAGAACACAACAACTTCTACAAAATTATATGAAATAGATGATAATACTTTTATAGCAGATACTCCAGGGTTTTCAACATTTGAGATTTCTGAAATAGAAAGCAAAAACTTAGCTAATTATTTTAGAGAATTTGAACCATATATAGAAAATTGCGAATTTGTTGGATGTACTCATATAAAAGAACAAAATTGTGGAATTAAGGATGCGATAAAGGAAAACAAAATTAGTGAAGATAGATATAATAGATTTTGTAAAATATATGAAGAGTTAAAACAAAAGGAGGAAAGAAAAAAATGGTAGAAATATCAACATCAATTTTAGGAACTAAAAAAGGAGAAGAATCAAAAACTTTTTTTGCTTTAGAGGTAGCTAAAACAGATTACTTTCATATAGATGTAATGGACGGTAAATTTGTAAAAAACGATACATATCAACAAATGTTTGAGTATGCATCTTATATAAAAAGAATTTCAAACTTACCATTAGATGTACATTTAATGGTTAAAGATGTAAAAACAGCAGTAGACGATTTTGCCGCAGTAGAACCTAATATAATAACATTTCACTACGAAGCATGTAGAGACAAACAAGAAGTATATAGTAATATACAATATATAAAAGAAAATAATTGTAGAGTTGGAATAGCAATAAAACCAGATACAAAAGTAGAAGAAATTCATGAATTTCTACCATATATTCACATGTGTTTGATTATGACCGTAGAACCAGGAAAAGGTGGACAAACTTTAATCGATGAGACAATAGAAAAAGTAAAAGAGTTAAAAAAATATGTGATAGAAAATTCTATAGATATAGATATTGAAGTCGATGGAGGAATAAATTTAGTAACTGCACCTAAAGCAAAAGAAGCGGGGGCTAATATATTAGTTGCCGGAAATGCTATTTTAATGGCGAAAGATTATAAAGTCATAATAGATGATTTAAAAGGATGATTTTGGGGTCGAAGGAAAAAATTATTTTAACATTTAAACAAGCAAAAATCTCGTATATATTAATTAGAAAATATATACGAGATTTAATTTTAATCTAAATAAAATTAAATTTTCTTTGCCCACAAAAATCATTTCTTGTCAAATACAGAGTTAACAATAATTCCAAGTCCGATAATAACACTAATAATATAGAAAATCATACCTGCGACAGGAATTAAATTTAGTAACCACATAACAGTAGAACATATAATTAATATTCCAATTGTAACAGATTTTTTAGTTATCTTTAATTTGTTACAAATTAAATTGTTTATGGCAATAACAAATGTCGAAGTGCTAAGCATAACTGCTAAAGTAAATACTAATGTAGCAATTAACGCGATATTAGAAGTTAAACCTAATACGATTAATAAGGCAAAAGCTACAATAAAGATTATTGGTGTTAAAATTCCAGAAGTGATAACAGGCAATAATTTTTTAGGTAATAATTTTTTATCAATTTTTTCTAGGAATTTAGGTGCTAACCATAAATATAATAACCACAATACGATAACGGTTACTATGAATTTGCCTAATCCTAATATGTAAGACTGAATAGAAGCTCCTGTTGCTTTTATAGGTGAATAATTAACATTACCTGTAACGCTTCCATCAGGAATTTGAATTTCAGATTTAGCAGAGTAATTAAGATCTCCACCAATTGAACCTTTACCAGTTACTTGACTGTTGTTGTCAGATTTTTCAGGAAAATTAATTGTAGTTGCTGACACAAAAGCATTTCTTCCGACAACTCCTTCAACATTTAAAATGTCTGAAGCAACTCTTATATCACGATAAACATATCCTGAAATATTTACATTTTTTGAAGATGCGTATAAATCATATACTACACCGGCCACATTAACTTCTTTAGCTGATACAAATAAGTTGCTAAAAACATATCCTTGTTCAGTAACATCTAATTTGTTAGCACAGATAAATGCATCTCCACCAATTTGAGATTTAATAGTTACAGTATTGGCTAAGACGAATAAATTCCCATCTACAATATAGTCAATAGTAACATTATCACCGGTTAAATAGACATCACCTTTTTTCATTGAATTTTCAGCATTTTGATCAGCCGCAGCTTGACCTTCAGCTATTGTTTGAATATCACTTGGATTGGCTTGAGTAGCTGTTGCTTCTGTGTTTTCTGCATGTACGATAGGCATAATAAGTGAAATAAGAAGTAACATAATCAAAGTGATTTTTTTAAAATTACTTTTTAACATAAAATACCTCCTAAAAATTTTATTAAACAAAATATATATCTTTATAATAATTTTGTCAATTACATTATATATTATTTTAGTGTTTTATAATATTTACAAAATTCATTTATAGAACAACTGTTACATTTTGGGTGTCTTGCAATACAAGTATTTCTTCCGTGCCATACTAGTAAATGATTAATATCTTTTAAATCTTCTTTCTTAAATGTCTTTATAAGATCTTGTTCAATTTTTTCAGGAGTCTTTTCCTGTGAAAGACCAACTAAATTTGATATTCTTTTAGCATGAGTATCTACTGCGATACCGGTGGCGATACCAAAAACCTCTAGTAAAATAACATTAGCACTCTTTCTGCCAACTCCAGCTAAAGTGATTAATTCTTCCATTGTATTAGGAACTATACCATTAAAATTATCTAAAACTTGACTAGCACATAGTTTTATGTTTTTAGCTTTATTTTTATAAAATCCACAAGGATGAATAATATCTTCCAATTCATTGATATCGATGTTTGCAAAATCTTCTATAGTTTTACATCTTTTAAATAAAGTAGGTGTTGTTTTATTTACTCGTTCATCAGTACATTGAGCAGAAAGCATAACAGCAACAACTAATTCAAAAGGAGTTGTAAAATCTAAACTGCATGTTGCATCAGGATATGTATTTCGTAATATATTAACTAATTTTGTTGCTTCATTTTTATTCATATAAATTGTTCTCCATTCTTTGAAATTTATAATAATATTGTACAAGAAAAAAACAATACAGTCAATTAATTAACATAAGAAGGAACCAATAAAATGAGAGGGGCATATTATATACAAAAAGGAGGGAATAAAATATGCAATTTTTAAAAAAGACTTTAGCAGTATGTTTAATAGGTTTGGGATTAGGAATTTTATTGGTTTTATTGCTTCCTGTAACAGGTTGGTTGTTTGTTATTGGCGTTGCAGTTGTGTGCGTCGGACTAATGTGGCTTGCATGCTAAAAAAGGAGGGATACAGATGACGATTGTAGTAAAAAAAGTACCTAAATTTTTAAGAGGATTTGTAAAAATGATTTTCAGAATTAAAGAATAAAAGGTCCAACGATGGACCTAAATTAAACCATAAAAAAAGAGCTTATATAATAATTAAGCTCTTTTAACTTTACCATTTTTTAAACATTTAGCACACACATGAATTCTTTTAACTTCTCCATCTACTTCAGCCTTAACACTTCTTAGATTTGGTTTCCAAGTACGTGTAGATCTTTTACTTATATGAGAACGAGTAATGCTAAGTTTGTTTCCGTGAACAGGTTGTTTGTCACAAATTGCACATTTTGCCATATCTTTCGCACCTCCTAAATTATCTTAAATAAATGACTATAAACAAGTCTACCACAAAAATAAAAAAAAAACAAGTATTTTTTGAAAAATATAAAAAATTCCTTGCAAAATAGCAAAAATGTGGTATAATAATTAGGCTACAAGAAAAATAGGAAGGATGAAAAGTATGAATTGTAAATTAGAAAAAACAGAAAACGCAAATGAAGTTAAATTTGAAATAACAGTAGAAGCTGCAAAATTTGAAGAAGCTATTAAAAAAGTTTACTTCAAAAGTGCAAAATATTTTAATATACCAGGATTCAGAAAAGGTAAAGCACCAATGCAAATAGTAGAAAAATATTATGGAGCACAAATCTTTTATGAAGATGCATTTAATGAAGTTGCTAGTGAAGCTTTAGAAGAAGCAGTAGCAGAAAATAAATTAGAAGTTGTAAGTAGACCAAATGTTGATATTGAACAAATGGAAAAAGGAAAAGATTTAATATTTACAGTTGTAATGCAAACAAAACCAGAAGCAGAAGTTTCAAAATATAAAGGTATAGAAATTAAAAAAGTTGAGTATAATGTAACAGATGAAGACATAGAACATGAATTACATCATATGCAAGAACATAATTCAAGATTAGTTTCAATAGAAGATAGACCAGTAGAAAATGGTGATATAGCAACAATAGATTTTGAAGGATCTGTTGATGGGGTACCATTTGAAGGTGGAAAAGCAGAAAATTATGATTTAGAAATAGGAAGCAATACTTTTATACCAGGATTTGAAGATCAAGTAGCTGGAATGAAAATAGATGAAGAAAAAGATGTAAAAGTTAAATTCCCAGAAGAATATTTTTCTAAAGAATTAGCTGGAAAAGATGCTGTATTTAAAGTAAAAGTTCATGAAATTAAGAAAAAAGAATTACCAACTTTAGATGATGAATTTGCAAAAGATGTAAGCGAATTTGATACATTAGAAGAGCTAAAAGCTGACATAAAAGCAAAACAAGAAAAACAAAATGAAGAAAAAGCAAAATACGAAACACAAGAAGCTGTAATGAAAGCTCTTTGCGAAAAAACAAAAGTTGATATTCCATCAGGTATGGTAGAGATGGAAGTTGATAATATGTTAAAAGATTTTGAACAAAGATTATCATATCAAGGTTTAAAATTAGAACAATACTTCCAAATGATGGGTAAAACTGAAGAAGAAGTTAGAAAAGAATATGAACCTCAAGCAATTGAAGGAATTAAATCAAGATTAGCATTAGAAGCTGTAATAAAAGCAGAAAAAATAGAAGCAACAGATAAAGATATTGATGAAAAAATGAAAGAAATGGCTAAAAACTATGGAAAAGAAAATGACGACGAATTTCTTAAAAATGAAAATGTAAGAAATTACATGAAACAAGGAATTGAATCAGAAAAAGCAATTAATTTCTTAGTTGAAAACGCAAAAATAAAATAAAACGATTAAAGGCTGGGGGATAAAATTTTATTAGTTAAATTTTAACCCTGGCTTTTTTGCAATTATAAATAAAAATATTATAATAAATGTGATTAATAAATTTATTTAAGGAGGAAAAGAACATGTTAGAAAAAAACAGTTTAGTACCATATGTTATAGAACAAACAAGCAAGGGAGAAAGATCATACGATATTTTTTCAAGATTATTAAAAGATAGAATTATATTTTTAGGAGAAGATGTAAACCCAACAACATCTAGTTTAATTATTGCGCAATTATTGTTTTTGGAATCAGAAGATCCAGAAAAAGAAATTAGTTTATATATAAACTCACCAGGAGGGTCAATTACAGATGGTATGGGAATAATAGATACAATGAATTATATTTCATGCCCAGTCTCAACAATATGTATTGGTATGGCAGCTAGTATGGGAGCAGCATTACTTGCAGCAGGAGAAAAAGGAAAAAGATTTGCTACACCAAATGCAGAAATATTAATACATCAACCATTAATTGGTGGTGGAGGAATTTCTGGTCAAGCGACAGAAGTAAAAATTCACGCAGATCACTTAGTTAAAACAAGAGAAAAATTAAATAAATTTTTAAGCGAAAGAACAGGTCAATCAATTGAAACAATAGAAAAAGATACAGAAAGAGACAATTATATGACAGCAGAAGAAGCTTTAAAATACGGATTAATAGATGGAATAATGGATAAAAGAAAATAAAACAAAAGAACTAAAGGAAAAACCTAAATAAAGTAAGGAGAAGATTATGGCAAAAAATGACATACCAAAAAGTGTAAGATGCTCATTTTGTGGTAAAGCACAAGAAAATGTAAAAAAAATAGTTGCAGGGCCAGGCGTATATATATGTGATGAATGTGTAGAGCTATGCAACAGTATTATAGAAGCAGAGTTATATGATGACGAAAATGCTGGATATAATATTAATGAAATAGAT
Source organism: uncultured Clostridia bacterium (assembly GCA_963557965.1). Taxonomy (GTDB): domain Bacteria; phylum Bacillota; class Clostridia; order TANB77; family CAG-508; genus CAG-269. The sequence continues at coordinate 33,500 of CAUWEX010000008.1, forward strand.
AATTTACCTACTCCAAAAGAGATTAAAGAAATTTTGGACGACTATGTTATTGGGCAAGACCAAGCAAAAAGAACTTTATCAGTTGCGGTTTACAATCATTATAAAAGAATAGCACACGAAGAAAATGCACAAAAAAATGATGAAGTAGAAATACAAAAAAGTAATATATTATTATTAGGTCCAACTGGATGTGGAAAAACATTGCTTGCAAGAACACTAGCAAAAATATTAAAAGTTCCGTTTACTATCGCAGATGCAACAACATTAACAGAGGCGGGATATGTTGGAGAAGATGTTGAAAATATCTTATTAAAATTGATACAAGCAGCAGATGGAGATGTTCAAAAAGCTGAAAAAGGAATAATTTATATAGATGAAATTGATAAAATTGCTAGAAAATCAGAAAACCCTTCAATTACAAGAGATGTAAGCGGAGAAGGTGTTCAACAAGCATTATTAAAAATAATAGAAGGAACAATAGCAGCTGTTCCACCACAAGGAGGAAGAAAACATCCTAATCAAGAATTGATACAAATCAATACAGAAAATATTCTTATAATATGTGGAGGAGCTTTTGAAGGACTTGAAAACATCATAAAAGATAGAACAGGTGAGAAAGCAATTGGATTTGGAAAACAAGTAAATCATAAAAAAGACATGAACAAAGTAGAAGTATTTAAAGAATTGCTACCACAAGATTTACTTAAATTTGGACTAATACCAGAATTTATAGGAAGATTACCAATAATTGCAACACTAGAAGACTTAGATAAACAAGCATTAGTAAAAATATTAAAAGAACCAAAAAATTCATTAGTAAAACAATATCAAAAATTATTTGAAATTGATGATGTGAATTTAGAATTTGAGGATGCAGCATTAGAAGCAATTGTTGATAAAGCAATAGAAAGAAAAACAGGAGCTAGAGGATTACGTTCAATTATTGAAGAAATAATGCGAGACATCATGTTTGATATTCCATCAAATCCTGATATTGTAAAATGTATTATAACTAAAGAAACCGTATTAGGAACAGACGGACCTAAAATTATTGAAGATAAAGAAAAGAAAAATAAAGGGACTGAGGTAGCTAAAAAAACAACCAAGTCAAATGGAAAGAAAAAAAGAGAAGTTCCTGAAAAAAGGCAAGTAAGCTAAATAAAAAGTGAAAAATAGAGGAAGGTTAATAAAAAATTAATTTTTCCTCTATTTTTTATTAATAAAATTTGTGATATACTAGGCTTGTAAATGATTTTGAGATAGTAGAAAAATCAGGAGGGGATAAAATGTATAATATTTTAGTTGTAGATGACGACAGAGAAATAGTAAAGGCAATAGAAATATATTTGAGTAAGGAAGGATACAACATTCTAAAAGCTTATAATGGAAATGAAGCATTAGAACAAGTAAATTCTAATGATATTCAATTAATTATATTAGATATTATGATGCCAGAAAAAGATGGATTGGAGACTTTAGAAGAAATCAGAAAGGATAAAGCAATTCCGGTAATACTATTATCTGCAAAATCTGAAGACTATGATAAAGTAGGAGGACTAAATTTAGGAGCAGATGATTATATAACCAAACCATTTAATCCATTGGAACTTATTGCGAGAGTGAATTCGTGTATAAGAAGATATGTGAAGCTTGGATCGATGAAACAAAATGATGAAGAAAATAAAAATATATATCGTGTAGGAGAACTTATTTTAAATGATGATACTAAAAAAGTAAATGTAGATGGAAAAGAAGTAAAACTCACTGCAACTGAATTTAATATATTGAGATTTTTGTTAAAAAACAAAGGAAAAGTGTATTCAATTCCAGAAATATATGAGAATGTTTGGAATGAAGAAGGATATGGAGCAGAAAATATAATAGCTGTACATATAAGACATATAAGAGAAAAAATTGAAATTAATCCTAAGGAACCGAGATATCTTAAAGTGATTTGGGGAGTAGGATATAAGATAGAAAAGTGATTTTAGAGTAAGCAAAAAAAATGGAAAGGTGAATGTTATGGAAAAGGTAAGAAATTCTAGTTTACTAAAGATAATATCATATATTTTAATACCAATATTAGTCGCTATTATAGGACTGAGTATATTCCATTTAGGTTTTTTAAATGAATTTAGCAAATCAGAAGCAACAAAATATGAAGATACAGAAATGTTTGCTAACAATTATTTCAGCTTTTTGATTGACAATTTAGAAGAATGTAAAAGACAAGAAATAGATAGTAAGTATAATATTTTTTCAGAAATAGAAAATTCAGAAGGCAAAAAAATAAATTATTATGATAATTTAAGAAACTATTCCAATTATTATAATCGCTATGATAATGTAGGACAATGTATAGAATATATAATTGTAAACAAAAAAACGAATGAAATATTTACTAATATGAGAAGTAATGATTACGAAAAAACAAAAGAAGAAATATCAAACAGTAAGTACCATTGGAATTACATAAATGATGAAATAAATTCTAGTATTGAATTTATTAATAAAGATAACATTGTTTATAATACAACATATCGCTATTTAGATAACATGATAGTAGCTGGGCAGTCTGGATATAACAATAAAGAAGAACTTACAACTTGCGAATTAACGGGTTACGATATTTTTAGTAGATATAATGAAGAAAAATTATTAGGTAATTCATCATATACAATGATTAAGCAAATGTATGACTTTGCATTGCAACACAAAACTATGCCTTTTATTGCCTTACCAGTAAGTGCTTTATTATTAATGATAATTGCCATATATTTATTATGGGCGATTGGGTATAATAAAAAAGGTGAAATAGAGCTTAATTTAATTGATAATATACCATATGAAATTTTATCAATCATATCATTAACATTAATTACAATATTTATTACGATTGCAATAAATATAATTAATATAACAAATTATATAATGATTACAGTTTTCTCGGTATTATATATTTTATGCTATATAATTGTAGCCGTATTTGGAATAACAACTATAAAAAGAATAAAAGCTAAAAAATTTTTAGAAAGTTTTATCATTTTTAGAATATGTAGATGGTTCTGGCGAAAAACAGAAAAAGTAGTTAGAACTATATCACATAAAATTCCAGAAAATAAGAAAATGTTTTTATGTTATTTAGGTTTCATATTTGTGAGTTTAGTTTTAGGAGTAACTTGGCAAACAGGGATATCTATAATAGTATTAATAGCTTTTTGGGTATGGGCATATTATAAAATCAAAAGATATGGGATAGAGCGTGAAAAAATAAGATTGGCGTTAAAACACATATATGAAGGAAAAACAGACATTAAATTAAACGAAAATGAGTTAAATGGTGTATTAAAAGAGATGGCAATATATATTAATGATATTGCAGGAGGATTTTCAAATGCCATATCTGAAAATTTAAAATCAGAGAGATTAAAAACAGAGCTTATAACAAATGTATCACATGATATTAAAACACCACTAACATCAATTATAAATTATGTAGATTTATTGAAAACAGAAAATATAGAAAATGAAAAAGCAAAAGAATATATTAAAATACTAGATCAGAAATCACAGAGATTGAAAAAATTAATAGAAGATTTAGTAGAAGCATCTAAGGCATCGTCTGGAAATGTGAAGCTTAATTTAGAGAATATTAATGTAAAAGAATTGTTTAATCAAACAATAGGCGAATTTGAGGATAAATTAGACAGCAAAAAATTAATTATAGAAACAGATATGCCAAAAGAAGACATAATTGTGAGAGCTGATAGTAGGTATTTATATAGAGTGGTAGAAAACTTATTTAGTAATATAAGTAAATATGCTTTAGACGGATCAAGAATATACATTGATATAAAAGAAAAAATAGATATAATAGAAATTAGTATAAAAAATATTTCAAAAGACAAGTTAAATATTAGTAGTGATGAATTAATGCAAAGGTTTGTAAGAGGTGATAAATCAAGATATACAGAAGGAAGCGGATTGGGATTATCAATAGCACAAAGTTTAACAGAATTGCAAGGTGGCAAATTTAACATATCAATTGATGGAGATTTATTCAAAGTTATGATGGTATGGCCAAAAGTAAAAAAGTTTCAGTAAATATTGAAAGCTAAAACAGGGTATGCTAGAATAATAAGGGATGCTAAAATAGGAGTGGAGGAATACATATGCGCAAAATGCTTGTGATAATCATAATTTTACTGATTATATTTATTGGAATGATAGTATATAAAAAGAATGTGGTTGCAAGCAATAGTGAAATAAGTGTAGGCGAGGTAGCACAAGTAGAAGATGCCATTTCAAAAGTGTATTTATGGAAAGAAGTAACAAATGAAGCATTGCCAAAATTTAATGATATAAATAGTGTAGAAGATATATGGTTATGGGAAGTAGTGAAAAATAATATTGAAAATTATGAATTGACTTATGATGAAGTCCAAACCAAAGCAAAAGAAGTATTTGGAGAGGACTTCCATAAGGATTTTCCAAAGGAAGGAAATTCTAGCTTTTTATATGATGAAAATATACAAAAATATGTAGCTACAGAAATAGAAATAGACCAACAGGAAGATGACTTTTTGTTAGATAGAATTGAAAAAATAGAAAATGGTTTTAAAGTAGAAATAATAGAATATATAGCAGATTATACTAATGAAAATAGTATAGCAATAAAAAATGCTAAAGATGAAGAATTGGGAAGAGTTTCAACAAATGAAAGTGAAGCAAAAATACAGGAAGTTGTTAAAAATAATAAAGAAAGATTTCCTAAAAAAAATATAACATTAAAAAATGAAAATAACTGCTTAGTTATTAAGAAGGTAGAATGATTTTTGGGTCGGAGGAAAAAATGAAAGAACTAGAAAAGTGTGAGTTATGTCCTCATAGATGTAAAATAAACAGAAACAATAACCAAATAGGAAGATGCAAGGCAACTGACAAAATAAAGATTGCCCTATATTCAATACACAATTTTGAAGAACCCTGCATTAGTGGAAAAAAAGGCTCTGGCACAGTCTTTTTTTCTAATTGTAATCTTAATTGTGTATATTGTCAAAACTATGAAATTAGTCAGCAAGGAAAAGGAAAAGAAATATCAATAAACGAACTGGCTAATATATTTTTAAAACAGCAGAAAGCAAATGTAGAAAATATAAATTTAGTTACTCCTACAAGTTATGTGCCTCAAATTATTGAAGCTATAAAATTAGCTAAAAAGGAAGGTTTAAAAATTCCTATCGTTTATAATACGAATGCATATGAAAATGTAGAAAACATAAAGAAATTGAAAGGATATATAGATATTTATTTACCAGATTTGAAATATGCAGAAAATGAATTGGGAAAAAAATATTCAAAAGTCGAAAATTATTTTGAAATTGCAACTACAGCAATTCAAGAAATGCAAAATCAAGTTGGAAGCCCAATATTTAATGAAGATGGAGTAATGCAGAAAGGAATGATAGTTAGACATTTAGTGCTTCCACATAATATTAAAAATAGTAAAAAAGTATTAAAATGGATGAAACATAATTTAAAGAATGATACATACATAAGTATTATGGCTCAATATTTTCCGACTTTTAAAGCTAAAACAGCAGAATATAAAGAGTTAAATAGAAAGCTTACAACAAAAGAGTGGCAAGAAATTGAAGATTATATAAATGAACTAGAATTTCAGAATGGTTTTGTACAAGAATTAGGAGAACATGAAGAAGAATATGTTCCAAAATGGTGGTAAAAAAATAGTTTTTGTGATATATTGTAGATGAAAATATATTAAATAAAAGATGTTGAAAATGACAAAAGAAACAATGTTGATAGCGGTAATATAAGTACAAATGGTAAAAAATTAATAAAGGAGGGAACATATGACTGAGGCAGATAAAAATTTTATAGAAACATGCAAGGAAATAATTAATAATGGATATTCTTCAAAAGGTACACATGTCCGCACAAAATGGGAAGATGGAACAGAAGCAAATTACATATCAATTGTAGGTGTAAGTAATAAATACAATGTGGGAAAAGAATTTCCAATGATTACACTTAGAAATAACACAAATACCATAAAAAAAGCTATTGATGAAATATTATGGATTTGGCAAAAGAAATCTAATGATGTAAAAGACTTGAATTCACATATATGGGATCAATGGATAGACGAAAATGGAACAATAGGAAAAGCATATGGCTATCAATTAGGAAAAGAATATGAATTTAGAACCAAAGAAGGGATCAAAAAAATGGATCAAGTTGACTATGTTTTATATTTACTAAAAAATGATCCATCAAGCCGTAGAATAATGACAAACTTATTTAATCACGAAGAATTAAAAGATATGAGGCTAGAACCTTGTGCATATGGAACACAATGGCTAGTAAAAGAAGGAAAATTAAACTTGATATTAAATCAGCGCTCTCAAGATATGTTAACTGCAAATGGATGGAATGTTATGCAATATGCAGCACTTCAATATATGTTTGCACAAGTATCTGGATTAGAAGTTGGAACATTAACCCACAATATAGGAGATTGTCATATATATGATAGACATATTCCATTAGTAGAAAAATTGCTAGAGGCAAAACCAATGGAAGTATGTCCAAAACTAATAATAAAAAATCCAACTAAGAATTTCTATGATTTTAAAGTAGAAGATTTTGAAGTTCAAGGGTATGATTATAATAAAGATGTAAAAATAGGGAAAATACCTGTTGCAGAATGATTTCAAAGGCCCTAGACTGGTGCAAAGGAAAAACATCCTGAAATTGTTTGAATTAGAAAAAATAAATATAAGAAGTTGGGAAAAAGGAGAAAAAATGATTTTTACCTTTGCTCCCAAATTTAGGAGGAAATAAAATATGTTAAGTATAATAGTAGCAAAAGCAAAAAATAATATAATAGGAAAAAATAATCAATTGATTTGGCACTTGCCAGAAGATTTAAAACATTTTAAAGAATTAACAACAAATCATACAATAATTATGGGAAGAAAAACATACGAATCTTTAGGAAAACCATTACCAAATAGAAAACATATAATATTTAGTCAAAATCCTGACTTTAAAGTAAATGAAGAAAATGTGCAAGTAGTTCATTCTTTATTGGAAATTCAAGAACTAATCGAAGGAAAAGAGGAAGCTTTTGTAATAGGTGGTGCTATGATTTATAATTTCTTAATGCCATATGTTACAAAAATGTATGTAACCGAAATAGACAAAGAATTCGAAGGAGATGCATTTTTTCCAACAATTGACCATGATATATGGAAAGAAACAAATAGAGTACAAGGAATAAAAAATGAAGATAATAATTTAGATTATGATTTTGTTACATATGAAAAAATAAAATAAATACAAGTACAGAAAAGCTGCAAAAGAAGGTTTTAAGGGAGTGATTACAATGTCATATATAGAGTTTAAGAATGTGTGTAAGAATTATAAAATGGGAGAAGTTACGATAAAAGCCTTAGATAATGCTAATTTTCAGATAGAAAAAGGGGAATTAGTAGTTGTTGTAGGTCCATCTGGGGCTGGAAAAACTACAGCTTTAAATATTTTGGGTGGAATGGATAGCGCTACATCAGGGAAAGTTACAGTAGATGGTAAAGATGTAACAAGCTTAAAAAATAAAAGTCTGATACAATATCGAAGAACAGATATCGGATTTGTTTTTCAATTTTATAATTTAGTTCAAAATTTAACAGCATTAGAAAATGTAGAACTAGCAACTCAAATATGTAAAAATTCTTTAGAACCAAAAGAGGTATTAAAAAAGGTAGCATTAGAAAATAGAATTGATAATTTTCCTTCTCAATTATCAGGAGGAGAACAACAAAGGGTGGCAATAGCAAGAGCTATTGCTAAAAATCCTAAACTGCTTCTATGTGATGAGCCAACAGGGGCACTAGACTATAAAACTGGTAAGCAAATTTTAAAACTTTTACAAGATACTGCAAGAAAAGAAAATATGACAGTTATTATCATTACACATAATGGAGCTATTGCTCCGATGGCTGATAAAGTTATTCATTTTAAAAATGGAAAGGCGGAAAAAATTGAAATAAATGAGACTCCTATGCCAGTAGAAAATATTGAATGGTAAGTTTTAGGAAGGTGAAATTATGCCTAAAAAAGAAAAAACGACTAAAGTAAAGAAAAAACATGGAAAGTCAGCTTTGATGAAAGATAATTTCAAAGAAATAAGAAATACTTTTAAAAGATTTTTGTCAATTTTATTAATGGCATTTTTAGGAGTAGGTTTCTTTGCAGGAATTCAAGCAACATCTCCTGATATGGTAGATACAATTGATAAATATTATAAACAGCAAAATGTATATGATATTCAAATTTTGTCTACGTTAGGGCTAACCGAAAATGATGTAAATGAAGTAAGTAAAATTGAAGGAATAGAAAAAGTTGTAGGAACTTATGAAACTGATGCAAAATTAGAAATTGGGGAAAAAGAAACAGTTGCAAAAGTTTTATGTATAGAAGATGTAAATATACCTAAACTATTAGAAGGAAATTTTCCTCAAGGTAATGACGAGTGTGTAGTAGAACAAAGCTTTTTAGACATTAACAATAAAAAAATAGGAGACACTATTGAGTTAGAAATAGAAAAAAACAAGAATGATAATGGTGATGAAATAGATTATTTAAAAAATAATAAGTTGAAAATAGTTGGGGTTGTACAAAGTCCATTATACATATCAAGAGATAGGGGAAATAGTAAACTAGGAGCAGGAAAAGTAAATTACTATTTATATGTTAATAAAAGCAATATAAATTTAGAAATATATACTAATATGTATTTAAAAGTTAAAGATGCCAGTAAATATACAACATCTAAAAATGATTATAAAGAGATTGTAGAAAATGTTGAAGATAAATTAAGCGAGATAAAAGAAAGTAGAGAACAAGCAAGAAAAGATGAATTGGTTGCAACTGCAACTGATAAACTGAAAGATGCAGAAAAAGAATTTAATAAACAAAAAGAAGAAGCAAATAACAAAATTGCAGATGCAGAAAAGAAAATAGAAAACGGTAGACAAGAAATTGTAAATGGCGAAAATGAAATAGCGAAAAATGAGAAAAAAGCCAATGCAGAATTTTCAAAAGCTGAGAGCCAGATAAATACAGCCAAAAATCAAATTACTAAAGGCGAAAAAGAATTAAAACAACAAGAGATAACTGCCAATGTAAAAATTCAAGAATTAGAAAAACAAAAAGTACAGATGCAAGAAAATATCAAAAAAGTAGCAGAAGGAATTAATATTGCAAACCAAAATTATAAAAATATTGTAGAACTGTTACAAATGCCAAATTTGCCAGAAGAGCAAAAAATAATTTTAGAAGCTCAAAAAAAGACACTTGAACATAAATTACAAGAATTACAGAATAATAAAAAGCAATTAGAAGATGCTATTATACAGGTAGACAATGGAATTGCTACAGGAAAAGTACAGCTAGAACAAGGAAAAAAACAGTTACAAATAGCAAAAAATGAATTGCAAGTAAATGAAAAGAATTATCAAAAAACAAAAGCTAGTACTCAAAAACAATTAAAAGATGCAAAAAATAAACTCCAAACAGCAAAAGAAGAACTGAAAAAAGGTGAAGATGAATTAATTAAGCAAAAAGAAGAAGTTAATAAAAAATTAGAAGAAGCAGAAGGAAAACTTATCGAAGCAAGAGATGAAATTGCTAAAATAGAAAAGCCAACATGGTATATATTAGATAGAGAAGCTAATAGTGGATATGTAAGCTTTATACAAGATACCAAAAGTATTGCTAATATTGGAAAAGTGTTTCCAGTAGTATTTTTTATTGTAGCAATGCTAATATCTTTAACATCAATGACAAGAATGGTGGAAGAACAACGCACTGAAATAGGAACCTTAAAAGCTTTAGGATATAACAAATTTCAAATAGCAAGTAAATACATTATTTATGCAAGTTTTGCATGTATAATAGGTGGAATTTTAGGAATGTGTGTAGGTTTTGTTACACTACCACTAATCATATGGAAAATGTATACGATGATGTATCAAATGACACCGATAGTATTAAATTTTGATTGGTTTTTTGGAGGAACAGGATTAGTTTTAATATATGCATGTATATTGGGAGCAACAGGATATTCAATAAGAAAAGAACTAAAAGAAACACCGGCATCACTTATGAGACCTAGAGCACCTAAAATGGGAAAAAGAGTTTTGTTAGAAAGAATAAATTTTATATGGAAAAGATTAAAATTTTCACAAAAAGTAACTGTTAGAAATATATTTAGATATAAAAAAAGAGTTCTTATGACTATTATAGGAATAATGGGATGCACATCACTTATTTTAGCAGGTTTTGGACTAAAAGATTCTATAAGTAGTATTATGCCAAGGCAATATGGAAAAGTATTTAACTATGATATACAAGTAAATTTAAAATCAGGTTTAGAAGATGAGCAATTAGAAAAATATATAAATCAATTGCAACAAAAAGAAGAAATAAGTAAAATTGCAGAAGTATACATGATGTCAACTAAATTGTCAGGCGAAAAAGTTGAAGAAGATGCACAAATTATTGTTCCGAAAAATAATGAGACATTAAAAGATATAATAAGTATAATAGATTTAGAAAGTCAAAATAAAATTGAGTTAAATAGTGAAGAAATTGTAATAACTGATAAAGCGGCTCAACTATTAGATGTTAAAATAGGAGATAATATTAATTTAAAAGACAATGATGGAAATATCATTCAAGCAAAAATAGGAAATATTGCAGAAAATTATATAAATCATTATGTATATATGTCAAAAGAGTTATATCAAAAATTATATAATGAAAAATATTCAACCAATGTATTACTAGTGAACGATAATAACTTAAGTACTGAGCAAGAAGAGCAAATCTCGAAAGAAATGCTGAATGCAAATGAAGTTACGTCAGTATCAGCAATGGCAACATTTACAGACATGATAAATGATACGCTTAAATCTTTGAATTATGTAGTTGTAGTACTAATTGTAACAGCAGGAATGTTGGCTTTTGTTGTTCTATACAATTTGTCTAATGTAAATATAAGCGAAAGAATTAGAGAATTATCAACATTAAAAGTATTGGGATTTTATGATAAAGAAGTATATAATTACGTAGCAAAGGAAACAACTATTTTAACAGCTATTGGAATTTTGCTAGGATTAGTAGGTGGCTTTTTCTTAAATTACTTTATTATAGAAACATGTGAAATAAATATGCTAAGATTTGCAAAAGTAATAAATCCTATAAGTTATGTATATTCAATATTAATAACTATTGTATTTACATTAATAGTCAATATAGTAACATATTTTACGTTAAAGAAAATAGATATGATAGAAAGTTTAAAAAGTGTCGAATAAATTTGTATGAAAAAGCTTGCAATTTACCTAAAAATATAGTAAAATATACGTGTTGTAGACAATACCTTTTACTTAGCTTAATAGTAAACACCTTATCTATAAGCTCAGTTAAAGGAACAAAATAAAATAGGAGGTGTAGTAACATGATGACAAGTGAAAAGAAACAAGAAATTATTAATACTTATAAAAGAGATGAAAACGATACAGGTTCACCAGAAGTACAAATCGCTCTTTTAACAGAAAGAATTAATGAATTAACAGAACACTTAAAAGTTCACAAAAAAGATAACCATTCAAGACGTGGTCTATTAAAAATGGTTGGTAAAAGAAGAAATCTATTAAACTACTTAGTAAAAAAAGATGTTAATAGATATAGAGCAATAGTTGAAAAATTAGGACTAAGAAAATAGTTAATTGTAAAAGCCTATGCTTATTTTAGCACGGGCTTTTATCAAGAACTTAATTTAAAAAATAAGATTTTAGAGCCATATAAATTTAGGTAGGTAGCTTGTATAATGCATTAATTAAGAAACAAAATAATGCATTATAGAGGTTACAATCTGAACTTATGATGGCGAAAAAAAGAAGGAGGAAATCATATGTTTAAAACTTATGAAACAGAATTAGCCGGAAGAAAATTAGTAATAGAAACCGGAAAAATGGCAGGCCTTGCCAATGGAAGTGTGTTAGTGCGTTATGGAGATACATGTGTATTAGTAAATGTAACAGCTTCAAAAGAACCAAGAGAAGGAATAGATTTTTTCCCATTGTCAGTAGATTTTGAAGAAAAATTATATTCAGTAGGGAAAATTCCAGGAGGATTTTTAAAAAGAGAAGGAAAGCCAACAGATAAAGCTGTTTTAACATCAAGGGCAATTGATAGACCATTACGTCCACTATTCCCAAAAGATTTTAGAAATGATGTAGTAGTTGTTGGAACAGTACTTTGTGTAGAACAAGATAATTCACCAGAAGTAGCAGCTATGATAGGAGCAGCTGCAGCGCTTGCAATATCAGATATACCATTTAATGGTCCAACAGCAGCTGTGAATGTTGGGCTAGTAGATGGAGAAATTGTAATAAATCCAACTGTAGAGCAAAGAGAAAAAAGCGATTTAACATTAACTGTAGCGGCAACAGAAAAGAAAATAACAATGATAGAAGCAGGAGCAAATGAAGTTCCAAATGATGTAATGTTAAATGCAATAAAAGCAGCTCATGAAGAAATCAAGAAAATATGTAAGTTTATTTCTGACATTCAAAATGAAATTGGTAAACCAAAATTTGAATATAAATCTTTTGAAGTTGACCACGATGTATATGAATATATAGAAGAAAACTTCAAAGAAGAAATGAAAGAGAAAGTACAAGAAAAAGATAAAGAACAAAGAGACAAAAATGTAGATGAAATAACAGCTAAAATAGAAGAAAGCTATGTAGAAAAATTTGGACAAGATGCTTTTGAAGAACATAAATCAGATATTGGAGAAGCTATTTACAAATTAGAGAAAAAATGTGTAAGAGAAATGATTTTCAATGAACATAAAAGAGTTGATGGAAGAGCATTAGATGAAATAAGACCATTATCATGTGAAGTTGGTTTACTTCCAAGAACACATGGAAGTGCATTATTTACAAGAGGACAAACTCAAGTGTTATCAATTACAACATTAGGAATGGCAAGTGAAGAGCAAACATTAGATGGAATTGATACAACAGAAGAATCAAAAAGATATATGCATCACTATAATTTCCCAAGCTATTCAGTTGGAGAAGCTAGACCATCTCGTGGACCTGGAAGAAGAGAAATAGGACATGGAGCATTAGCTGAAAAAGCATTAGTACCAGTATTACCATCAAAAGAAGAATTTCCTTATGCGATAAGAGTTGTTTCAGAAGTATTGTCTTCAAATGGATCAACATCACAAGCAAGTATATGTGGAAGTACATTAAGTTTAATGGATGCCGGAGTTCCAATTAAAAGACCAGTTGCAGGAATTTCAACAGGTTTAGTAACAAATCCTGATAATGATGAAGATTATGTTATGTTATTAGATATTCAAGGACTTGAAGACTTTTTCGGAGATATGGACTTTAAAGTTGGTGGAACAGAAAAAGGAATTACAGCAATACAAGTAGACATCAAATGTGATGGTTTAACATATGAAATCATAGAAGAAGCTTTTGAAAGAACTCAAAAAGCTAGACAATACATTTTAGATGATATTATGAAACCAGTAATTGCTGAGCCAAGAAAAGATGTATCAGAATATGCACCAAGAATAGTTACAACAAAAATAAATACAGACAAAATAAAAGATGTAATAGGTCCTGGTGGAAAAATGATTAATAAAATCATTGATGAAACAGGAGTTAAAATTGACATTGAGGAAGATGGACAAGTATTTATTTATTCTACAGATAGTGAAAAAGCAGAACAAGCTTTAGAAATGGTAGAAAATATTGCAAAAGACATCGAAGTTGGAGAAATATATTACGGAGAAGTTGTTAGAATAATGAACTTTGGAGCATTTGTAGACTTAGGTCGTGGAGGAAAAGAAGGATTATTACATATTTCAAAAATATCAAAAGAAAGAGTAAATAATGTAGAAGATGTACTTCATGTGGGAGATAAAGTTACTGTAAAAGTAATAGAAATTGATGACCAAGGTAGAATTAATCTTTCAGCAAAAGACTTTGAAAAGGCTAATAATAAATAGAAAAGACTAAAAAGCTGTGGATAAAATCCATAGCTTTTGGTGATAATTGTATAAAAATAAAAAACAGACCAAAGAGGAATGGAGATATTGAGTATGGAAAGAAATAATAAAACAAAAGCGTCAAAAATATTATATGCAATAATATTTGTTATCTTATGTGCGTTATTGTATTTTACATATCAATATTATAAAATCAATAATTTTAATAGATTTGTCAGAAGTGAAGCACATATGTATAGTTCTGTATTTAAGAGAGATAAGGATGAAAAATATGGAAAACAGGCCAGCTATAAAATAGAATCTCCAGAATATAATGACGCAATGTTTTATGAAACGATAGAAGTCGAAAAAAATCAACCATATAGAGTTACATGTATGGTTAAAACAGAAAATGTAGAACCGAAAGAACCGATTTCTAGTATAGGAGCACAGATTTCGATAGAAGGAAGTACAGAAAGATCTGTTGCAGTTCAAGGAACAACTAAGTGGCAGAAAATAGAACTTATATTTAATAGTAAAGACAGAACAAGTATAAACTTAGGATTTAGACTTGGAGGAAATTCAGGGGAAGCCAAAGGGACTGCTTGGTTTTCAGAATTTACATTAGAAGAAGGAATAAATGACAATAATAATGAATGGAAATTTGGATGTTTTATATTTCAAAAAACAGATATTGCTGTAAATGGAAAACAAGTACAAGTACAAGTAACTCAAAATGACATTTCAGATATTTCAAAGACAATAAGTAGATTTAGTTCATCTTGTGAAATTTTATCAAATGGAAAAATGAAGGCTATATGTGATATCTATGAAATAGATAAGCCAATTACAGAGTTATCTTATGATGATGAATTTGGATATTATGTTTCTCCTGAAAACATTGAAGAACAAATAAAAGATATAATTGCAACTAACGATTATGACCACATTTTTGCAATAATGAGGCTCGGAGATGAAAAACATTCAAATGATATAGAAATAAATGATTGGATAGGACTTCGGAGCGATGGATTATTATGGTATAGGTTTCTCCAATATACGATTACCAAATGATGAAAAAAATTATATTTATAAATATAATACAAAAATAAATCAGTTCCCAGAAGAAGTATTTTTACATGAATTTTTACATTCATTAGAAAGAAGTGCAAAAGAATATGGTTATAGTGTTCCAGAATTGCACGCATATAAAGACTTAGGGTATGAAAATGAAAAAATCTTTGGTCAAAAGAAATGGTACCAAGATTATATGAATAAAAATATCAATACAACAATAGGAAAAGTAGGTTTGCCACAGGAAATATATACTATTAAGCCACCTAAAAGTAGCAATTTTGAAAATTCATATAAAATAGAAAATGTATTTAAGGAGCCACAAAATTTTATAGAAGAAATACAAGAAATAATTAGAAAAATAACAGAAAAAATTTAGATACCAGAAAGAAGGCTAAAAAGTGAAAGTTACAGATTTTGATTACTATTTACCAGAAGAATTGATTGCTCAAACACCAATTGAAAAAAGAGATGAATCAAGATTAATGGTATTAGATAAAAAAGATGAAACAATAGAACATAGACATTTTAAGGATATTATAGAATATTTACAACCAGGAGATGTTTTAGTTAGAAACAATACAAAAGTAATTCCTGCAAGATTATATGGAAAAAAAGAAACAGGAGCAAAAGTTGAATTTTTATTATTAAATAATATAGAAAAAGACATTTGGGAATGTATTGTAAGACCAGGAAATAAACTACATGTTGGAACAAAAGTTGTTTTTGGAGAAGGGTTACTAACTGCAGAAATTTTAGATACAATGCCTGGAGGAACAAGAAAAGTTAATTTCATGTATGAAGGGATATTTAATGAAATTTTAGACAAAATTGGATTAATGCCATTACCACCATATATACATGAAAGTTTAAAAGAAAAAGATAGATATCAAACAGTATATGCAAAATATGAAGGGTCAGCAGCTGCACCAACTGCGGGATTGCACTTTACACCTGAACTTTTAGAAAAAATAAAAGAAAAAGGAATAGAGATAGCGAATGTAACTTTACATGTAGGAATAGGAACATTCAGACCAGTAAAAGAAGATACAGTTGAAGAACATGAAATGCATTCAGAACATTTTTATATAAAACAAGAAGATGTAGAAAAAATAAATAAAGCTAAAAAAGAAGGGCATAGAGTAATTGCAGTAGGAACTACTTCATGTAGAGTGTTGGAAACAATTGCAGATGAAAATGGATATGTTAAAGAAACAGAAGGTGATACACAGATATTTATATATCCGGGATACACATTTAAATGCTTAGATGCACTAATAACAAATTTCCATTTGCCACAATCAACTTTAGTTATGTTAGTATCAGCATTAGCGGGAAAAGACTTTATAATGAAAGCATACAATGAAGCTGTAGAAGAAAAATATAGATTTTTTAGCTTTGGAGATGCAATGTTTATAAAATGATTTTGAGATCGGAGGAAAAAATGAAACCAGCAGTAACATATGAATTATTACATGTATGTAAACAAACAGGAGCAAGAAGAGGAGTAGTACATACTCCTCATGGGGATATACAAACACCAATATTTATGCCGGTAGGAACACAAGCTACCGTAAAATCAATGACGCCAGAAGAATTAAAAGACGAAGTAAAAGCACAAATTATATTATCAAATACATACCATTTATATTTAAGACCAGGAAATAAAATTGTAAAAGAAGCTGGTGGTCTTCACAAATTTATGAAATGGGATAGACCAATATTAACTGATAGTGGAGGCTTCCAAGTATTTAGCTTAGGAGATTTAAGAACAATAACAGAAGAAGGGGTAGAATTTAAGTCTCATTTAGATGGAAGTAAACATTTCTTTTCACCAGAATCTGTTATGGAAATTGAAGAAGATTTAGGCTCAGATATTATGATGGCATTTGATGAATGTTGTCCATATCCATCAACATATGAATATACTAAAAATTCAATGGAAAGAACTACAAGATGGGCTAAAAGATGTAAAGAAGCTCATACAACTGTAGATAAACAAGCTTTGTTCGGAATTATACAAGGTGGATTCTATAAGGATTTAAGAGAACAAAGTGCGAAAGAATTAATAGAATTAGATTTGCCAGGTTATGCTATTGGTGGAATTAGTGTAGGAGAGCCAAAAGATATATTTTTGGATATATTAAGATATACGGCGCCACTTATGCCAAAAGATAAGCCAAGATATTTAATGGGAGTAGGAACACCTGACTATTTAATTGAAGCTGCGATTGCGGGAATAGATATGTGTGATTGTGTTCTTCCAACAAGAATAGCAAGGAATGGCACAGCATTGACTTCACATGGTAAAGTGGTTGTAAGAAATGCTACTTATGAAAGAGATTGGACCCCATTAGACCCTGAATGTGATTGTTATACTTGTAAAAACTATACTAGAGGATATATTAGACATTTAATAAAAGCAAATGAAATACTAGGTGTACGATTATTATCAATTCATAATTTAAGGTTCTTGACTAATTTAATGGAAAAGGTTAGAATAGAAATAGAGAATGATAATTTAGGAAATTTCAGAGATGAATTTTACAAAAAATACGGTTATACCAAATAGGAGGGGAACAAATGAATTTAATTGAAGAAAGTGTTCAAAATAAAGAACAAAAGAAGAAAAAAACTGTAACTAAAGTGATATTAACGTTAATAATTTTATTAGTTGTTGCAATTATAGGAATAGCAGCATATTTAGTATATGTGCAATCAACAACACTTAGAGTTATTGTTGATGGACAAGTTAACGAAAAAGTAAAAAGTTTGTTGGTTTTTGAAGAAAACGGTACTATTTATGCACCGATAAAAGAAATTGCAAGTTATTTAGGATATGATAGCTATGATGGAAGTTATGAGGAAAAATCACAAGAAAAGAGCAAATGTTATGTTCAAAATGCAAATGAAGTTGCAAATTTTTCACTTGGTTCAAATCAAATAGAAAAATTGGATTTATCAGTAACAGAGGCTAATTATGAAATAGCTAATATAAAATTACCTATTGTAGCAAAAAATGGAGTCCTATATGGAAGCTCTGAAGCAATTTCAAAAGCCTTCAATGTAAGTTTTACATATAATCAAGACCAAAATAGAATATATATTTATACATTGCCATATCTAGTGCAGTCATATTCTTCAGTAGCATTAGATAATGGATATAAAGAAATTAGTACAGTTTTTGCAAACCAAAAAGCCATATTACAAAATATGTTAGTTGTAAAAAAAGGAGATACTGAAATCTATGCTGTTATAGATTTAGAAGGAAAAACAATTTTAGAACCAAAATACGATAGTATAACATATCTACCTGAAATAGGTGATTTTAAAATTGGTAGCAATAAGAAATTTGGTATATTAGATAAAACAGGAAGGACAAAAGTTCAACCATTATATGACACAATAGAATTAATGAGTAGTGATGCAGGACTATATGTTGTCCAAAAAGATAGAAAATATGGAGTGTTAGATTTAAACGGAAATACAAAAATATATATTGAAAATGATGAAATCGGAATGGATATATCTCCATTTGGACAAAACAGCATTAAAAATAAATATATATTAGCAGGAAATTTAATTCCAGCCAGAAAAGATAAGGTATGGGGATTATATGACAAAACAGGAAAATTAGTAGTCAATTATGAATATGATAGTTTTGGATATATTACAACAAGTAATAAAGATGCTTTAAGTTTATTGGTAATACCTGATTATGAGGTATTAGTTGCATCTAAGAATAAAAAATATACATTATTAAATTCAATAGGACAACAACTATTTGCAGCACCAGTAGCTGATGATATTTATATGACAATTAATGGAGGACAAAAACATTATTATATAACAGCTAATAATGGAACTATGGATGCAGAAGAATATTTAAAGAAAATAGGAGTTAGTAAAAACGTAGAGACAAATATACAACAAAATTCAAACAATACTAATAGCAATACTGTAAATAATAGCAATCAAAGTAATGGGAATAATCAAGTAAATGTACCATCAAATTCAAATGGTCAAAATCAAGAACAACAAAGTAGTAATATACAAAATAATAATCAAGAAAATGGACAAAACGGCGAAAATTAAAATGTGATTTAAGAACTCAAATTATTAGAAACAATTTAATAATTTGAGTTCTTTTTTGCATAAAATAGGAAAATGAAATGAAATTTTTAATTCTAAAATGACCGACCAGACCAATAGAAAAAAATAAAAAAATGATATATAAATAAAAAATCAAAGTAGAGTAAAAGTTGGAAAAATTTTTTTGACTGATTTGTACCTTAAATAGAAAATGAGGTTAATTATGAGTAATATACAAATATTAGCAAGTGCAAAATACTTACCTGAAAACAACATTACAAATGAACAGCTAGAAAAACAGTTTGAATTGCCACAGGGCTATTTAAAGAAAAGAACGGGAATAGAGGTAAGACATTATGCAGAAGATGAAATAGAAAAATTAGCATATAAAGCAGTGGAAAAATTAGAAAAAGAGGCTGTAAGAGATGTAGATATGATTATAGTGGCAACAACATCTACCGATAAAATAATGCCGGGAATTTCTAATTATATTCAAAAAAGACTTAAAATAGAAAGATGTATATGTTTGGATATATTAGCAGGATGTGGAGGCTTTATAAATGCCTTGGATATTGCTAAAATGTATATTCAATGTGAAAAAGCAAAAAAAGCTTTAGTAATAGGAGTAGAATTGTTATCAAAAATAATAGATAAAGAAGACTTGGATTTATTAGCAGTACTTTCAGATGGAGCGGGAGCCGTTTTAGTAGAAAAAAGCAAATCAAAAAAACAATATTACTCTAATATAGTATCAACAATAGATAATAAAAACATATTAGAATATCATTCGCACTATAAAATAAACATGAAGGGAAAAGATGTATATAGATACGCTGTAACTGAAAGTGCAAAAAATATAAAAGAATTATTACATATATCAAACGAAAAAATAGAAAATATAAAATATATAATACCACATCAGTCTAATTTAAAAATCATAGAAGGAATTACAAGTAGAATAGGTTGCGGTCAAGAAAAGATGTTTACCAATATCCAAGAAACTGGTAACACATTTTGTGCAAGTATTCCAATTGCAATTGCAGAAATGATGGAGAAAAAATCGCTTAAAAGTCGGAGATAAGGTGATATTTTTAGGATATGGTGGAGGTTTAAATACAGGAAGTATATTATTAGAAATATAAAGGAGAAAAGTATGAAAAGAGCATTTTTATTTCCAGGGCAGGGAGCTCAATATGTAGGAATGGGAAAAGATATTTATGATAAATACGATGAAGCAAAAAAGATATATGACAAAGCTTCTAAAATAACCAATATAGATATAAAAGATTTGTGTTTTAATGGACCAGAAGAAGAATTAATGAAAACTAGAAACACACAGATTGCTATATTTACAACAAGCTTGGCAATATTAGAGGTTTTAAGAAAGAAAAATATAGAAGCGGAAATTGCAACAGGTTTAAGTTTAGGAGAATATACAGCACTTGTATATGCAGGAATTATTAGCTTTGAAGAAGGTGTAAAATTAATACAAAAACGTGGATATTATATGGAAAAATGTATACCAGAAGGCAAATATTCTATGGCAGCAGTAATTGGTTTGAAATCAAGTGAAATTGAAAAGGTATGCAAACAATTGTCAGATGAAGGAAAATTTGTAACACCTGCAAATTATAATTGTGCATCACAAACAGTAATTTCAGGAGAAGAAACAGCAGTAATAGAAGCAACTCAAATGTTAAAAGAAAACGGAGCAAAAAGAGTAATACCATTAAAAACAAGTGGGCCTTTCCATACATCAAAACTAGAAGAAGCCAAGAAGAACTACGAAAAAGAATTAGAAAATATAGTTATTAATAAAAGTTCTATAAAAGTTATAAAAAACATTGACGGAGAATTCTACATGCCAGATGATAATGTAAAAGAAATATTATCAAAACATATAATAAGTTCAGTTAGATTTGATAAAGCGATAGAGAAAATGAAAGAAAATGAAATTGAAGAATATGTGGAAATAGGACCAGGAAAGACGTTAACAGGTTTTGTGAAAAAAGATAATAAAGAAGCAAAAACTTATAATATAAATACATTAGAAAGTTTAGAAAAATATTTAGCGGAGGAAAAGTAATGGAAGAAAAGAAAACTGTATTGATAACAGGAGGCACAAGAGGAATAGGAAAAGAAACAGCAAAAATATATGCTAAGAAAGGATATAACTTAGTGTTAAATTATGTATCAGACAAGACAAATGTAGAGGAAATTAGAAAACAAATGTCAGAACTAGGATCAGAAGTTCTTATTGTAAAAGCTGATGTATCAAAAGCAGACGAAGTAGACAAAATGATAGAACAAGCAATAGAAAAATTTAAGAAAATAGATGTATTAGTAAATAACGCAGGAATTACAAAAGATGGGTTATTGCTAAGAATGTCAGAAGAAGATTTTGATAAAGTAGTGGAAATAAATTTAAAAGGTACATATTTAGTTACAAAGGCAGTTATAAAATACATGATGAAACAAAAACAAGGAAGTATAATAAATTTAACATCAGTAGTAGGAGTTACCGGAAATGCTGGACAATGTAACTATGCAGCTTCTAAGGCAGGAGTGATTGGATTTACAAAAAGTGTAGCTAAAGAAGTTGCAAGTAGACAGATAAGAGTAAATGCAGTTGCTCCAGGATTTATAAAAACAGATATGACAGAGGTTTTACAAGATGACATAAAAGAAAAAATCAATGAACAAATACCGCTAAAAAGAATGGGAGAAGCTAGTGAAGTTGCAAAGTTAATTTACTTTTTAGGCTCAGAAGATAGTTCATATATAACAGGACAAGTTATAAATGTTGATGGTGGAATGGTAATATAATAAAAAGGGAGAGAAAAAATGGAAAGAAGAGTTGTTATAACAGGATTAGGAGCCTTAACTCCAGTTGGAAATAATACGAAAGAATTTTGGGGAGGACTAAAAGAAGGAAAATGTGGAATAGATAATATTACTGCATTTGACACCACAGATTTTAAAGTTAAATTGGCAGCAGAATTGAAAAATTACGATGCAGAAAAATATTTTGATAAAAGAGAAGCAAGAAGATTGGATAAATTTTCACAATATGCAATGATAGCGGCAAGAGAAGCATGGGAAGATAGTAAATTAGATAAAGAAACACAAAATATGGAAAGAGTTGGAATTTCATTAGGTTCTGGAATTGGTGGAATTAATACAATAGAGAGTGAAAAAGAAAAATGCATCTTAAAAGGACCAGATAGAGTATCTCCAATGTACATACCAATGGGAATATCTAATATGGCTGCTGGAAATGTGGCAATTGATATTGGAATAAAAGGAGAGTCTACAGCAATAGTTACAGCATGTGCTACTGGAACACATTGTATAGGAGAAGCTTTTAGAACAATAAAATATGGGTACCAAGATGTGATGCTAGCAGGAGGAACAGAAGCCTCAATTACGCCACTTAGCATAGCGGGCTTCAGTAATATCAAGGCTTTAAGTAGAACAGAAGATAAAACAAGAGCAAGTATTCCATTTGATAAAGAAAGAAATGGTTTCGTTATGGGAGAAGGTGCAGGTGTAGTTATATTAGAGGAACTAGAACATGCACTAAAAAGAGGAGCTAAAATTTATGCTGAAATAGTAGGATATGGAGCAACATCAGATGCATATCATATAACTTCACCTGCACCAGAGGGAGAAGGTGGAGCTAGAGCTATGAAATTAGCTATAGAAGAAGCAAAAATTTCGCCAAGAGATATTACATATATTAATGCACATGGTACATCAACTCATCTAAATGACGCATGTGAAACTATGGCAGTAAAAAAAGTGTTTAAAGAAGATGTTAACAGAGTTATGGTAAGTTCAACAAAAGGGCATACAGGTCATCTTTTAGGAGCTGCTGGTGCGATAGAAGCTATTGCGTGTTGCAAAGCAATAGAAGACAATTTTGTTCCTGCAACATTAAATTACAAAGTACCAGACGAGGAATGTGATTTAAATCTTATCTGCAATGAAGGAAAAAAAGCAGAAGTAAAATATGCAATGTCAAACTCTTTAGGATTTGGCGGACATAATAGCAGTATAGTTTTTAAGAAATATCAAGATAAATAGAGAGGAAAGTAAAATGGAATATAAAGAAATAAAAAAACTCATTGATGATATGGGAGATTCGAAATTAAATTTTTTAGAAATAGAATTTCCAGAAGGAATGAAAATAAGCATGAAAAAAGATATTCCTGTTGGAAAGAAAAAAGCAAAAGAAGAAAAGGTAGTTTATCATGTAGAGGCAGAAGAAAATAAAGCAGAAGAAAAAGTTATAGAACACACAGAAGTTTCACATAGTGATAATATATATAAAGAGATAAAAAGCCCAATGGTAGGAACATTCTATGCAAGTCCGTCTCCAGACAAAGAACCTTTTGTAAAAGTAGGAGATATAGTAAAAAAGGGGCAAACCTTATGTGTATTAGAAGCAATGAAACTAATGAATGAAATAGAATCTGAATATGATGGAAAAATAGTAGAAATTTGTGTTAGTAACGAAGATATGGTGGAATATGGGACAACGTTGTTTAAAATAGAAAGTTAATAAGAGGGAGAAAAATAATGTTAGGAAAAGAAGAAATAAAAAAAATAATACCTCAAAGAGATCCTTTTTTAATGATAGATAAAGTCGAAAATTATGAACCTGGAAAGTCAGCAACAGCATATAAATTTGTAAATGCGGATGAATATTACTTTCAAGGACACTTTCCTGGAAATCCAATTATGCCAGGGGTATTAATAGTCGAAGCTTTAGCCCAAACAGGAGCAGTAGCTATTTTGTCTGAAAAAGAGAACCAAGGGAAGAACGCACTTTTTGGAGGAATCGATAAATTAAGATTTAAAAAGACTGTTATACCTGGAGATACTTTGAAATTAGAAGTTAGTATCATAAAAAGAAAAGGTCCAGTAGGTATAGGAGAAGCAATTGCAACAGTAGAAGGAAAAGTTGTGGCAAAAGGTGAATTGACATTTGCGGTAGTATAATTATGTATTATGGGGAATGTTTTTGATTGTATAACTCAAGATACGAAGAAAAAGGAGAAAGAATATGATAAAAAAGGTTTTAATAGCCAACAGAGGAGAAATTGCAGTTAGAATAATAAGAGCATGTAGAGAACTTGGAATTAAGACAGTTGCTATATATTCTGAAGTAGACAAAAATGCACTGCATGTAAGTTTGGCTGATGAAGCCGTATGCATAGGACCAGCACCATCAAATAAAAGTTATCTAAATATGAAAGCAATATTAGAGGCAGCATGTTTGACTGGAGCAGATAGCATACATCCTGGATATGGCTTTTTATCAGAAAATAGTAGTTTTGCAAAAATATGCGAAGAGATGGATATAAAATATATAGGACCTAATTATAAATTAATAGAATTATTAGGAAATAAATCTAAAGCCAAAGAGACAATGAAAAGAGCTGGAGTTCCAGTAGTTCCTGGCTCAGACGGTTTGGTTAAATCAAAAGAGCAGGCAATAAAAATAGCAAAAGAGATACACTATCCTGTAATACTAAAGGCTTCAAGCGGTGGAGGCGGAAGAGGAATTAGAATAGCGTATAAAGAAGAAGAGTTATTAAAAGCATATGATGTGGTAAAACAAGAGGCTAAAATTTCATTTAATGATGATTCTATCTATTTAGAAAAGTTTGTAGAAAACCCTCGTCATGTAGAAATACAGATACTTGCGGATGAATATGGTAATTGTATACATTTAGGAGAAAGAGATTGTTCGATTCAAAGAAGAAATCAAAAAGTTATAGAAGAAACGCCATCAGCTGCAATAGATGAAGAAACAAGACAAAAAATGGGAGAAACAGCTGTTAAAGCTGTAAAAGAGATAGGATATACAAATGCAGGAACAATAGAATTTTTAGTGGATAAACATAAAAATTTTTACTTTATGGAAATGAATACAAGAGTACAAGTAGAACATCCTGTAACAGAAGAAGTAACTAACATAGATATTATAAAAGAGCAAATAAAAATTGCAAGTGGTAAAAAGTTAGAGTATAAACAAAAAGATATAAAAATAGAAGGTCATAGTATGGAAGCCAGAATAAATAGCGAAGATCCTAATAAGAATTTTTTGCCATGTCCTGGAACAGTTACAGAACTACACCTTCCTGGTGGAAATGGGATAAGAATAGAGACTTCAATTTATGCTGGATATAAAATACCACCAACATACGATTCTATGATAGCCAAAATAATAGTACATGGAAAAAACAGAGAAGAAAGTATTGCAAAAATGGAGAGTGCCCTTTCAGAATTAGTAGTAGAAGGGGTTGTTACAAACACAGAATTCATTCTAAAAATACTACAGGATGAGGAGTTTAGAAGTAATAAATATGATACATCATTTATAAGTAAAAAATTTGATGAAAAATAGCAAAAAAAGTAAATGTTTTTTGAAAAAAGCATTTACTTTTTTTATAAAATTGTATAGAATATATAGCAAGAATGTCAAAATTAAAAAGTAATAATTTTAACAAAAGAAAATATAATAAAAAAGAGGGAGATAGTAGGATGAAAATACTAATGTTGACATGGGAATATCCACCAAGAGTGGTAGGAGGAATATCAAGAGTAGTGTATGATTTATCAAAAACACTACATAAAGATGGACATGATGTAACTGTAATAACATACAGAGAAGGTGATGCTCCATATTTTGAAGACGATAAAGGGATAAAAGTATATAGAGTAGATAATTATATGATAAACCCTAACAATTTTATAGACTGGATATTACAGTTGAACTTTAATATGATAGCAAAAGCTAATGAAATAATAAGAGAAGAAGGAAATTTTGACGTTATACATGCCCATGACTGGTTAGTAGCCTATAGTGCCAAAACTCTAAAAAATTCTTACAATATTCCAATAGTTGCAACTATACATGCAACAGAAGCTGGAAGAAACAGTGGAATTCATGATGAACAACAAAGATATATAAATGATACAGAATGGATGCTTACATATGAAGCAGCAGAGGTTGTTGTAAATAGTAATTACATGAAAAATGAATTACAAAGATTATTTGGACTTCCATATGACAAGATTAATGTTATTCCAAATGGTGTAAACTTAAATCTATTTAATGGAATAGAAAGAGATTATAACTTTAGAAGAAAATTTGCAATGGACAATGAAAAAATAATTTTATTTATGGGTAGACTTGTTTATGAAAAAGGAATTCAACATCTAATTTCAGCTATGCCAAAAATATTAGAAGGATATCATGACAGTAAACTTGTAATATGTGGAAAAGGCGGAATGGAAGAAGAATTAAAAAATCAAGTGAAAGCTATGGGGATAGAAAACAAAGTATTTTTTGCAGGTTACATGAAAGGAAAAGATGTGCAAAGAATGTATAAAGCAGCAGATGTTGCAGTGTTCCCAAGTACATATGAGCCTTTTGGAATAGTTGCACTAGAAGCAATGCTTTCTGAAAAACCAATAGTAGTTTCTGACATAGGAGGATTAAACGAAATTGTAGACCATAAGAAAAATGGAATGAAAGCATATTGTGGAAATTCAAATTCTATTGCAGACTCAATCTTAGAATTATTATATGACCATAAATTATGTGCTGACATAACAAGAGTTGCTAAAAATAAAGTTAGAAATGAATATAATTGGAGTAAAATAGCACAAGATACACATTTTGCATATCAGAAAGCAATTTGTCAATCAATGGCTGAAAAACAAAAAAGAGAATTGGAACAAGAAAGAGCAAGAAAAACTAAGAAAGCTAAAAATACAGAAAATGAAATTACAAATCTACTTAGCTTTAAAAAGCGTCAAGCATATGCTTAAAGACACGAAGAGCAATATAAGCAAAATAGCAATTGTTATTAATTAAAAGTTGTAATAATTTAAAATATAATATAAAAAATAATTGCTATTTTGTTTAAAAATTATTATTTTCCAAGAATATAGAAGCTGTAAAACTATTATTTTGAAGACTTAGAAGAAAAATACAAAAAAATAAAAAAACTTTCAAAAAAGTATTGACAATATGATAAATAATTAGTATAATTAAACACGTCGAGAGAACATGGTCGCTTAGCTCAGCT